>JANPHB010000112.1:0-75585 GCA_031424235.1 Pirellula sp.
AACATTTGCAGCAATAAATAATTCGCCCTGCTGCAGTTCTTTGCGACGCCCCAATGCCATTGACCACATCCTCCATGAAACCAAACCAATTGATGTTGGTAGGATAGCGCATTTCATCCTTTTTTCAACGGGCTGCTAGGAATGAATGGATCGAAGAGAGCGCAAGGTCACTCTCGGCAAGAGTGCCACACCGTGGGGCACAACTGCCGGATGTGCCATGGAGTGAAAGCAACGTCTCCTCAGCTGAAAACGTCTTGCACCGAGTCGAGCTTGAATTTGCGGATTACGAAAACCAATCGTCAGTGAATTTCGAAAAAGCTTGATCAAGTCTACTCGCGAAAGAATCTGGACCAATATCGCGATCTTCATCCTCGAGTCCTAGTCGAATGCTAGCCACGATGGCACCCCACGTCCATGGCTCAAAGCCACGCGAGAATCGCTGTTCACCCTCGCCGCTTCCAGAAGCCGTTCGATTGATTTGATTGATCACCTCAAGAACATCCAAGGGCTCGCAGGAGTTGCTTCCGTTTACGTCGACGAAGAATTGGCCCAGCGGGTTCGCCGGATCGAAAACCGGAAGAGTGCTATTCGAATTGCTTCCGGCCAATCGATTGAGGTGATTGATAATGACGAGCACATCCAGGGGAGTGAGACGTCCATCCCCATCCGCATCGAATCGATTCAGCGGGTTTTGCCACGATGTCGGCGAGTTGATCTTGATCGTTGAACCGTCTTGCTGAAACACCTGTCGTAAAGCATTTCGTTCAATTTGTCGGCTGTTTAAAGCCCATGGAGAAACAGTCTGTACCGTGTCTTGAGCTCCAAGAACTATGCCAAGGAACTTGTCGGAATTCAAACTCGCAATGTTGGATGCATTGAAAACAAATACTTGCGGAACATCGGCGGAGAGTTCGATATTTCTCACACCAAACAATGCTCCTACAGGCATGCTGGCCAAGTCGACTTTCGGACTCGAAGTTGCAATGGTGACGTCTCGCCCAACATCTGTATAGCGGAGCGTGCCGAAAAGATACGTCCCGGGCGATAGGATTTCGTAGATAGATTGACCTGTTGACGAAGCAAATTTTAGTCGGCCGATGTTGCTCGCTGGGGCGCTGAATATCGGCTTGTTCGCCGATCGGACAATGAGTTGTCCATCCGAAAGCGACACCTGATGGTCTCCGATCTGAGAAGAATCGATCGTCAATGTGTTGCTAACCTGATTATCCAAAATGGAAAATGGGTAGTCTTCGACTTCTCCGTCCTCCGCTTGCCCTGTTGTCGTCAGCCCCCCGGCAGAGCTTAGACGAAACCGACTGAAGGTCGTTCCCGGCCTAGCTCCTGCAGGAATCGTAAAGGCAACTAAGTTGGATCCAGAAACGACCGATACGCTTGCCAAGATCTGTTCGCCGCTGTCGTTCCAATCGCCATCTTGATTGAAGTCGATCCACGCATCCAGTTTGGCGTCTGCCGATGCGTATGCGACGATACTGGAAAGGGTCGGAATATTCGGTGACGCGATCGCAGAAATGGCGAATGCGATTCCATCTTCGTCAGCGTTGTTGAGATCATTGCCGTTGCCGTCATCGCCCGACGCATCCTTGGTGGGTTGTCCATCCAACTCGGCATCGACGAAGGAGCCTAGGTACAAGCTGCCGATAATGTGCCTCGCACCGTTGTCCTTGATTTGCGTTGGATAACTGGAAGCAAATAACGATTGAGCAACAGATGGAGCGTCCCCAAAATCGATTTCACCATCCGCTAAGTCGGTGATCGTGATTTGGAACGTTTGAACCACCGACCGATCATTGCCGCCAAAGGCAGTGCCGCCGTTGTCTCGAACTTGGACACTTAGGGTCGCAATTCCCGTCCGGGTCAGCCCTGCCTGGAACCGAAGATTGCCATCGTTGTCGATGGCGGGTTGAACAAGAAACAGGTCGGTTCGATCATTGCTAACCAGATACTCGGCTATGGATTGCGACAATTCGTCGTTCCCTCCGCCACCGGCGAAAGCGGATGCAAAATTGGCAACTCTACGAAGATTACTACCCAGAGTGGCTATTTGGTTACCTCTCAACTGGATTGTCGGAGGGTCATTGACTGGTTTGACGATCACCGATACCGATTGCTCAACGGTTCCATCATCGAGTGTATTAAAAACACCATCGGCCCCCGCATCACGCACAATAACGTTCAGCAAAGACACGCCATTCGCATTGTTCGCAGGCACAAAGTCGATGCGTCCATTTGAGGCACCAGCTAAATAGTTGACAGCCGGACTTGGTATGAGCAGAGAATTGGAACTAGTTACCGTAACACGAAGTGGCGGTCCGCTGGATCGACCGCGAGCGATGCCCGTTAACGGAATAGATACGGAGGCAGTGTCCTCTAAAGTCTCTACAGGGCCAGATATCGGATCCAAACGCGGCTTAAGGGTTTGCGATCTTATCCCGAAATTTTGATTGCCGGTTGTACCGACGCCGGTAAGTTGCATTCGGTGTGCACCGCCAATCAGCTCATTGCTTAGTATCTGCAGCGAATTGGTCTCACTGTTGATCAACGCCATGTCCATCGTCCCAGATCGATCCAAATCGGCTGTTGCAAAGACCAGCCTAGGACCGATCGAGATTTCAGCGACGCCGAAGCTCTCGGAAGGTTCAAAAACCAGCCCTTTTGGGTTTTCAACGATGTCTTGGCTGTATCGATTGCGAAGGATTGAGATCGATTTGGAACGAAGATTGGACACGAGGATGTCTTTGTCTTGATCGCTATCGATATCGACTAACGAAACTTGCACTGGACCTTGGCCAACGGAAAGTTGATCTTGGAGTACGGCAAACGCTCCACTGGCGCTCCCTTGCAAAATCGAAGCCGTATTCACCGAGAAATTTACCGCAACCAAATCTTGAAAACCATCACCATTGAGATCGCCAACATCAATGCTGAGCGGTGAAGCTCCCACGATGTAAGTTGCGGGTGCTTCGAATCCACCGCCAGATCGACCGAGAAGGACCGCAACGTTGCCATTGTCATTAGCACGCCCGAAGTCACCTTGGTTGGCTACGGCGATATCTAGAATTCGATCTCGATTAAAGTCCCCTGTCACGAGCGATACCGGTCGCTTTCCGCTTGAACCGATGGTAGGTCCAAGTGTGAACAGTCCGTTCCCATCGTTCAAGAGAATTCGAATCTGACCGGATTGGCTTCCAACTTGCGTTGCAACTAGAATATCTATGTCGCCATCCGAATCCATGTCAGCGAGCTTAATGTCCGTTGGGCTCGCACCCAAGGATACAACGGTCGATTGCGTGAAGCCTGATGTGTTGAAGTCGAGGAAAATGGATACCGTACTGTTGAGCGAATTGGCTACAACTAGGTCGGGCGAGCCCAGCCGGTTCAACTGGCCACTAGCCAGGGCCGTTGGACCTTGTCCGTTGGGAGTTACACTCACTTGAACGGGAGGCGATTGGAACTTGCCATTGCCATCACTCAATTGGACGACGATCGCGTTCCCTGAGTACAACGCGACGACGACGTCTGGACCATTCTTGCCATCAAAGTCATCGATGATCACATCTTGCGGCTTCGACAAGACGGTTGAGTTTGCTGAAAAATTCTGATTCGACGAGCCAAATCGATTTCCCAACGGCGACGTCAAGCTTGTCCCTTCGGCCAACACCGTGCGGACGGTATAGCTGCGACTGCCGAGATTCGCAAAGAAGTAATTCCCGAGCGAATCGGTAACGTTTCGCGGCTCATCGAAGTCGCGGCTCTCGTTGCCGTTGAGGTCCAGGTAAACTTCAACGCCGCTCGATCCGAATTCGGTGGATTGTTGTATTCCATCGTTGTTGTTGTCGGCAAATACCCTACCTTCAATTCGCGCGTTTTCGAACTGGCCAGTGGTCCCCTGTCTTATGAATCCAAAGTTGCGTTGTTCGATCGATCCGCCCGCTGGCAGGAAGACCGTCGATGAGTTCGAGGTTGTCGGAAGCGTTGTTGCATCCCAACCCGATGGCACCTCAAGACCAATGACATAGGAACGAAAGGAAGGGACTTCTCCAAACCGATAAGTGCCGTCCGATTGGCTGATTGCTGTGGGCTCACCTACATCTCGACGATTATTGGCGTTCAAGTCTAAGAAAACGGCCCAGCCTAACAGCCCAGGTTCACCTTCATCAAACACTCCGTTTGAGCTCAGATCTTCGAAGACAGTACCAAGAATCTCACCTGGGTTTGGGACCAACCCGATGTCGAGTGAATTCAATTCCTGGCCAACCTGCAGCGATATTGCTCTGTTTGCGTTCTCAAATGGGTTGGGCGAAATGAAGATATCGCTCAGTTGATTGGTATCGTTTGCGACAAGATTGCTTGACCTGGATTCAAAGACGATCGAGCGACCGTCGGAACTGATGTTGGCACGCTGGTTATCTCCGTTGTTGACTTGGCCCACAAGGGATTTGCTGACAAGGCTAAGTTGTGATGCAGAGGAGCCAACTGTGTTGGGCGAGGCGAAACGATCGAAGACAAAAATGCTCTTGGTGGTCGACGGGTCAGAGGGATTTAGGACGGAATTCAAACTGTCAAAGACAACGTATTGACCGTCTTCGCTCAAGCTTGGCGAAACGTTTGTCCTCGAACCAGCGGGGAAAGAAATACTCAGTCGTTCCGTCGTTTTTGTTGTGCGATCATAAACAAAAAGATCGCTATTGCGATTGGTGTCGCTCACAGCGAGATTGGAGGCGAGCGACTGAAAAGCAACATATCGACCGTCGCCGCTAATGGCAGGAGGAAACGTAAAGCCGTTGCTTTCGGCTCCCGAATTCGACACATTAACCCGCTGGATCGAACGCGTCACGCGATCGTACAGAAAGGCATCACCAAGTCCATTGCGGTCATTCGCTACCAGATTGCTTGCATCCGAAACAAATGCGACAAATCGGCCATCACTACTGATTCGTGGTTCCTCGCTGTCGTTATTCCCTTGAACACCATTCGCGGCGATACTAATGCTCTCTACGCTTCGTGTAGTTCGATTGTAAAGGAAAACATCCGCAAAGTTATCCGTATCATTGGGTACGATGTTGTTTGCGAACGACGAAAATGCGATCCATTCTCCATCGCTGCTAGCAGCGGCCGAATCGCTGTGGGCGTTTGCAAGCTCGCCCGTGTTCGAAACACTAATGGGTTCCAGTGACGAGGTCCTTCGGTCAAAGAGATACAGCAAATCCCCATTCCGAAGGAGTACATACTGTTCCTCTTGCCCGACAAGCCCCAATACGCTGAGGTTCGTTCCGCCTATAGGGACTCGAACGATGCTTTGTTGTCCACGATCAAAGACGAAGATGCTAGGATTCGCGTCATCTCCGGAGACCAAGTTGCTTGCGGTCGAAACAAACGCAACGATGCGACCGCTGGAGCTCGTCGACGCTTGTGTACTTGGCCCGTTTCCTTGAACTGTTCCGAGGCCAACTCGTTGAATAGGTTCGGCAGACGCTTGCCATTCGTTCGGCACAAGGACTCGAATGTTCTGTTTGCCTGGGGCAAGATTATCCAAGACATAGCTGCCTTGTTCGCGACCGTCAGCAACGTTCGCATCGCCCAGAGCCGTTTTGACTGATTGTTCATCGGACTGCAAGACGCCATCTGCATTGCTGTCTACAAAAACCGTTAGTTCTGGCAATCCTTGTTCGTTCGCATCATTGGTAGAGTTCGCATTCAAATCCGCGAAGACGGCCCCTTTCACGATCGCAGAGACCGCCTCCAACGCACCAATGTCACTTCGGACCCGCAGTCGGTTCCACTGATCTAGAGAGCCGTCGCTTGCGGGCGAAGCGGAATCGATGGCAGGGTTGCCTTGAAGAAGTGGATATCCTGGTGGAAGTTGCCCGAGGCTTGAGAACTTTCCGAGGTTTAATGCGAGGGTCCGTTCGATGATATCGCTGTTTTTTGGTGTCCCTGCGGCACTCGCGGAAGCCAATACGTTGTTGCCCAATGACGCCGTTTTAACGCCGAGATCGAAACCAACCAAATTGCCTGCGTACAAGCTATCCTTGGTCGCAACATTGCCTGAAACCGTTTCATCGCCTGTATTGAAAACGACAGTGGAGTTCGATACTTGCAATGTTGATGGTTGATTGAAATCGGAAATGGATTTCGTTGTGCGCGTCACTCGATCAAAGACGTAAACTTGGCGGTGTGCTGGACCGGGAGGCGTACGATGTTGGAGCGGACTTGCATCCAGATTGTTCGCTTCGGACTCGAATGCAACGAAACGTCCGTCGCCACTTATCGATGGAGAAAAACTACCACCGTTTGCGTCAGTCAGATCGCTTGCAAGACTGATCCGCTCAATAGCACCAGTCGATCTATCTACGACGAAAATATCGGATAGAGCATTGTTGTCGCCTGAAACGAGATTGCTTGCATCGGAACTGAATGCAATAAATCTACTGTCGCTATTGAGAGCTGGACTTGAGCTAGCTCCGTTGGCTTGCGTGCCATTCTTTGTTTGGCTGACTCGCGCAACCGAGTGAGAATCACGATCGTAGATAAAGACATCCGCAGCGTTGTTCGTATCTCCGCCGATTAGTCCAGTGTCGTCCGAAACAAAAGCCATGAATCGGCCGTCGGAGTTCAATATTGGATCGAAGTTCGATCCGTTGGCAAAGGATTGGGATAATCTAAGGTCGGGCTTTTCGAGTGTTTTCGCGTTGCGATCGTAAATATAGATATCATGGAAATTCTCGTCTGGTGTCCCCGTAACTCCGGATGCGATTGAGACGTAGCGTCCGTCGCCACTAGTCCCACTTGCGTTCAAAAAAGCGATATTGGCAGTGTTGTTATCGAGATTGAGATTGATGCGTTCGCGAGTTCCGGCAATGCGATCCGCAATGAATACACCCCAAGAGTTAACGGCATCGTCCGTTACGGATTGCTGAAAGACCAGCGTGTTTCCGTCATCGCTGATCGCAGGAATTCCACGCGCATCGCGGCTCGTACTGGATGTTTTACTCTCCAGCGTTGTAGAGTTGGCAGATCGATCACGTAAGAAAACATCTTTGGAAAACAGATCGTCCCCAGCGGCTAATGTGCTCGACGCGGACAGAAATGCGATCTTGCTGCCGTCCCCGTTGATCACAGGGGCTTCGACTGGCCTATTTGCTTGTTGTTGTGTAGAGGAGACACTAGCTCGAGTCAGGTATTGAGTCGTCATGTCATACACGAAAACATCGGAGTTCCCATTGGTATCACCTTGGACTAGATTCGCTGCATTGGAAAGATAAGCGATCTGTCTGCCATCACGGCTGATCGTTGGAGAGTAACTCACTCCTGCGCCGCCCGCGAAATCGCGAGCTCGGCTAAATATGGCGCCGCCGAAGTTCGATGAGACGGTACTGTTTTCGATTGTCGAATCGGCTGTGGAATATGAGACGAAGCCTCCTCCACGATTGTTGTCAATGGTGCTTCGGTCCGTGTTCGCGGTGGCTTGACCGCAGAGAAAAACGCCACCACCAAAATCGCTTTGGTTTTCGGAAATCTGCGATTCCGAGATACTTAGGTCCCCGCCCCACAATGCAATTCCGCCGCCTCGATTTGGAGAAGCCGTTGAGCCAAGAGCTCGGTTGCCTTTCACAAGCACTTGATCCAATTCAACATGCCCGGCGGACAAGATTCCGCCGCCACCTTGCTCTACTGGAGAATCGCCACCTGCAATGGTTAGTCGTTGTAGGGTAAGCGATGCGTTTTGATGCACTTTGAAAACACGGTCTAAGTTCTTGCCATCGATTGCCGTTAGATCATGTGAGTCCCCGACGATCGTCAGTTTGCCCTGTATATCAAAGTCGCCATTCGTGGAGTCCGACCAACCGGAAGGTGATAGACTCGATGAGCAAAATTCATGAGGTTGCACACTTCCGAACCCGAAACCTGGATTCGATTGGTGCGGGATATCAATGGTGTAGCGTCCCGCTTCCAAAATGATGGTTCGTTGGACAGTTGGATTGGAGTTTGAGAGTGCGATGGCACTGCGAAGCGATGAGCCATCAAGCGAATCTCTGAATACATCGACGTAGGAAACGGCGGGGTCTAGTATCTTGACCTGAAAGCTCCCTATGGTCTGTGAGCGAATAGGTGTATTTTGACGTAGCGAAAGAACCGAACCTGCGACCGTCGAGACTGAGTAGGTCCCGAAGTCCAGCGGATCCCAAACGCCGCCAGGAGCTGTCATCAAATAGGTCGCAAGTATCGATTGTCCGTCCGAAGCGACGTGAACAGAACCGGTTTTAAGCGAGGCGTGGAATGTTTCACGCGTTCCCCGCTGGTGTTGGATCACAAGATCGTCGTCGCCGATGGTGGTTGCGTTTAATCCGTTTCGGTCGGAGTATTGGACCGTAATTTCTTGTACGTCACTTCCCGCTGACGAAATATTGCTTACAGCGAATACGGTTGCAACTGGGGAAAAGATTTTGGAGGCAACCGCACCTGAAGCATTCAGTCTTCCGCCTGACGATACGAGGCTTGCCAACTCCGGCGTCGAATCAGCTGAGTCGAAAATTGCCTTTCGAACTTCAGCGACAGTTGCCTGAGGCAGCTCAGACCAAATGAGGGCAGCCGTACCCGAAACCATAGGGGTGGCCATACTCGTACCGTTCGCTTCGCCATAGCGTCCGCCGGGCAGTGTGCTCCGTATTCCAACACCCGGTGCTGCTATATCGACGGATGTACCACCAAAGTTGGAAAACGCTGCGAGGCTGTCTTTGCTGTCGCTCGCAGTAACCGCAACAATATTTTCGAGATCATAGCTTGCCGGATAAAAAGGAGTTCGATCGTTGTCGACACCCTGTCCCAATACGTTGCCGTTTCCAGCTGCAGCCACAAGTAAAATACCGAAGTTGCCAGCTACTTGTATCGAATTGAGAAGCAAATTATTGGGGCTTCCAGATTGCCCCCAGCTACTATTCAAGACCCGGACGTTTGTGTCGTATTGAGTTCGCATCATCGTCGCATAGTTGATTGCGGCGATTGCTGAGGCCGTGTCTCCTTGATTATTTTGATCGAGGAATTTGAGAGACATCAACGATGTATTCCAGTTGACGCCTGTGACTCCAATTGTATTGTTTCCGATGGCACCAATGGTACCGGCAACGTGGGTCCCGTGCCCAAGTGTGTCGGACGGATTGTTTGGGGCAAACGGTTCATTGCTGCCTGTCCGAAAGTTCCAGCCAAAGAAATCATCGATGAACCCGTTGTGATCGGTATCAAGACCGTCGGACCATAGCGGGTCTTGAAGCAGATCGATTGCGTCGATGTAACCATTGGAATTCAAATCGCGAACCGAACTCGCGTTGAGCGGTGAATTTAGGTCGTAAAATGTAATGAGACCATCGCTATCGGTATCTTGTAATCCGGCACGATTGGACGACGGAATCTCGCCCTGGTTGATCCAGACATTCAGGTAGAGGTCGGGGTGCGTGACATCGATGCCTGAATCGATAACCCCCACGACAACGGTCGGACTGCCGACGGTTTGGTCCCATGCTTCGACGGCATCGATATCCGAATCAGGTTGGGCTCCGAACTGGCCGACGTTGTGAAGCCCAACCAGATTCCCAAAGTCCGAGTCGTTTGGGAAGCGTTCTCCCGAGATTATTTCATTCGCTTGAAACGATTTGACGATCGCTTTGTTGGTCAATGCGAACTCAGCCCCGGCAGATGTCGTTGCAAAGGAACGCACTTGCACAAGCCCTGGGACACCGAGCCCGCGTATCAGTTCAAACTGGACGCTGTTCTCGTTCAATAGAGCTCCTATATCGAGGCTGTTCGGATTCTCAATCGTTGACATCGAGTTTAGATGCACGATCCAATCGGACTGAACGCTTGCGCGAGGGCCCACAAAAGGGACTCGACGGGTTCCACTCGTCGCTACTTCATGGCTTAAAGAAGTGTTTGCAACTTGATCAAAATTGGCAAACCATGCAGGAGCGGGCGATGCCTCCACCAATTCTCCGCTAGCGTCAAAAAGAAAGCGTGACTCAAGCGACTCCAACCAAAGCGAACGGTTGGGTCGATTGTCGCTCAAACGCTCAGGTCGCTTCATCATGATAATCTCTGCGAAGGGGCATGATTCTGCAATGCGACATGCGATGCATGCTTTAGCGCTAAGCCGTTCTCGAGTGTCATTGAGTGAAAATGGGGTGTTGGGAATCGGGATACTAAAGGATAGTCTCTTGGACGAAAAAACCAATGTTTTTCTAGAGTTTCGAGTTCATTCAGTTGACAAGCCTTGTCTAGACACATCCGACAAAAGTCAAAGTAGTAGGCACATTCCATGTGCCGTTCACAAGGAATCATTGTCAATTCACTCCAGCGGACGGCACGACGGAGCGTGCCTGCTACTTTTCTCGGCTGTGTCTTTCTAGCGTACTTTGATTCAAATTGCGAGGATGTTTCCGATCTGCAAGTCGATCACAATTTGTTCCGCCTATCCATAAGAAAGGGCCGGTCACGCGGCATTTCCCGAAATGGCCCAAACGACTTTGGGAGCTTGATGTTCTCCTTTAGGCGAATTAACTCCTTTTCCGCAAGCTCCTTGGTCTCTTTGGCTTTTTCTGATTTGCCCAGATACTCTTGTATTTCGGATACTCGCAGCAACGAAAGTCGCAAAACGTTGCCGTAAACAGCCACGTCTGTGAAGCGGTTTGCGAGCTCGCGTTGAATTGCGATTGCCTCTTGCATCAACTCTTCTGCTCGTTCGCTCTTCCCCTCGGCCATACTCAGTTTAAAGAGGGTAGAGGCTCTAAGTGCTTGATACTCAGGGACCTGCGGATGCTCCTTGACGATTTGGTCACAAATCGTACGAGCTCGTTCACAGCGCTGCCTGTCGATGGGACGACTTGAAACATTGCGACTGAGCGTGTCAGCCAACTCATACTTGAAGGCGGCTGAGTCTGAATGCGATTTGCATAATGCCTCGAACAGTTCAATCGATTTGCGAATTGCGTCGTCAGATCGTGGAAAATCCCTTTGGTCGCGAGCAATGCGAGACTCATCTCGAAGAGCCCGTCCCAAGACAACTTGATACGAGACGTTGTCCGGCGACTCGGTGGTAAGCCCTTTGAGTAAAGTTAGTGCTTCTGCGTTGAACTCCGCGTCGCGTTTGATTCGCATCGCGACTTCCGGTGGAAGATCAGGCCCGGCAAGCAGTTTTTCAAGCGGGCGGTTTCCTCTCTGTCGAGCGTTCGCACCAAATCGCGTCTGCAATGTCCCGATGCAATTCAAGAGTTTCGCCAACGCAAACCGACCATCGGCCGTTTGTTTCACCTGCGGCGATCGATTGAGAAGAGATAAAGCTTCCTTGTATTCACCCTCGGCCTTCAGCAGTTGACCTCGCTTTGCGAAGATGGTCAATCGTTCGGTATGAATCGCCATCATGGGCAATACCGATTCCGCAAGATCAGGTCTCTGCTCTAAGATGGCCCGAAATGCGCTTAGCGCCTTTTGATAAGATTCTTCTGCTTCGTCTAACTGGCCTAGTTTGTGTTGGATATCAGCAACGCGTTGCTGCCCCACGGCAGCTTCGACGCGCAAGTCTTTTGCATTTTCCTCTGAGAATGCGCCAAAGAACTCAAGCAGAGATTCCAGAAGGGCCACATCGGCTTGACTGAGAGTTGCGTTTGCGAATTCGACAGATTCCTCGTCTTCGAAGTCGCCGCTCATCGCAATCATGCTGCCTCGCGAGGCTATGTTGCTGGTGATTTGGTCGAACGCTTTCAACGCGAGACTAAGGTTCTTTTCGGCCCGCGTTTGTTCTTGTTCCACCTTCGCGAGCGCCTGCGTTTTCTCTGCCAAGTTCGTCTCAGCGCGTTCGAACTGCGTTCCAATCTCGCGAATCGAGCGCTGCTGCTGGCGATTCCAAATACCCAATAAGCCAGCTATCAAAATCAATAGGGAGAGCGTTGCGGCGGCCAAGGTTGCGATGGCTGGATTGCGTCTCGCCCAACGCATTAGTAACTCGGTTCGAGTCGAGCGTTTTGCCAAGATCGGGCGATCCTCGAGGAACCGTCGCAAATCTTCCTCCAATTCGCGAGCATGTTGATATCGATCTTTGGTATCGTACGCGCAAGCCTTGAGCGTGATCGTTTGCAAGTCTGCAGGAATATTGGGCTGGATCGAACGCGGGCTTCGCAGAATCGAATTGCGTTCAGGGTCGAGCAGTCGCGACTTGGGGGACTCGATAGCAGGCTTGAGTGTAAGCAGTTCAAACAGAGTCAAACCCAAACTATAGATATCGACGCGGGAGTCTCCAGAGCCGGCGATTTGTTCCGGTGCCATATACCGAAGTGTGCCTAGAATCTCGCCGGTTTGCGTTTCGGCATCCAAATCGGTTCGACGAGCCAACCCGAAGTCGGTGACCCAAATGGTACCTTCCCGATCGAGCAACAAATTGGCAGGCTTGATGTCGCGATGAAGCACACGTTGATGGTGTGCGTAATGCAACGCATTGGCGACATTCGCAATGGTTCTTGCAACGTTGCGAAAATACTCGCGTGTTAGTCTTTGCGATGTCGTTCCTTGTGCTGAGTCAGTTATCGGAGCCTGAATAATATCGACAGGTGCAACCATCGTCGGTTCATTCGGCGAGGCGGCCATGAGCTCGATGGTTTCCGCCTCCCGTGGCGCGGTGTTCAATTGAGAGGCAGCACGCGCAGATGCGTTGGTTGTTGAGGTTGCGTTCGTGACCGAAGCAATTGTTTCTGTCGTCGACTTGCTGAGCATCCGACGGGCTGCTTCACCGCTATGCGTTGTTCCAATTGTGTCGTTTCTCAAGCACTCGATCACATCGTGCAAGGTGACTCCATCGATAAGCTGCATCGCGTAGTACTGTAAGCCTTGATCCTCGCCAATGCCGTAGATTGGAACAATATTGGTGTGGTGCAGGCTAGCCGCGGCCTCGGCTTCGCGACGAAAACGGGCATTGTGTTTGGCGTTGCCTGAGATCGAGCCGCTGATGACCTTCAACGCGACGTGGCGGTTTAAGGATCGTTGAATCGCTTCGTAGACCACACCCATACCACCTCGCCCAATTTCGCGAACGATTTCGTAGTCGCCCAGTGAACTTGGTCGGCCGTTTGCAATGGGTGACGCGGAATAGGATGCACTCGATTTCGGTTGAGCGGAGTCGTCGTTTGAGACACGCTCGACCAAGGCGATCGATGGCAGTATCGTTCGAAGAAGTTCTGCGTGTTCTGGATAGCGAAGGGCATACTCCTCGATCGTTGGCTTTTCTCCAGCTCGCAATCGCGTGGAATATTCCTCAGCGATGACTTCGACGGGATGCCGATCCTCTTCGGAATGGGAGTGGCTCATGGCATTGGTCGTCTAGCGTTGTGTTGGTTTAGAATCTCGGCAAGTTTGGCGGCAGCTCGCACATAGCGATTGCTGGCAGCGGTTGGAGAAATGTCGAGCACTTCGGCTACCTGTTGATTGCTTAGATGTTCGAAGTGACGCATTGCAATGACTTCGCGGTCTGTCTCATTCATGGATTCTAACGCGGATTGGAGTTGCTGCATTTCTTCGTCTCGTACCGCTGCTTGGCTGGGAGACGTGATATCGTCCAACAAAAGTCTCGCGATAGAAATACTAGTGGTTTGACCATAGGGAGAGGAGGCCAATGGCAATTCGCGATGAGCATCCCGTTTTTCTCGAGTGTGGTTGCGATGGATGTCGATAAGCGACTGAATTGTTTTTTGTCGTACCCACACAAAAAATGAAACCGGAGAACCTTCGATAAACTCGTTGATCCTTCGAGAGATTTCGAAGTAGGCTTCCTGAAGCACATCCGCCGGATCGACGCGACTTCGCAGGACGGGTGATAGTCGAAAGGAGACGATCCTTTCAAGTTTCTCGCGGTGGATTGCCAGTAAATCCGCCAACGCCTTGTCGCCCCCTTGAGCCAGAAGAGCTCGATCCTGCGAAATCGAAGTATCTTGTGAGTTGTCCATCCACCAAACCAGGATAAGGGGTAACCCGACGCGTAAGCGAGGAAAACAAGTTTTCGTAGAAATCAAAATCAATGCATTATACAGGAGAAGTGGCTGATTGTTCACAGCCCGACGCTTTACGGCTTGTTGATTTCATATTTGCCCAACTGCATTTCGTTTAACAGTCAGCCGAAGGCGTACTTCGCGCTATGGAACTCGTCCCCGGGCTCTGCCCGAATGGCGTTGAGTTAGCAAGTAGTGGAATCTCGTAAGAGTTCCTGAAGTGCCTCGAACTCCAGGAAGTTTTACAACTTCCGCTACGAGTACAGGCTTAATTCAACGCCATTCGGGCACTGCCTGGGGACGCAATGCTGCGGAGGCCCTGCCTCCTGAGTTAAAAAGCCATGGCTAACGAGGCGGAGCCTCGAAAGCAGTGCGTTCCAAGGCGGAGCCCTGGAACGAGGTCAAAAAATTCCTAGCGAGGCCAATTCCAAAAATCTTCCAAACAGAATGTGGATTGCGAGTTGTCCGCGTCGGTACAACCTTATCTGCATCACTTCAGCTTAGTTACCCTAGCTTAATCACCCTCCCCTCGCTTCGCTCGACCCTCCCAGGGGGAGGGTGACTAAATTACCTTTCAACCGGAAAATCTCCAAACTAACAGAGGATTTACTATGAAACTCAAAATGCAAATGCTTTCAGCCCTAGTTGCCTTATCGTTCCCAGTCATGGCTTTGGGACAAGACGATGGCAAGGAAAAAGGGCCGGCTCGCCGCCTCAATATGCAGCGGCCTGGTTCCGGACCGGAAGCTGGCGGATTTCCCGGCGGACCAATGGGAATGATGCAAATGCTACCGCTGATAAAGGTCCTCGACACCGATCAAGACGGTACTCTTTCAGCAACGGAAATTGCCAACGCCTCTAAGACTCTGCTTCAACTTGATAAGAACGGCGACGGCATCATCAGTTCCGAAGAAATGCGTCCTGACCCAAGCGCTATGACGGGCGGTTTGGCTGGTGCGGGACCTGGCGGACCAATGAACGGACAAATGATGGCGAAACTATTTGAATCGCGAGACAAGAATGGCGATGGCAAGCTTTCCGGTGACGAAATTCCAGAACGATTTCAAGACAAGCTGAAAATGATCGACAAAGATGGCGATGGGGCCATAACCAAGGCGGAATTTGCATCGGTAGCCGGACGCATGGAAGAAGCCATGGGGAAAAGACCCGGTAAGGACGGTAATTCCAGTGGCGGAGTCAAACCCAAGCGACCGATTGAGTAATGATTCGCAGGTGGGCGCCCTCGCTTTGTTAGCGGAACGGCGCAAGCCGTCCGGTGAAAGGACTTCGTTTAACGGTCAGCCGTAGGCGTACCGCATGCATTTGACAGTACGCCTACGGCTGACTGTTAAACGGATAAATCAAATAGCAGCAAGCCGTCCCGTGAGGGACGAGTAAATGCCGCGAAACCGGAGGACTCGCGCCCTGCCGCTTCAAAAACACGGTTTACTGAGGAGGCGGGAGCCTCCGATGCATTGCGTTCCCAGGCAGAACCAGGGAACGAGTCGAAAACGAAGAAATCAACAAGCCGCAAGCCCTTCCTTCATATCCCTTTTTTACAAACTAGAGCAATGTGATGATGTCCCGACCTGATCTCAAAACAATTGCGTTTCTTGGTCTCACGTCCTTCTTTGGACCGTTGGCGATGAGCCAAGACGAACAGCCGCTCTCGACAGAAAGCGTTCAATTCTTCGAGGCCAAGATTCGTCCTGTCTTGATCGAGCATTGCTACCGATGCCACTCGACGGAAGGCCAAGGAGTTCGAGGAGGACTCTCCGTCGAAAACAAAGATGCACTATTAGCCGGTGGCGAATCGGGAGCTGCGATTGTTCCTGGCAATCTAGAGGAGAGTCTGCTCTGGAGCGCGATCAATTATCAAGACTTCAAGATGCCGCCCAAGAACCCACTTCCCAAAGCGATCATCGAAGACTTTCGCAAATGGATCGAAATGGGAGCCCCTGACCCTCGCGTTAATTCAGGCGTCGTCATCCATACGAAAGTCACGCCCGAAGACATCGCGAAAGGCAAAGAGTTTTGGTCCTTTAAGTCGCCAACGAAAACGGAGCCCAAGCCAGTCAATCATGCCAAGTGGGCTGCGACCGAAATCGATCGCTACGTCGCGCAATCTTGGGACGAGCATGGACTAGAGCCTGCCCTCGACGCTGAACCAGCAACGCTCGCTCGCCGACTTTTCTTCGATTTGATTGGGCTGCCACCAAGTCCAAAGGAATTGGATGCTTTTGTTGCAAACTGGAAGAGCAATCCAGATTCGGCGATCACACAAACCGTCGATGACTTGCTCAATCGCCCACAATTTGGTGAACGCTGGGGACGATATTGGCTCGACGTCGCTCGCTTTGCAGAGTCGGCTGGCAAAGAAGTGGATATGACTTTCCCTAACGCTTGGCGATATCGAAATTACGTCATCGACACGTTCAATAAAGACAAACCTTACGATCAGTTCGTTCGCGAACAAGTCGCGGGCGACTTGATCCCAACCAAAGACGATAAGCAATTTGCAGAACAGTTGATCGCGACCGGATTTCTCGCGATAGGTCCTAAGACATTGATCGAACGCAACCCACGTCAGTTTCAAGCCGACTTGATCGACGAACAAATCGATACGACCACTCGCGTTTTTCTTGGCGTTTCGGTGGCGTGTGCTCGCTGTCACGATCACAAATTCGACCCTATACCGCAAACGGACTACTACGCTTTGGCTGGTATCTTTCAAAGCACAGAAACCATGTTCGGGGGCTTACGCAGCCAACGCAGTCGACAAGAGAGCAATCTGATCATCTTGCCTCTAAACGATCCCAATCCAAACGACAAACCAATATCCAAAACCGAACTTGCCGCGCTGAAGACTCAGTTGGCGGAACGCGAGAAAGAGTATGCGGAAGCGAGACGAGCGCAACGTCAACCCGACAAACCCAAGGAAGGCACCTCACCGCGAAACGGTTTTTTAAGCATCGCCGTCTTGGATCAAATAGTCGCGCAGATCAACAGCCGCATCAATACTGTCGATAGCGACGGCAAGCCGCTGACCCTATGCATGGGGGTTCAATCCGCCGACAAGCCTCGAGATGCGAAGTTGCTGGTCCGAGGCGAAATCGATCAACCTGCACAGGAGGTCAAACGCGGTTTGGTTCAAGTGCTTTGCAAGGAACAGGTTCAACTCCCACCGAATACCAGCGGGCGTCGCGAACTTGCCAACTGGTTGGCTTCCCGCGAAAATCCGCTCACTGGTCGTGTGATGGTGAATCGCATTTGGCAACATCTGATCGGCAACGCAATCGTTAGTGAACCCGAGAACTTTGGAGCTTCCGGGCCTGCTCCTTCGAACCCCGCATTGCTCGACTATTTGGCTGTCGATTTCATGGACCACAAATGGTCTGTAAAACACATTGTTCGCTCCATTGCAACATCGCGAGTCTATCGACTATCTTCTGCATTCGACAAAGCTCGCTTTGACGCGGATCCTGAGAACAAATATGCCGCACGTGCCAATGCTCGTCGACTGGATGCCGAAGCGATGCGCGATGCGATTTTAGCGATCAGCGGCCAGATCGATTTGAATCGACCCATGGCATCGATGATTGCCTCCTATGGAACAACCTTGCTTGGCCCAAATGGACCGGCCTTGCCCCCAGGGCTTAACATGGCAGCGTTAAACGCCAAAGGAACGGCACCTGGCGAGCGGCCAGACGTTATGAGCGCCATACGCGCGGCTGGTCGAAATCAGAACGTCAATCACTTCGATGCTCCCAACTACGCTCGATCGGTGTATCTACCGATTGCTCGCAACTCATTGCCTCGAGCCCTCGATGTATTCGACTTCGCTGAGCCAAGTCTCGTGATCGGAAGTCGAGAAGCGTCCAACACAGCGGATCAAGCGCTCTTCATGCTAAACAATCCCTTTGTCATCGAACAAAGCGATGCATTGGCACGACAACTGATCCGCTCCTCCAGCAACCAAAACGAACGAATCGCTAAAGCGTTCACGTTGGTCTACGGTCGACCTCCGACGCAAAAGGAGCTACGAACAGCAACCGAATTTTTCCGTAAGGCAGACGATGGAAAAAAACCTGGTCCGGCCGAACAACGTCTCTTCCAATCCTTGAGTCAATTCTGCCAAGCACTCCTGTGCTCAGCAGAGTTTCGTCTAATCAATTAAGGACCTATCATGCAATTCGAACTTCCAGCTATTTCACGACGAGAACTCTTGCAGACGGCTTCCGCTGGTTTCGGCTACTTGGCCTTTGCCGGGCTCAGCACCGCTGCCGCCGACCAAGAGTCGGGAGCGAATCCGCTCGCACCCAAAGCACCGCATTTCAAAGCGTCCGCTAAGCGAGTGATTTTCCTGTGCATGCAAGGTGGTCCGTCCCACGTTGACACCTTTGACTACAAACCTCAGCTAGCAGCCGATGCTGGCAAAGGTGGCAAGTACGGAGGCAGCAAATTGATGCCATCTCCTTGGAAATTCAAGCAGCAAGGCAAAAGTGGTTTGTGGATTTCGGAACTCTTTCCGGAACTTGGCAAGCATGCCGATGAGTTGTCTTTGATCCGTTCGATGCATTGCGATCAACCGACCCATCCACGGGCCATGACTCAGATGCATACCGGGAATGCCCAGTTCATTCGACCTTCGTTGGGCGCCTGGACGTTGTATGGCTTGGGGACCGAGAACGACAGCATGCCAGGCTTCATCGCACTCAATCCGCCTGCGGCTTCGGCGCAGAACTTCGGTAGCTCGTTCCTGCCTGCAATTTATCAAGGGACAAAAGTTGGTAAGCCGCAAGGTCGTGGTCCTGGAGGCATGCGAGGCGGAGCCACTGGACCTCAACTGGCCGACATCTCCAATCCTCGTCAGTCCAAGCAATCGCAACGCAATCAAATCAATCTCATTCAAAGCCTCAATCGACAGAAGCTAGAACGTGATGTCGAGCAGCCGGATGTCGAAGGGGTTATCGAATCGTATGAACTGGCATTCCGCATGCAGGATACATTGCCAGAGTTAATGGACCTTTCGAAGGAGTCCGCTAAGACGTTAGCAATGTATGGAATCAATGAAGAGGACACGAATGATTTTGGCCGCCAGTGCTTGATGGCCCGTCGATTTGTCGAGTCAGGCGTTCGCTTTGTGGAGGTAACGCACGGCAACTGGGACCATCACCAGAGATTGAAGACGGAATTACCGGAAAACTGTCGCGAGATAGACAAGCCCATTGCAGGTTTGTTGGCCGACCTCAAGCAACGTGGTTTGCTCAAAGACACGCTCGTGATTTGGGGTGGTGAGTTTGGGCGGACACCAGACGCTCCGAACGGGGATGGCCGCGATCACAACCACAAGGGCTACACGACCTGGATGGCAGGTGGCGGTGTGAAAGGTGGCTTTAGCTATGGCTCGACAGACGAGCATGGCTATCAAGCCGTCGAGGACAAGTGCCATGTTCACGACTGGCATGCCACCATCTTGCACTTGTTGGGTTTGAACCACGAGCAGCTGACGTATCGCTACGCAGGTAGAAACTTCCGACTAACGGACGTCTCAGGCAACGTAATAGACAAAATCATAGCGTAGACTGAGTCTTTTTGACTTTGCTCCCCTCGCCCCTTTTAGGCAACGCTGTGAAGCATTTCGGGAACTAAAGACCGGTATTTGCGTAGCGAAAGTCGTCAAGACTTTCGGCTGCATCGCCTAAACGACCGAAACTCTTGACGAGTTTCGCTACAGGGTGCTTCACAGCGTTGCCGAAACGGGGCGAGAACTTCGCCGATCGCATCTGCCCAAACTTCGCGAATCCACAGAACGTCTTCGTAGGGTGAAACGTAGGAAACAGCCCAACCAGCATCCTCAAGTACGAAGATCATACCAGGTCGCGCATCGGTGTTGGTTGTATGAATGATAACGGGGCAAACGGGCTCGCGTGTCGCGAGATAGTTAGCAACGTCTCGACCGATTCCAGGGTCGAACACCTTGCCGTCACGTTTTCTATTGGGGCCAAGGTCATGGTCGAGGCAAATGAGTGCGCAGACAGAAAGGTTGTCGGCAAACCAAGCGTTGATGTCGGGGGCATTGTCGAATGTGACCACGCTAAAATCCGGAAATCGTTGCGCCAAAATTGGAGCCATTGCCTGTAGTCGATCTGGCTCGTCGTCCAGTATAGCGATGGTGTTGCGGTCCACGAATCATTTGTCCTGAAAAATGAAGGCTTCGAATAAAGCAGCAAATAAATGTGCGTTGACGAGGAAGGTTTTCATCAGGACGCTGACGCTTCCTCGCTTTCGTCCATAGGATTGTTTCTGCTCTTAGCCTCCGTAGAAATTGCATCGGCTTTGGGGCGTACACGAACTGCTGTACCAGAGGCACAAATCAGAAACATTGAACCGTTTAGAGTCTCATATTTAACATCAAGATCCAAAACAGCATTAGCACCGATTCGTTTGGCCTTTCCCTTCAGTTCAAGAATTGCTTCCTCGCGTCCGCGTTTGAGCACATCCTCGTACGTCCCAGATCGGCCTCCAAAGCCATCGGTAATGGATGCCGCAAAATCTCGAAGGACGTTCGCTCCCCATACGGTTTCACCAAAGACGGGCCAAAAATACTCTACGATGTCGTGTGTTACAATAGTCGGCGTCGTGGAAACAATAAAATCCTGTCGGCTGGCTTCATCGATTGAGCGTTGGCCGTTAGGCGTTCGACATGTCCAACAAATGTCAAATCCATCTTCGGTTTGGGCATCACAATTAGGGCATGTCCACATGGTCTGTCTCGATTCTTCCATTGCTTGATGCGTGGCCGCTAGTCGTTAACAGGTGAAACCCTGTCACAATGCCGCTCTTTTTCCGCATTCGATCTCGGCAGGACGCCTCGCAAGTAATCGTAAATGTACTCATTTGGGTTATGGGTTGCTCCGGCAGTGCGTCCATATCTTGAGGAGACAACGACAAAAGGTTGCTTAGCATTAGACCATTTCGATCGCCAATTGGGGTCGTTGGGATCGAATTCAAAAGCGATTCTAACGTGTGCCTGCAGGTCATTAATGTTCGGGAAGCGTCGTAACGAAGATTTATGTTCTTCGACATATTGCTGAAGTTCTTCCCAGTCTTTTGGCCATGTCCCGACGTCCTCCAAATAGTCCACAAGCAGGTCCCCGGCCGCTTGGACCCGATACCCATTTGCAGCGAGCTCCTCGATTCTGCGATTCAATTCTAATGCAACGGCGAGCATAATTGCTACCGCTGCGACGATAAGCAGCGAGGTACGAAGAGAGATTTGAAATCTGACCATCTTGATTTAGTCCTTCGATTCGCCACACAACATTTGCATTGAAGACAGATGCGAAACGCACGAACGAACCATCCTTACGCTTGTTTTCGCCTATTCAAATAGTAATGCCACAGCATCCTTGTTCCGACGCTTCGCCAAGGACGCCAGTGTTTCGTCGTCCGTTCCAATTCTTCATGCGTGGGTCTCTGTTGAAGCCCCTTCAATACGCGGAAGGCTTCTTGAACGCCAATATCTCCCCTCGGCAAGATATCACATCTTAGCAGACATTCTGAAAGATAGATGTCGGCGGTCCAGTTCCCGATCCCTTTGTGCTTAGTTAGTGCTTCGCGAACCGCTTCGTCAGGCAGATGCGACAACGGTTCAAACGAGAAATCTCCAGAAACAACTTGTTCGGCGAGAAGTCTTGAATAGAGGATCTTTTGACGTGTGAATCCCAGCGATTTGAGCTCTTCCTCGTTGAGCTTCAAAAGCCCGGCAGCGGTAACTGAGCCCTCGAGCTTGCACTGAAGTCGGTTAAACGTTGCGTTCGCCGAAGCGAGTGAAACCTGCTGCTCCAAAATGATATGAACCGTTGTTGAAAAGCCCGGATCGCGGTCCCATAGTTCAGGGTAACCGTACTCATCGAGAACTCGCTTTAATTCTGAGTCCTGATCCGCCAGCCAACGACTTGCGAACCGCAATCGAGCTGGGGTTAGAGTTGGGATCGTTTTCGCTCGTGTGCCGATGATCTTAAGTTCCTTCCGATTTCTTGAAGCATACTGAGTCTGAGGCGCTAGCCGATTTCCAGAGGCGTGGCTCGGCTAGCGCCTCAGGCTCAATGTAGTCAAAACAAAAAGCTGGAAGGAACTTCCGGTTTTTGTTACTTGCCATGAAGTTTCTCCAAGAAACGTTCGGAAACCTCGCGGTGATGATCCAGTTTCTTTCCCATGCGGTCCAGCTGACCGACCATGACTCGCATGCGGGGATTGGAGCTAAAGAACTCACGCTCTCGATCGATGAACCGCCAATACAATGCGTCCCAAATTTCGCACCAATCCCCCTTGGGGTAGTCACTCATTTTGAGAATGTAACTCGAACCGCTAATGTACGGCTTGGTCGTCATCAAGCCTCCATCGGCATGCTGGCTCATTCCGTAGACATTTGGGACCATAACCCAGTCGTACGAATCGATAAACAACTCCATGAACCATTGATAGACCGAATCAGGCGAGATATCGCAGAGCAACATAAAGTTCCCGAGCACCATGAGTCGCTCGATATGATGGCAGTAAGCATACTTCAACGTTCGTTTGATGCTTTGATCGAATGGAACGATGCCTGTCGTTCCCGAATAAAAAGAACTGGGCAACGATCGTGTTAAATTCCAGGCATTCTTCGTTCTTTGTTTGGAACCGGCATGGATGTACACAAGCCGAATGAACTCGCGCCAGCCAATGACTTGCCGGACGAAACCCTCGAGTGAGTTGAGCGAAACCTGTTCGCTTTTGGCCAACACTTGCTCAATGATTTGCTCTGGAGTAAGCAGCCCGATATTGAGCATAGGAGTCAACACGCCATGAAACAGGAATGCCTCCTGCTTGGTTATGGCATCCTCGAAATCGCCAAAGTCCCGGAGTCTCTGATCGACGAACACCTCAAGCCACGATGCTGCATCGACATGTGTTGCGGGGTAGATGAACTCGGACCGTTCGCCCGGCGCGTTGGGGAACTCTTTGGCGACATAGCGAATGGCCTCAGCAACGCTTGGACGCTGATTTGGTTTCGGTAACTCTGGCACCGCGGTTCCCTTCGGAAGTCGTTTTCGATTTTCGGTGTCGAACGTCCATTTACCGCCGAGAGGCTTGCCCTTCTCATCGAGCAACAGTTGCAATCCCTTCCGCTGTTGCATGTAGAAGTCGGTGAAGTGATAGTGCTTGCGGTTCTCGGCCCATCGCTGCATCACATCGATTGGCGTTAGAAACGAGGTGTCTTCCAGCCAAGTCAATTCGATGTTGGCATCCGTACATCCTTTTGCGACACGTTGCTTGAGCCATTGGTCGGTTGGATCAACCACGCAAGCCGTTTTGATTTTCATGGCCTTGAGTATGGGACCGATCTCACCCGAATGCGAAATCGTTTTTGATTCGATTCGGTGTACCCTTTTGCCGAGTTGCTTGCAATGTTCCGCAAACTCGGTCATGGATGCGCGGTGCAAAATCAGTTTTTGCGCATGGAACTGGACCTGTTTGAAAAACAAGGGATCCTCGACGAGCACAACCGTGTCGGAAGCGGACACGGCTGGATGTTTCTCCCAAAGCTGATGCGGATAGACTAAGGCTGTGGTTTTGATTGACATGGGTTGATGAAATGACCAAATTTTCGTAGCGGCAGGGCGCGAGCCCTCCGGTTTCGCGGCATATACCATTCACTCACGGGACGGCTTGTGGATGTTGATTTAGTTGTTTAACGGTCAGCCGTAGGCGTACCGCGTTCTGCGGCAGTACGCCTACGGCTGACTGTTAAACGAAGTCCCTTCACCGGACGGCTTGCGCCGTTCCGCTATCAAAGAGTGTGTCATTGGGCTAGCGCTCTGCAGCTGATAAGTTACTAGATCGCAATAATCCGTGCTACGTAAACAAATCTAACTGGATTGCAGCTGACGTGCTAACTTCGGATGCCATAATCAAACGCGTCCGTTCGTGAAGAGAGCCGAGCACTCGCCCGGCCAACGCCATGCCGCTTCGAAGTGCCCCCTCCACGCGAGGGCCTCCGCACCAATCTCCACAAGCTCCCAGCCGATTCGATTCATCCCACAGCGATCTTTCGGTTAGAGACTCCGTGGGTCGAGAGTAAAGCCAGCGATGCGATTTGGCAACGCGTATCGGCGGCATGGCGACACCAGTGACAAGCTCCGCTTCTTCTGTCAGGACTTGGATGGCATCTTCCTGTGAGAGTTCGAGATGATTCTTTGCCCATGCGACCGTGGAATGCAGCACCCAAGCGTCCACCTCATTCGACCGCCCTGGCTTACTGGAGTTGCGAGCCATCCAACCCAGCTTGCCCTCATTGATAAAGGCACCGTCGAAGGGCACGTCCCACCGATTTTCAAAGGCAACCATGACTGCCCAGCATGGGACCATTTCCACTTTGGCAAGCTCCGTTCGCCAATCGCAATTCGATGGCACAAGTTTCTCGACTTGTGCTGGCGGGCAATTCCAAAGGACGATATCAAATTCACCAAGCGGTGTTCCTGTTCGTGAAGTCAATTGGAAGCCGTTTGGCTTGCGGACGACCGTTGCGACTTCGGTATCCAATTCAACGGACAAATCGCTCGCTAAATGTTTCCCCAGCGACTCCATGTTGGGGATACCAACATAGCGGTCCGTCGGCGCGACCTCGCGAAAGGAACCTGGTGTTTCGATGGAAACAATACGACCAGGCCAAAGAGCAATATGGTTGTCTTGACACCAGGACTCAAGCCAAGGCTTCAAAAGCGGGTCTCGAATGGTGAAGTATTGAGCGCCATGATCCAAGGGCACGGCACCCTCGACGATACGCGTCGTGGACCTGCCGGCGACGCGGTGCGATTTATCAAAACACTGGATTGGAATCCCATGATCCAGCAGAACACGACTGCACATCAGGCCTGCAAGCCCGCACCCAATCATGGCAATTCGAGGCAACGGCTTGGCCACATCGCGATCGACTCTCTTCCCGTAGGCGGCAAGATTGGTCCTCGATTCATGGATAGCGACGGGGCGTGTGCGCACGCTGCCCAAGATTGGCTGTTCGGGAAAGAAAGGTCGATCGAATTGCCCGAGACACCACAAAATCCCACCGTAGGAAGCAGGGTCGCGACCGTCCAGTGCATAGCGATGATTCAGGTCGATGAGCCTCGCGAGCGATTGACGGTAGTCTTTGGACCATTCAAGCATTGCTTTCCCCCAGGTCATGCGGACGTTGTTATGCAGCTCGCCATGCTTGATCAAACTTCGCTGGGCGGCATCCCAAAGCTGCGAGCCCGACTTTGCCCGAGACAAAGTCTCCCAAGAAAGGCAGTTCCGCGTGTCTTGGCTATGCTTCTTCAAAGTATCAATGGCCCACGAGGGTATGCTGGCCTCGGTTTCCAGGTCCTTTCGATAGTAACAAAAGGAATAAGCCAACTCTCTCCAAATCAACAATTCATCCAGGTACTTTTCAGCACCGTCGGCGGAAGCTTCTCGCGCAATGCGGGATGGCGAGACCATTCCATAGTGCAAGTAAGCGGACATTCGGCTGACACCATCGACTTCTATTTGGTTTCGCAACTTGGGGTAACTGCGAAGTCCCTTCTTTCGAAATGCTTGCCAGCGAGCATACCCAGCGTTCGAGCCACCTCGCGTGTCTGCAACGGGACCGATGGTATGATCAATTTCACATTGCGAGACCAACTTTGCGATGTTCTCATCGCTGAGCTTAAGCGACTCAAAAGGAAGCTTCGCTGGAATGGGGCATGTGTTAAAAACTGGCCATTCACGATCGACTCGTTCCCGATAAAGTTCTGCAGTGGCATCGCGAAATGCGAATGCTCGTTCATAGGCTCGCCCGACGAGTCGCGACGGAACAATGCATGCGGTATCGACCAGAACCATCGGCGCGATGTTGGCTTGCGCAAGCCGCTCCGTCCATTCACGGGTCGCCTCAAGAGGGAAATCCTCGGTCACGACTAGTGCTGACGCTTTCACGAGGTTTGCCAAGCGAGGCCGCCGGTCCGCCGACCGCTCCAAATGAAAGACGTAAGAGATCCCTAGCTTCGCATAGTTGGATCCCAGCTCCCTCGCCCCTTCTAAAATGAAGGTATGGTGTCGATCGGACGCGAAACGATATTGCTCGGATAGCCCTTGGTAGACCAGCAAGGGCAAGCCGAGTTGTTCCGCCAAAAGCATAGAGACATCCAGGGCCGGGTTTTCGTCCACTCGGAGAGCATGGTGCGTCCAATAGAGAACAAACTGGCCAGCATGACCCGGCCGACCGTTGGCTTTCAGCCAAGACCGCTCGGCCAAATGCCGCGGAAGCGTTTCTAGAAGCGATGTAAATTGGTTTGTAAGTTGATTCATCGAACCAGCATAGCGTTTGGTCAAGTTCAATTGCGTTACACGGAAAAACACAAATGGTTGCTTGACCATTTTGTTCAATTCTCGTTTTCGGCCAAATGAAGTTGTACAATTTCGGAACTTAACATGTAAGCTGGAAACGCAGAGCGGAACCAAGTGTCGGCAGACGCTCGCTACGTTGGGCTCGGCCATACAGATTGATGGGCGATGAGTTCGCGTAGAGGAATCTCGTGAGAGTTCCTGAATCGCGTAAAACTCCGGGAAGTTTTACAACTTCCGCTACGAGGATAGACTTAATTCAACGCCATGGCCCCGGAAGCACAGAAAACACGTGAGACTATGACGCTACTCGATTCGACACAAGTTCGGGAGAGAATCGCATCCCTAGCGAAGAAGTTCGCTGGTATCAAATTTTTCGATCAGGATGCCAACTACTTCGTTCTAAATTCGCCATTGCCCGAAAGCAGCATTGCTGACTTCGAATCCGAGCACAACGTTCAACTTCCCGATGACTATCGACAGTTTCTTCTTGAAATTGGAAATGGATTTGTTGGCCCGATGCCTGAGGTGTATCCACTTGGAAGGATCGGCAACCGTCCTTGGCTACCAGGTGAAGTTGATTTGAGCGGACCATTTCCGCACGAAGAAGCATGGAACCTGGAACCTGAGTATTTCGAACGAGAGAAATCTCGAAGCGATGCGGATGAAAAAGAAACGAACAAGCAATGGGATGTAGAATCGGAATTGAGTTATTGGGGGCCAAGCGTCATTCAAGGGGCTATACCTATCGCCGAGCTAGGCTGCGGTCAGATGCTTTTGCTAGTGGTTTCAGGTCTCCAGCGAGGATACCTTTGGAACGATTCCAGAGTGGACCATTGCGGTATTGAGCCTGCCACGGATGCAAACGGAACGCCATTCACTTTTGGAAGCTGGCTCTTAGAAAGCCTTGAAAAAGCTGAGCAATCAAAACCGGTTCTTAAAATTAAGTCGAACTCGCAGGTCAGTCGAAGGGATTGGCTTCTCGTTTTATTCCTAATGACGTTCGGAATTGTCCTCGGATGGTTTCTGGCGTCTTCGAAAAAGAAACGAATTAGGTCGCCATGATGCTTGGGTGATTGAAATCGAATTGCAATAAGCTGACAATCGAGATCTTTAGGCCTAATATTTCTATATCAGTTGCTGGAGTTGAAATGGCATTACTGCGAAAAAGGTATTTTGCTTGGGCTGAACCTTGGTTCTTTGTGCTGAGAATAAGAACCACTCAAGAGTGGATTGTTCTATCGGCGATTTGTTTCGGCTTAGCTGCCGCAGTCACAGTTGTAGCCATGCTGGTACCTGGACCGCAATTCAACGTGGGCAATCTCTTAACTCTTTTTGCCGGCGTTGCGATCGTTGCTTGGTATCTTATCGATGGGAACAGTCTCTTTCGCTCTGTTTCGATCGATGACAAAGAAATCACCATCGTCGCGGAAGGTGGCTACCATCACGCGACCGTCACGAACATCCCATTCGCCGCGATCAAGGATGCACTCCTCGTTCGCGCAACAATTGCCCAAAAGCCTTACGGAGCTATGATCCTAAACCTTGGCAAGCAATCTTGGTTGTTAGCAGTTCCCAAGGTCATTGATTTAGAGCGTCTAGCACAGACTCTGCATTCCTTTGGTGTCGACGTCCGACTCGAGGGCTGGGTGGCCAAATCAGGGCCGATCAGCGATGTCGCTGAGTCATTGTCTTTCGATTTTAACGCGAATGCAGAGACCGCCGATGCCTTGATCACGAATATCGAACAATTGGAACCAAGAATTGTGACAACCCAAGACCGGGTGGTTGCAGGTCTCATGGCAGGATGGCCTTTGCTGGTCAGTGCGATCGCACTGTTGGTCGGGATTGGTTTTGCCATTTGGAATTGGAATGCCTTTTCGATATTGCAGCGATGCCTTTGGATCGGCATTCCAGCCTTGCTCGCATTCTTTAGTTTTGCTTTGGTTTCGCGTTATGCCAACTTCATTGAAACGGGATATCTGATTCGAAAGAGCAAGAAAGCATTGCATAGTCGTTCCAGCGTGATCGTTCCAGATGTCGAAAACTGCTTGCCCATCATGCACATCGATCGAGCTCAATGGACGAACTTGATGCCGGACTCAAGCGATATGGGATTTTTGATGGCAGACATCCCAAACAAACGCTTCCTTTTCGAAGGGAACAAGCATCGATGGGAGATCCCGCTGGGTTCGATTCAAAAATGCCAGCTTGAGAGTGTTGACGTTGGAACACAAACGGACACCGGCAAACAAGCAAAGCGGTGGATGGTTAATCTGACGGCACTGGTAAGTGGCAAACCACGCGAGCTTGGGATTCGTTTGTCGAATACCTATGTTGGAGCTGAAGATAATGCGCAGCGCGAGCGACTAGCGGTGGAGATATTTGACTACTTGGCAGTGACGATCGAACGAATGAGACAATAGATATTGTGATTTTTCCTCCCCTTCTCCTCCTCGGGAGGAGAAGGGGAGTTAGAGGATCCGTAGTTCCCAGCCTCGATTTGCCTAGTTCCTCGCCTTGGGATACGACCCAAGGAAATCGAGTCGCAAGGCGGTCTTGGCTAACGAATTCAGAGCCGTTCGAACGTTCGCTTGCGATTCGTGCCCCTCGAGCTCGACGAAAAAAAAGTACTCGTTGGCTTTACCTGGCACAGGAAACGACTCGATCCAGGTTAAATTGAGACCATTGTCGCGAAACATGACCATGACATCCGCCAATGCGCCTGGTTGGTGAGGCACTTGGAACATGAGTGAGGTCTTGTCGTCCCCAGTCATGGTAACCTTTTCGTCTCCGATGATCGCGAACCGAGTAACGTTATCTTGGTTGTCTTCGATGCATTCCGCGATGATGTCCAAGCCGTGATGCATGCCTGCCTCTCGCGATGCAACCGCGGCGGCATTCGGGGTGTTCGATGCAATCTTGGCCGCAACAGCCGTGCTTGCCACCTCCACCCAACGCGCTTCGGGTAGATGACTAGTGAGCCATGCGCGACATTGCGACAGCGCTTGTGGCTTGCTGTAGATTTCACGAATGTCCTTGCGATCACATTTAGCCAATAAATTGTGGTGAATGGGCAGCAAAACTTCACCGCAGATGCGAATCGGTTTCCGAATGAACATCGTCAACGTATCGACGATGCGTCCATCGGTGGAGTTTTCAATTGGCACAACGCCGTAGGTTGAGTGCGAGCTCGCGATTTCTTCGAACACGGCTCCGATCGTATTGACCGGAATCAAGCTGTCGATGGCTCCGAAAAACTTAGCCGCGGCCGAGTACGAATAGGAAAACTCGGGCCCCAAGTAAGCGATCGAAGTTCGACGGACGGCGGTTTGAAACGTAAGTCCGGCCACGAAACGCTGCAAACGCTGAGCAAAGTCCTCTTGGCCGGCCCCTGAATTGGCAGATTGAACTCCCCGCAAGGTCCCGAAATTCGCAGCTTCGGCGTCGGATCGTCCCTGCATTTCGGCCAGCACATCGCATCGCGATTTTACGAGAGCCAGAATTTGGTCGTCAATTTCCGAGAGTCTATCCTTCAATTCGTTTCGTCCTGGTTTTTGGATCTTGTGGGCGGGGATTCTTCTGTCAATTTGGCGTTCTGTTGCGCCGCAATCGGGCAACCAAGGTTTTGCGCAAAACACGATATCGATCGCAAGTCCTTTACCGAAAAGGGCTTGCGCTGCTAGTTTCCGCTTCTCTGGCTTTATTGGCACACCAATTGCATTCCAAGGACGCTCGGTCGGCGAAGACCTACAAAATCCTTGAAAATGCAATCGTAGAACACCCTTCACATCCTAACCCAGAGGAATCATTCATGGCATCCGGCGAAAAAATTATTGGCATCGACTTAGGAACGACCAACTCGGTCGTAGCCGTGATGGAAGGAACCGAAGTCAAAGTCATTCCAAATGCAGAAGGGAATCGTTTAACTCCTAGCGTTGTTGCATTTACCGACAAAAGCGAAGCCATTGTAGGCGAGCCAGCACGTCGGCAAGCGGTCACCAATCCGCGAAAAACCATTTTCTCGGTCAAGCGATTCATGGGACGTCGACACAATGAAGTCGAATCCGAAGAGAAGATGGTTCCTTATCAAGTTGTGGGCGGTGCCAACGAATACGTTAAAGTCCAAATCGGCGACCAGCAATTCACACCTCAAGAAATCTCGGCCAAGGTGCTACGAAAACTCAAGGAAGCCGCAGAATCTTATCTCGGCCACCGAGTAAGCAAAGCAGTGATTACCGTTCCTGCTTACTTCAACGATGCTCAGCGACAAGCGACCAAGGATGCTGGCCAGATCGCCGGCCTCGAAGTTGCCCGTATCATCAATGAGCCCACTGCCGCTGCTCTTGCGTACGGTTTGGATAAGACCAAAGACCAAAAGATCATCGTGTTTGACTTGGGTGGCGGTACGTTCGACGTATCTGTCCTCGAAGTTGCGATGAGCAACGATGACGAAAACAACAGTAAAGTGTTCGAAGTCATCAGTACCTGCGGCGATACTCACTTGGGCGGTGACGACTTTGACCAAGCCTTGGTCAACTACGTTGCAACTCAATTCGTCAAGGAATCGGGCATCGATCTTCGCAAAGAGCCAATGTCGCTGCAACGTTTGCAGGAAGCTTGCGAAAAGGCAAAGAAGGAACTCAGCAGCCTACCACAAACCGACCTTAACTTGCCGTTCATCACAGCCGACGCAACAGGTCCAAAGCACTTGCAGATGACGATCACCCGCAGTGTGTTCGAAGGGCTGGTGGATGATTTGATCGAGCGATGCCGAAAGCCAGTACTGCAAGCGTTGCAAGACGCCAAGATGAAGCCTTCGGATATCGACGAAGTGGTTCTCGTCGGTGGTTCGACGCGCGTTCCTAAGGTTCGCGAAATCGTTAAGGAAATCTTCGGTAAGGAACCTCACCAAGGGGTTAACCCGGACGAAGTGGTAGCCGTAGGTGCAGCTATTCAAGGAGCCGTTCTTTCTGGAGATCGCCGCGATGTGCTGCTGCTTGACGTGACACCGCTAACACTCGGTATCGAAACCGAAGGTGGTGTCTTAACAGCACTCATCGAGCGCAACACAACCATTCCCGTGGAAAAGAAACAAACGTTCTCCACTGCAGCCGATGGGCAGACAGCGGTTACCGTTAGTGTCTTCCAAGGCGAACGAAAAATGGCTCAGCAAAACCGTTTGCTCGACCAATTCAACCTGGAAGGTATCGATGCTCAACCACGCGGTATGCCACAGATCGAAGTCAAGTTTGACATCGACCAAAACGGTATCCTCAACGTATCGGCCAAGGATCTGAAGTCGGGCAAACAATCGAGCGTTAAGATCGAGCAGTCCAGCGGTCTAAGCAAAGACGAAATCGAACGAATGCGACGCGAAGCTGAGACACACGCTGACGAAGACAGAAAGTTTGTCGAAACAGCCGAAGCTAAGAACCGAGCCGAGAACACCATTTACGGTCTCGAAAAGGCGATCAAGGAGCAGGGCGAAAAGCTTAGCGATTCCGATCGTGAACCACTTGAACAAGCGATCAAGAAGGCTCGCGATGCGATTGCAACCAACGACGCTGCAGCAATCAAGGCTGCTACGACGGAACTCGATCAATCCGCTCAAGCGTTCCGGTCAACACTAGGCGCTCAATCTGGTCCAGCTCCAGCAGGCGAGCCAGAAAAGAGCCCGAGCGACGATGACGCGATCGATGCCGAGTTCGAAGTCAAGAAGTAGTTTCTTGGACTGACGAAGAATGACATAAAGAGCACATTGGCAAAATGCTTATGTGCTCTTTTCGTTTCACCCACGGATTTCATTTCACGGTCGGCTTTACACTTTTAGCGAAATGGCGCAAGCCGTCCGGTGACTTCGTTTAACGGTCAGCCGTAGGCGTACCGCGTTCTATTGGCCGTACGCCTACGGCTGACTGTTAAACGATTAGATCAACAAGGCTCGCAAGAATTCTGCACACGGTCTTTTCGTTCCTTCGCCTGTTAGAGTCTCACGACTTCTGCTACAAGCCGTCCGGTGCTTAGCCCGGCAATGGACCGTAGATTGGTCGATGCTTGGTGTAGCCGCCATCCGTTGTTAATACTTCCCCTGCACACCAACATTCTTTGGCCCAAAAATACATCGTGGCGGCTGAGATGTGCTTGGGTTCGGTCAACGCCCCCATCGGCATGGCATCCGCGACCGCTTGCAGTCGGCCGGCGCTCGTTGGATTCTGAGCAGCCATTGGGCCACGCAACGGGGACGGAGCCAGACCGTTCAAGATCACTCCGTACTTTTCGACGAAGTGCCTAGACTGCAAACGCAAAAAGTTCAGCAAACCACCTTTGGACTCCTCATATGCCGAACTGGCTCGGCCCTCTGCGCCGACTGTGGCTGATGTCGACAAGACAATGACCCCTCGCGAGCCACAAACCAGTGCTCCAGTTTTGACTCCATGCTTGAGAACATTGTGTGCTCCCCATAAATTGACTTCGCAAGCTCCCATCACGTCTTCCTTGGTCAAATCCTCAGGAGGTGTCAGCGGCTTTGGAGAAATACCAGCAGTGTGCATGAAGTATTGAATCCCCTGATGCCTCAAGAAAAAATCTCGTACGGCCTCTTCACTTGTGATGTCAACGGATTCTGCAACCACTTCGGTTTGGCTCATGGACTCCTTGGCAACGGAGCTCGCAAAATCCGCGAGCGCCATTTTGCTTGTCCCAACACCGATCGTCGGGGAATGGTCAATTAGGATTAGTTTCTTTAAGCCTAGCCAAGGAATAATGTTGGTAGCCATATGCTGGCCCATCAACCCAACTCCAATAATTAAGGCTGTGGCGTTGTTTTCGTACGAGAGAGGCGAAGAGTGCAAGATTCAAAGATCCTCGAAGGAGTTGTTTTGTTCGGAGTGATAAGCACATTTTATGTGCCGTTCACCGGAAATCATAATAAAGTCTGGGTTCGGCGGCTACTGCAAGGTTCGCATACCAACCCATCACAGCCCATCGCAGAGTAGAATGCGAAAATGATTTTGCACATTGATATGGACGCATTTTACGCATCCGTTGAGCAGCGCGACGATCCATCGCTGTTGGGGAAGCCCGTTGTTGTTGGCGGTTCGGCGGAAGGACGCGGGGTCGTCGCGGCCTCGAGCTACGAAGCCCGCAAGTTCGGTATTCATTCCGCTATGTCTGCTTATCGAGCCAAGCAACTCTGTCCACATGCCGTTTTCATTCGGCCTCGTATCGACCACTATGCAGCTGTCTCCCATCAAATCCGACAAGTCTTCGAAGAGTTTACTCCTCTGATCGAACCGCTGTCGCTAGACGAAGCCTTTCTCGATGTGACTGGCAGCGAGAGCCTCCTGGGGACTGCCAGCAAAATTGGTCTGCAGATCAAGACGCTAATTCGGGACCGTCTAAATTTGACGGCGTCGGTTGGCGTCGCTCCGAACAAATTCCTTGCTAAGATTGCGAGCGATCTCAAAAAACCGGATGGATTTGTCTTCGTAACTGAGGATCAAATCCAAGACTTTCTCGATCCGCTTCCCGTCGGACGCATTTGGGGCGTTGGGAAAGTCACGGCGCAGGTGTTTAAGCGATTTGCCATTTCGACGATCGGCCAACTGCGACAGCTCTCACGCGAGTCGCTTACGGATCTTTTCGGAACCTCAGGTGAGCACTACTGGCAACTATCGCACGGAATCGACAACCGCCCTGTTGTGCCAGATCGCGAGGCCAAATCGATTTCAAATGAAACCACCTTTTCGGAAGACATCACCGATTTAGAAGACCTGAAAGCGTGGCTTGTGACCCTGGTTGAACAAGTAGGTCGACGATTGCGCAATCATGATCGTTTGGGGCGAACTGTAGAACTAAAAATCCGATTCTCCGATTTCAAATCCTTAACACGTTCGTTAACACTGAATAGCTCCACCAACATTACCAGCGAACTGTTGGCTTCGGGGCTTGAGCTGCTATGCAATCGCCTTCCGAAGAACCATTTACCTATTCGTTTGATTGGATTCGGAGTAAGCCACCTAGATCAACCAGAGATGATGCAGCTGCAATTGTTTGACGAAAGCGAGAGAGAGCAACAGCGTTCGCTGGACAAAGTTGCCGACGAGATCGCAAAGAAGTTCGGCAAGCACGCACTCCACCGAGCCACGGGAATCAAGAAATCGCCTAGTTCCAAGTAACGGCCAATCGAATTTGCCGACCAATTCACTACTTGGGAGGGTGAGGTTCCTGCCGAACCATTGCACCGCTGGCTCGGCAGGAGCCTCGCCCTCCCGAAGGTTTTGACTGGACTTGGCTTTGCAATGATGTTTACAGGAGTGGGGTGAGGCTCCCGCCGTCTCACTTTGTGTACGCCCCGATGGGCTTGTCCTATCGGACGTAGAGGTTCGCGGCTAGAAACAACCGAATCAGGCGTTTTCCGCATCTCCTTCCCTCCTAGTCCAACGCCAAAAGCGTTGGGCTAGGAGGGAAGGGGATGCGGGCGTTCCGGAATGAGATCCGTTCTAGCCGCGAACCTTTGGCTCCGACGAGACGAGCTCGTCGGGGGCCAGTAAAAAACAAAACGAAGAACGCGGTACGCCTACGGCTGACCGTTAAACGGCAGCTACTTTGGTCGATCGCTGGAGAAATTGGCTTCAGTGGCTCGGATTTCCGACTCCAGCCCTTGGACCTCTTGAAAAAACCGGTCTTGATGAATTTCTGTTGATGTTGGTGAAGACTGTTGCAGCAATAGCAACTCGCGTTCGATACGATCTGCATCTGACTGCAATTGCTTGTCTTCGCGAGCGAACCTATCAAGTTGCTCGGCAGCCGATCGGATGCTCAAGGTTCTTGGAGCAGAGGTTGGCGTTTTGGGTCCTGCGAACTGCCAGATTGCGAGCGTGGCGACGATTCCGCCAAAGCAAGCGGCTAGTCCAAATGCGATCGAGCGTTTCGCCCAAACACTTAATGCTGGCCAGTTTGCTTTGCCACGTTTCGCGTTCCGTTTTGTCAGTGAAAGCCTTCCGCTCTGAAGGGCCGCCAGCAGCTGCTCGATTTCCTGTTCGACGACGTGCATCGTTTCAAATCGTTTGGCAGGATCTTTGCAAAGCAATCGATCGATTAGATTCGATACTTCTCGCGGAACTTGGGAATTGATCTCGTCGACGGAACGGTGCTCTTCGTTGCAGATACGATGCAAGACGCCCATGGCACCGACTGCTCGGAAGGGTGGCCGTCCAGTCAGCATAAAATACATGACGCTCCCCAAGCTGAATTGATCGCTTCGAGTGTCAATCGTATCACCTCGAGCTTGTTCCGGCGACATATAGTGCGGAGTCCCTGCAACCACGCCGGTTCTCGTTAGCGACGCATCGTCGACAGCCCTCGCTAATCCGAAGTCGCTCAAGATCACGCGGTCGACGTTTTCCTCAAGCAAGATGTTGGCGGGCTTTACGTCACGATGCACAAGTCCTTGATCATGGGCAGCGGCTAAACCCGCGGCCGTTTGTTTGGCGATTCGAAGTGCATCTGTGATCGGAAGCATTCCGCATCGATCGATTTTTGATTGCAGCGACAAGCCTGAAACGCATTGCATGACCAAGTATGGCAGTTTTCCTTCCGACTCCACGTTGTAAATCGGAATGACATTGGGATGCAAAACAGCCGCGGCCGCCTGCGCCTCGCGTGCAAACCGTTTTCGAGCCGAAGCGCTATTGGCTAAGTGCGCCGCCAAAATCTTGATTGCCACGACCCGATGCAGTTCGGTATCATGTGCCTTCAGTACAATCCCCATCCCGCCTGTCCCGATCACGCGTTCAATCTCATAGCGTCCTAACCGGCCAAGCAGTTCCGGGTGGCTGGGGGCCTCTAAAAACGATAGCATAACCGTCTCAAACTCGACGAGCGAATCCTCGGGCATCTCGCTCGCAATCTCGACGGAGACGGAACTCAAGGAACTCTTCGGATTTGCATTTGGCAGTTCGCTTTCGAGCCAAGACTCCTTGGCTTCACGCCACCAAGGCATATCCAAGGTCGATTCATCCTCGAGTCGCGACAAGCAAGCGGGGCATTGTTCAACATGCGACACCGCCTTCGAGTAGTGCGGACTCTGTTCGCTACCATGGAGTACCAGCTCAAGATATTGAAACGAGCAAGGATCGGGCAATGAGTTTTTCGGTTTTGAATTAGATTGCATCGTCATGCTCCCACTGCTCAATTACGATCTTCATCTTAGCTGTGATTCGGCTGCGGGCAATATAAATGGCACCAGGGGACATCTTTAAGCTCCTCGCAACCGAATCGATCGACTCACCGAGAACGCTCGTTCTCCAAAATGCACCCCAACTACTCTCACTAAAGGATTCGCGAACATGAGCGGCAGCCAGCCGAAACAACTCGCGACGATAGTCTTGCTCCAATACCTCCTTCTGCCTCGGTGAAGCATCGAGTTGAGCCATTGCATCCAGTTGAGAAGTCCGACCGGTTCCGCGACCACGAGAGTGTTTGGCGACCCAATTAATCAACTGGTTGCGAGCGATCCGAAAAAGCCAGGCCCGAAATTTGCCCCGCTCTCGATCCGGTTGCCACCGATCAACGGCCTTGGCGACCGAGATGAAGACATTTTGTGCAATCTCTCGAGCGTCGGCATCCTGCAAACCACGGCGACGGGCGAATCGGATGACCAAAGGCTCATACAGATCGATGAATTCCTGCCAAGCGTCCGCATCGGTCGCGGATGGCAATCGCAAAATGAGGCTTTCGCGTGTCTCTGGATTTGCAGGCATTGAGGTTCTTTGACTGGCTTTTTGAAATCGACTTGGTGCAACCCATTCTATCCAGGCTGCGATTCTGCGCACCTAGAGTAGACACCGCGTTGACTTCGAATTCTTTCAGTGAAAACTCCTAATTTGGCCAATTAATTTAGGCATTTCGTTTATCAGTCAGCCGCAGGCGTACTGTCACGGCGCGGTACGCCTTCGGCTAACCGTTAAACGACTAGACCAACAAGCCCTTGCGTTCGAGTTGTGATTGGCCAATGCTGGCTGCGGCTGGTACAAAGTCTAATTATTTCTTTTTGCTCGAAATTCTTTCTAGCATCGCCCCACTTTGCTTGATTGTCATTCAAAAACCCGTTAGAACGATAGTGTCAGTATTACTCAATTTCTTAGAGGGCCTGTAAATCGATGTCAGAGAATCCGCGTTTTATCATGATCGGTGGTTTCCTTGGGGCGGGGAAGACAACGACGATTGCTCGATTGGCACACCACTACCAATCGCTCGGCAAGCGGGTCGGCATCGTCACCAATGACCAAGCCACCGACCTAGTCGATACCAATCTGTTGCGATCCCAAGGCTTTGACGTTGGCGAAGTTGCTGGATCTTGCTTTTGCTGCAACTTCAATGAGCTAACCAGTACCATGGAACGACTTGGCGAAACTCAATTGCCTGAGATTGTGATCGCAGAGCCCGTTGGGAGCTGCACCGACTTGGTAGCCACCGTCATTCGACCACTGCAATCAATCTACTCTCAGCCATTTGATATCGCTCCCTACGGCGTGATCTTGAAGCCGAGCCATGGACTAAAGATCCTCAAGGGGTCTTCCAAAGGTGGCTTCTCTCCCCAAGCCGAATACATTTTTCGGAAACAAATCGAAGAAGCGGATTTTGTAATCATCAACCGAATCGATGAACTCTCCCAAGCTGCAGTTGACGAGTTGGCATCGCTTCTCGAGCTTCATTTTCCGGGAACTCCTTGCCTGCGAATTTCGGCATCAACCGGGCAGGGATTTGAGGCGTTTTGCGAACACCTCAATCTCACAGGGGCGTTCGGCAGTAAGGTCATGGATGTTGACTACGATGTCTATGCCGAGGGGGAGGCCGAACTAGGCTGGCTCAACGCCCAAGCCGACTTGAAATCGCCCACGCCAATGGCATTAGACGATTTCATTATGACCCTTTTGGATCGAACCAATCTCTGCTTGAATGAGCACGCAGCCGAAGTCGCTCACTTGAAAGTGATCGGGATGGCCGACGGGCAGTATGCCGTCGCAAATCTCGTCAGCAGTTCCTCAGCGCCGAAGCTGTCCATTGGCTCAGGGCTAACGACCAGCAGTGCGAATCTCGTTATCAACGCGAGAGTGGCTTGCGACCCTGATTCGCTGACCAAAACGATTGAAGATACATTGCACGCCGTTTGCCTTGAGTTCGGCGTAACGGAGAAAATGAATACGCTCCAGAGTTTCCGTCCCGGGCGCCCAGTTCCAACTCACCGCATGTCGGGAACAGAGTCCTAGCACAGACAGTACACTTGGTTCATACTTAAGAACATCCAACACGTTAAATTACTGAGCCGCGGGCCAACTGGCACTCGCTTGGTTAGCGGAACGGCGCGAGCCGTCCGGTGAGTGACCAGTACATGCCGCGAAACCGGAGGGCTCGCGCCCTGCCGCTACAAAAACGCAATCGAAAGTGAGTGCCATTGGGTGCCAGCCTTGGTATCGTTTCCAACTCCATTTTAAGTAGGAAGTGTTAAGATCATGACGCTTATCAATCGACGAACAGCAATCGTAGGCATCGCTGCAACAGCAGTTTTAGCGAGAACACAGATGTCCTTTGGGGTTGAGCCTTATGGCCCGGAGGATGCCAAGATAACGATCATCGTGATGGATCCTATGGCCTTGCCGCTGGCTTGTGACTGTGTCAAAGGCTACGCCCAGCGAAAGTATGAACGGCTGGCAGATTATCTTAAGGAATCGGTGGGCGAGAGCGTTCGAGTCGTTTGGGGTGAGTCCTTGGAACGCACCATCAAAGACCAAGCCAAAGGCCGGGTTACGTTGGTCATCGGTAAAGACTCAGTGGTTCGGAACGGTGCTAGCAAGGTGAAGCTCGAGTTAAAACCGATAGCTCACTTGACCGATATGGCAGGCAGTATCAAGCAACACGGTTTGTTTGTCGTTCGCCAAAACGACAAAGCCGCTTCGCTACTGGACATCGAAGGCTACAAGGTGTTTTGGGGGCCTGACGACTGCGATGAGAAAGCTGTAGCTCCCAAAGCGAAGCTCAAGGAACTGGAGATCGAGACAACCGATGGCGGTGCATGCGACTCATGTTCTGTCGCTGCCAAGCAACTTCTAGAGCAACCGGCGGACGCCAAGGCTGCGGCCGTGATAAGTAGCTACGCCGAACCGCTCCTTGCCGGCTGTGGCTCGGTCAAGAAAGGAGATCTGAAGATTGTTGGAAAGAGTGAGGAAGTCGCATTTGTGAGCGCCTTTATTCATTCGGCAGTCCCAGAGCCAAAGCGGGAAGCCATTACCAAGGCTCTGCTTGCCATGAACAAATCAAAGGACATGCTCATGGCATTGGAAACCAAAGATGGTTTCGTGAAGTACACTATGCAATAGTTTGGTCCAACATAGGCCACACTATTTTCTGCCGAAAAGTTTGCTCATGCCCATTTTCAAGACGTCGCTCATATCAAAGTCGCCGTCGCCGTCTTGATCGAGCATTCGGCCGATAAAGCTTCCGCCCCCAGAAGCCTTCTCAATCGAATGATTTTCTTTTCGCAACATCCCAGATAGGTCGCTTGGACTTAGACCCTGGCTCTTTTGTTGCCGGCCGACTGCCCCCATGACCATTGGAGCCAGCATCACTAGCAGTGAACCAACCTGCGAAGCGCTGATACCCGAGCTTTTTCCAATCGTTTCTTGAACTTGATTTTTCTTGCCTCCCAGCAAATGCCCAAGGATTGCGTCTCCGATTGAGCTCGTTCCGCTTGGCTTGTGCGCAGTACCACCTGTTACCATACCAATGAGCCCACCAAGATTGTCCAAGATCGAACCATCATGATCGCGAGACAATGCTGCATGAACTTGTTCTGCTCCCTCAGGGCTCTCGGCTTTCCTGCCAAGGGCTCCAAGAAGGGTCGGAAGCGATGCCTGAATTGCCATCTCAGTCTGTTCCGGCGATGCCCCAATTTTTTGGGAAATGGCATTCACTTGCTCTTGGCTAAGTTGGGACGAGAGCACCTCAAGAATGTTGAACATGGGACGTGTTCTCCAACTGGAAGGAAAATAGCAAACCGCAATTGAGCGTATTCTCGCCATCCAACAGGATTCCGGCAAGCAAATTCGAATGTCCCATGAAGGTTATTCAAAAAAAGTACATCGCAAACTAGACAATCGAATGTGCGGATTGTTTTCTTCGCTCGCAAATGTGGCTGACCGATCAGTCTATGCGTGAACTGCACTAACGAGCGGATCGCATGTCGAGCCGACAGCACCCAAAATCAAGCGATTGACTGAGAGGTTTGCCTCGCAAAACATCGTGATTGATTTGGTAATAAATGTACTTGCCGTCACGTTGCGTGGTCACCAACCCAGCGTGAAACAAGACGCGTAAATGGTGAGAGACATTCGCGATTTCGGAATCGAGTAACAGCGATAGATCCGTAACAGTCAACGGACTCGATTGCAATGCTTTTATCAGTTGCAGTCGATTGGAGTCACCAAGAGCCTTGAGATAGCCCGCGCAAAGTTCTGCATCCTCTCGCTGTTGCTTTTGAATCGGATTGGTTTCATTCATCTCGGCAGAACACAAACTCGTTAGCGGGATTTCTGGATGGGTACATCGCGGAATTGCTTGTGGCAGTTGATGCAGTTTGTGTTGACACGGCGAAAGGGTTCGGTCGCATCGGCTGGAAGCGAGGTCGCAATGTTCGTTGGTTTCCATTGCAGTATTGCCTTCTCCAGCAATAGAGCATCCGCCTCAGACTCTTTCAATAGCGTTGAAAATCCCTTCGGTTGCTTGTCAACATATTCCATTCTCAGCATCTCGGTAAAGTGCTCACGCAACAATAATGCTTCGTGGGCTGCATTCAGGTCCGGGTGGTCAGGTAATGATTTCCAGCCAGATTCCGAAAGACGCTTCATGTGGTCATGCGTTCGCTCAAGATCCACCATCGCCACGGCCATCGGAGGAAGCTTCGCCGTCTCTGGAAAATCCCGTGTTAGTTGATCGAGAAATGTGGAGCTCAACTTTGTCGCCGAACCCACGGATTCGAACAAACCGATATAGTTTTCGTTCGTGCCCGCAAGCTTCAAGATGGGCAACGCTTCGCTGGGCTCGATCAAACCAGCTGAAACACACGCTGCGGCGGCCGCCGAAGGGCTTCGATGTTTGCCATGGTGGCAATGAATGAAGATTGGGCCATCTAGGTCCCGAACGGCCTTGGCCAGCTCCTCGATTCGCTCTTGCCCGATTCCGTTGTACCCGTGCGGAAGATGAACATAGCGCAAGCCGAATTTTTTGGCGAGATCTACGTCCGGATTGGCGCCATCCACGCTAATAAGGGTCTTGATCCCCAGTTCGCTTAACTCGCGAAACGCGGATTCGCCAACAGGCTGCCCACCCGAAATCACCCTTTCGTGAATTTGAATGGCATTGGGAAGATGCTTGCTCGTTAGAAGATGTGCTGCTCGTTTTGGATTTGCAGATTCGGCACGATCCGTTTCTTGAGCCAGGCAAGAAGTAGCAAGCCCCAAAGCGAGCAATAAGGTTAGGGGTACAAGTTGGGACTTCATGAGTTTGACGAAACGTCGCTGCAACTGGGCGTTGATGAACGGTGGCTTTACTCCAGGCCACGATATACCAGTATTCTAGCAAATCCCCCGTCAAGCCGCTCTCTTCCCTTTTCAAGTATTCGCAAAAAGCCCAAACTCGCAGCTTTATTGACAATACCGAACCAGAAACCAGCCATCTTTCAATGTCGCGGCACGTCGCAGCTTCAAATCCTCAGCTATCGGCTTGAACGACTCGATGTAATCCGTCGCTCGCCATTGCTTTGATTATTGCTTTCGCATTTCCGCTTCGTAGTCTTCTAGCCATTGCAAGCCAGAAGGGCGACGATTGTTGCGAAGCCAACTCTCATATGAAATCCGTTTTTTGCCTTCCGGTGTCGGCTTGCTCCAGAGCAAGCCATCACCTTGAAAATTGGCCGATGCGTTCCCGTCCATCATGCGAGCTCGCAACGCTATCTCGGTCCGGTCCTTGGCAAAGGTAATGAACAAATAATCGTCTTCTCGTATTCCACCCTCCTTCAATTTCCAGCCGAGTCCACTGAGCGCTTGAGTGTATTGTTTGTCGACATCTTTTAATACCGTCGATTCCAAAATCACATCGATGGTTTTCGCTTGTAGATCGATTTTTGCCTCCTTCGACAAATTGAGGATCGGGAAATCTGCAGCTTCGAGACCGACTGCTGGCTTATCCGTCTTGACTTGCTCCTTGGGCTTGGCGAGTTGCCACGAACTGTTTTCGAAACCCGTCCCAACTTGAATGAGCGTACCAGGCCCATCGGCACGCTTGACCATGGCGATCGTGATGTCCTGTTGCCCTCGAATATAAGATAACCAGGCTCGGTCTTCCTTGGCCGTTCTAATCAAGGTGCGAGGCAACCAGCCTTGAACCTCCATTTCGCGTTCATAATACTCGCGAGTCTGGACCAAATCCATGGACGTGTTGGCAACCAACATCGGTTCGGTTGCCGAGCTGAATTCGACAAAGCCGCAGTCCTTGGGGATGGGGATCGAATGCAGCGTCGTGCTAGCCGAATAGCTCACATTGAAGTTATCGAGGTCCGGCGGGAATTTGCTAATCGAAACGTTCAGCACCATTCCGTTCTGAACGAACGCCAATTGCCGAGAGTCGATCTCTTCGTTGTGGCTACTGTTGAGCCTCGAATAAGCAGTCCAACCAGCCTCGTGCATTTTGCGTGTAAGGTTGATCTCAATTGCAAGTAGCTCGGCTTTGGTTTTGTAAAGAATCGTACTTTCGTTTTCAAAAGTCACTTCAATGGGGGCTCCGTCAAAGCGAGGTGCCCATCGCAGATCGTAATTGCCCAAGTTGACGAGATTGACATTGGTTCCCTTGCCTGTGTCGCTCATGGAAACCATAAGTTTGAACCCGTTTTTCTCGAAATGCAAATAGCTTGGAGTCAATGGATCTGGAGGCAATTCCGACCAACCCAAGCCACCAAGAGTGTAGCGATAAAAGAGTGTAGAATCCGCAAGTGAAGTAGCCGATTCGTAGCTGAGTGAGGTTTCGCTATTGGTAAGAGGCGTCGAGGTGGGCAGCTTGGGCAAACTTCGTAAATCGATTGCCTGAAGCAATTGAGTGGGCATCGCAGGAGTCTTCGATAAACCGTCTGGAGTCGGAACAGCCTTGTGCATTGGCTTCAAAGCAAGGGATTCTGCGCATTTCGCATTGCCCCAAAGACGAATCGTGCCGTCCTCTTTCGCGATGACAAGCACGTTCGATTCTGGCAACCAGCCTATTCCCACGGTAGCCCATCCCATCGAGTCGATCACTTGGACTACATCGTTGCGAGCGATGTCAACAATCGAGAGTCTCGATCCCGTAAAGATCGCCATGAACTTTCCATCGGGCGAGAATTCAACCAGCGAGTTTGCGCCTGCAGCGCCCAAATAAGTCGAAGCGACTGCCGATTGCGCCACATCCCAAATGCGAAGCCCCTCCTTGTCACCGAATGCAAACGACTTGCCATCTTTGGAGCAAGCCAAAGATGCGTTATAACGACCCGGCGAGAGAGTCTTTACCAGCTTTCCTTCGCTAACGTTCCACAATGTCGTCTTCTCTGCCGCTGCAGCCAAAAAGTTCGGTGCCATGTAAAGAATCTGCTTCAGGCCCGTTTCAATTTTGAGTTGGTGCTTTTGTTCGAGCGTTTCTGCCGACCATACCGTCACTTCGCTTGTGTATGAGGTGGTTGCAAGCTCTTGAGAATCCGGTGAGATTGCAATCTGAGTGATGCCAGTGGAGTAAAGTTTCTTCGTGGATCGTTCTTTGCGTTCCGCGAGATCCCAAATACGAAGCGTTCCTTCGGAGTCACCAGCTGCAACCCATTTGCCGTCGGGCGATATCGCAAGCGACTTGATGGTTCGGTCTTTGCCTCCGCCTGCTAAATCAAGGAAGACGTGTTCGGGCTCGGTGCTGGTTAAGGACCACAGGGAAACTTTGGTGCCGGCTAAGACAAAGTGCTTACCATCTGGCGTGTGCGCCATGCAGGACACGAAACCAACAGGTGCGGATTGTCGAAGGGCCAACAATTCAAGCGGTTCGTACGCTTGGCGTTTCCACTGAGCCAGTTGCGCATCGCTTAGCTTGATTGGTGCTTGAGGAACAGGTTTTGGAGCAGCAGGTTGCGAATTTTTTGCGTTGTCCGATTTGGCGGTCAGATCGGGGGAAGTGGGGTTCCCGGCAGTGACTTTTGTTTGCGTCTCCAAATCTTTTGATTCAACTGTATCCTTATTTTGAAGAGGATTAGTAGCTGGGGTCGGTTTTTCCGTCGAGCTCGAATCGATCAAAGGGACCGAAATCGGATCTTTTTCGGGAGCAGCGGAAACAGCCTGCCCCATTTCTTTTTTGGGCGTTTGTGATGGAGCTGAGCCACCTTCGCATCCGCTCAACAGAATAGCTAGTCCAACCCAGTAGAAGGTCCTCTTTGACACTGCATCGACTCCGCAAATTTTGGTCATGGATATTCTCTATGTACCGTGATAGTCTATCGCGATTAGAGCAAAAGAGCCAATCTGGGGCTGTTTGAATTGCAAAAATACAACGAGCCAGAACTCATGATTTTTCCTCCCCTTCTCCTCCCCTGGAGGAGAAGGGGCCGGGGGATGAGGAGGCTGACGGATACTAAACAATTGCAGTCCCAGGTAGTCTTTGCTGAGCTCCAAGGGCACTCCTGTGTCAATTATCTTCCGTTTTGCCTAATCGTTTTCGGACTCGGTGTCCTTTTTGAAGACGTTCGGAATAGCTTTCCGCTTGATGGTTTATCTGTTGGAGCCGGCTCAAGGTGACGATCTCGATGGTCGCGAAGGAAACGCGAAGCGCAAGCAGTAGAAACCAAACGATAGAAATCGCTACGACAATTTTTTGCATGACAACATAGCCGCTTGGGGAACCTGCGGCAGCATAACACACAATCGCAACAGTCATGATCAGTGCCATTGCGGCAGCAATCGTCCCGGCCGCCATGCCCATGAAGCCTGCGGATCGAAAACACTGATAGGCAACAACAATAGCCATCAATGGCATCGGGACCACCCACGCGGCCAATGCCGTGAGATGGGCATGGTAGGCCAAATCAACAGGTGTTAGTCCTAGGGCAACGAGTCCCATCGAGGCAAGGGCACCACAAGCCTGCATGAACCAAGCAGAGGCCTTGTCTTCGTCAACCGCGCGGTGAAATATCCCAAAGAAGATCAACAAGCCCACGCCGAGCCCGATGATGGAGCCATTAAAATAGCGTGCACTGACAGTATTCGACTTGCCAGTCCAAGTCTTGCTTCGCCCTAGATCGCTCAACCAATTATGATTCCAATCATATCCGTATGCCGGCGAATCAACACGCAGATCGCGATAGTCGCCGCCGGGGTAAGCTGCCATCGCCAAGATCGTACCGATTGCGAATTGAATCGTCGAGACTAAAGCGATGATCACTGCGAGGGCCAGCCAACCGTCAACGCGCGTTGTAGATTTCGCCATGCTCAAGCTCCCGAAGAGTTTTTCTGGTGCGGTAGATCGCTTCTGGATTGTAGCTTGACGGGAGATGGCCCGACGCGCAAGTTTTGAAGTTGCGTGTTTTCTGTCGTTCCGGGCCAACGGTCCAGCAATTTACATAGCCCAGCCCAACGAGGTTGTGAATTTATTCGTAGGACGGCCTTTTCAGGCCGTCGTTACTGCAAAAAACGGCCAATTTCGACGCCCTAAAAAGGGCGTCCTACATTTTTTCACAGCCTCAACGGGCTGGGTATTCGTTGAAATTGCTCTTAAGGGCCAAAGGTCCGACCGTTTGTTGGCAAAAGTCTCGAACTGAAGCAAACTGCCGGGCCGTTGGCCCTATCAATTCCTGTGCGTGATTTGACCCAGCCCTTCAGGCTGGGCTATGTAAACGACCGGGGCTTTGCCCCTAAATCGAATAGAGCAACTTCAAAACGCGCAAGCTGGTGAAGTGTGTAGTCGATTCACTAGCTTGCGCTTCGTGCTAGGTGTATTGGGACCAGCCGCTCGCCTAAGCAACTATTTGTATCGATTGAAAGGATTCTATCGAATCTTACGAACTTGAATGTTCCATTTAGAAAAATTTACGCAATCGATTCAGTTTCGGTAATCAACAAGAGCTACAGTTTCCCGTACTGCTCCCGAGGCTCCATTTAAGCTTTGGCAGGATCGCAGTATTCGTTTTCAAATTCAGGATGTGCTATGCATTTCCAAAACGCATGTCGATTAACTCGCTTGAGACAAAAAAGTCGTAGACGCAGTGGTACAGCCGTTGTCGAACTAGCTGCGGTATTACCGGTCTTCGTACTTCTTTTGTTAGGCACAATCGAGACCTGCAACATGATCTTTTTGCAGCAGTCGCTCAAGATTGCCGCGTACGAAGGGGCACGAATTACCATCGTTCCCGCGACAGACCAGTCCGATGTGGATAGCGCCGTTTCTGGATTGCTTGCCGCGCGACGCGTAAACGGCGCAAAGGTAACGGTCACTCCAAGCAACTTTCAAAATGCTCCATACGGATCTTTTATCCGAGTCGATGTTTCAGCGCCATGCAATAGCAATACGTCCTTTGCCCTTCGTTTCTATGGTTCCAAAAAGTTGACAGGGACCGTTGAGATGATGAAGGAGTTTTGATTCCATTTGTTGCTCAGTGTCGTTGAACAAAAAACCTATTGGTCAATCTAGCTATGCCAAATCCAAAGAAGTTCAGACAATTCTCGCTAGTCGACAAAACAACAGGAGCATGGGTGCCAGATGCTCGTTGCTGTCGAAACCGAATGCGCCGAGCACGGAGCGGAGCTGTTATTCCGATGCTTGCGATCATGCTGCCTGTGATCGTTATCTTGGCCGCCTTTGCCATCAACATCGCTTACCTTGAGCTCAATCGCACCGAAATGTTTATCGCTTCGGATGCAGCATCGAGGGCGACTGGCCGAGAATTCATGATCACCAATGATGTTGTTGCGGCGAGAGCGCGGGGGCGAGCTGCCGCGAGTCGAAACACAATCGGTGGCAAGCCGCTGCGACTAGCCAATAAAGATTTTGTTTTCGGACAAGCAGCACGCGCTGGACTTGCCAATCGATATTCTTTCTCTCCAGGTGGGTTCAATTCCAACGCAGTTGAAGTAACAGCCAAGCGAACTACCGGTTCACTCGATGGGCCGCTCAAAGTATTGTTGCCGACCCCTTTTGCCATTTCGACCGTCGAATCCTCGCAAACATCGCGATCGAATCAGATTGAAGTTGACGTGGTTCTCGTCATCGACCGATCTGGATCGATGGCATATGCCTCGAACGAGCCAGCCGTCTTTCCGCCGATTCCGGCCGCGGCGCCATCCGGTTGGCTCTTCAACGGACCTGCGCCATTCCCAAGCCGTTGGCGCGATGCTGTCTCCGCAGTGGACGTGTTCCTTTTCGAACTAGCTGCTTCACCGATCAACGAGCTGGTGGGACTCGTCACGTACAACGGAAGTACCACGATCGATCAAACGCTGACCAGCGACTACAACGCGATTCGCCTTGCCCTCAATAACTACACCGTCTTCTTCCAGTCTGGTTCGACGAACATCGGCGGAGGGATTGCGGATGGCCAAAACTGTTTTGCGCTCAGCGCGACTCGACCTGTGGCCGCCAAAGTCATGATCGTGTTGACCGATGGGATCGATACCGTCGGGAGCGACCCAATTGGAGCTGCGAAATTTGCGGCGGACCAGCAGATCATGATCTTCACCATCACGTTTTCTGACGAAGCGGACCAAGCGACCATGCAGTCCGTCGCAAGCTCGGCCCTGGGCAAACACTACCACGCGACAAACCTAGTAAGTCTTTCACTGATCTTCAAGGACATTGCACGCCAACTGCCCGTCCTCATTTCAAAGTAATCGAATGAAAATGCCGGCACAATTAAGTAAAAACCGTCGCGGCGTTCCGTATCGATGTGGAGTCCGTGTTCCCTATCGAAGGGGAGCCCACACCGTCGAGTTCGCCCTCGTCTTGCCAATCATCCTACTCCTCTTCTTTGGAGGGATCGAGTTTGCAAGAATGAATATGCTCCGGCATGTTGTCGACAACGCGTCGTACGAAGCAGCTCGGCACGTGATTGTTCCGGGGGCAACAGCCCAGGAAGGAATCGATCGTGCCAAAGGGATCCTGGCTATCATGGGAGCCAAAAATGCGACCGTGGTTATCACACCCAACCCAATCCTTGAGGAAACGGAAAACGTGAGTGTCAAAGTGACGCTTCCGACAACCGGAAACATGTGGGCCGTGTCCTTCTTCTCGTCCAGCTTGGCCTTCGAATCAGAAACAAAATTGCTGACCGAGCGAGGCCCGATGCAACAGGTCAAAGCGACAGGACCGCCGCCACCTCCACCGCCGCCGCCACCGCCACCTCCTGCACCTCCTGCACCTCCTGCACCTCCTGCACCTCCTGCACCTCCAGCACCTCCACCACCACCTCCACCACCACCTGCTCCACCTCCTCCTCCACCTCCTCCTCCACCTCCTCCTCCACCTCCTCCTCCAGCACCGCCGGCCCCACCACCACCGCCGCCGCCGCCACCGCCGCCGATCAGCGGTTTGTAAAGAGGTCCAATGTCACTCAATCTGTTAGCGGAACGGCGCAAGCCGTCCGGTGCGTGACCAGTAAATGCCGCATAACCGGAGGGCTCGCGCCCTGCCGCTACAAAACACAATCGAAAGTGAGTGCCGTTGGGCGTTAGCCCCGGTTTCCTAGAGTTCTCGACAATGGTCGAGAACCACGGCTAACGCCGTGCGGCTAATTGGTTCATTTCACCCAAAGACTCCTGCCGACTTGCACAGCATTTATGGAAACCCAATCGATACCCTCACGATGGAAGCGCCGTTTGATCAGCATGTTTGTGCTGGTCAACTTGCTGACCGTATTGTGGGTCAATCAACCCGAGTCGTTCAGCGACGCAAAGACCAAGTGGATAGATATCCAGTTGCCGCCCAACGAAGCGTATCAACTCCGTTATGCCGCTTGGCGTTGGAGCCAATACGCTCACTTTGCTGGCTTGGACAATCGATGGCAAATGTTTGGGCGTCAGAGTCGCTTCAATTGGTGGTACGACATTCGGGCCGTTTACTCGGATGGAGTCCAAGAGTCTACCGTATCGCTCCCTTTGCCAAATCAATCGGCAAGGACGGTCCTGCAGCGGACCTTGTTTGACCTAAAAGAGAGAAAATTCGAGCTCAACATCTACCTCAATCCAGTAGCGAGAGAGTCCTACTCTCGCTATCTGGCGAGGCAATTTCCAACACACGACTGAATGACAATCCAGAGCGTTCGCTGGCACCTCGGATCACAGGGGATTCTTCCACCAGCTGAGGCCGTTGCAAAACATAGGTTGCATGAAGACTCCGCGCACGTTCAGCTTCTCAACGAGTTTAAAGTAGCACCTTATGTCGCCAACGTTTCCTTGTCGAACCCTGAGCCACGTCGCGAATTGTCCAGCGAGACAGCCTTTACCGATCTGAAGCAGCTGAAGTCCGTCGAGGCAGTGCGATGAACGCTTGGGATCGCTTTTGGTTTTCGCGAGCAGATGCGTTGCCGCTCGCTTGGACACGCATCGGGGTCGGGCTGATTTGGCTGATGATTCTCATCGTCACGGCACCCAACTGGCATCGGTTTTACGGGTTCGATGGAATCTTGTCTCTCGGCGAAACCGATCTCAACGCCATGCGCACATTGAGTTCGACATCGATCATGAACTGGACCGACGGCGTCCTACCGATCGGGTTTTGGTGGTGGTTGGGCATGGTCTTTTCCATTTGCGTCACGGTTGGATTCAAGACACGATGGGCAACGATCGGCCTTTTTGTGTTTGCGAGCTCGCTGATTCAACGTAACAGCACCACGGTAAATGGTGAGGAACTGGTTACGCGAATGCTCCTTTTCTACGGTTGCTTTTCTCCATGGGGTAGTCGACTCAGTCTGGATCGTTTCCTTCTACTCAGAAAACAACCAGCCCATTCGGAGCCGATGGAGCATCCACTGGTTTGGAGCTGGCGGCTGATGCAGATTAACTTCTTGCTCATCTACGCAATCAGTTTGCCTTACAAGTTCGCGCAGGACTTTGATTGGGTTACAGGCGATGCATTGCATTGGACCATTGCCAGCGATATGTGGTGGTCTCGCGGTTGGCTGTCCGAGTTGACCCTTGGATTCAACGGCATCCTGCGGAAGGCCATGACTTGGGGAACCGTTGCAGTAGAAGGTCTGTTTCCGCTTTTGGTCTGCTTTCGCCTTACCCGATTGCCGATTGTCCTGGCAATCATTTGGCTACATCTAGGGATAGCGTTTTGCATTCCCGGAGTCACACTCTTCACACTGTCGATGGTGGCTGGAGCAGCCATGATCTTGCCCGCCAAATTCTTCGCTCGGCTTGGCTCGCCCAGGAGCTCCCTCCAATCTTTTGCGAAACAAGTACGTCAAATCAAAGTCCGGCTCACCTTGTCCTGAAAGTTAACAACACCTGCAGGATCAGCGAATGCGGTAGACGAGAAGCCTTGCATTTTGCTTTGATGTATTCGCATAACGCTAAGGCTTCTCTGGGGTGGCGCAGCACCTCCTGAATGGGCTGACCTTTGCACATCGACTCAAGACATGTTGCTGTGAGTTGACGGAAGTTCGCGACCCCCATTGAGCATCCGCCCTCCGCCAAGAGTGTCGAGAGTTTAACTTTGGATGGCGCACCTATCAACTTCGGTGGACACTCTTTTCGTCGGCGAATATTCATTAGAGTTCCCAGAATGATCGCGTCATGAAGGTTCGCGTTTGGGAATTGTTCGCGAACGAATTCACAGAATCGTGTAGCAACCGCAGGTGTGCGGAGCAGAGAATCGATTGTGGAAGTTGGGAAATCCGATTTCAACGAGTCAAGCAAAATTGCTCTGAACTCTTCCGGAGTACCTTCAAATCCACAAGCCTTCAAATTTTCGGATAGCTTCATTTTCCATTCCTGATTTTTGAGGTAGTTTTGCCCGCTTCTGCCAACTTCAGAGCGGAATTATTGGAAGCAACGAATCACCATTAACTCTTCAAGCAAATACCGCACAACCATTTCGGCTGTGCGGTATGTTTCCTTTGGCTAAAATTTCATAAATCCTAAGGAGAATCAACGAACCGCTTCTAGAAATCGGTAATCGTAAAGTGCTTGTTCTCCTCGAAGCTCACTCAGGATCGCGACACGTCCCGTAGTCGCAAACGCGAGCTTGAAAATCTCCCATTGATCGTCGGTGATGTCCCCCTGTTGAGAGGTGGCACCGCCCCCCTCCCAAGCTATAGAAACACTTCTACCACCAGCGACCGAATAACTACCCAGACTTGTTACACGGCCAAAATGCCATTCGAAGTTACTTCCAGCTTTTTTTGCCTGAGCTGCTTCAAGGGCCTCTCCGCCGGACTCGTGAATCTGGTGTTTTACTACTCCAGTACTCTTCTTCGCCATCGCTGTCTCCTTCGTAGATGTCTATGGGAATTAACCTGACTCACGACCACAGCTTCGCCAACCGACTGCTCGGTCGAAATCATCAAAAACGAACAATGTCGAATGCGAACTGATCGATCGAGAGCGAACGTCTGACATCTTAGGTGCGAGACATTTGATTTCAAGGGGATCACCTTGAATAATCCCCGGTGTTTTTCTAACCCTAATAAATCGATACCAACTGGGGTGCCATGAAGCAACAAGAAAATGCCTCGAAACCAGAGGGCTCGCTCCCTGGCGCTACAAAAACACAATTGAAAGTGCATGCCATGCGTTCGCCGCGTTCACTATTTTCTAGAGCCGCGATTACTGCCAGCCCTGGGTTGCAGCCTGCATGATTTTTTCTTGTGTCGCATCGTCTCGACGAAACTCGGCTGTCATCCGACCTTCGCTCAAGACCAGAATGCGGTCGCTCAGCGTTAGCAGTTCCGGTAACTCGCTCGACGTGACGATCACTCCTAGGCCATCTTGGCAGAGTTTGTTGATGAGTCGATACAGTTCCGATTTTGCTCCGACGTCGACCCCACGCGTTGGATCGTCCAACAACAGAATCTTGGGTTGGGTCAATAGCCATCGGCCCACGATGCACTTCTGCTGATTGCCGCCGCTGAGGCTCGTGATGGCAGACTCAAGTCCCGCCGTTTTGACCTGCAGCTTGCTAACCATATTGAAACTCGCGTCTTGTTCCAGATTGCGGCTAAGCAATCCAGCCCGAAGCGTTTCGTTCAGCGAACAGATGGAGATATTTTGCCCGACATTCATCGCAGGAAAAATCCCCAACCGCTTTCGGTCTTCGGTGACCAACGCGATGCCCGCCTGACATGCGTCCATCGGGTGACTTGGACTATAAGGTTTCCCCTCAAGCAGCATCGCTCCTTGGACAGTTTGTTCGGCTGCCCCAAACAAGCACTCCATTAGCTCGGTTCGGCCAGCGCCCATCAGTCCTGCTATCCCTAGAACTTCCCCGCGACGAAGATGAAAACTAATATCTTTGAGACGGTAGCCGCGGGCATGTCCAGGCCATACGAGGGATAAATTCTTAACTTCAAGAATGACATCGCTTGGCGCAGAACGCTCACCTAGCTCCAACGACTCAAGCTCGCGGCCTACCATCCACTTGGTGATTTCACCAGCATTGGTTTCGGCGGTCTCCAAGGTACGAATGAAACAACCGTCTCGCAGGACAGTGATTCGATTCGATAGCTGGAAGACTTCATCCATCTTGTGGGAAATGTAGAGGATTGTCGCTCCTCGCTCTCGCAGCTTTGCGATCACCCGATAAAGCCGTGCCACTTCGCTCTCCGTGAGAGCGCTCGTCGGTTCATCCATGATGAGGATCTGGCTCTTGAGACTCAGCGCCTTTGCGATCTCAACCAGTTGTTGATCGCCGACACGAAGACTACCCGCCAATGCCCTCGGATCAATATCGGTTTCGAGGTCCTCCAGCAGCTTCTTGGCTGCCAGTTCCATCTCGCGATCCGAACGCAGCCCAATCGAGTTTCGGAGCTCGCGTCCGAGGAAAATGTTGGCAGCGACTGAAAGTTGTTCTACCAGATTGAGTTCTTGGTGGATGATGCTGATGCTGGCTGATTCAGCGTCGCGTGTCCCTCGGAATTGAGCTAACTGGCCTGAGACATATAGCTCCCCGTCGTAGTCGCTGATCACCCCGGAAAGGATCTTCATGAGCGTGCTCTTGCCGGCTCCATTCTCACCGCATATCGCGTGGAGTTCACCTTGAGCAATATCAAAGGATACGTCCGAAAGTGCGCGAACGCCCGGAAAGGTCTTGCCGATTTTTCGCAGCGAAACGATTGGATCAGCCACGGGCTTTTTGCTTCTCGGTTAAACCGTAAACGAATAACCCAATGAGGACAGTGACCGCGGTTATGGCAGCCTGCTTTTCCCCCCAAGTGCTCATCGCGATCAGCCCTGCGAATAGCGAGAGCGTGATCATTGCACAGACTCCAAGCGCGCCAGGAAATAGCCTTCGACCGGACCCACGAAGTTGTTGCAGCTGGCTAAAAGTCACTGCCAGAACAACCACGATGCCAACAATTAAGCCTTCCCAAATATCGGCTCCAGATTTAATGATCTTCGAAACCGAGTCGATCACGATTCGGAGAAATAGCGCGCCTAAAATCGTTCCCGTGACCGTCCCGATTCCACCTTGGAGGCTGCAACCACCAACAACCGCAGCGGCGATGGCGTTCAACTCGTGTCCACGTCCTTGGTTCACCGGAGCGCAGACTCCCTCGTTGGCAAGATAGAACACGCTGGCCAGACTAGCAGTCATAGCACCAAAAACATAGGCAAACCATTTCAAGCGATCGGTACGAATCCCGCTCAGTTTGGCCGCTTGTTCATTGCCACCCAAAGCATAGATGTGACGCCCAAGCACAGTTCGACTGAGAATCAACCAAGTGAGGGTAGCCAATACCAGGAAAACAGCCACCCAAAGATAAACGTGTTTGGAATCTCGGAGCCAAGTGAAGAAAGGGTGGTCGATATTGACCTGCGCTTTTTTGCTACTTTGATAGGTCGATGTTGTATACTCGCAAAGGATACGGGCCATCGACCGCAAACCTACCAACGTGGAAAGCGTAGCAACGAATGGTGGCAGTCGAACGCTGGTGATCAGCCATGCATGCAATGTGCCAACGAAAAACCCTGAGGTCAGTCCCATCGCAATGCTCACAATGACCACCAAACTTTGCACGAACATCCCAGCGCTGGCCATGTCCGTACGAACCGATTTGCCTGCAGCATCAACCACCGTCGGAAACAAATAGTTCCCCACTGGACCGTATTGCAGATAGATCATGCTGCAAGCGATCACGGTTCCGGAAAATGCGATCATCGAGCCAGATGAAAGATCGATGCCACCCGAGACGATGACCATCATCGCGCCGAGTGCAAAGATTCCAAGCAATGCGGTTTGTCTGCCAATCTCAATGCTATTGGTATCCCATTGAAACCAATACGACCGGTTCGTATCCGCTCCAAGCGTTACGCCAATGATGGTGACAATGGCGATAACCAGAGCGATTTCGTTGGGGCGGATACCGAGCTTCGCGAGAAGGCCTGTTCGTTGATTCGTCATGAGCTCTTCAAATTGTATTTGGCGAGCCACTTCTTGAAATCATCTAGCTTCATGAACTCAACCACTTTCGGATCGAATTCCTCTGCTTTGAGTGGAGACCCTTCGTTCGGCACAACCAACCGTAGTCCGGTCGTGTAAATGTCAGCGTCAACGCCGGTGTTGGGGAACATCTCTTTCTCGACAGTTGCATTCTCCAAAACCATTGCCGTTAGCAATCGAACGGCTTGAAAGCCCATATCGAATGGATTCTGTACCAACATCGCATCGATGTTCCCTTTTTCCATTTCTTGAATGGCCGCTTCTTGAGCATCAAAAGTAACAACCGTCATGTCCTTCTTCACGCCGGCCGACTCTACCGTGCGGGCAATAGCAGGAGCGTTGTAGGCCCAAATCCCAACCAACGCCACAAGATCGCGGTGATTTGAAAGGGCGTTTCGTACGTTTTCTTGTGCGCGTGTTCGGTCGGTCTCGTCGCTGATCCGATCTTTTTCGGTGAAGGCGGCACCAATTCCTTTTTTGAAACCATCCATTCGGCTTCGGGCATTGTCATTGTCGGTGTATCCCGCGAACTGAGCGTACCCACCGGCGGTTTTCTCACGGCTTGCCAGGATTCCGGCCGCTGCTTTACCTAGTAACTCACCAGCCGTGACATTATCCGTACCGATGTAGTATTTGCGGTTGGCACGAAACTTGGTTCGCAAAAGATCGCCGTCCACGGTGATTACGTGGACGCCTTTTTTGCGAAAGTTGTCCAGTTCTTCGGCGATGGATGGGTTGTCTGCAGAAATCGCTGAGAGAGCGAGGCCAGCCAAATCGGATTGGCTTGCAAGCTGTCGCAGACGATCGATTTGACCTTTGATTGAGCCGTCGGGAACTTCCATCGAGGCTGACAGTCCGGACTCGGCCAGTTTAAAGTGCTTTTCACCTTCCTGGAGTCCCTGTCGGCAAGCGTCCCAAAACGGGTCGTCTGTATTGACCACGAAGACAATCCGGCGTTTGGCATTGGTACTGGCGGTTGAATTGCCCCCCTTGCCAGCATCTTTCTTCGCCCCTTCGCAACCAATGAGCAACGTTGCTATTCCGATGAGTAAAAAAGCCGATAGCCATCGGCTGGGCAAGCCAAAGTGCTTAGAGAGTGAAAGCATCACGGTTTGCAATCCTTAAGGTAAAATGGTCGGGTTAACGGCGTTTTCCAATATGTAGTAGGATACTCATTGTCGTTTGGCATGCCAGTAGCCCGCTTGCGCCCACGCGTCGAACTTTGTAATAAATCCCAAATGTCGAAGCCTCCCAACCCATGAATTTCCATGAAATCCCGATTTGGAATCGAACAGGCGATATGCGAAACATGGCCGATCGATCTTTGGGGCGAGTCCACCGTTGTCATCGCCGCTAGCGGAGGAGCGGACAGCACCGCACTTCTTGAGGCAATACTTCAAATACGGCCCGACCCAGTTCGAACCATTGTCGCTCATTTCAATCACGCGATGCGAGGGGCCGAAAGCGACGGCGACCAATCCTTTGTGGAATCGATCTCGGAGAAACTTGGCGTCAAGTGCGTTTCGAAGCGAGCGACTCAGGACGAGACATCCAAACCGTCGGAAAGCAGCTTGCGAAAATTGCGACATCGGTTTTTAAAGGAGGTTGCACTCGGCCATAACGCCAGATGGATTGTGATGGGACACCACGCGGACGATCAAGTGGAAACTTTTTTACACCACTTGCTGCGCGGAAGTGGCCCAAGCGGATTGTCAGGCATTCAGACTTTCCGCACGATTGACGCGTTGGTCGATATCGTTAGACCGCTGCTGCGCGTCCGCCGCTCTGAAATCTTGACCTATCTTCGCGATAAGAACCAATCCTTTCGCAATGACAGTTCGAATGCGACGCTCGACTACACTCGCAATCGGATACGCAACGAGTTGTTGCCGAGCTTGCGAACGTTTGCCAATTCGGAGTCGCTGGATGTTCGATTGTTGCAAGCCCGCGAGTTGATCGCAGAAGAACATGCAGCCTTCGTTGAGTTAGCAGACCGATGGCTCGCCAAGATCGGATACGCATCCGAAGAGTCTTTGGTAGCATCGACCGAGACGCTGAATAACATCATGCATTTCTCCGTACCGATACCGATGTGCCGCAATGAACCATGGCCGATCATACGCGAAGCGCTTGTCATGATCTGGCATCGCATGAATTGGCCAATGCGGGAGATGAATCACAAGCATTGGCGGAAACTGCAAACGTTGATTGAGCAAGCGTCTCAAACTACTCATCCAAAGCGACTGGAACTGCCAGGACAAATCGTAGCGACCTGCCGCAAGGGAATGTTGCGATTAGAACGCGTTCAAAATTAGAACGCCAAACCTTTGCTAAATCTCAGAGAGATTGCAGAAGGTAGCCGCGGGTTGAGTGAAGTGACACCTACGGATACCGTACGCTCCTCATGACGTTCGATCCTGAAGGGATCTTAGATCGGAGCGGGCTGAACGCCTTTGCCCAGAAGTATTCGATATCTGGCATCCCTTCAGGATGCTTGCGATCCCCTTGTTCGTTATCCGGTGGGGTCGTCGCTTTGCTCCTCAACCACAGGCTAATATCGGTCAAGCCTTCAGCTTGATCTGGCTTGTTGCCCACCCCATTCGGGACAATCATTCGGAAACGATTTTCGAATTACCGCTTATCGAGAAATTCGCGGTCCTCGTCGCAAAGTTTTTCAATCGGCACTTCGACTGTTGTGCCATCTTTCTTTTGTAGCTTCACTCTAGCTCCATCTGAGTCCACGAATTGAGCTTCGATCTTGAACTTGCCGGACTTGTCTTTCCAGACTCGAAATGTCTCGATGTTAGCATTCGCATCGAACTCCGTAGCTTCAAGCTTGGCCAATACCCCTTGGAGGGACTCGCGCTGATTGGAAAAAGAAATCGGAAGGTCCTTGAAGACAAACGGCTCGATCGTTTCCAGGTCCTTTGATTGCGTAACCGTAACAACTATCTTCTGAGGTACTAATTTGGTGTACACGTACTTGCCCACATCCATCTGGAGGGCGCTCGCTGAAGCGACATCGCTTGATTGGGTCTCTTGGCTTCGACGTTTTAGCTCCGCCTGGATTGACGCCTCCGAATCCGAGCCTTTTGGATTCGACGAGAAAAAGTACGCGTTTGGACTTATGAAATTCCCCGACTCGGTTTGAGCACGTGTGCTAAAAGTCGTAATACCAGCTTTCCTTGCTTCGATGTTCTCTTCCAGTTTCCACGCCAAATCCATCCTCATCTTACCGGCTTTCTCTGGGGTGTTTTTTGTGTTCGCTTTCGGCAGTGGCGCAAAGACGTGCAGCACTACTTCAGTTTGGTTGGCATCTGTTTTGACGGATACGGGGACGACGGAAACGACACCATCCGACTTGCGTTTGGAGCTTTGGAAATCCTCTAGATCAAACTCAAAGCGATATTTTCCTACCGGTGTGATAATGGCATAACCCTCGACCGATTCCACTCGCTTTGCTCCCGAGTTCATGGGCAGTGGAAGCGGGGCAAGGTGCTCGTCGGCCCACCCGGTGTACGCCAATCGCTCCGAGAGAAGGCTATCCGACGATGAACGATCGGGCCACATTGCGCTCTCTTTTCCCGAATCGAACTTAATGCGAACTGCGGTTGAAAAAGATAGTCTTACCGTTGGGACCTTGCCTTTGGAGTCCCGCAACAACATTCCGAGCAGCAACCGGTCCCCCAGCTTGTTTGTATTTTGAATTGGCCATCGATTGAATTTCATACCCAAATCCCGAAGCATATTTGGGGACATTTTGCCAGCATCTTTCATGGACTGCATATCTTCGAGATGAACTTGAAGAAAAGGATATGCTCGTTCTGTTACGACTCCCGGAAAACGTACTGACTCCATGGTCCATAACTCTAATGTATTACCAGCGAGGCTCGTCTTCGCAATCGGTTGTTGACCATTGCCCGTATTCGATACTAAGCCAATCAACAAACTGCATGCGACCAGGGCCAATGTAAAGGAATGGCTATCTGGGCATAAGGGTGCTGAGCTTTGGCGGCTGCAACTGCTCGCATACATCGGGTTGGAAAAGGTCTTGATCGGGGACATGGCACTTTGACGCAGATTCTGTTTGTGTGACCCCTGGATTGTAGCATGGTTGTCTCGAGGACGCTTCAAAAGGGGCGACTTTTGGCGGGGCTATTTGCATCGGATAAAATAGAATTTTTATTCGCAGCCTAGGCCCGAAACCATCACAACCGCCACGATTAATCCTACAGCGATGGATTCACTACCACTCATTGAGAGATTGCTTTTGGAGTGGGAGCGACGTCGCAATTCTGGTGATCCTGTGACACCAGAAGAGCTGTGCAAAGATTGCCTTGAGCATATTGATGAAGTGCGGTCACGCATCCAAGCTTTGGAATCGATGGACTTCTTACTCCGAAGTAACGCTTGGACGGACAGTACGAAAGATAGCCGCGCGATCGATTCCCGGTCTTCAGAAATTGCAGATCCATCGGTTACTACTACAATCACCCCCGGTTCGTCCGAAGACGAAATCCTTGCCTCTCGTTATTGAATCTTACGCTTGCTTGGACAGGGGGCGTTTGGTCGCGTTTACTTGGCGGTCGATCTCGAACTAGAGCGCCAGGTTGCGATCAAAGTGCCTCGCCCTGAGCGCTTTAAAGGTTCCGGTGATGCCGATTCGTATTTGGCAGAAGCACGCACGGTTGCCAGTCTGAATCATCCCCCTATCGTCCCGGTGTATGACATGGGCCGAACTCCGGAAGGAGCGGTCTTTGTCGTATCGAGATTTATCGAAGGCTTAGCAATTCGGGAGGAGGACTATGCCAAGCAGGGAGGCTTAGCAGGCACACCAACATACATGAGTCCCGAACAAGCACGCGGGGAAGGGCATCGACTGGATGGTCGCAGCGATATCTGATCACGGCCGGAGGCTTGTGGACTTGGAATCGTATCGAACAGAACCGGCGTGAACTTTTAGCCCAAAAAGCCAAAGAACAGGAGTCTACGAGAATCGAAGGGCTCGTTGGCGAATTGATCAGTGCCGAACCGAGTCAATTGCCGGGCATTGTGAAGAACTTGCCACAGAATCCAGAAGTCTCGAAAATTTATTTTGCACCGATCCTATCTACAAAAGCAATAACGGTCGCTGAAAAACGTTCTTTATTGCATGCTCGGATGGCGACGGTCTCATCCGACAAATCGCTGGTCGAACCACTGCTGGAAGAGCTGCTTACCAACAAGATCGCTTACATTGGCCCGATTCGTCAGCAGTTACGTCTATACGCGTTGGAGCGTATCCCTTTTGGCCAGCGTCGTGCTAACTCGGCAATAACGATGTTGCGACTAGGTGAACGTGAAAAAGTACTTCCTGTGTTTGATTTCACCGAGGACCCGGAAGCGCTGAGTCAATTCATATTCCGCTGCCGTGATCGCGGTGTACGCGTGGAAGAACTACTGGCTCGGTCGAAGATGAACCGGACCGACAGAAAGATGAAGTCCGCCACGGCGTCACACTGACGCATCCCTTCGCGCTATTGGATCGCGAGATCACGTTCGAGGAACGGAGTGCTTCAGCAACAGTTTCGCACAATTGTCCTCAATTGTAGCAGTACTAAGTTATCTCAAGTACATCAACGATGGAGGACAATCGTTCGACACTTTTCACACAATTACGCATCTTTTACCGTTACGGTAATCGATTCGATTGCGGCGTGACCGCCTTTTCGAAAAGGCCTTGGAAGTGGTTGGGCATTGCCCTTGTCATCGATTGTCCTGCACCGAAACGTATATTCTCCCGGTCCAACACCGGGAAGCACCACAGCCCAATGGGCATTGGTGAAACGCATTGGCCAAGATTTTGGTTTTCCATTCTCATCAGTACCTTGCGTATTTGCTGGCAAGCTCTCATCAAAGAGACCGCCCCAACGTTGGGGTGCTGCCAGCATTTGGGCATCGCTCCACGAGCATTGAGTGAAGTGAGGATCGCTCTCGCTTCGCACCAACGCATTGGATTCCAATGAAACTTCCACTCGCGCCAGTCCGGAGACTCCGACCTGAGCGTACCCAGAAATTGGAATGGGTTCGCCAGCTTTAACATCCTTCGGAATGGATAACGTTGCAGCATACGTCTTGAGCATACTATCGACGTCGTTGTTTTGCTCTGCATACGTGTCATTGGCATGGGCAAGTACCACCTGGGGTTTCGTTCGCGGTGCGAACTTCACCCCAGGCTGAAAAATCCCATCGCATTCGCGATTCCATCGCAGAAGGCTGGACGGTTTAATAAAGCATCTCAAATGGTCTAAAAAAGCTCCTTTGCGCCACTGTATTTGGCGACAGCTTCCGGATCTAACTCTAGCCCAAGCCCTGGTTTGTTCGGAATGCTTAGCATACCCTCCGAATCCAATCGCCAGCCTCCGATTGTGATGTCGTCGATGAACGGTGAGCCGGTTAAGTACTCTACCAAATCGGTTCCTGGAAACGCTGAGGCAAGTTGCAAATCAGCTGCCAAGCCAACCGCTGTGTTCCAACCATGCGGAATGAAACGAACGCCATGGTCCTGAGCCATCCAGGCAATCCGACGCTCTTCACTAATCCCACCGACCTTGGTGACGTCGGGCTGAACGATGTCGAAGGCCCGAGCCTGCAGCCATGGCTGAAACGACTGCCTGCGCGTCAGCACTTCGCCACCGGCGATCGCAATCGGCGAATGCTCTCGCAACAGCACAAAGTCCTCGAGCGCATCAGGTTGCAGTGGCTCTTCAAACCAGTAGACGTCGTAGTCCGCCAACATACGAGCTGTTTTGATGGCCCACTTGTAGCCGTTGGTCCAATAGGCGTCACTGCCGCCAGCGTCCACCATCAAACGACAATCCGGTCCAATGGCTTCGCGGGCTGCTATCACAATTGCTTCGTCCATCGCGGCACTGACGCGACCAAAGGGTCCCCAGCCGATTTTGAAGGCCCGAAAGCCATGTGCTTTGACCGCCAATAGGCTTTCTCGCATCTTGGCTGGTTCTTGCATCAACAAAGAAGCGTACGGCTGAACGCGTTCGCGGTATCGGCCTCCCAACAGCCTACCCACCGATTGACCGGTCGATTTACCAAGCAGATCCCACAACGCGATATCGATTCCGCTGATGGTGTGCGTGACCGATCCTCCTCGCCCCAACCAAAACATATGCTGGTGTAGCTTTTCGCTGACCCTTTCAGGTTCCAATGCACTCTCTCCAACATACAACGGCGCAAGCAACGCCAGCGAGGCTCGAACCAAATCGTCGTTAGTGAATACGCTTCCCAGACCAACAAGTCCTTCGTCGGTATGCACTGCTATTAAAGTGTGGACGCAATCCTCCGGCCGAAGCTCGTTGCTCCATCCACCTTCTGGCGTAGCACCCCGCAACCCTGCGCAGCGTATGTCTGTGATCTTCATAATCGTTTAACCTCGGCGAAATGTTTTGACGGTTGGCTGAAATTCCACGTCGCGATCGAGTGGAAAAATAGGACGAGGGCAACGCGTGTGCCCTAGGTAAGGCAGGTTTGCACTGGACGAACCCGGAGCATCGACGTGGATCATCGCCTCGCACCAATCGGCGAACATATGGTGTTGGCAATGCGGCGATTTTACTACGACTGCATCGAAGCTACGCGGGTTCTGACCCAGCGAATAGAAAAAAGATCGGTCGTACAAACTCACCGCCCGACTGCTAATGGCTAACGTAAAGTTATCGCAGTCAAGAACCGCAGACGGTCCTGAATCCCAAACTTCACCAAACGACTCGCTGCGAAACAACCCATCAGCCAAGTGTCGTACTTTGCCTTCGACGGAAAGGGGTTGAAAGCGACCGGTGTCCAGCGTCCCACCCACGGTTGTGCGAATAGTCCCGCCAACCCCAGCTGTCATCGCCTGCTGCACGGCAGGGGCATCGACCATTGGTAGCAGTGTTCTGCCTCGGTATCCGCTCTCGATTAATTTCCGCAAGATCGCATTGCTATCCCCGGATGCCCCGGAACTAGTCGCGTCTGCAGCGTCGACCAAAGCGATCGTGCCTCGACTTGGTTGTAACATACGAGCTGCCATCTCGTCCAAGCTAACCAAGGGCACTTTCATACGATGACGGTTAGGCCAAAAACTCTCGGCAATGCGCAACGCTTCGCGCTCTGCTAACTCGACATCGTTGTCGGTCACAACAAAACTGTACGTCTGTAACGCCGGAACATCTGTAAACGGATTGCCGATGAACATCCCTGCGGAAAGCCCCTGCGGTCCCGATTCCACTTGCTGCGCGATGCGAATGCTGTTGCCAAAAAGCCCGGTCGCTGTAATCAACTCATCGCCGCGTACCAAAGCCGGGATCGCCACCTTGGCCGTAACCGGTCGAGCACCAGCTAGAATCTTCATCAGTAATCGAGCAGCTCGCTCGCCCGTTTCAAAAAAGTCGACATGCGGATACGTATGGTAAGCAACGATCGCATCCGAATGCTCCACCATGCGATCCGTGAGGATGCCATGCAGGTCCAACGAAACAACGATCGGCACGTCGTCTCCAAGCACTCGGCGTGTTTCCGCAATAAGAAATCCTTCCGGGTCCAATTCCTCTTGGCTCGCCATCGCACCATGCATACAAAGATAAACGCCATCGACGGGAGGAGCCGATCGAATGCTCTCGATGAACTCGCGAGCGATGCGTTGCCAAGCGTCAGCGGCCAAGGTTCCACCGGACGTGATGAAGCAGGCGCTGTAAGCCGGCACAACGTCAACGTCGGCCAGCTCGTCGAAGACACTCAAGGCTCCACCGATTTCATTGCGTACCGATCGGTGATAGCTCAGCAAATCCTGGCCGTATCGGACTCGAAAGTCAGCGTATTGGCTCAAATGCGGATTGAATGTAGATACTTCTTGTTTGCACTCTGCGATTAGTATTCGACGCATTTGGGAGGCTTGCTGTGACTGAGGTTTTCTTGTTCAAAAATTGGAGTGGGTTCACCAGCCTACCTGCAAAAGTAGCTTCTCGTGAGTGAATGTGTTCGCTGGCGAATTCCTTATGGTCCATCGCAATCTTCCGAAAGGAAGTTGGTATTCAACACGGATCGGCGAACCTTCGATTCTACCGTAGGCAATTTGCCTTGAGGGCATCGACAAATAGCTTCGCCAGTTCCACGTCGCTAGACCGACGACAGGTGTTCATCCAGTCGTCGTAAAAATGAACATTACTATACTTCATTTCAATCAACCTATCCAAAAGGAGACGGGCATCTTTGTCAAATCTCGCATCGCGAGAAGTCAAGCATTGGAGCATGAAATTGTGCATGTCGTTAGGAAAGATCGATTCAAGGGCCTCCAACGCATCGAGACAGTCCTCAGTCCCCGCCTCTGCCATCTTAAATTCCTCGGGATAACTGGAGATCGAAATGGCCTCGCGTTTGTAGGTTCGAATTTGATCAAACGCAGAATTGACCTTGAAGATGTCACTGACTACTGTTTCGCCTACTGACTCACGAAACGCTTTGAAATACTTCTCGCTTTGTTTTCGGGGCCGACTGCACTGAAAGGACTTTTGTCGCTTGTCCCGATCTACTGTTTGCGTTCACCGCGGTTACGATTTGATTTGCTAACGTTTCCAAGTCGCGATGGCTGAGGGGCGCTGAGGCAAAGGAAGTGCCTATGCCAGCGGGACAACTGGGCGATACTCTTGGCGGTATCTCTCCGATATGCACCCATCGACTTGGGGTTTCGACAGCTTCGGGTTGAATTCGAGGCCGATCGGGTGGTGAAAAAGGAATCACCACATTCGCATTGAATTCTATACACGAAACTTTCGGGTTCTTTCCCGACTCATTGGGGGCGCATCTGAATCTGGCATGCCTACGCCAGTTCAGAGTCACACTCTTTATAGTTTACGGCAGCGATTTTCGCAATCAAAATCGACCTCGTCGCGATCATTCCTTCAAGTTAGTTGCCACTATGATGGCCATGAAAATACTCGAACAAATGGTCGTGGACTTCATGAAACCATTTACCCAAGCTGAAGTCATGCGGCACGACGTTTCCGTCTGCATCTTTCTCTGTTGATGGTGAGATGTAATTCACCACAGCGGAGTCGCCACCCAATGCAACAAACCCCGTGCCTGCAACCAAAAGAACGGCCATCAGTGCCACCAACTTTTTTGTCCTTTTGCGTTTCTTCGATGTGCAAGTACTCAATTCCATAATGCGATCCTCTAAGCAAGTATCAATGGTATCTGGCTCACGTGAGCTAGACTTCAAATCTCTTAAGCGAACGTCCAATTGGTCTTCGTTCATCTGCATATTTTCCCTCTTGGTTGGTCAACTTTTTACGTAACAATTCTCTCCCACGCGACAATCGCGATTTGACAGTTCCCGGTCGAGTTTTGATCATTTTTGAGATGTCTTCAACGGAAAGCTCCTCGAAATAGTGCAGTGTCAAAACGGTTTGGAATGCTAATGGCAACGACAACAATGCTTGCCTTGTCGGTTCTAGCCGTTCGTCTACTGCGTCAGGCGAGCGAGTCGCGAGTTGCTCGGACGATTCAATCGATCGCCAAAGATTCGAAAACCTTTTCTTTCGTATCCATCGATTGATTTGTGTCGTGCAAAGCACCAGCAGCCAACACCGAAAGGGAGCACCAGTCCATCGAAATCGAGGTAGGTATCGCACCATCGACATAAATACTTCGGCCACGATGTCGTTGGTGTCATCTAAGTTTCCGACGCGACGCTGAACGTAGCCATGAATGGCGCCGTAATGTTCTCGATAGAGATGGGAGACAGCCAAGGGATCCGTCTTGGCCAATTCCACGATCTGGCGCTCGGCAAGTTCAGTAAAGTGCGAATAATCGTGTTGCGAAGGCTCGTTCGTCAATTTCAATCTGTGTTTCGTAAGGAGTCAAATCGGAACACAATAGAAAAGCCATCAAGGAGAAGTGGGGTTCCAAGAAACCCCCAATTTAGTCCGAATTGTTGCAATCCCGATCACGAATCCCCATTGCATCCAATGCCTCTTCTAGGAAAAAGAGAACCACGAAATACACGAACGACACGAAAAAGACAATCTGCTCTGACTCTATTATCGGCCTAGGCTTTCATGTCCTTTATATTTCGTGTGATTCGAGTGTTTCGTGGTTAAGGTTTGTAACGACTAAAATTCGCGCCATCACTCCACGAAGACGAACTCGTTTAGACTCAGAATGGATTGGCACCAATCGGTGAGCGCTAACTCATGTCCGTTTGGCTTACCGGCGGCAATGTAGTCCGCTTGTTGTTGACCAATGAAGTCGATCGCGATCGTTGATTCTAGGGCCGTCGGGCTTCGTGACAAACACTCGCGGTACACGGCACGCACTTGTGCCTCAAGATCGCTGCCCGCTCCCTTGGCTTTGCCAGCCAACCCCTCGGCATACTCTCGCACGATTGGGCTGTTTAGCATCAACAGTGCCTGCGGTGCTACGGTCGTATTGCTTCGGATAGCTAAGTCCTGCAACGTGTCTGGGGAGTCAAACAGACTCAGCATCGGAATCAACTGACTACGCTTTACGAAAAAGTAAATGCTCCTACGATTCATCTTCATGTCCATGGTCCCAGCACCGAACTGCTTCGTGTCCAGTTTGCCGCTGACCGCCAACAGCGAGTCTCGAATGATCTCCGCCTCTAGCCGACGCGGAGTGAATCGCCAAAGCATGGTATTGTCGTGATCGGCCCGCAATCGCGTCGAGTCGGCCTTCGAAGATTGACGATAGGCTGCTGAGAGCATCACCTGCTTATGCATCTCCTTAAGCTTCCAACCGCCACGAATCAGTTCGCTCGCTAGATAATCAAGAAGTTCGGGGTGCGTGGGCCGAGCACCTTGCGTGCCGAAATCGCTTGGAGTGGCGACTAGGCCAATTCCAAAGTGATGTTGCCACAAGCGATTGACGATGACTCTCGCTGCGAGCATGCCCGCTCCGTTCTCCGTGTCCGTGACCCAGCTGGCTAATGCCGTTCGACGAAAGCTCGTCGTTGCCTCGGACGGTGGAGAAGAAATCCAATGCTTCGGACCATCGGTGTGTTTTGTTAACACGGTCAAGAAACGCGGCTCAGCCTCGGATGTCTTCTGATTTGGATCACCTCGTTTGAGGATGAATGTCTTCTCGTAGAAGTCCGGGCCTTGCGTGTGCAGCCGAACCGCAGGCACCCCTTCGCTGGAAATCAGCATCTTGACCAATGTAGGTTTGGACTTCGTAGCTGCATGCATCTCAACGGCCTTAGCCAGTGCCATTCGGACTTCATCGCGAGTCTTGTACCACTCGAGCAGCAACTGGCGCTGCGGCTCAGTTGCCTTGGCGATTGGCATCTCGCCAATCGCAGCAAACGCTTCCTGGATCGCGATCAAATCGCCACCGATTTCAACCTTGGCTGGTCTGGGTACCGTTGTGATACTGAGTCTCGTCTTGCCGAAGTTATGTTGATCGTTGCCATTGAACTCCAGCGTGAACTCCAATTCGGTTCCTCCCTCGAACCCAATATCTTCGCTCGTATCGAAGACTGCGGCGTGATCTTTTCCAAATTGCGGATCGACCGCCCATCCACTTTTGGGATCAGCATCGATGGCTAGCGCGACGCTAAGGTTGGCACCTTGTTCAAAGGTAGCTTGCGGGTTCTTCAATGTGACGTTGACTGCAGTCCCTTTTCCGTTTGCTGGTCGAGCGACCACGCTAACGTTGGTCAAATCAAAGTTGCCATTGGGTGCCCGCCCAGGGCCGCTTTTGGCCATCGATTTGTCCGCTAAAGCTTCGATGCGAATCGCCGTGATGTTTTTCTGCTCTGTTTTCGCTACGAACTTGTAGGTATCAAACTTGGGATTTTTGCCGGTCGCCAAAAGCGAGCCGTCTGTTTGCTTGGTTAACGTCGCGCCACCAGACGAAGTCGCCGTCATCGGCTCGAGAATGAGCCATGTTGCACTGCTAACGACCGTATTGTCTTTGCGCCAACGATCAAAGCGATCGCTTAGCTCATCGCGATCGAACGATTCGAGCTTGGCGACCAAGGGAGCATGCTCCACTTCGTAATTCGCTAGTTTTGCTTTGTCCCCATCGGGATCGGTTGGGACGTCGTAATCGCTTCGGACTGTCGTGGTGAACGCGCTTACCATCCCGTAGTAGTCCGCATTGGAAATCGGGTCGAATTTATGATCGTGGCACCGAGCGCAACCAACGGTTAAGCCAAGCATCGTCGTGCCAACGGTTCTCGCCATATCGTCCAGTTCATCGTAACGTTCCTTTTCTGCTTGGTTTGCTGTGATCTGAGTCGCATGCACGCCAGCCGCCAAGAATCCGGTTGCCGCCAGCGCTAGCGGATCGCGTGGCGCAAACTCATCACCTGCCAGTTGCCATTTGAGAAACTGGTCGTAAGGCATATCTTCGTTCAACGCTCGGATGACAAAATCGCGATAGTGGTACGCGTTCGGTCGATCGTAGTCTTGTTCGAACCCGTGGCTCTCGGCAAAGCGAGCGAGGTCTAGCCAGTGTCGCCCCCAGCGCTCACCATAGTGCGGACTGCTGAGCAACCGATTGAGTACCTTCTCATACGCTTTGGGATCCGAATCGTTGAGGAACGCGTCCACTTCGGAAGGTGGCGGTGGCAAACCAATCACATCCAAGTAAGCTCGCCGAATGAGCTTTACTTTGTCGGCCGGTTCGCTTGGTGCGATGGCTCGTTCCTTGAGTTTCGCCAGAAGAAACCGATCGATGGCAGTTGTAAACCATCTTGGATCGCTGCCCGCGAGTTGCTCATCGCTCGGTGGCGTGACGACCTTGAGAGGTTGATAGGCCCAATGATGACGTTCGGATTCGAGATCGATCGTTCGCTGTTTGGCGTGTTTTGACGCTTCACTGCGAGGGTCCGGCGCGCCCATCTCGATCCATTTCGTCAGCAGTGAGATTTCTTTTTCGGGCAGTTTTCCTTCCGGAGGCATTTGCGTTGGAGCTGCCTCGGAATAGCCGATGACTTGCACAAAAAGACTCTCCGAAGGCTTGCCTGGTACGATTGCTTGTCCGCTATCTCCACCTTTTTGCCAACCTGGTCGATTGTCCAAGTACAGATTCGCATGCAGTTCTTTTGCCTCAGCACTATGGCATTTATAACAGCGACTCTGAAGCAGTGGGCGGATGTGCTCCTCGAAGAACGCGAGTTCTGCCGGACTGATCTTATCTGCATTAGATGGCGGATCATCGTCGGCTCGCAACGTGCAAATGAATCCAACGTTCAAAACCAACGCACATGCGATTGAGCAAATCCCACGGACCCAACGGCTCCTATTTATCAACGATGTTGCAGGACTCATTAAGCCAAAATCTCCGTGACAACGCGAGCAGGTTCGACGCCGGTTAGCTTCGCATCCAGTCCATTGAAAGGATAGGTGAAGCGTTCGTGATCGATGCCCAATTGATGCAAGATCGTGGCATGCAAATCCCGAACGTGGACGCCATCCTTGACAATGTTGTAGCAGTAGTCGTCCGTTTCCCCGTGGGTGACGCCAGGCTTGATGCCACCACCGGCAAGGAACAAACTAAAGCACCGTGGATGGTGGTCTCGCCCGTAACTCTCCGTCAATGCACCTTGTGTGTAGACAGTCCTACCGAACTCGCCGCCCCAAATGATAAGCGTATCGTCTAAGAGTCCGTGTTGCTTGAGATCTTGAATGAGAGCTGCTGTGGGTTGGTCCGTGTCCTTGCACTGCCCTTTGAGGGCATTGGGTAGATTTCCGTGGTGGTCCCAGCCCATGTGGAACAACTGGATGAACCGAACTCCACGTTCTGCCAAGCGTCGAGCCAATAAGCAATTGGCTGCGTACTTGCCCGGCATGTTCACCTCTGGACCATACAAATCGAGTATGTGTTGCGGCTCACTTTTGACATTGGCCAACTCCGGAACGCTGGTTTGCATTCGGAATGCCATTTCATACTGCGCGATGCGGGTCGTGATTTCGGGATCGCCGGATTGCAATAGTTTTTGTTCGTTTAGATCGCGAACTTCATCAAGCATGGCTCGCCGCAGGTCGCGATCGACGCCAGGTGGGTTAGAGAGATAAAGTACCGGATCGCCCGCATTTCGGAACTTCACTCCTTGGTACTGAGTCGGCAAAAAGCCGCTTCCCCAAAGCCGATCGTAAAGAGGTTGATCGTCGGTTCGCCCGGTCCCCTTGCTTGTCAAAACCACGTAGGCTGGCAAGTCTTGGTTTTCGCTACCCAATCCGTATGCTAACCACGAGCCAATGCTTGGTCGGCCGGGCAGTTGGTTGCCAGTCTGAAAAAACGTGATGGCTGGATCATGATTGATAGCTTCGGTGTTCATGCTCCGAACGATTGCGAGTTCGTCAACCAACTCGCCCGTGAATGGCATCAGCTCGCTCCAGTCCGCTCCGCACTTTCCCTTTTTCGAAAATTTGAAAATAGAGGGGGCGACCGGAAAGGTCGCTTGTCCGGACGACATCCCGGTCAAGCGTTGGCCGTTGCGAATGCTGTCCGGCAAATTCTCGCCACGATATTTCTCAAGCGTCGGCTTGTAGTCGAACAACTCCATTTGGGACGGAGCACCGGACTGAAACAGATAGATGACCCGTTTGGCTTTGGCTGCCATGTGGGGCAAGTCGGACAGTCCGCCTGCGTTTCGTGTGGCTTGGTCCCCCTTGGCATCGCTTGAGGTTAGCCCGGCCAGCGCAGCGAGGCCAAGACCACCTGCTCCGTTGGACAGGAACGAACGGCGATTGATGTGATCTTGGAGTTGTAGCATTTGGTTTTGTTGGTTCATGCTATTCCTTCGTTACCGTTTCGTCCAAGTTTAATATCACGCTGGCCGTAATGTTGTAGGCCGCAAGTTCCACCGGATCGAGATCACCGTTTGACTTCTTTTCACCAACGCGTAGCAGTTTCTTAGCGGATTCTGGATCGGCTTCGAAGCTTTTCTTACGTCGTTCGAGACCAGCCAGGAGGGTGCTAAGTTCACGCTCGGTGGGCATGCGAGCGGTCGCGAGTTGAAAGGCAAAGCGAATGCGATCCTGACCGGACGAACCACCTTCGGTAAGCATGCGTTCGGCAAGTGCCCGCGAGGCTTCGACGTAGGTCACTTCGTTGAGTAGCGAGAGAGCTTGCAGGGGCGTGTTGGTTCGCGAGCGACGGACGACACACATTTCACGGCCTGGCATATCGAAGATCAGCATGTTCGGGGGCGCGCTGGTCCGCTTCCAGATCGTATACATGCTTCGGCGATAGAGCCCCGCATCTTTATCGTGTTTGTAGTTTCGAAGATTACCATAGACATTGATCTCATCCCAGATCCCTTCGGGTTGATAAGGTCGAACCGGCGGACCACCCACTTTCTCAACCAACAGCCCACTAATCGCAAGTGCGTTGTCCCGGACCAACTCCGCTTGCAGACGGAACCTTGGCCCTCGAGCAAGCAAACGATTTTCTGGATCGCGAGTCATCAACTCGGGTGTGATATTGGATGATTGCCGATAAGTTGCACTCATGAGGATGGTCTTTAGCATTGCTTTGGTATCCCAGCCAAGTCGGATGTATTCGGTTGCCAGCCAGTCCAGCAGTTCGGGATGGCTGGGGAATTGCGATTGCATGCCGAAGTTCTCACTCGACTTGACGATTCCCATGCCGAAGAGCAGTTCCCAATAGCGATTGACTTGGACTCGCGAGGTTAATGGATGCGATGGATCGACGAGCCATTTCGCAACCCCCAATCGGTTGTTCGGTGCTCCGTTTGGCAATGGAGGTAGGGCCGATGGTAGCGAGGCCGCGACCTTCTCACCGGGTTTGTCATATTGCCCTCGAACGAGCACAAAGCAATCGCGGGGTTGCGGCGTTTCTTGCATCACCATCACGGTCGGGATGCTTCTTTCGAAGTCTGCTTTGGCCTTTTTCGCAGCTTCTCGACTAGCAGTCGCTTTGGCCACCGGACTTTCCGAAAGCGTTCGATAGTAGTCGACGATCGATTTTCTTTGTTCCTCGGAGCGGGTCTCGGCTGGCACTAAGATTGCGGCCACGAGCGGTTCCGGCAATGGGCTGAGGATCGCTTCGCTGATCTCGGACTCGTCTGTCGCCGAAAGACGAAACAATCCTAAGTTATGGTTGCTGAGCGACTCTTGTTTCAGACGAATGGTCAAGCGACTACCCTCATCGAGTGCAACAGGTTCGCTAAAAACAAACACCGCGTGTCGGGCAACTTGTTTCGACGGGTCCAAGCCATCCAAGGCCCATCCTGTCGCGGGATTGCCATCGATTGCTGCTGAGATATTCCAGTTTGCTTGTGAGTAGTCCGCGAAGGCTCTTGCGATTTTAACTGGAACGACGGTATCGGGAGCGGACGCAGTGGACATTTCCGCTTCGACTTCACCCAAGACGATGTTTCCGTTTCCTTTTCTTCCGAAGCCGTTGGCTGCCAGGGATGCGTGTGGGATGGCTTCGAGCTGAATAGCAGAAATCTTTTTCGGCTGGGTCGCTTTATGTGCGAGAGAATAGACGTCTAAGGCAGGTGTTTTGCCGGAGACTTGAATCGTGCCGTCTGCCTGCGTTTTTAGCTTCGAGCCACCCGTGCTGGTCAACTCGCCATCGAGCACTCGCCAACGGTTAGTGTTTTGGAGCAACTTGGGGCCGATATTCGTAGCCCATGCTGCAGCGGCTGGGATCAACATCCCTTCTGCATCTTGAACCGATTGTTGCGCTGATGTGATAGCTGCGTCGAGCTCTTTGAGTTTAGTGACATCCGTTGGACCGGGAGTTTGGAGCAAGGGCGCGGTGTTGCCTGCGGATGCGACACCGGACTCGGGGACATTATTGAAATAAGAGAAGAACTGATACATTTCCTTTTGCGAGATAGGATCATATTTGTGATCGTGGCATCTAGCGCAGCCCATCGTCAACGCCATCCAGACGGCAGACGTCGCCTCGACACGATCGATGACTCCTTCGATGCGCCATTCCTCAGCGATCAAACCGCCTTCGCTATTTTGGCGATTGTTTCGGTTAAAGCCGGTTGCGATCTTCTGTTCTAAGGTTGCGTCCGGAAGCAAGTCGCCAGCAAGCTGTTCGACGGTAAACTGGTCGAATGGCATATTCTTGTCGAAGGCATTGAGAACCCAATCTCTCCATCCGTGCATGAAGCGCTGGTCATCCGATTGGAAGCCATTGCTGTCAGCGTATCGCGCACCGTCGAGCCACCACATAGTCATGCGCTCCGCGTAGCGAGGCGATGCCAGGAGTCGATCGATTACCTTTTCATAAGCGATGTTCGTTGGACTACTGTCTTTGACAAAGACTTCGACTTCAGCGACGGACGGTGGTAAACCTGTCAGATCGAGCGACGCGCGACGAATGAGGGTTTCGCGAGTTGCTTCATGGGATGGTGATAGGCCCTGCGATTTGAGCTTGGCCAACACAAAGGCATCGATGTTATTCACACCCCATTGCTGCGATGCTGGCGGTACACTCGGTCTCACGGGAGTGACAAAGGCCCAGTGCTTCTTGTATTCCGCTCCTTGAGCGATCCAGCGTTCGAGGATTTCTGTCTCGGCAGTGGACAAGTTCTTATGCGATCGGACAGGCGGCATCCGAAGTTCATCGTTCGCAGGCAATCGAATCCGCCGAATCAGCTCACTATCGTCGGGATGGCCAGGGACGACAGCCTGTTTGCCACTTTCGAGTTTAGCGAACGCCGATTCCGATAGATCGAGTCGCAATCCGGCCTCGACATGTTTTGGATCGGCTCCGTGGCAGGTTAGGCACTTGTCGGACAAGATTGGCCGAACGTCGCGATTGAAGTCGATTTTTTCGTCTGCGGAGGCAAAATGGAACTGAACAGCGTAACACAGGGAAAGGAGGATAGGAAAGAGTTGAATTTGCTGGAACTTCAAGATCGAGATCCTCGGCGGTTGGTGGGTACAACCAGCGGCAGGTATACCTCAACTTCGGCCCGAGTAGCCAGCGAGTGCGACGCGATTGCTTAATCTAGAATGATCGTCCGCCGGAAGCCCAAAGTCAATGTCCCAGGGAGCTGTTGCCAAGGATTGCCAGCAAAGGCACAAAGTTTGCTCAACGAATTCGTTACTAGGGAGGTCGAGGCTCCTGCCGAGCCATTGCGTCCCCAGCTCGGCAGGAGCCTCGCTCTCCCATTGAATCGCTTAGCTGATAGCTTTTAGCCTGCAGCGCCTTATCTGCTGCGGACGGCTTTTTCCACTAGCAAATAGTTTGTATCGTTGAACTCCGTGAATTTGGCCGAGATCAGCCAGGTTGCGGCGCGATCGTCATCTTGCAAATTCGTTGTCACGCGTTGCAAGCATAGATTTTCCAAGCATTTGAAGGACTTGGTCGCACCCTCCTCGACAAACAGAAATCGATCGCCTTGCTTTTTAAAGCGACCTTTGATGTCCGTGAGAGGCGCCCCCTCGCGCATCAAGGATTCTTGTTTCGCCATTTGAGCCAGCGATGGCCGATCACTGGCCATGATTGCGTTGGACTGAGGGAGGTCGCCACTGAGATTAACGTAGGCTGCAAGAACGAGTGCCGTCGAAATCACCCAAAACGAAGAAGACTTTAGGACACGCATGTTTCAAGGTTCTCAAAGAGACGAGGTTCCAATGGAAACCAAAGGGGAATCTCATTGGCGTCGAGGCAATACCATGGCATGCAAGGAAATCACGCCACCGACCGTGAGAAGCACGAAACCCAACCAGTTTGGTGGACGCATGTTCTTTTTGGGTGTGCCCACTTGCATGTAGGCATTCGTCGCCATACTGTTGTCGGCGAGGTTCGATTTTTGCGCGAATCGATATAACGCGCGAGTGCTGTTCTCGTTGAGCACGAACGAGTCGACGAGGCGAAACTGCAACCCTAGGAGGAACAGTATGACGCCGAACATAAAATATCGGTTTCGATCGATGTCCATAGCGTTTGAATCTTTTCAGTAGCCGAGAAAACCCTTCTTTACGGTCATCGTCGTTGGCAGCAGCAGGACTAGAGCAAAACGGTGCTTATGGGGTTGTGACGAATGAAACACATATGATGTTGAATGCAAGAGCACACTTCTCTGTACCGTTCGAGTTCCTGAAGTGCCTAATTTGCCGGGAAGTTTTACAACTTCCGCTACGAGGACAGAAGTAACTCATACAGTGTAAAACGATTGTCCTCAATCGTTTGGGAGCATAAGAAAGCGTTTGCTTGGTTTCGACTGTGGCAACAGCGGGGACCCCGATTCTCTGCTTTAGCAGTTGTGGGAGTTGGAGCTAGAGTGCCTGCAGAGCGATTGAGGACAATGAATCCTGTAAAGCCGTCATTACCTTGCATTGAGTAGAGCTTGAGTTGCGACGTGTCTTGAGCCGTTGAACTTGCGTTTTGGCCTGGGTTTTGTTGGCCCACGAACATGCTTTCGATATCGTTTGAG
>JANPHB010000113.1:0-24449 GCA_031424235.1 Pirellula sp.
GTCATGCCTAAAAAAATCCCGGGGGTTCGGGGGCAGAGCCCCTGAGGAGCACTGAATGAGTTCGAAAAATTTAAAATTTTCGAATCGGCTCTATTGCCTAATTCCTAGACGGTCGCTCATCCCCCGGCCCCTTCTCCTCCCAAGGAGGAGAAGGGGAGGAAAAATCATAAGTTTGCCCTCGTTCCAGGGCTCTGCCTTGGAACGCTCTGCCTTGAGGCTCCGCCTCGCGTTCGTGATGGTTTTGTTAACTCAGGAGGCAGGAGCCTCCGCTGCATTGCGTCCCCAGGCGGAGCCAGGGGACGAGATGCGATGCAATCGCCCTAACGCATGGCCCGAACGGCTTCCTTTGTTGCCGCTTGGATTGCCTTCGCGCAGTTTGGATTATCCGCTTGGCCGGTTACTTCGTAGAGAAATCGGCTTGGATACGTCGGTCTTGCTTTACCCCACTTAAAACGCGACATCGGTAGCGTCATCGACAACTCGTCTTGAGCCCGCGTCACACCGACATAACACAATCTCCGTTCTTCATCGACTCCGTCTGCGCTATCCACAAGGGACCGCTTGTGAGGCAACACTCCTTCTTCCATTCCCACCATGTAGACAAATGGGAACTCCAGTCCCTTTGCGCTGTGATACGTCATCAATGAGACAGCGTTGCGCTGCAATTCTTTTTCTTTTGGCGAGCCGAACTCTCGTCCCTCGAGCGTTACTTTGGACAGGAAGTCACCGAGGTCTGATTTATTGGACTCGCTTTCGTATTCCGCGATGGCATTGATGACTTCTTCGAGAGAGCCGATTCTCGCCGTTGCTTCTTCTGCGTTGGGGTACAAGCGATTGATTTCTCGTCGGTAGTGAATCGAATCGATGAATTCTCTGGCCGCTTGCGTCATGTGCCCTGAGCCTTCGAGCAGCTCCGCTTCGTCGGAGTCATCTGCGTTTGGGTCAGGAGGCTGATCGGAAACATCGCGTTCGAACTCGACGGTTGCGGATCCGGAGTTCGCTTGGCTTGATGATGATGGTGATCCTTTAAACTTCTTCGAAAACTCTTCGTAGAGGAATTTCAAACTGCTGATGCCTTGTTGTGCGGCCGAGGGAAGCGACTTTACGAAAGCATCGTCCTGCATGATCTTCCAAACGCTGGTTCCGGTCGCGACCGCTTGCTTGAGTAGTTTGTCGACGCTCGATGCGCCCATTCCGCGCGGGGGCACGTTGATCACGCGCAGCAGCGACAGTTCATCCGTAGGTGTGTCGATCCACTTGAAGTAGGCGAGAATGTCGCGGACTTCTTTTCGATCGAAAAAGGATTGGCTTCCTGTGATCACGTACGGAACCTTGCAGCGTCGCAATTCCATTTCAAAGGGGCGTGGTTGTTCGTTGGTCCGAAAGAGAATCGCGAAGTCTTTGGGCTGCGTCGTGAGGTCTTTCTTGAGCCGAGCATCGATTTCCTCGACAACCCCCTTGGCTTCTTCGGCTTCGTCGGGGAACTGCAGGATTCGGGGTTGAGCGCCGTTGGGGCGGGCAGCTCGGAGTACCTTATCGTGTCGGTGTGCATTAAAAATGATCAGACGATTGGCCATTTGCAGAATGGCGTCGGTCGATCGGTAGTTATCTTCGAGGCGAACGACTTTTGCCTCCGACCAGTCGTTCTTGAAATTGAGGATGTGGCGAACTTCGGCGCCTCGCCAACCATAGATCGATTGGTCGTCGTCGCCGACAACGCAAAGATTGCGGTGGTCGATGGCGAGAGCTTGGATGATGCGGTATTGGGTGCCGTTGGTGTCTTGGTATTCGTCGACGAGCACGTGGTCGTATCGGGCAGCTTCTTCGCGGCGAACTCGGTCGTTTTCGGTGAGGAGCTGCTCCGTGCAGACTAGCAGGTCGTCGAAGTCGAAGGCGGCGTGGTTTTTTAGAGAGCGTTGATAGCGTTTGAAGGCGCTGGCGGCGAGATGTTCTTTGTCGGAGGTAGCGGCCGCGTCGGCTTGTTCAGGTCGGATTCCTTGATTTTTCCAGCGGCTGACGATACTGAGAAAGTCACCCGGCTTGAGCATATCGTCATGGACGCGAATTTCCCGAAGCACGGTTCGGGCAACGCTTTCGGCATCTCCTCGGTCGTAAATCGTGAACTTGTCAGGGTAGCCCAGCTCTTTTGCATGCCGCTTTAAGATTTGGACGCAGTGAGAATGGAATGTGCCGACGGCGGGTTTTGGAGGGGCAGGCTGTCCACGCCGAACTTTCTTGGGCAATTTGAGCCGGTGCCCGATCCGCTCCTGCATTTCCATGGAGGCTTTGTTGGTAAACGTCACCGCCAAAATACGGTCGGGGCGAATTCCGTTTCGGATAAGATTGGCAACCCGGAAGGTAACCACACGGGTTTTTCCAGTCCCGGCGCCTGCCAAAACCAAAAGTGGACCGGAAAGGGTGTCGACAGCTTCTTGCTGGGGTGGATTTAGTTCTGCCATCCTGGTCAATGTAGTGGAGACCGTTCGGAGGAAAAGCCGAAAAACTGTTTTTGGGAAGACGGGAAATGGTTGTTCGGGAAAATCGAGCCTTTGGACTCGACGATGGCGAATCGGGCTGTTATCCTCTACCCTCCGTAAACCGGGGAAGTACCGGGATTTTCGTTTTTGCAACGTTTGTATCTGAATCAATTATGTACGCGATTATTTGTGACGGTGGTCGTCAGTTCAAAGTCAAAGAGGGGCAACTGCTCGATATTGACTACCGGGATACCGCTGTAACCGGCGATAAAGTCGACTTCGATCGCGTGCTTGCTATCGGCGGTGACGCTGGTTTGAAGCTCGGTCAACCAACGTTGACGGGCGCAAAAGTCAGCGCTTCGGTTGTTGGACTTGAGCAAGGCGAGAAGATTTACATTCAAAAGTTCCGACGTCGCAAGAACTACGAAGTGCGAACTGGTCACCGCCAGAAGTACACTCGAATCAAAATCGAGTCGATTCAAGGTTAGGCGCGCCTTTCAGCTTGATTTCAAGGTAGCTGGATTCTCAAGAATTCAGAAGTCACTGAATTCTTGCGAATCCAGCTACGTATCGCGAGAAATCGCTGAATTCTCACGAATCCAGCTACGTATCGCTACACTCCGCACAAGATGGTTGGTGTGCCATGACCTCAAAGCACCTTCTTTTGACCGGTTACCGCGGCTGCGGGAAATCGGCTGTTGGTCAATGCTTGGCACAACGTCTAAACCGACCACTCATCGATATCGATCTTGAAATTGAATCCACTGCTGGCAAGACGATTGCCGAATTGTTTTCAGAAGTGGGTGAGCAAGGCTTTCGGGATTTAGAGTCAAATCAGATTGCCCTTCAACGATCGCTCGAAGAACCGGCCGTCATCTCCTTGGGTGGCGGCTCTGTTTTACGGGAGGAAAATCGCGCATGCATTCGGAGCCTGGGGCATATTGTTTGGTTGCAAGCGACACCGGAGACGATCTTTGAGCGGATTTCGAAGGACAAATCAACGCAGGCTCGGCGTCCCAAGCTCAGCAAACTTGGCGACATGGACGAGATTCGCTTGATACTCGCAAAGCGAATAGAATGGTATAAAGAAGTCTCTGATTTCGCGGTCGCGACAGATGGTCTCGCCATGGATAAGGTGGCCGACTTGATTTTGGATTGGTATCAACGCATCCATTGATGCCTATCGACTTGAATTATAGGGAAGTGGAATGGGACTATTTGTGGCAGGGCTGATTGGTGTCGGGCTTCTTCTTGGCCCATTCATCAACTTTGCCATTTATGCGTTCGCTTATTTTCCTCGTCCGATTAGTCCTTGGCAGAATCCGCCCGTTGAAATTGGAGTGCGAAGTTGGCAGGCTAAGTTGCCGATTGCTGGATGGCTATTTCGCCGAGCAGAGGCCAAGCAGTTTGGTCGAGTGTTTTGGCTTCGACCGTTTCTCATCGAGCTGGCGGCACCGATCGCTTTGGTGTTTCTGCATCGTTACTGCATGGCTGGTGCATTCATGCCTGTTGGATTAATTCCCATAGCGCAGAGTACTCTTTGGCACCAATTCATTGCATTTGGTTTATTGATTTCGCTGATGACCGTTGCGACCTTTATCGACTTCGATGAGCGGACCATTCCTGACTTGATCACCATTCCTGGAACGCTCATGGGACTTGTGGGAGCAGTGGCAATGCCGGATTGGCGACTTCACGAAATCGTACTTCCCGTTTTCCCTGGAATTCAGGGAATAGCGGTACCGCTTCAAGCGAATTCGCCGAGCAGTTGGAACCCAGATTGGAACGGGAGCTTCGGGCTTTTCCTGGGCCTCATGTTTTGGAGTCTTTGGTGTTTTGGCATGGCGGATCGACGATGGAGAACGCGTCGTGGGGTAGGCAAAGCGTTCATCTACTTTTTTGAAGTCTTAAAACGCAGTCCCAGTACGAAGATGCTTCTGGGCTTATGGTTGGCGGGAGTGATTGGCGTGATTGTTGCGTATGGGACGGTTGGTCCCGTGCAGTGGGAGGCTCTGTTGTCGTCGCTCTTTGGTATGGGGCTTGGAGGGGGATTGGTATGGGGATTTCGGATTGTGGCCTGTTGGGCGATGGGGCAGGAGGCGCTTGGATTTGGCGACGTGACCTTGATGGCCATGATAGGTGCATTTTTTGGATGGCAGATTGTATGGATCGCGTTTTTTCTGGCTCCTTTCTTTGGTATGCTTTTCGTGGTGGTGGTGTGGATTTTGACCCGCGACAATTCGCTTCCTTTTGGACCTTATTTATGCGCGGCGACGTTGTACGTTATGCTTGACTGGGTAAGGATTTGGGAGATGTGTTCCGGAATGTTTTTGCCACCTGCACTTTTGATACCGATGTTTCTTGTCATGTTGTTGGCGCTTGGTGCGTTGCTTTGGATAGTGCAGTCGGCAAAGCAGTGGCTTGGTGTTCGCCGGTAGTATCGATCGTGAATTCAATTAGATTGGAACGGGTAGAACCATAAATCAGCAGCAGAGTTTTATTCGAGTTGCGATCTATTTTGGATTGTTTGCGACGATCGTTGCGGGCTTGATTGGTTTAGGAAAGCAGTCTTGGAATCTGCCGGTCTTGGTCGGCTTTTGCTTTATACTTTCCCTGGTCTACACCGACATACTGGGCTGGTTCTCATTGCACAAATGGGTTGTTTATGTTGCGATGATTTCGGGAGCCGGTATTGCCATTGCAGATTTTGTTGGCAACTCGGAATCGAACAAAATCATCGAAGTTGGAAACCTATTGGTCTACGTCCAACTGCCCTTGATGTTTCAGAAGAAATCGAAGCGAGTCTTCGAGCAGTGGGGCGTTTTCTTGTTGCTGGAGTTGGTTGTAGGCGCGTTGGTAAATGACAACGTGCTTTATGGCCTACTCATGCTGCCAATGCTTGCCATTGGCTGCGCAGCGATGATGGCGTTAGCTCAGTTTACATCTTACTTGCGACACAGTGAATCGATTTCCGAATCGACCTCAATTTGGGCGAAGGTGTTGCATTGGTTGGGCAAGGAGCAGTTGGTAACCAAACGAAGCTCAGGAGTTAGGCTATCGGCTGTCGAATCGCCATCGCTGACAAGAACCAAATACACAAACTACTACTCACCATCTCGATGGAGCAGTGGAGTTCTTCCTTTCGCATTTTCGGTCCTTGTTTTTTCGGTGGCTTACTTTTATTCGTTACCGAGGCTAAATCTCAGTTCCTACGATGGGAATGTGAATGGTTCGGCACGAGTTGGATTTAATGAGCAGATTTCGTTGCGGATGGTTGGAGAACTACTCAATAACGAAACGCCTCTCTTTCGCATGAGCATGCGAGACGAACGCAAGCAGACCCCGTATCGCCCTGAACTCCCCCCGTACATTCGCGCCACCGTTTCGCATCGATACATCGATGGTCCGCGCCGAGGAAGTTGGCAGCCTGGTGAACCGGGACTACTTCGCGATGCCCGAATCATGCGAGATCCACCTATGAGCGTTCAGATGGACGAATCGCTTGTCGGGGAACGTGATGCGGTGACGGTTCAAATCATTGAAAAAGGCAGTCTAGGCGAAGTGGTGCCTGCTATTGCTCCATTTTCGCAGCATCGTACGAAACTAGGGTTCAGCGTTGTGAAACGAGATTGGCGCATGCTGGATACGCGCGAGTCAGTGCAATTGAAAAATGAGAAGCGTCGATTTTTTTATACCACCTATGCATTCAAGAACGGAATCGAAAGCCCCCTGCTGCCTGAACTCCTTGATTGTTTGATCGAAGAGGAGAGAAAGGGCGCCCGAATGGATTACCGCAGAAGCGAACTCCTCGAATTTCCTGAATCGCTCAAAGCGATCATTCCGGTTCGCGACGAAATTCTTGCAAAGTGCCCATCTAAAGAGGACGACAAATTTGCAAGAGCGGTTTTCATTGAGGATTATTTGGCGAATGGTCAGGATTTTTCGTACACATTAAAGCTCACCCCTCCCATCGATCGCAATCTTGATCCGATTGCGGATTTTTTGATTAACAAACGTAAAGGGCATTGTCAGTATTTCGCCTCTGCTTTGGCGATGCTTTTGAGGTCGATGGATATCCCGACGCGACTTGTCGTTGGTTTCCGACCGAGCGAATACAACGAGATAGGCGATTATTTTCTTGTGCAACAAAGCCATGCCCATGTGTGGGTCGAAGCATACTTCAAAGTGGACGAACTGAAGGCCCATTCGCTTCCCGTTCCGAGCTGCGTCAAAGAGGGAGCCTGGTTACGATTGGACGCGACACCACCAGGTGAAGGCTCGAATGCAGGTGGGACGTTTAAGGCGAACAATGGACAGACGTTGGGAATGATGCAAGAGTATTGGTCTGAAATGATTCTCAATATGGACAAGTCAAAACAAAGCACGATATTTTCGCTCTTCAGTGAATCGTCGGATGGTACTTACTCCGAGGCTTGGCTCGCCCTAAAGAGCAGATATGAGCAAGTCAGTAACAGCGGTATCGTAAAAATCCTATCGTCACCAAGTCGATGGTTTTCTTGGCAAGTTGCAGTAGGCATTATTGTTCTCGGATGTCTTTTTGTTGCCCTTCATCGCGTGCTATTATGGCTCTTTCCAACTTGGATACCGAAAATTCGAATTCGCGTCCCATTTGCTCAGAAGCCGCTTTCCAGCGTCGACTTTTACAACAAGGCCGTACGCTTGTTGAATCGAATAGGGATTGAGCGATCGAGCCAACAAACGCAGCGAGAGTTTTTCCATGCCGCGGCCAACATACTCAGCCACCGGTCGATCCATTTGGATGCTGAGTTGTTCTCACGATTATTCTATGAGTGTCGATTTGGTGGTCTAGCAAGTTTAAGCGAGTCGGACCAATCTCGGATCAACCTGGCATTACAGTCCTTAGAATCCGACCTTGCGACACGAAAAAGCCGACTGAATCCCAGTAGCTAATGGCCTATGCGAATTTCCAATGAAAATCGCTCGTGTTTGCAATTCCTGGGGTAAAATTGGTAGAAAAGTATCGTTCGAAATTTGACGCGGAGCCAAACATTGACTATTGAAACGAGCAGTGATGAGTAATTCCGTTTTCTCCGAGGATTCCGAAGAGAGCGATTCAATAGCGTTGGCGGAGCGCCGTTCGGCTCATTTTTTGATGGATGCTTCGGCTGTATCGACGCTCCGAATGTGGTTATTGTCGGGATTGCTTTTGCCGCTTTTGTGCCTGGCCCCCTTGCTTTATGTTCAATCGAGACGGCTTATCGACCAACACGCGTTTTGGTATTTTCCGGTTTCGATTGCAGTTGGTGGGTGGCTTCTTTTTGCGACAAGTAGTTACCGTCCAGCAAGCGTGAATCGCGGCCGAATGGCGGTTGTACTTTTGTGGATTGGGTTGGCAGCTGCAGCTTTTGGAATCTATTGGTATTCTCCTTGGGTGATTCAGGTTGCATCTGTCATTGTTCTCTTAGCTTGGTCGTTGGCGGCGTTTGGAGGTACTTCATGGACGCGTGTATTTACCATCTGTTCGCTGTTCATGGTCACCGTTCCATTTCCGAGTGGAAGGGATAGTCAAGTCAGCAATTGGCTTCAATCGATAGCGTCCTGGAGTTGCAACGGACTCCTTGATGTGATTGGCATTCCGAATATCGTAGAGGGCGATAATATGCAAATCGCGGAGAGCAAGTTCCGAGTCTCGGTTGCATGCGCAGGCGTGGACAGCGTTTTCGCTTTTTTTGCGATTGGCATTGCGGTCATTGCTATTCGTAGATGCTCTTTCTTGTCGGGATTGCTGACCTTACTCACGATCCCGTTTTTTTCTGTTTTCGAGAACATTCTTCGACTGTTGACAATCGCGATTGGGTTGGTTTATTTCAAAACGGACCTTTCTAATGGCTGGATGCACATTGAGGTTGCCGTGGTGGTTTTCATTATCTCACTTTTGTCCTTCTGGCTTACGCACAAAACCATCGTCGCTGTTTTCGAACCGATCGACCAAGTGATCGATCGAGGGACCGAAAAAAGTGGTGCTATCGATTTCTATCAGATGATCACGCGATGGCCAGTGGATGTCGAGGGGCAATTAGCGATAGGAACTGAGCTACCGATTTGGAGGCCATCTTTGGTTTCTCTCTCGGGGCTAGTTGTGATCTGTCTTTTGTTTGGCTCGATCACTGTCTATTCGGCGATGACGATATCTAACAGTGATGTTTTATTTGTCGATATTGGTGAAGAAAAGGCGGCATTGCTGCCGTCCGACGCAGCGTTTCCCGAGCAATTTGGTGGCCTGAAAAAAGTCGGGTTTCGCACCATTACTCAACCAGGAATGTCAACTCAAGGAAAGTACTCACACCTTTGGAGATTTGACGATCAAGGAAACCAGGTGTTCGTCTCGCTTGATTTCCCGTTCCCGGGCTGGCAGCCGATTTGGTCCTTTTATCAATTCAACGGATGGAAAATATTGGAAATCAAACCTGTGGAAGCTCCAGCGAATTCGGGCTCAGCATGGACAGTCGAAGAGTTCAAAATGCAAAACCAATATGGTCTTTACGGCTATGTGTGGTTCGCGTTCTTTGACGAAAACGGAACTCCAATTGATCGTAGAAATGACACAGAGCAATTGAGTCGAAAGAACATTTTCGAGCGTCTCAAAAACAAGGAGATGCCAGCAACTCAGGCCACTTATCAAGTTCAAGTATTCTTCGAATCCGGAAAAGAATTGAGCGAGGTAGAAGGTGAGCGAAACAGAAAGCTCTTTTTCGCCATTTTCGAGCAAGTTCGGGACCAGAGCCAATCTGCCTTGAGGAAAGCTAAGTAGGACTGCAATGTTTGGTCAAAAGAATCCTGATCCACTTAATCCAGAAGAAGAGCTGGATGCCAAAATCAAAACCAGTTGGATTCAGCGGTTTCGGATGTCGCCTGTTGATTTAGCGGGCGAGTTTTTGGATCTATTTTCCTGTTGGCGTCAATCGCGTCGTTGGACCTCTGTTTTAATGATACTTCCGGTGGCTTTGGTTGCCATCATTATGGGCTCACTCGTTGCCGTTGGGAAGCTTTCGGATCCGAATGCTAAAGCCGCATGGTATGCAGAACGCGCCATGAAAGAGATCGAGTTGGCTAAGGCCGCCGAATTGGAGAAAGCAACAGCATCGAAAGAGTCGACAGGCACTGCGAGCAAGCAATTGCCAGAGTTTGTAGACATGCTATTTCGACGCGTATTGCAGATCAATCAAAACAATAAGTTTGCGCGTTTTTATGTTGCGGCCCAAATGGATCGGTACGGAAGTAGAGGTAGCGCTCGCCAGATCATGGAGAGTCTTGCGACCACAAAGACCACGGGCTACACCAAAGCCCACACCTGGTTGGCCATGGACTTAGTTGAACGAGCGCAAAAGGGCGAAGCGATCAATCTAGAGACCTTGAAGTACCACCTGAAACGAGGTACGTCGGGCGATGAAGTTCCGCCTTCCTTGCTTCTCATTTATTCGCAATTGCTTCAACAAGAAAACAAGACAGCGGAATCACAAGAATTCCTGAAACGAGCCGCTGAATTTGAGCCCAAACTTCTTTTGAACGCGATTGCGGTCTACAACCAGAACTCGCTTTCCGTTCAAGCGCGAGCAACTGCAGATATGCTTGTCGAGAAAATCAAGAACAAAATCGACGAGAACGACGGTGAGAATATCGTACTGACTTCCCAAGCCTTAATGCTAACCAACCGAATCGATGAAGCCATGGAGGTTCTACAGAAAGGTTCGAAGCGATTTCCTAACTCGAGCAAACTAGCCCGCGAATTGTCGAATGCCTACCGAATTAAGTTTCGGGCGACGGCGGTACGGTTGAGCGATAAGGTCAACGTCAACTTGGATTTTTTGAATGCCGCTATTGTAATAGACCCTACGAATATTAACGTGCAAGAAGAACTCATGCTCTTATCCAAACTAGGGATCTGGCAAAATGAAGCGATCATCGACACGCTTCGTGCACGTATAGCAACAACTGGCACATCGTACGTAGCTCGTTTGCTTTTGGCTGAGACAGCATACGGCAGAGGAAAACTAGAGGATGCAATCAACGAATATGAAGTTGTGCTCGCGGAGTTACCACGGATGACACTGGCTCTTAATAATCTAGCCATGATGTACACACAACTAACTCCCCCAAAACTCGACGAGGCAATGAGTTTGATAGATCGAGCTATTGAGGCCGAACCCAAGGTAGCCGAGTTCCATGACTCACGGGGCGATATCCTTGTCTTACAAAAGCGGAAAGAGGACGCGATTGAGAGTTATTTACTCGCATTGGCCAGCTCACCCGAACGAGTTGAAACACGTGAAAAACTGATTGCCGTCTACGAAGATACCGATCAGAAAGAGAAAGCAGACTTTGAACGCGGACGGTTAGAGATCGTCAAGAAAGCATTGGAGGAGCAGCGTTCTCGAGCGGAGCAGGCCGCGAAGCAGCGGGAACAAAACGTCCAACCACCTCCGCCGGCCGTGCCTTCCCCAAAGGAATAGGAGGGCGAAAAAGCGGGGACCGTCTCCGCGGAAAAGAAATCGGTCTCATGTTTCCCTTTTCACCCTGCCGCTCGCCTTATCGAGTTGGCATTACTTTGGCCAGTTCAAGGAATAGGCGTTCAAGTTCTGCAAAGTATTCGTCCTCACCTGATTCCTTTTTTTGATTGCGCAGTGATTCGATTCGATCCAAGATCAATTCTGACTTAGCCTTGTCCTCAGCGGTTCTCAAGTCCGATTTCCCGAAGTTAAAAACAAGCGTTCGACTCGCCAGCGCTCCATCAAGTTTCAAACCGTTGGCCGGCGCCTTTACGGGCCTCGCACCCCGATAAAATGCGGCGGGAGTTCCTCGACTGTCTCCATTATCATCCAAGAGAGCTTGCTCCGAAGCCAACCTGCCTTCGTTTTCATAAAACTGTGCAACGCGGTTCGAGGCCGCCAAAAACGCTTCTAAAATGGATACGCAATCGTCGTGGTCAAGATCCGTTGACGGATCCGAGATCGACCTGGACAAGTACTCGGAGAATCTCGAGTAGTTTTGTTCTGAGCCACTTTTCGTGGCCGTGATTATGATCCTGTTTTCGCCTGAAAGAGCGTTGATGAACGGACCGCTACTGGACGAACCATCAATCACAACCCACTTCGCCTTGACCGCCGACATTGCTTTGGCGATGGCTTCTGCTGTGATGTCCGGCCCTTTCAGATTGAACTTGCTCGAATTCCGATCGTGCGTTCCATGACCGATCATCACCAACCATCGCTCTTCGGGTATTCCGTTCTCGTTGGGCTGGGTGTCTTCCCTCGAACACCAATCGAGAATCTGTTGTCGATGTTCTTTGTCATCGCTCTTACTCGCATCGGTTCCGTCGAGCAGCAGCAATTCATCTGCAGGTAGGGCGGTTCGCCAACGCTCTGCAGACTCCCGAAAAATTTTGCCGAACTCCTCTTCTCCTGCAGCCCCAACGACGACCAGAATGGAGCGTTTGGATTGGATGGGTGGGCCTATTGCAAATGCTGTTTTGACTCGCAAACTGAAGCCGAATCCAAAACAACAAACGAGTCCGACCGAAACGAATTTAATCCATACCCTTTTATGCCATGCCATAGCGACGCCTTAGCCCCCACTCGATGCAAATACAAGCCAACGCCGAAAGCAACACCCAGCTTTGATGCCACAAAGGATAGATCTTGGTTTCAGTCACTGGAACTCGGGTCGATGGAACATTCGATACAAACGAATCCAAGTCGCTCCAGTTTACGATCGTCCCGCCAGTCTCGTCTGCGATGGTTTGCAAACTATTTTTATTCTCGCCCAATGCTTGGAATTCAGAAGCCGACGGTTGGTAGATCCAGCCAAGCTGTGACGATCCTATTCGACTTCCGTCTGGTGCTGTGACTTCCGCGGCGGCCGAGTAAACCCCTTCCTCCTCGGTGACATAAATCCCTTCGTATTGTCCAGCAGCTTTGGCGGACGGTTCGGCATCAGCCACGATCGTTTTGCCGCTGGGCGAAGTGATCGAAAGCTTGACAACCGCGTTATCCACTGCTTTGAAATCGGTTCCCTTGACTTGAACGATCAGATTGGCAACTTTGCTGCTGCCCCGCGATTCGCCCAATTGCATTTGAATCGGCTTTGGCACATCTGCGATCATCCAGCGAATCATTTGACGCCAAGCTTGAAACAGCGGTGAAGGGCTCGTTCCCTCATGTCGCATTGCCCAACGCCAAAGATCGCCAATCATGAACGTCGAAGTCCTCCCCTTACCAAACCGCTGCGAAATCAAGACGGGCACTTGTTCATCAGCATCGATCGATACCTCAGCCAGAACGGAGGCTCCAGGCTTTACTTTGTTCAGTCGGTTCAATACCTGAAACGACGGCATGCGTTCCAATCGCTCTTTCTCAGCGGCTTCATTGTCAGCCAGTCTAAGAAATGGCTGCAGCCACCCCTCTCGGCTCAACTGATAACGAACGATCGATTCGGAATCCCCCGGGGCAGCACTCGCAATTGAACTTGGCAAGCCATCGTCGCAGTAAATCGGTAGCATTTGGCTCAACACAGAATCCGAAAACCCTTTACCTCGCATCGACTCTTGACCACCGAGTACTAACAGCCCACCACCGCGAAGCGTAACAAACTGCCTTAGCATAGACTGTTGATCTTGGGTTAAAAAATCGTGCTCAAGATCGTCGATGATCACGGCGTTATACTCAAACAACTCTTCTGCGTCTTTTGGAAAGCCCTTCTGCAACTGGTTGGCTTCCGTCACGCCTAGCCTTGCAAAAACTGGCTCATCGAATTTTGCCTTCTCTTCGTCCAAAATATCTTCGAAGCCAGAAAAAAGCGGATTGGATGTGTCCACCTTGGAATCCCGAAAACTAAACTTCGGTTCTTTGCGTGCGATCCGAATCAACGAAGTCAATCGAATCTCATCGTCCGCATCGAGCGCTCGCTTCAGAAACTTGAACTCCCAATTTGGTCGACCTGCCAAATAGAGAATCCGATACGGACCGCGTCCGCGATCCACGACTTCAAAACGCCGATTGTTTCCCAACGTAACTTCCAAGCTCTGACTGTTCGTCCCGCCCTCATTCGCCGCTGCGGCTTCCCTGCGAACTACGACTTGAAATCCTTGCACCCCCGACTTCTCCGGCTTGAACCGAAACTCCACCGGCACAGGTTCACCCGCGTTCTTCAACTTAACAGTTTGTGTCTGCAAAACTTTGCTACCGCTATCCAACAAGTCGACCACGACCGAATCACCTTGGAAGCCGGTATGGGTCACGCTCGCTTGGATCGTAACAGGGGAAGTTTCAAAATCGGACTGCCGCGTCGTAGTGGAAAGGATACTCACATCTCGTTGATTGATCGACGTATCGATTCGGACGGGATAGATCGGAAATCCAAGCGACGATAGACTCTCATCCGGCTTGCGATCCGTTGCGTTTCCATCCGAAAAGACCAGTACGCCCGCAAGAGGCTGGCCTTGGTATCGATCCCGAAGCGATTGCAGCGAGTGATAAAGTGCCGATTCGTTCCCTTTGACGCTGCGGCCCACAAAAGTATCCACTGGCTCCATGGCCGAATCGAACAAATAACGACGCATCCGGAAATCATCTGCCAGCCTGCGCTGCCAAGCGGAATCGTCACTAAGACTTTGCTCAAGCTCATCGCTCTTGCCCTTGGACGCTTCCTGCATGAGTATTCCCATGCTTTGACTATTGTCCATCAACACCGCAAACACATTCGCCTGCGACTTGGGACGCTGTAAAGAACCAAGCGGCTCTAGCAGACAAATCAGCAGCAATGCAATACCAACCGTACGCAGCACGACGGCAAGCAGTTTCCAACGAAGCGGCATCGGACTTCGGCGATACGACCAAATCGTAAACGCTGACAACAGCACGGCCGCTGCAACGACAAAGTAGAACCATTCTGGTTTTCCGAACACGATCTCCTGGAAGCCAAAGACATCGAAGAAACTCGAATTCATCGATTCTGTTTTCATCGACTCTTAGCGCCCCCAAGGTTCTCGTAATAGCGGTCCTGTTGCTGCTGATACTTGCTTGGGACCGGGTCATGGTCGATAGGCACGATTGCGCTGCGCTCAGACGATTTCCGTAGCAGCTCCTCCTGAACTTTTTCACGCAATTGCTCCATCGGATTCGCGATCAGTTCTCGGACCAGCGACCATTGCGGCTCTCTCGAATGTCGTTTGTAGTCGATACGAACCTCGCGAGCGGCCTCGCGGATTCGTTTGACTTCACCCTTCATTTCCGGATCCGTCACCAATTCCTCAACATCGCGCAATGAATCGACCCAATTGGAATACTCGGTACCTGTCAACGGTCCGTAGTCGAAACCAACAGGTGACATCCGTTGCAGCGGCCCTTCGTTTCGATTTCCTAGATTCGAACGTTCGCCTGCCCGTTGTCGATCCTGTCCAGGTTGTTGTTGACCAGGTTGTTGCTCTCCAGGTTGTTGCTCTCTAGGTTGTTGCTGTCCAGGTTGTTGCTGCCCAGGTTGTTGTTCTTGCCTGGGCAAAGCGGGCCCAAAATCCAGTTTCAAGTCATCGTCGGCGGACTGCTTTCCAGGCTGATCTTGCTCTCTTGCTGTTGGAGCTCCCGCTCGCGTTGCGTTGCCGGTTGGATCTCGCCTGTCTAGTTCGGCATCCAATTGACGTTCCGCTCGCTCTAGTTCCTTGAGTGCTCGCCTAAGCGACTGCTCTTCGCTCCCCAACACATCCTCCGAGGCCTTCTCGATATTCTCTTTTAGGTTTTGTATCCCTTTGTTGAGTTCGCTCGACGAGCGCCTTGCTTGTTCCTCAAGCCCCCGTTCCACGTAAACTGGGATTTCGTCCATACGTTGCTCAAGTCCCTTTTGTTTGCTTTCGCGAAAAGATTCGTACAGTTTTTCTGCCAAAAGCGGTTCGCTCGACTCCGCTTCGGAGACAGTTGCCTGCATCTTTTCTAGCAGCTCTTTGAGTTCCTTCTTTTGTGCTTGCCAATCTTTTCGTGTCGACGGCTCCTTGGGCGTATCTCCATCCGGACGAAGCGGCGAAGCTGACTCATCGACCGGTTCTGCGACTCCTTGGTCTGTCGATTTTGGTGAGGACGGCTGATTGGAGGCGGCTAGCTTCTCATCTAGTTTCTTTTGCTGTTCCTCCAACCGCTTGGCGTCCTGCACCATGTCTCGCATGGTCTGCTCTAGCTGGCTCGACGACGATTGCCGCATTTGGTCTTTGGTTTCGTCCATTTGACGTTGAGCTCGGGTACCGGAAGAAATCGCCGGAGAGGTTTCGCTTTTCGCCAAAGACTCGGCAGACTTTTGCATATCGCTTCTAGCCTGCTCCATTTGCTCACGTGCCTGCTGCATCGCTTCGCGATTTTCCGGTTGGTTCATCCGCTCAAGCACTTCGTCTGAGTCACGAAGCAGTTCCTCTTGATTCTCCCGCAATCGTTTCAGCTGTTCCTCGAGTTCCTTCTTTGCTTCCTCGGTCTTGGCTTCTTGCAAGGCTGTTTCAACGCTCTTGATCTGCTCGTTCAAGTCTTCTTGACGTTTGGCCAATTCCGCAAGTCGGTTCATGACTTGTCGCGTTTCACGCTCAGCGGAAGGTTCGGCCGTATCCGCTTTTTGTTCCATTTCATAACGATTTTCGTTATCCTCGAGCTTCAATTGATCGATTTGTTGCTGTCGGTTCTTTTGCGAACTGCTTTGCTGCGATTTTTGTTGCTGTTGCTGCTGAGCTTGTACGATCTGATGCTCCCGAGCGCGAAGTCGTAACAATCCTTCGTATGCCTCACGTCCCTTGCGAAGCGCACTTCGAAGAGGCAAGAGATCCGAATCGTTGGATGCCTTGTCAAACAGTTCTTTGGCCGCGTTCATGGCAGCTCGTACTTGCTCAAGATACTTTTCCGATTGCTGGTCTTCAATCGACTCCGCTAGTTTGTCCGTCATCCCGATCGCTTCGCTCTGCGACTCCGCCAACAACTTGACATCGTCGACGAACGCTTTGCTAATAGCTTTTGGCTTTTCACGCCGAATTACATTCCAAGCACCAGAGATTATTTGCTTTTGCAATTCGGCAAGGTCCTCAGCATTTTTTTCTCCTTCGCTTTGCTGTTGTTGTTGCTGCTGCTGTCTTTGTTGCTCCTTGCTCGGGCTCTCGCCTTCACGGAAGATCTCCTCGAACGGGCGAACTTCGGCAAAGAACATGTCGCCGTCTACGCGACGCACTTCGCCATCCCGATCGATATCTTCGACCCAAAAATAGTAGCTTAGCAGTTGGTCCGGTTTGGCTTGCAACGACTCCAAATCAATCAAATGCGACAGCTCCGCCTTGCCTGGTTTCGTTTCATTGACCGGCAAAACGATCTCAGTCGGCTCGGCATCTCCTAACATAAAGGTCAGACCAGAACGCTGGACTCCAAAATCGTCCTTAACCGTCGCCTTCATCTCCAACTCTTGGAGCGGCGACACACTTTGATCCTGAGCTTTGACCAGTTTGGTTTCCGGTGGCTGGTTCGGAATCACTTTGGCTGACAACTCCTCCTCGAACTTGGCCGCTCGATTCTCTTTGTCCACCAAACGCAATTTCCAACGTCGCGACTCCGTCATCACAAAGTTCGCCTCAAATCGTAGCGGATCGTCTTGCGATGCAACTAACGGCGTCGCAACGCCATCTTGATCGACGAGCTCAGCGACCGACACCGGTTTATTCAGTTGGCATTTCCAAGTCAAGTTGGCACCATCCACAACCGAAACGCGTCGTGTGTCGGCGATCTCCTTGACGGCAAGCTTCGCGTACTCTGGCGATTCAATTTTGGCGTCGCTTTGCGTCAAGTTTGGAAACTCAAACACCTTGATTTGGAAACGAGAACTCATCCCAGTGAGATAGTCGATTCGATACGAAGAATCGATTTGGAGGTTTCGCAGATAGCCACCGAAGAGCGGGTCCTTGAGACTGCGTTGCATGGAATGACGAGCTTTGTCGCCGGTCTTGCACTCGGCATCGATCCACGCTTCGTTGGGTACCTCGCCAGCAAACCGAACGCTCACCACCAAATCGCTTCCACGTTCCACTTCCGTATCCCCGGGTTCCACTTTGATCTGGTCCGAGTCCGACATCAGCGTTTTCGGGCCGGTTGGAATCAAACCGCTTCGATTCGCCGAATAGACGGAAAAGCAGGTGAAGAGAGCCAAAGCCATAGCTAAATACTGCACCGTCCATGCACTGACAAGGCTGCGCGTGGCAACGGTTTGTTGCCAGTCGTTCGATCGTGCGTGTTGGATCGTTTCATCGACCAGTGCTTTCCTTAGGTACTTCGACGTGCTGGCTTGCAACGGCTGAATCGCAGTCACCAATCGTTGCTTCAAAGTTGGAAACTGCGTTTCGATTCGGTTGGCGATCCAACGCGAATCTCGATAAGCCAGTTTGCATGCCAGCCAAAGTCCAACAACACCACCCAGCACGACAAGCAAAATCGAACTACTGAACTTAGGCAACGCATTCGACTGCGCAAGGCATAGAGCGGCCACCGCGACGAAGACCCAACCTGCTGTCAGAAGTTGCGCGAATCGCAATCTTCGAAAACGATTCGAAACACAGGATAGTAAATATGCAATTTGCGGATCCATGCTCAACCTGCCTTGCGAATGCACAATAATGATTCCACACCAATAACACCAATGACTCCGAAGATCATCCACCGCCACCAGCCCTGCTGTGATTCTAGCTCAACCGCTCTCAATTGACGGCGAGTCGATTCGTCCGTTTTCGGCGGCTTGCTATCGGACATAACAACGCCCAGTTTTTCCAATCGCTCGAGTCCGCCAACCGAAGTGTTGCTTTCGGACTCCATTGTGTTCACGGCCAGCAATGTTTCGGCACCATTTGCATTTTGACGACGAAAGACGCCCGGCGCTGACAACGTAGCTGTCTTGACACTCTTGCCACCCGTTTTTCCATCGATTTTCTCGGCGTTTTTCTCGGCTTTTTTCCCGTTGTTTTCCACAGCGGAAACCTCACGCCCAGCGCGGTCCAGTATTTTCTGATCGCCCGGAATCGTCAGCGTTGCACCCACTCGATACGAATCGTCATCGTTGATCACAGGGGCAGAGATTCGAAACAAACCAGAAATCAGAGGCACAAACTTGGTCGACAAAGCCAACTGACTCTCAAGCGGTTGCCAACCCGACAACAAAATCCAAAGCTTTCCCGCTCCCCGCTCCTTGTAGATCAATGCAGGCGAACCGTCATCGAACTTTGCCAAAATCCGCCATTCGTCTGAAGGTTGCGCTTTGATCCGACGGTGCTTCCAAAATCGCAACTTGGAAAAGTCATTGAATTTGGAATCGGCAAGGTCTGCGAACAATGGGTGCTTGAAGTCAACCGATTCCAACATCGCATATTGACGAACCTTTGCTTCCGAGACAACACTTTCATTGATCCCGGCAAGCTTCTGCATTCCAAGCGAGTATTCGACTGGTTTCCTCGTCGCTTCAACGTCGTTCGATGCCGCTGCGGCATCCCAAACCCAGAGCAAATTGCCACCTTGGTTCATGTACTCTCCCAACGCATCCATGTCGGACGAGACCAATTCATGGGAGGCTACAATGAGCGGCGTGTCTGAGACCGCGGGCCATGAATCGACGGACGCCGGTTGACGCTGTTGATAGGAGACCGTTCTTGTCACATCGCTAAGCGGCAACTGGGCCAGGAAATAGCCCAGCGATTCGTCTGGTGCTCGGCCTGCCGACTCAACACAAAGCAGAGCAGTCTGAAGCGGCTCTGTCCGACAAAAGAAATAACGGTTATCAAAGTCCGAACCATCGCCATCAAGCTCAATGGCAACTGCCCCCTTCGGCGGAACAGCCATTCGCACGGTCAGCGAACTACCAGCAGGAACACGGCACGAAGTCCGCGATTCCTCGATCGGACGGAGTTCGCCGTCGAGCCAATGCAATCGAAACGATTCGTTCGTTGAGCCAGCCGTGTTTGAAACCCGCACGCGAATCTGTTCCAAATCGGCGGGCGCGGTGGTCGCACTGCCTCCTGATGGTTTACTGCCGCGGGTCGACATGTCTTTGTTCAGGACATCTTCAGGGCTTAGCAAAGTTAAACTTGCGTTCCCTTTCATTTTGGCTTCGACCCGTTCGATTCGAACTTTGCAGGACGCAGGCCAAGTGTACTCGGCGAGTCGTTCGACCTCGGCGCCGTTCTGAAAATCTGTCACGACTACGATCTCACTCAACGTGGCATTCGAATCCGATGATGAATCCCAATCGGTTTGCAAAAGGTCGGCAGCGGTCAGCAAACTCAAACCCAAATCGGTATGCATCCAAGTTGGAGCAAGAGTCTTTAGACCCGCTAACGCTTGCGTCTGTCGCTGCGCTGCCGGCGTTTGCAAAGCGCTATCGATCGCAATCATCGGACGCATCGTCGCATCGAATTGGCAAACGGAAATTGCGTCAGTTGGTCCAGACTGGCGAATAATCTGTTCCGCCCGCTGGGTCGCTGCATCCCAAAGCCCATCGCGACGCATGCTGGCGCTGGTATCGATCAGCAGCATTCGCTGAACGCCAATTTTATCCGTGTCTTTTTCGGCGGGAGCATTCCAATAAGGTCGCGTAAAAGCGAACGCAAGCAGAGCGATAGCAATCGCGCGCAACAGCAACAGCAACCATTGATCGACGCTGCTTGGGCGAGTTAGTTTGGGTGGCGTTGGCTCAAGAAACATGAGCGAACTCATTAGTTTCCGCTCTTTGGGCCGACTTCGAATCAAATGAAACAAAATCGGCAACGCAATCGCGAGTCCAGCCAAAGCATACAAGGGAGCCAGAAAACTCATCGTCCCCCCCCCGCTGTACCGCTCGTGGCTGCACCACTAGATGCTCCGCCGCCAGCCAATTGCGACCGTGTTCTAGGGCCACCAACATTCGATCGCTGCTGACGACTCAAGAAATCGAAAAGTGCATGCTCAACCGATTCATTCGTCTGCAAGGAAGTCCAGCCGATACCGAGTTGCCCAGCGAGCTCGATCAAGGAAGCTTCGTGCTGTTGGAATTTCTTCTGGTACGAAGCTCTTGCTGCATTTGGGTCAACGTAGATCTCCCGGCCGGTTTCTATATCCATAAGCATACTGGCTTTTTCCAAATCCAACGTAACTTCCGCAGGATCCAAAACCCTCAGCAAGACCACGTCATGCCGCCTAGCTTTGAGCATCGAAAGCGGCACACGCAACGACTCGGTCGGGACCAAGAAGTCGGACATGATAATGATCAAGCTACGTTGGCGTACTATGTCAGCCAAATGCGAAAGCGGCCGCAACAAATCCGTCGATGCACCCGACGAAGGTTTTTCTAACAACGATAGAATCCGTTTGAGTTGCCCCGTTCGAAACCGCGCCGTCAAAACGTCAGAAATGTCTTCGTCAAAGGTCAAAAGTCCAACCGCATCGCGTTGCAATGTCAGATAGTAAGCGAGCGTAGCTGCTACGGTCCTCGCATAATCGCACTTGCTGTACTCGAGCGAACTGAAATCCATCGACTTGCTCTTGTCCACCACAAGGTAACAGCGTCGATTGGTTTCGTCCTCAAATTTCTTGATGTAGTACCGATCGCTTCTAGCAAACAATTTCCAATCGATGGTTCTTGGGTCGTCCCCCAGACTGTACGGCCGATACTCGCTGAACTCGACGGAGAAGCCATGCAATGGACTACGGTGAAGGCCATTATGAAAACCGTCGACCACGGATTTGGCGCGAAGTTGCAGGTTCTTGATCCGCATCAGCGCAGACATGTCGATCCAACGATCCATCGCGGACGTCGTACCAGACGGCGAAATGCTCGATGACGAAATGTTCAACGCTGACTTCGAATTCGGAACGGCCATTCCTACTTGACCTCAATCAACAAACGGTCCACACAATCCTCGACCGAGATCCCCTCGGCTTCGGCTTTGTAGCCAAGCAGCAATCGATGCCGCATGACCGGGTGAACCAACGCGCGAATGTCCTCGATCGAAACGTGCGATTGGCCATTGAGAAGTGCTCTGGCTTTGGCACCGAGTACTAGCATCTGAGCCGCTCGCAAACCAGCCCCCCAATTCACCCATTGATTGACAAACGTCGGTGCCTCTGGACGGCCAGGCCGCGTGGCTGCCACCAACCGAACGGCATAGCCTGCAACCTCCTCCGCAATCGGCATGCGTCGCACCATCGCATGGAACTTGAGAACGTCCTCGCCTGTAAACAATGGCTCGATTTTCTCTGGCGTTTTGCTGGTCGTGTCCAAAACCACCTGCAACTCATCCTTGAATGGCAAATAGTCGATCTTGACGTTGAACATGAACCGGTCCAGCTGTGCCTCAGGCAATGGATAAGTTCCCTCCATCTCGATTGGATTTTGTGTCGCCAGAACAAAGAACGGTTCCGGCAACGTATAGCGTTTGCCCGCCGAGGTGACTTGATGCTCTTGCATCGCTTCCAACAGCGCTGCCTGGGTCTTGGGTGGCGTTCGATTGATCTCATCCGCTAAAATTACATTTGCAAAGACTGGCCCTTTCACGAACTGCAGCACCCGTCGGCCGTCCACTTCATCCAAAATCTCGGTTCCCGTGATGTCGGCAGGCATCAGGTCTGGAGTGAACTGGATGCGACGAAACTCTAAATGAAACACTTGCGCAACGCTTCGCACCAACAGCGTTTTAGCAAGACCAGGGGCCCCAGTGATCAGGCAGTGCGAGCCGGAGAACAAACAAATAAGCAATTGTTCTATGACGTCTTTTTGACCAGTAATCGTCTTGGATAACTCAGCGTAGATCCTCGCTCGCCCTTCGCGAATCTGTTTTACAATTGCTGCTTCTTCGTCGTAATTCGGAGTGACCATGAGGTAACGTGTAAGGTGTAAGGTGAAAGGTGCTAGTTGCTAGTTGCTAGTTGCTAGATGCTAGATGCTAGATGTTAAACGTTAGGTTAGCTAATAGTTAGTGTGTCATTGCGTAAGTAACGATATTGATTCCAAGCGGGTACGCCTTCTTGACGGAGAACTCTTCGAAGTACCAGGGATCCACTCCTTCTTCTTCCCATCCGTCACCCAGGTCGGTATTGTGGCAAATGAAGACCATAATCCGATCGGCATCGTCTCGTATCGCTCGGTAGTGCGGGATACTTGTGTCCGAACCTCGTCGGTTCTCCCATGTCACTCCGGTACCGCGATGGTATGTCGCTACGCCAACACTGGGCAATTGGGGTTTTTCTTTCATGTCGTAGACGCAGTGGAAAATTTCGTGTTCCAGCGGAACTTCAATGGGTTCGCGATCTGGGAACACACGCCGGATTTGTTGATAGAAGTTTAGGTACTCTTCATCCCCCCAAAAATCGTCCACCATCAAGAAGCCTCCGTTGAGGAGATATCGCTTTAACGCCACCACTTCCTCCGAGCGGAACACCAAGGATCCTGGTTCGATGATGTAAATGAATGGGAAATCAAACAAAAGTGGGTCGGTCAACTCCAACACAATGGGCTCCGGGTTTACCTTCAACGCCGTCATCTGTTGAAGCCGCAATGAAAAATTCAAATCGCTGTCGCGGTGGTCGATAAACCACCCCCCTCCTCCCCACGAGTCGTATTTAATCCTGACGAAAGTGAAAACGTCTTTGCTGAACTTCTTGTCGACCTCCCAGCTGGGGACACCATTCCGACCAGCAGACTGCCAGTCACCGCTTCCACCTCTGCGACGCCCCCTCTGCTGCGCGATGACGACCAAGGAACAGACGGTAGTCAGCAGCAATGCGATAATCACCCAACGCAAATTGAACCCTTTCATGGCCCTTCCGCTTTCGTTTCCGGGAGTGACGCCTCTACGGATTTTGAAGTCTGAACCAACAATTCCAATGCGGCTTTGTAGCGTGGAGACTCCTCCAGGGCCATGAGCGCTTGCCGCTTCGCGAGTAGCGTCCTGCCGAGCGATTGCAATGACACCCCTAGACGGTAGTGAATATTTGCTGGATCCGCTGGTTGGAGATCGAGACAGGCCGTTAGCGCTTCGGCTGCCTTTGCCGCATTGCCAATCTTCTCGTAGGTCAACGATCGCACTTGCTGTAAATCGCTGCGAAGCGGATTGATAGATTGCATCCGCTCGCACCAATTTTCAAGCTGAACCCAATCCCCCTTTTTTTCATCAATTTCAATTAGCCGAAGGATTGCCTCTCGGCAGTCCGATGAACGTTTGGTTAACTCGACCAATGCCGACCTCTCCCCTAGTTCATTTCCCTTGGCTCGATGAATGCTTGCGAGCAATGCATAAACACCTCCATTGGTACGATCATCTGGCAGCATGTCTTTAAGCGTCTCCGCAATCGCGAGCGCTTCGTCCCATTTTTTTTGCTTTACCATCGTTTGACATTGGGTTCGCAAGGCCCAATAGGAGTCGGGGTGATCTGCCAACCAAGTTTCTGCGTCAACCTTTTCTACAGGATCCGCTTTATCGAAGTCGACCCCCTGTCCATACTTTGCAGCCAATGCCATTACATAATCATGAAACTCGCTGTCGAGTAAATCCAAGCTTCCCGGGGCTCGCTTGAGCGCTTCGGAAGCAGGCATTCCAATTGCAAGATCCTCCAACAACCGACGCATTGCGTTCATTCCATATTTCTCTATCCAATATTCCACGACGAGAGAGGACTCAAAGTAAGCAAACTGCAAATGCATCGGAGTCTTGGGCTGCAGAAAAGCACCACTTAATTGACTCACAGGAACCAGACCTGTTCCCAAAATCATCTCGCGATAAGTTGGGTCCATTGCCTGCCCCCATGTGGGATCGTGTTGTCGCTCTTCGTAGACCGAAATACCTTCGGATAGCCATCTCGGCATCTTGTTCTTTGTTTTTTGCAAAGTCACGACATGGCAGTATTCATGCCAAAGAACGGATTTCCAATTTTCCCCATAAGCCATCTCGGTGAACGATAGCGCGGCCGGGCC
>JANPHB010000114.1:0-17265 GCA_031424235.1 Pirellula sp.
CGGAACTCCCGATGTGATGATTTGTTGAAATTCATTAAAGCGTTAGGTATCCACTGACCTCATTGCAAGAACAACTTGGAGGTTACGACGGCCATAATAAGCTCACGAAATCGGAATCCCGAATCGCGAAATTTTTCGAACGCTGCGTCCAGTATCGGCTGATCGGCAGGTGATTCCTCGCGTCCAAACGCGTACCGGAAGTATTGTTTGACGATACAACGTTGGCATGTTTCGCTCTTTGCTAACAACTTACCAAGCTCTTTTGGTCGAGAAAACTCAGATTTCGGGATTCCTTGAACAAATGCGGATGTATCCAGATCCAATTCTTTGATCAATGGTTTATCCCGACTGCCGAATTTCAAGTTCATTTTTGCGTGAAATCTCCCAATTGCATCGTATTGCTCGAAACCGTAACCTATCGGGTCGATGAGCCGATGGCAGCCAGAACACGCTTCGCTGTTCAAATGGGATGCCAGTCTTTGCCGGTTGGTTTGCGGTTGGTCTTCCGTGTTTTCGGGCAACTCTGAGTTCACGCCTAGTGGCGGTGGCGCAATCTCTTGGGACAGAAACTGGTTGCGAACGAATAGACCGCGAGACGTTGGCGATGTGTCAGCGGGCTTGCTCGTCAAAACAAGAAACGATCCGTGTCCTAGGACCCCTGAGCGTCCGGAGTCCAACGGGTAGTAGACCTGTGAAAACTCTTCGGTGGGTAAAGGCATGTTGTATAGGTGTGCCAAACTAGTGCTGATAAACGAGTAGTCCGCCGAGAAAAACTCCATAAAGTCCTTGTCGTTCCAAACGAGATGGCGAAACAATTGACGCGTTTCCTGCGTCATCGCTGTGGCAACTTCGCTGTTGAATTCCCGATATTTTTGACGGTCGCGAATCGCCTCTTGCACTCGGTCAAATCGCATCCACTGTGCTAGAAACTCATCCAATGCGACTCGAGCGCGTGTGTCATCCAGCATCCGCCTCGTTTGTTTTTCAATTGCAGCCACTGTGGAATACTCGTTTCGAAAAGCGGCTTGCAGCATCTCATCATCCGGCATCGTATCCCAAATCAGATAGGACAACCGACTTGCGATCTCAAATTGCAAATAGTTCGGTTCCTTTTGTCGCTGTATGCGAAACAGGAAGTTGGGCGATTGCAGCATTGCCTCTACAACCAACTGAGCTCCCAAATTAAACTCACCGGTCGCATCGGATTCTTTCAGAAACATACTAAGGTACTTATTGGCTTCATCTTCTGAGAGTGGCCGCCGAAAGGCTTTCAAACCAAACTTCCGAATGAAGATCTGAGCGGCAGTCAGATCGGACGTAGACGATGGTTGAATAGGAATGAGGCTTCGAGTGTCACCACCGCGAAACGCACTGCGCGCCAATCGTTCTGCTGCTTCGCTATAAGCTTCGGCTTGAATCGGCGATACGCCTTGACCTTCCAGTTGATTCTTAAATCCGTTAATAAAATCTTCTTTTGGAAAACGACTGGCTGGTAGACTCGGATCACCCAAGAGATCACGAATCGAATTATTGTATTGGCTGTGCGTAAGGCGGCGAATCGAGAGCGGCTGTAGGTTCCACCTACTTGCCCGTTCAATGCGTTCGCGTGCTTTCGACTGTTCCTGGTCAGACATCTTCGACAAGAAGCCAATCCACAATTGAAGCGTTTTCTCTTGCTCGCTTTCTGGCAAAATCCTTACTCCGCCCGTGTGCTCGTCGCGATTTGTCGGCTTTCGCAATAGCAAGGATTCTTGCGGATGATCGCGGTCGACGAACTCCCTGAGTGAGTACCCAAAGGCGATTATTTGCTCGCGGCTTGCATTTCGCCCAGGAAAGTCAATTCGGTAATCCGATGCAACTCCGTTATCGTTGTGACACAAATCGCATTGTGCAGACTTCAACAACGGAAAAAGGTTGTCTGCAAAGAAATCTTCGTTCACGACGGCGGACGTTGAGAGATGCGAGCTCGGCTGTGCGAAAACAAAGCAATTGCAACCTAACGCGATGAAGAAAGCAGAAAGTGAGGAAGCAATTTTACACATGGATTTTTCGCTTGAATCAAGTGCCATCTCAGGGGCACACTCGCTGACAGCCTTGATTCTACAGGATCGATTGAAATGCGTCACTTTTCACCCACCAGGACAATCCGTTGGAGTTTCTGACACAGCCGATAAAAGTCAAAGTAGCAGGCACATTCCATGTGCCGTATGCCTGAAAGCCCAGATACGCAAGCATACTGCACGGCGGAGCGTGCCTGCTACTTTTGTCGGCTGTGTCCTGATGGTGTACCAGCCCTGTTGGTGTACCGGCTGAAGACAGCTGAAGCCAGTACACTAACCTACGCGATTACGCCTCGGGTTTCCAAAAGTAGACATCTTTCTTCACAGATCTAGAGCTTCACTTCCGTCGATTTTGGAATCGCAACTTTGATCTCAGCGCTGTAAACCGCTTTGGGGTCGCCTCGTTCTGCAATTGTTTTTGCCAGCGTACCAATAGTGCGAGGTAGCTTCGCTTGATAAACCGTTGAGTTCCCGGATGTGATCGAAATGGGAGAATCGAGATCGAGCATGTCGTCGTTGAGCCGAACGGTCACTTGATCTGCATCCTTGGTCTCGATTGCAATTACGTTTTTGTTTCGAGTTGCCACGATTTCAGCTCGATCACGTATATCTTGCTTATCGACAGCAAGCCAATAAAAACGAGGTTCAATAACATCGTCCTGTTTCCAAACGATTTTCGTCGGCATGGTATTTCGCGCGAACTCGGTCATCCAAGGGATCGCAACGGCATCATTGCGGTCCATCCAATGGCCTTTGCCCGGGTGGATTTTCACTAAATGCGGGTAGCCTTCGGAATCAGCCTGCTTGAGATCAGCCAGCTTCTTCTCCCATTCAGCCGCAATCTTGTTTCGGTTGTACGCAGAGTCATTTCCACCCATATGGAGCGTAAAGGGGAGATTGCGAAGACCCAACGGCGAAGTCTCATTCGGGTGCCCGGCCATCATGGCAGCGGCTGCGAAACGGTCTGCCATCCTCGGTGCTAACTGATAGACACCGTCGCCACCGGCCGAATAACCCATGATGTAAATACGGTTTGGATCGACATCCTCCAACACGATCAAGTTTTCGATCAGTCGATCAAAGAATCGATCGATGTGTCCTTGATGCCACAAATCCCACGTGTTTGTCGGTGCGCGCGGCACGACGTACACCCCTTCTTCCAGTTTGTAAAGTTTCTTTTGGTTTTCCCATTGCTGGTCATTTACCGCAGCGGGCGCGCCACCTCCACCGTGCATAGAAATGACCATACGCCTCCCGCTGGCAGGCTTTTCACCAAACAGTTCATACGAAAACGGCATCGATAGGCTATCGAGCGTCAAGACTCGCGATTGCATTTCCTCAGCCCGAGTTTTGCGAATCCAGTCGGCATGGTCGTTCCAAAGAAGTTTCTTTGCTTCCTCAGCCTCCTGTTTAGAGATCGCGGTATTTGCAAAGGGTTGCTCCGAGAGAAGCGGACGCTGCTCCCGTGGTTGCTGCAAGTATTTATTCAACGCGTCTATGGCTGAAGCCGCTGCTTTCGGCTCGACCGAACTGGTCGTTGACGCCGTGGGGGCTACCAAGCTGATAGCCTCTGTTATAGGTCCATTGCGTGGTTCGGAAACGAAATGAACCTTCTTTGTCGACTTCCCATCGGGAACTTCGAAGTAGAATTTCAAACCCTCGGGAAGATAGGTGCCAAGGTGATCGTTGGCATCAAATCGTTCGTCTTTGGACGTCCCCTCAAAAACTAACTTCCCATCTGTATCAAAGACCTTGACGTTTTCCGCAATTCGTTTGCCCGTCAACCGGTCTAGGATTCGAAACATCGTTTGAGCCGATCCTTGAGGTGGTTTCACGCCACGGTCGAGGTATCGGTCGGTTACATTGACGGCGCTGATGTAATCGATTGAACGATCCCAGACAAGCGGGAAATGGACCGGCGTTCGTTCGAAACTCACCGCATAAATTGCGTTCATGGCATCATCGCGTTTTGCTTTGGAGGCTCGATCGAGAAACCATGCTGAGTCGAGTGCATCACCACTTGGTTCTGCGGCGCCGGTGAAGTGCCAGCCGTTATCCCAGACTTCGACCCAGGAATGGTTGCCGCTTTTGTCAGACCAAAGTGGCGTTCCCGCAAACCGAGCCGGAATACCGACGGCTCGACAAGCGTCGATGAGGAGCACAGAAAGTCCAGTGCACGAAGCGGTTCCAGACTTGATCGATTCGTATGGGCTCTGGTCTGCTTTGGGGCGTTGAGTCGAGTACCGGACATTGATCAGTGGAAAGAGCTTTTGATTGAGTCGAGCGGCTGCGATGGAGGGCGAGGTCACGCCGTCGATTAGCGGAGAGTACTTTTCGTTGAAATCTTTGCGCCAAGTATCACGTCGTTCGTTGATATTTGCGTAAGGAAGAATGTTGTTGAAGAAAATTTCTTTCGGCACGCCGTTCTTCCATGGGGATTTTTGCCAAACCTGATAGGCCAAGCGGACTTCTTCGATCAAGAACTCGGATGTTAGGGATTTCAGGTCTCGATCTGGCATGTTTGCGATGAGAAAATCCATCCCCTCGCGTTGTTCGATGGGTGTGGAGTCCAGAGCTAACCGCAACTGCGCCTTGTTTTCTCCTGCCCGAGACAATGCGGCTGAAACGAGGTCACTTTCCGTGTGCTTTTCTATTCTGGAGTCTTGACGCACGCTCCATAGCTCTTGCGACTTGTCCAATTTGGTGATCACCAGCGACGCTTGATATCCATCCAAGGTCGAACAGAGCGAGAGCTTAGCCTCGGGAGACCATTCGAGCTCCGACAATTGAGTTGCCCAACGATTATGCTTGGCATGGAAGGTCCGCTGACGATGGTAGAGTTCCATCAGCACTTCGCGACTTGCGATGCTATCATCTGGTTTGAATTCCGCTTTGCCTGGCGCGTCCGTTGAGAATTGGACTATGCCCCATCGTTCGGGGCGATGCATGTCAATGATGCCTTGCGGTGACCAAACCCAATTGTCTTCTTTGGTTTTAGGGACTTTCCGGTACTTGCCATCGACGACTTCGAACTGCCACTCCACTCGCGAGAAATCGATTCGCCATTGGTCGCCGTTGGACGGTGGCCTGGATTTGTTGGTAACCTTGGAGAAAGAACTCCATGGAATAGCGATTTCGACAGACCACGATTTGTCTTGATCGGTTGGGTCGTTGAGTGTCCCATCAAGATGCACACTCGTCTTGAGGCCCGAGAACTCCCAGCTATCCTCAGCCGAACCGCCGTCTTTGTAAGGACGGGGCAAGAATAGATCCCAAATGGTGTTTAATGCATTGAGCTCAAGTTCGAAGTATTGATGATTGTCGCTGTTTGGATCGATGAACACTTCGAAGTCGTTGTCCTGGAAGATAACAGCATCGTGCTGTGTGAGCGTGCCTTGCAGGTGTGGCTCGATCAGCTCCGCCGCGATGTAGAAGTGTTCCATGTCCCACAACATTTTGGCTCGCGTTCGCAGTTTCGGGAGAGGCTTCTTTGAGCCCTCAATATCGACAAAATCCTCTGTCCATGGTGCGTCTTTCCAGGCCGCATCCTCGAGCTTGCCATCGATTTGGATTGGAGCATTGCAAAGTCCGCAAACGTAGTTTCGAGGCACAATAGTCTTCATCTGCTCCCAATCGGCAGCTTGGCTGAAGGCTGGTGTCGCGTTTCCCAAAGAGAAGATGGAAATTGAAAGCAACGAAACGAAAGTGCGTTTTAGATTAAAGCTGAGCAAGGTGTTTTTCCTGTTAAGGCGATTCCGAACCAACCAAAATGATAATAGATCGTTGCGGGAAAGAAACGGACATCCCCGAATTTTTAGGTATGGGTTTTGAACCGCAAACCTTGAGCGGGAGTCCGCCGAGTTAAAAGTTCGGTCTTGTTGGGGTTAGCTTAGCGCAACTTTTGTTGCCAACAAATGATGTCGGGAACACCAGATGGTCTAATTCCCCTTTTCCTCCTGGAGGTTGTTGATTTAATACCTGTTCAAATGCACGTCGTTTAACAGTCAGCCATAGGCGTACTGTCAAAGACAGTAAAGTACGCCTTCGGCTGACTGTTAAACGACTAAATCAACAAGCTCCCTGAGGCCCCTGAGGAGGAGAAGGGCAGGAATCATGAAATCGGGCCTAGGCCGCTCGAAGGCGGTGCACTAACTTGTTTCAACGTGCGTACCACACGATCAACCGCTCTAACTCATTGTTGTTTGCGAGCAAGTGGAGTCTCAGTCGCTGTAGCTGGCCGGTTAGCGGCGCAAAGCCTTGTCCGCGATCCAGAGCAACCACGATTTGAATCATGTCTTCGGTGGTCGGCTCACGACCGATCGATGCCCATCGCAATAACCACAATCCAATAGGGAAAATTGCCACCAGTCCGCGAATGCTATCCACTACCGACCAACTACGTCGATCGGCAAGAGCGTAGATGTACGAAGCCGATGACGCTTCGATGAGCCGGGCCAGTGGGAAATCAATGGAGGGGGCAAGCTGTCCCATTGGCTCTTCCAGCTCATTCCATTTAGACAAGGGAAACGCCGGTCGAACGTCAGGCAATCGCCCCCGGCCCACCACCAATCGAAACCAAGTTCGCCCCAGTTCAATTCGATGCGACCAGCTTGGTACTGCCCGGAATTGGGGATGTAGCCGCGCATACTCAATTCCCATCGATCGAAAGAGCAACTTGGCATAAGCCCCCGGAGGTTGACGATCGCTAAAAAAGGGCTTCGACTCTTCAGGAACGATCTCAGCCAATGTGCCAATCAAATCTCCCAACTTCTTGTCATCCATGCGGCTTGTTTTGGCTTTGCCCAAAAGATTCGCAAATTGCAGCGTGTGCACCAAACGCCGTACTGGTGGGAAGCGTTGATCCAGCAGCAATTCCGATGCAGTCTCGAGTGCCAGTGCGATCGTCTTCCATTCCCGATCTTCGCCGGTCTTGAGACTCGGTGGATCGACCCGTTTGGTTGTGAGTCGCCCTTCGCGAACGAACTGCTGCATGAAGGGCAGATGTTCTTTGAGCGGTGAGCCTTTGTCGGCCGCAGACGAGGGACACGCTCTGCGAATGGTCAGCGCTGCATTTCCATCGCGTGGAATGAGCTGCAACGGGAAAACTCGGCAGATTGTCGGCTTGGCTTCGTATCCTAAGTCGGAATGAATACGACAGAGGCCGTTTTCTTTGAGGAAAACACAACTGCCGTCGACACGCTGTGCCAAGCGAAACCGCTTCTTCGATGATGGATAGCGGACCATCACTAGCGTGTCGCGATAGTCCGGATGCTCGTTCCATTTCTGACCTTCCAGCCGGGCAACATCTGCATCATTTAGAGGCACTAAACTACCTCGACAACAGATGCCACATTGATGGCAGTCCCATTTTTCTGCGGTTGGCAAGATGACAATCGGCAAAGACATCGCAATTCTTCCTTACCAACTTTGGGCGATGTCGCTATACGATTTGAGTCGTTCGGCTGCTTTGTCCCATTCGCCACCGTACCTCGGTTCATACTGAACGATATCGCTCATCGACCGCATCCATCGCCGCCCTTCTGCAATCGATGAGAATCGACCGAGAGAAACCATTTGAGAAATGATGTTCCCCAGTGCTGTCGCTTCGATGGGGCCTGCAATGACTGGTCGCTGGCATGCATCGGCGGTCATCTGGCACAGCAACGCGTTTTGGACGCCTCCACCGACAATGTGGATCGTTTCCAATCGATATCCAAGAAGTTCTTCCAGTCCACCCAGACAAACACGATAACGAAGCGCCAAACTTTCCAACGCAGCTCTTGCGATGGCTCCGTCATCTTCCGGTGGAGCCTGATTGGTATGCTTCAGAAAATCAAGGATGGTTTCGAGCATGTTGGTCGGCGCTACGAACTTCGGATGTTCTAAATCAATCAGGCTCTGTAGCGGTTTGGCTCTTGCAGCCATAGCTGCCAGTTTGCTCCACTCGTAATGGGTACCCATTCTTTGCCAAGCAGCGCGGCACTGTTGGAAAGGCCAAAGCCCCGCAATGTTCTTGAGCAATCGAACGCTGCCATTCGCGCCACCTTCATTGGTGTAGTTCAACTGTCGGCAAGCGTCCGAGAGGATCGGTTCGGCCAGTTCAACACCCATCAGTGACCAAGTGCCACTGCTGATGTAACACCAGTTCGGTTTCGCACTCGCAAATCCTTCAGCGGGAACGGCGATCACCGCAGAGCCCGTATCGTGTGTCGCCGGAGCAATCACTTGAACATTCTCATGCATCCCTGTTCTCGAGCGAACGTTGGGTCGCAATGCTCCCAATTGCGTTCCAGGCTGCACGGGTGTTTTGAAAATCTTTTTAGGGATATTCAATGCATCGAGAATCTTGCTCGACCATTGGCCATTGGTCGCATGAAGCAATTGAGTCGTGCTCGCATTGGTGTACTCATTGACCATTTGGCCCGTGAGAAGCCAATTGATAAAATCGGGGATCATCAGAAAGTGTTCGGCAACATCGAGCAGCGGCGAGTTTTCGGCCCGCATGGAATAGAGCTGATAAAGCGTGTTGATCTCCATGAACTGGACACCGGTTTGCTCGAAAATGTCCGCTTGCGAAATCGAATCAAACACACGTTTCATCATGCCTGTAGATCTCGGGTCTCGATAGCAAAAACCTGGACCAACTAAGTCAAGGTTGCGATCGAGAAGCACATAGTCTACGCCCCAAGTATCTACCCCGATGCTCGCAATGCGATCGCCGTATTGTTTGGCAGCGAGTGTGAGACCATGCTCGATTTGCTGCCAGAGACCATGCAAACTCCAGTGCAATCGATTTCCAATATTGACTGGAGAGTTTTCAAAACGATGAACGTCGGTCAACTGAATACGGTCCGATTTGAGTTCGGCTGCGATAACTCGCCCGCTGGAAGCTCCTAAGTCAACTGCGATCACTACACCTTGGTCAGTCATATCCGCCACTATTCAATCTCGCGACTAAGAATTACGTGCTCTGGAAAACCCGAAATTCTACTCACCGATTGATGCTCTCGTCAGGGACCAACAGAAAATTGGCTTTTCGGCAGAGGCCGGAACGCCCCTAGTCACATCTCTAAGACTTTGCTCCCCTTGCCCCATTAAGGCAACGCTGTGAAGCATTACGTAGCGAAACTCGTTAAGAGTTTCGGTCGTTAAGGCGATGCAGCCGAAAGTCTTGACGACTTTCGCTACACAATCGCCTGTTTTTTACAGGGGAAAATGCTTCACGGCGTTGCTGAAACGGGGCGAGGGGGAGTATCGTTTTCGTTGCTAGGGAGCTCGTTTGCGAAGCTTTCTTTGAAGCGAACGTCGATGAATGCCGAGCCGTCGAGCAGCCTCTGAAATATTATTGCTGCAGTCCGCGAGTATGCGATGGATGTGTTCCCATTCCGCTTGAGCGAGTGTAGGGACCGGAATCAGCTCGTCGCTGTCGACGACCTCTACTTCGGACCCGCCCCGTTTGAACGCATTCAAAATATCGTCGGCATCAGCAGGTTTCGGAAGAAAATTAACTGCACCCAACCGAATCGCGTCGATAGCTGTCGCGATGCTTCCAAACCCAGAGAGAATCAGCACTTGGACATCGGGCCGAATCGCTCTTAAATCGGAGATAACAGTTAATCCAGTTCGACCCGGCATTCGCAGATCGACTACGGCCAGGTCGGTTGGGTCGGTTTTGAAGATTTCGACCGCCTCGTCGCAGGTTCCCGCAACCATTACGCGAAAGCCCCGCTCCTGAAACGCCTCCGCTAGCCTGTCACGCAACACAAAGCTGTCATCGACCAGAAGAATGCTTCGGTATTCGTGTTCCAAAGCACTCGGAATTTCCGCTCCATGAATTGTTTCGGTTGTCATTTGTGTCGATCCCGACTGGACGAACTAAGAATTAGCCCAACGCGGCCATGCATTTTTCGAGTAGTTTCTTGGTTGCGATGATCCCGTCGTCTTCGCTCAGCTTCGAGCCTTCGTATTCTATCCCAACCCAACCGTGGTAGTTGGCGTCCATCACGATCTTCATCATTTTCGGGAAATCGATCTTGGTCTCGTTGCCTTGTTCATCAAAGTCGTAGCTTTTTGCGCTGACAGCTTTGGCCAGTGGCATCAGGTCGGTAACACCTTGATAACGGTCATACTCATAGAAGTTTCCAAAATCGGGGAGCGTCCCGCAATTTGCCATGCCAGTCATGCGAATGGTCTCCGCCAGCCACTTGCCGTTTGAACTCAAGCCGCCATGATTCTCAACAATGACGTTGATCTCCATCGGTTTGGCATATTCTGATAATCGACGAAGTCCATCCGCTGCTAGTTTCTTTCCTTCTTCGTATTCGGCATTGGTCTGTGCGTTCACTCGGATGGAATGACATCCAAGGAATTTGGCTGCTTCCACCCACTTGTAATGATTCTCAACAGCTTTATTTCGTTTTTGTTCGTCAACGTCACCAAGGCCACCTTCGCCGTCCACCATGATGAGAACATTGGTAACACCGAGGTCGCTCGTTCGCGTCTTCATTTCCTTCAGATAAGTTTCATCTTTGGCTTTGTCTTTGAAGAACTGATTGACGTATTCGACCGCTTCGATTCCAAACTTCTCTTTTGCAACTTTGGCGAAGTCCAAGTTATCCAGTTTTTTCGACTGGAGAGATTTGTGGAGGGACCACTGAGCGAGCGAAATCTTGAACGGCTTAGCCTTTTCGGCCTGCGCAAAAAGACTACTCTTGGGAAGCGCTAATGCAGCTCCAAGTCCAACGGATGCGGTGGTCAGAAAATCGCGTCGAGAGAATTGATTCAGCATGGATTGGTTAAGATTCTATTTCAAAAACGACGAAGGGAACCCGGTAATGAGCGACGGACGCTAACTCGATATTGTATTTTGGCCTTGGATTGCGGGCAAGCAACGAAATTGCAACTTACCTGGCTCGGATTTCCACCCTGGCCCTATCGCTTCCAAATTCCTCGAAAAAGTCACGCATTTCACGTACCGAGGCGCTTATTCCCAAGCTAGTGGCTCTTAGGCTATAATTGTCCGTCCTTCCTAACCTATTTCGACCAACCCCTGGTCGTTCAAAACACTCGGCAAACAAGGCAAACCTTATGCGATTGGCATTTCAGAGATTCCTTCCCGTCCAAACTCTTGCGTTCTGCGGAATGGGGGCAATTTGCGGTTTTAGCGCGAATCTGGCTGGTGCGGACGACTACGATCCGACAGCAGTCGCAAAAGCTGCGATCGCCAAAATGAAGGTTGGTGCCAAAGATTGGCCTCAATGGGGCGGATCGCCTGAGCGAAATAACGTCCCTGAAACCGGACCCATGCCGATCGAATTCAATACTAAAACCGGCATGAATATTCGTTGGTCCATGCCCCTAGGCTCCGAAACCTACGGCAACCCTGTCATTGCCAACGGAAAAGTCTACGTAGGTACGAATAATGGAAATGGATACATTAAACGTTATCCAAATACCGTTGACCTCGGCGTACTGCTGTGCTTCGACGAAAAAGATGGCAAGATGCTTTGGCAACATAGCAGTGAAAAACTCCCGACCGGCCGCGTTCACGATTGGCCAAACCAAGGTATTTGCTGCGCTCCTATGATCGAGGGAGATCGACTTTGGTACGTGACCAGCCGTGGCGAAGTCGCTTGCCTCGACGTAGAAGGCTTTGCGGACAATGAAAACGACGGACCGTTTACCAAGGAACCCAACGAAAACAAAGACGAAGCTGATGTGATCTGGAAGCTGGACATGATGGCCGCTCTTGGGGTATCTCAGCACAACATGTGCAGCTGCTCCGTTACAGCCGTCGGCGACTATCTCTTTGTTAACACTTCTAACGGAGTCGATGACGCTCACATTACTGTGCCCGCAGAAAAAGCTCCAAGCTTCATCTGTTTGAACAAAAACACCGGCGAAGTTTTTTGGACAGATAACTCTCCAGGTGCCAATATCCTTCATGGTCAATGGTCCTCACCTGCATATTCCGTTCTCGGCGGACAAGAGCAAGTGATCTTCGGTGGTGGCGACGGCTGGCTCTATAGCTTTGACCCAAAGGGCAAGGAAGGAACGGCTAAGGCATCAAAACTGCTTTGGAAGTTCGATTGCAACCCTAAGGACTCCAAATACAGCCTCAACGGAGCAACAAAGAACCACGTCATCGCAACACCTGTCGTGTATGACGGGCTAATCTACGTGGCGGTTGGTGAAGACCCAGAGCACGGCGAGGGACAAGGCCACCTTTGGTGCATCGACCCAACCAAACGTGGCGATGTCAGCCCAACACTCGTTTTTAACTCGAGCGACATGACCAAGCCGATCGCACCAAAACGCAAGCAAGCTATGGTTGCAGCAGAAGGCGATGTCGAGCGAGACAATCCCAACTCAGCAGCCGTCTGGCACTACGTTGGCAACGATCCAAAAGAGTTCGAAACACAGATGCACCGAACCTGCGGTACCGTGGCGATCAAGAACAACATTCTCTACATCGCTGACTTCTCCGGTGTGCTCCACTGCTTAGACGCCAAGACCGGCGTCGCTCATTGGACCCACGATATGCTCGCCGCTTCATGGGCTTCGCCGCTCATCGCAGATGGCAAAGTTTACATTGGCGATGAAGATGGCGACATCACGATCTTCAAGCATGAAGTCAGCGACAAGATCCAAATCATCGGCAAAGAAATCAACCTTGGCTCGGCGCTGTACACTACGCCAGTCGCTGCCAACGAATCGATTTACATCGCCAATCGAAACCGGATTTTCGCAATCGAAGCCGGCAAGCAAAGCGAACCAGCTAAGTAGTGGGGCTGAGCATCCAATTTTCTAACTCCCCTTCTCCTCCTCTGGAGGAGAAGGGGTTGGGGGATGAGGAGGTGTGATTGGTGAATTCGTTTAACCGTTAGCCGTAGGCGTACCTTCTGGCATGCGATTGTCCGACTTAGCCCCTCTCCCGTTTAGACACCCTCCCGCTGGGAGGGTCGAGCGTAGCGAGGGGAGGGTGAAGTGCCAACAACTACTGAACAATTCAGTTCACCCCCTCCCCGGGCCAAAGGCGAATGGCGTTGAATTAAGCCTGTACTCGTAGCGGAAGTTGTAAAACTTCCTGGAGTTCGAGGCACTTCAGGAACTCTTACGAGATTCCGCTACTTGCTAACTCAACGCCATTCGGGCTAAAGGCCCGAACCTCCCGGAGGATGGCTTTATGAAAAATTCCGGTTACACAGCTGGACAATCTCCAGCACAAAGTACGCCTTCGGCTGACTGTTAAACGAAATGCCATCACACTTCGTGTTAAGTTGAGCTGCGAAATCGTTTGGAAAAAACGCACATGAACCCAAAACGCCAAGGACTTGAAATCAATCGATCCCTACCGTTTTCACTTTCGCCTCTGAGATCGATGGCGCTATACGTCATCTTGGTAGTCGTCATGACGATACCAAGCGTCCAATCCGACGACACCAAGTTATCACAACAGCCAACGCAACAACGAAATCAAAAAGACTGGCCGCAATGGGGTGGTTCGCCCAAACGCAACAATTCTCCTGAGACTGGCCCGCTACCCTCTAACTTCAATATCAAGACCCGCGAAAACATCCGATGGCGGACGCCGCTAGGATCAGAGTCCTACGGAAGCCCTGTCGTTGCGAACGGCAAAGTCTACGTCGGAACCAACAACTATGGCGGTTACCTAGATCGATTTCCTAAGACGCATGACCTTGGTGTCCTACTGTGCCTAAATGAAAGCGATGGAAAATTCCTTTGGCAATACAGTGCCGAAAAGCTTCCTACTGGGCGAATCCACGACATGCCCAACCAAGGCATATGCAGTTCGCCAATGGTCGATGGGGATCGTTTATGGACGGTGACCAACCGCTGCGAAGTCGTTTGCCTCGACACTATTGGCTTCACCGATCGCGAAAACGACGGACCATTCGTTTCCGAAGCAAATGAAAATGAAGACGAAGCGGACATCGTTTGGAAGTTCGACATGATTTCCGAACTTAACGTTTCACCCCACAACATGAGCACGTGCTCGGTGACTGGCGTTGGCGACCTACTCTTCGTCACGACTTCACAAGGCGCGGACGATACACACCGGAACATTCCCGACGCCAATGCGCCAAGCCTTATCTGTATGAACCGGCATACTGGAGCATTGCTTTGGACCGATAATACGCCCGGTGAAAACATAATGCATGCCCAGTGGTCGTCACCTGCTTACGCCGTTCTAGGCGGTCAAGAGCAAGTTCTTTTTGGGGCGGGCGACGGATGGCTCTACAGCTTTGATCCACAGGGCGAAGGAATGAAATCGAAGCTGCTTTGGAGCTTTGATTGCAACCCAAAGGCCTCTGTTTTTAGCCTCAATGTATCAACGCGTCTATCCATCGTAGGCACTCCGGTGGTCTACGATGGCTTGGTCTACGTCGCTGTGGGCGAAGATCCCGAACATGGCGAGTCGCCTGGACGTCTGTGGTGCATCGATCCAACAAAACGGGGCGATGTAAGTCCAACACTGGTCTTCAACTCATCGGACCCATCCAAAACGGTCCCTCGAAGACGCAAACAAGCCTTGGTCACAGCCAACGGCGAATTGGAAAAAGACAACCCAAACTCAGCAGCCGTTTGGCAATATGTCGGCAGCGATCCAACCGTGTTCGAAACGACCATGCACCGCTCTTGCGGTTCCGTTGCAATCAAAAATAACTTGCTCTATCTAGTCGATTTCAGTGGCATCCTGCATTGCCTGAACGCCAAAACCGGTGCAGCGAATTGGACACACGACCTCCGGGCGGCCTCATGGGCATCACCCTTGATCGCAGACAACAAAGTCTATCTGGCCGACGAAGACGGAGACGTGCTTATTGTTGAACTTTCGGCAATGCTAAATGTCCTGGCTGAGATTAACCTGGGTTCTGCATGCTACACCACGCCCATCGTCGCAAACGATACAATCTTCATCTGCATCCGAAACGAACTTTTCGCAATTTGCCTCTAACTTCCCGCCTATTTCCCTCGAGAGCTTCACTATGAAAATGCACTTCCTCTCTTCCGCCAACCCTTTGCGACGCCTGTCGATGTGCGCCTTAGCCGCGCTGGCAGCGTTTGGGATGGGACAAGTTATCGCTCAGGCGCCACTTGGACCTGGCGTCGGCTACACGAACACGCCCGTTCTCCCGAACAGCCAATGGCGAGTCCACGACAAACACCGGCCGCGACCTACCATTGTTAAGGCTGGAGAAGTCCTTGGCCAAGCTCCCTCGGATGCAACGATTCTGTTCGACGGCAAAGACTTGTCGGAGTGGAAGAAGGCCGGGAGCAAAGACAATGCGGCCCCCTGGAAAGTAGGGGACGGTTACTTTGAAGCGGTCGGCGGCAGCGGCTCGATTGAAACTCGCAAAGAGTTTGGCGACATGCAATTGCACATCGAATGGTCCGCTCCGGAAGTCGTCAAAGGCAAATCGCAAGAGCGAGGAAACAGCGGTGTCATCATTATGGGCCGCTACGAGATCCAAATTCTCGATAGCTACGACAACGATACCTATGCCGATGGCCAAGCCGGGTCAATCTACGGTCAATTCCCACCGCAAGTCAACGTTACCAAAGCTCCTGGCCAATGGAACGCTTACGATATCATTTTTGAAGCTCCGCGATTCGACGGCGAAACGTTGCTCAAACCTGCTCGAGCGACCGTCTTTCACAACGGTGTTCTGGTCCAAAACGCCAAAGAACTGATCGGACCAATGGCACACCAAGAGATCGCCAAGTACAAAGCGCATCCATCCAAAGGCCATCTGCTGTTGCAAGATCACGGTAACTCGACCCGATTCCGAAACGTATGGGCTCGCCGATTGCGGGAAGAAGTCGACCCGTGGCTGGTCATGCCTGGAGCAGCCGACGCAACTCTACCTGGCAAAGGCAAGAAGATCGTCCTCATCTCTGGCGACGAAGAGTATCGATCCGAAGAATCGATGCCCATGCTCGCCAAGATTTTGTCCGAACAGCACGGTTATGATTGCGTCGTGTTGTTCTCGATCAATCCCGAAACACACACCGTCGATCCTAACTACCAAAATAACATTCCAGGTTTACATCATCTCGATGACGCGGATGGAATGATCATGTGCTTGCGATTTCGATCGTTACCGGATTGGCAAATGGCTCACTTTGAAAAGTTCATGAATGAGGGCAAGCCGTTCGTCGCCCTTCGGACATCAACACACCCATTCAATTTCCCTGGTGACTCAAAGTCTCCATTCAAGAAATGGGCGTTCAATAGCAAGGAATGGGAAGGCGGTTTTGGACAGCAAATCATCGGCGAAACTTGGCATTCGCACCATGGAAACCACGGCTCGCAAGCGACCCGCGGTGTGATTGTTGATGCAGCGAAAGCGTCCCCGATTCTCAAAGGAGTTAGCGATGTCTTTGGTCCGTCAGATGTCTATGGCGTAGTTCACTTGCCAAGCACTGCCAATGTCTTGCTCCAAGGGCAAATTCTAAAGGGCATGAATCCAACAGATCCGCCTCTCGAAGGAGCAAAGAACAGCCCGATGATGCCTTTAGCTTGGACCAAGGACTATCAGATGCCTGGCGGGAAACCAGGGAAACTGTTCTGCACGACAATGGGGGCCGCCAACGATCTTCTCTGCGAAGATCTGCGACGGTTGGTCATCAATTCGACCTACTGGATGACAGGCCTAGAAGCAAAGATTCCAGAAAAGGCAAGTGTGAAGATCTCGGAAAAATACCAACCTAACAACTTCGGGTTCAAGCCGCCGAAGTTCTTCACAGAACAGCTGATCAAGCCGATCGATTTGGTTAAGTAGTCGAGCAAGATCTTATGATTTTTCGTCCCTTTCTCCTCCTCTGGAGGAGAAGGCGAATGAGGAGTCTCGCGGAAAAGGGATATTGGCTGCTACGTAGGTCATCAGATGTCTTTTGGGCAAATGAACAAATCAGGCGAAGGGCGCTAGGCGCGGTTCTCGACGAATGTCGAGCGATCTTGGAAACCGGAGTTAACTTCTTTTTGCCTTTGCTCCCCTCGGCCCTCTTAGGCAACGCTGTGAAGCATATTAGGACGGCTGGGGATTGCCCCACCGTCCGCAGCTTTGGAGTTCTAAATTCACGTCGCCCAATCCTACAACTCTGGATTCGTGGGGCCGCCCCCGGGGGGGGGGGGGGTGAGCTATTTATTTTTTAAAACCCGCCGGAAGGAGGAGGGGGG
>JANPHB010000115.1:0-11271 GCA_031424235.1 Pirellula sp.
CGTCCATCCAGCTGGTGCGTAAGTTCGACCGCTTCTCGTTGAGCTTCCATCAGAGCACCAACGCCTAAATCATTCCAGAGTTGTTCGTTGTCATAGCACAAGAGCATGTATCGCGAACCTGTTGGTTCAGCATTCGACGGAGTCGTTCCAAATCTGTCCGACGGCAGCCCCTCTAAGTGGTAGATCGGACGGATCTCGATTGTTCCCTTCTTTGCTGCAGGTAGTCGCGTGGCGACTGCGATGGCATCGTCTAGGTTGGGAACGTCGATCAAGAAGAAGCCGCCGAGTTGCTCAGTGGTCTCCGCAAACGGACCTGTTGTCACCAGAGATTGGCCGTTGCGAACGCGTACGCTTGCGGCTGTCGCAACCGGATGCAACGGCGACGCAGCGATGAACTGGCCCTTAGCTTCTAGATCGTGACAAACCGTCGTGGACTCGATCGTACATGCAGTCCATTCCTCTTCGGTCCAAGCGTTCTCAGTACTATAAACAAGCAGCATGTATTTCATGATTGCTCCTATGATTGACCGTCTGATTGACCGTCTGATTGACCGTATGATTGACCGTATGATTGACCGTATGATTGACCGTATGGTTTCGAGACGTGCTGGTGCATGATATGCCAGCGGCTATCGATTCTCTGCAAGCAGAACGTGGCTCGAACCGTATCCTCGAAGGATCTGCCCTTGGGTGTTTTCCCACCGCAGCGAATAAAGGCGTGAGCGAAGTCAACCTCAATACCCGCCGTGATCTCCAGGTTTTGAAGCTCAAAAACGCCAGGGCCGTTTGTTTCCGGTTGCCAGTCACCCCAACTCGCTCGGTATGCTGCGGCACTCTCGTATTTCATCGGCGGCAAGACGTCGAAGATCACGAGGTTCGAGTGGTGGTTGGAAAGAATTTGGTCCTTTCGGTCGTGTCGAGTGTTCTCGCTCCAATTGATGAGCAGTTCGCGGATCGCTTCGGTGTCGGTCATTTCGAGTCTCCTTCAGTTGGGGTAATGAGTTTGCGTTGACCGCCAGTGAAAGCACCCATCGCAAGTGCAAAGATCGCGGGCTGTCTCAGTCCCAATGCGACCCACGAAACGACACCGATGACGATTGGAAAGTACCATGGATCGCCGACTCGTAAATGGGTCATAATGGCACCACCGAGATAGGCTGTGATAAGGATTGCACCCAAGAAAGCTGTGCGAGGGATCAGGTAGAGCACGGTTATGGCAATCTCGATAACGCCGATCGTGGGCAGTAAAGCGAGTGGGATTCCCATCATGGATATCATCTCGTCTTTGCCTGGCCAGTCCAAGAATTTTGGAATGCCGCTACCGACGATCAGGAACAAGCCGACGAGTCCTGTCAGAACTCGACCGGTGATGAGTTGGGGTTTGGATTGCATCTTGTTTCTCCTCGCAGAATGTAGGGCTTCTTAACTCGTCAGACATGGTCCTCTCAGCTCACGCTGGTTGAGTCTCAACGATCGACTTCACGTCGGCTAGACCCTTCTCGAAACTTGTACCGCACATATTCTCCATACTCATGAAGATTCCAATCATCCGGTACATGAAGTTGAGTTTACCGTGCATGTTCCAAGTCACAACGGTGTCCGAACCTTCGGGAATGAACGTGAACTCCACTTCGTTGACTCCAGCAAAAGGACGGTAGAACTCAAGCTTCATACTAACTCGCTCGTTAGGCTGGCTCTCGACGATCGTCTGTCGCCCTGCTCCAACGTTCTTGTCGCCGTCCCACGTGCAGACGGCGCCGACGCCCGATGTGGCGCCGTCGTAAGTCACCTTCGCTTTCGGGTCGAGTTTCAGGAACGGATTCCAGGCATTCATGCTGCGTAGATCATTGACTTGGGCGAAAGCTTTGGCAGCAGGAGTCGCCATCTTAAGTGATCGGCTGACGCGAAAATCATTCGCCTTGAACTGCGCGAAGAGCAGCAACATTGCCACGATGGCCGCCAGTGTGCACAGGATTGGTATCCACATAGTTTTAGACTCCGAATAGGGGAAAGGTTTGCATTAATTTCCATTGAACGCAGCTTCGATGGCACCGATGTCAATCTTCTTCATCGTCATCATCGCGTCGAACGCACGCTTGGATGCCGCACGATCGGTGGAGGTGGTCGCATTGATCAGCGCAGCTGGCGTGATTTGCCAATGGACTCCCCATTTATCTTTGCACCAACCGCACATACTTTCTTCACCGCCGTTACCAACGATTGCGTTCCAATATTGATCGGTCTCAGCTTGATTATTCGTCGCGACCTGGAACGAAAATGCCCAGTTGTGTTTCACTGAGGGGCCTCCATTAAGGCCGATGCACGGAATTCCCATCACGGTAAATTCGACCGTCAAAATAGCCCCTTCTTTCCCCGACGGATTGTCACCTGGGGCCAGATGGACTGCGCCGACAGACGAGTTGGGAAACGTCTGGGCATAAAACTTCGCTGCCTCCAAGGCATTGTTGTCGTACCAAACGCAGACGCGGTTTTGAGCTTGAACGTTGGGCTTCATTTCTGTTTTCTCCTGACATGGGTTACTGAGAGAGAATGGACCGAATTAAGACTCTGAATCGAACATGATCTCGCGGACTTCTTGCGGGCACCGACACGCCTTGGCAAACCGAGCCGCCCATAACAGTGCTTCGTCGTGTGAGGAGACCTCGATGATCGAGAATCCGCCGACAACAGCCTTTGTTTCTCGCACAGGCCCGTTCGTATGCGAACCATCCGTCGCAACGATGCTTGATTGCTGGCGTTGGATACCACCACCAAAAATCCAAATTCCTTCGGCCTTTGCCTCGCGGACGACGGCGCGCGCAGTTTCGCCCACTATTGGCAAGTCCTCCACTGGAATGTGATCCATCGAGCCATCATCGAAGGAGATCAAGTATCGGTGCATCAAGTTTTACTTTCGTCATGATTGTTATGGTGATCGTAGAATCGGCGGACTACCTGCCAAGGGTTCCAATGGGAGTGCGAAGCTCCTGCCGAGCTTTACAATGGTTCGGCGGGAGCCTCTCCCTCCCGGCATAAACAGAGCTGCCGCTCGCCTTAGTGGTTGACTCGAGTGTAGTTGGCTTTCATGAACTCAGTCCACGTTCCATCTTGGTTCTGAAATCGTGAATACAAGACATGTCGATTCTCGTCCACGATTTCGACGATGTCTTGGTACTTGGCCATTGTTCCATCCCCGGCGAAGCTGGGTCCTTCGGAGTCAAGCGTGAGAACTCTTCGAGCGGCATCCAGTTGGCCGTCGTATGGCCACAGATGAGTCATGCATGAGGCGACGAACGTTCCAACGAAGCGTTGTTTGGCGGGGTCGAATCCGAGCGTGATGACAGACCGCATGGCCTGACCATCCGGGCCATTGCTCTCCATTTCTGCTAGCGTCCACAGCGATCCCAGTGAACGTGTTGACTGCTTCCCCGTCGATTTCATCGGCGGCTGATCCGGGCCCATTACGCATTCGGATTCGAAAGTCCAGTCACCCACAAGCTGGAGAAGCCATTGGTGTTCGGGTATTGGCTCAGGTATTTGCATTGTCAGTTCCTTTTAGTTGTTGTTGGGAGGTTTGGCAAAACTTCAATTCAAGCGGGAAGAACCGCTTACTGACCAGCCGCCGGGTCCATCCAAAAGAGCCCCCACCCATGACCATCGAGATCATAGAATCCGTGCTGGTACATGAAGCCATGATCTTCCGGTTCATGTGCCTGAGAGCCGCCTGCCGCGCGGGCTTTGCCCATTAGGTCTTCCACTGCGGAACGGCTCTCACACGACAGGCTAATCAGCGTATGGCAAACTTTCGTCGGGTCAGCGATCTCCTTCGAAGTGAGCTCCTTAAACTTGGCGTGTGTGCCCAACATCAAATAGATCGTGTCGCTGATGATGATGCTGGCCGCGGTTTCGTCGGTGAACTGCGGATTTTGCTTGTAGCCGAGCGCTTCGTAGAACCGCACGGAGTTCTTCAAATCCGTGACGGGCAGGGTGACGAAAATCTTGGTGGACATAGGGTTTCCTTGTGACTGGAGTTGCGTTCCTTTTAGCGGGCGATTCCTGCTGAGGTAGTCGAACAAAAATCCGGCTAATCGACAACCAACACAAGATTTCCTGAAAATCCAAAAAGGGTCATTGGTAACAAAAGTTGGCAAAGGCGATTCCCATGATGTCAGTTCGCTCTTAATGACAATCACATCCAATGGCTTTAGTCGTCAAATCATATTCGTCGTGGCGTCGCCACCATTCATACGGAGGAGTTTGCGACCAACCGACCGGGGAGTCTTCCCAGGTTTCTTGCCGACCTAACGGAGTCAAGTCCAAGTAACTCCAAACTGTACCAAGCATCTCGTCACCTCGACCGCTGGTAAAATAGGTGCGATAGACCTTTTCGCCTTCACGTAAGAAAACGCTTATCCCCGATTTTTCATCTTCGCCGACCGTGACTCCAAAATCAAAGTTGAATTCAGTGTCGAACGAGGAGTACCAGGGAATCGTCCAGCCCATGCGCCGCTGGTAAAGCTTAAGCTTGGTTTGGGGAGCACGCGAAACGAGAACCAATGAAGTATCTCGTGCATACAGATGCGACAGACAACCGATGTTGTCAACGCTCATCGAACAACCCACGCAGCCTTGATCCCAAGTAGGTCCGAACATGACATGATACAATATGAGTTGGCGGCGTCCTTCAAACATGTCGACCAAGCGAACTTTGCGATCCGCGTCATCGAAGATGTAGTCTTTATCGATTGCGACCATCGGAAGGCGGCGGCGCTCTGCGGCCAAGGTATCGCGTGCCAGGGTTGCTTCCTTTTCCTTGACCAAGAGTGCACTGCGGACAGATTGCCATTCTTCCAACGTGACGATGCGTGGCAAGTTGTTGGCATGGGTACTCATCTTTCATCCGCCTTTTGGGTTTCGGTGGAACTTGTCAAGTCAGGTAGCTGTTCGCTTTGTGAGCGAACTAGTTTTGTAACTAGAACGGCAGCAACGCCGCAGGTTGTTGATGACCCCGCAATCATTAGAGCTTCGGCTGTCAGGCAAGCAGGACACATGTGCGCTTCCTTTCAATGAACTAGCGTAGATTGTGCGGGTCAGTTCAGCACTTCATGAAGTAGTCGATTATCGGATGACCAAATCGAACGTCGGGTAAGATTCTCTACGCCGGAAGTGGTCCCGGCACCATAACCATCCAGGCGACGCCAAATTTGTCGGTGACCATGCCGTATCTGGGCGACCAAAAAGTCTTTACGAGCGGCATGTCGATTTTTCCGCCTTCAGCTAGTGCGTTGAAAGCATGGTCGGCACAAGCTTCAGTGGGAACGGACAGTGCCAATCGAAACCCATCGAATCGTGATTTATCATCGCAGCCATCGGAGGCCATCAGAGTCATCCCGCCGACTTGAAAGCTACAGTGCATCACTTTGTTTTCAAATCCCGATGCGAGCATACCAGGCGGTGTTGGCTCAGGGCTCTCGTTGAATCGCATCATCATGAGTACTTTCGCGTCGAGCGCAGTCTTGTAGAACTCGATCGCCTCTTCGCAACGGCCACCAAAGAAAAGATAGGGTTGGACTGTGGCCTTTTCCAAAGCAAGGGCAGCTTCCAGATTCTGTTCCCTAACGCGTAGTTCAGGAGTGAATTCTTCTCCTAGGTCAGCGGCTTCGAAGATCGGGCGAATCTCCATTTCAGACTCTTCGGGCATCGGGTTCGGACACTTCTTGAGCCAATCGACCGCCTCGTCCATCGATTTCACTTCCCAGATCCAATAGCCAGCTACGAGCTCTTTGGTCTCGGCAAAAGGACCATCGATCACATGTCGATCTTTACCTGTGAATCGAACACGTACCGCTTTGGAAGTCGGATGCAAACCCGCCCCATCCTTCATGATCCCAGCCTTGAACAATTCCTCGTTGTACGCACCCATTTCAGCCAGCAATTGCTGCTTGGGCATCACGCCCGCCTCGGACGACGGACTGGCTTTCACAAAAACGACGACTTTCATAGAAATTCTTCCCGCTTCAAATTGTGGACTGAGAGTGTTTTGTGCGACCATTTTCGCGTCTTCATGAATTAGTCGAACCGGAAATCCGCGAATCGACAACGGCGTCAAGATTCGTTGAAAACCCGCTAATTCGAGTCTCGCAAGACTGCCTGCTCGATCTTGCTGAGCAAAAACCTCCGTTCCGGTTCTTGTTTCGCGAGGGACAATGCTCGCTCGAACGAGGCTTTGGCAGCACTGAGGTTACCGATTCGCCGCAGCAGTTCGCCGCGAGCGGAATGAGCAAGGTAGTAGTCGGTTAGTTCACCGCGATCCAGGATCGAATCGACAAGAGCCAGTCCCGCTTCCGGCCCATCTCGCATTGCGATAGCAACGGCCCGATTGAGTTCTACAATTGACGATGGCGCTGCTTGGATCAGTAAGTCATACCAGTCGACGATGTCGTTCCAGTTCGTTTCGGCGGCGGATGCAGACCGAGCATGGACAGCTGAAATAGCAGCTTGAATTGTATAGGTGCCGACCTCTCCCGACTCCAATGCACGAGAGAGCAAGTTAAGTGCTTCGAGAATCATTGCACGATTCCACAATGAACGATCCTGATCCTCAAGCACAACAACTTCGCCTGCGACGTTGGTTCGAGCTGGCCGTCGCGATTCATGTAGCAGCATCAATGCCAATAAGCCGAATACTTCCGCATCGGCAATCAGCGCGCAGAGCAATCGCCCGAGACGAATGGCCTCTTCGGTCAGGTCCGCTCTCGTGTTTGACTCGCCTGACGACGTCGAGTATCCCTCACTAAAGACGAGATAGCAGACCGCCAGAACAGACTCAATGCGCTCGTGCAATTCTTCGCGAGCGGGGACTTGATAAGGAATGCTTGCGTCGCGAATTTTCGCTTTGCCCCGAACAATCCGCTGCGCCATGGTCGCGGGAGCCAACATAAACGCTGACGCAATCTGTTCGGTCGTTAGTCCGCAAACTTCTCGCAAGGTAAAGCAACCTGAATGGTTGGATCGATTGCAGGGTGACAGCAGGTGAAGATGAGCCGAAGTCGGTCGTCTTCGATTTCTTCCTCTGCTCGCAAAGCGTTGGCTTCGGCTACTACATCGTTCCGTCGAACGAGGTCTGGTTGCAGGCCTGAAAACTTGGAGTGTCGCCGCATGGCGTCAATTGCTTTGAATCGGCCCGTCGAGACCAACCAAGCTCGAGGGTTCGCAGGAACACCATCGCGAGGCCACGTTTCAGCGGCTGCTGCAAATGCTTCTGCCAGTGCATCTTACGCCAAATCAAAGTCGCCCAAATATCGAATCAAGGTCGCAAGCACTCGCCGCGACTCTGTTTGGAAGATTTCTTGAATTCGATTGTGATCGCGCATGGATTCGTACCCAACTCCTGAAAACTACGATGCAGGGATTATCAAACAGACATTCTAGCTCAATAAGGATTGTTTTCGTGTTGGGCTAATGTGAACGACCGAACGACTCTGAGTGGCGTTTGAAAGGCTGCCCCTCAAGCCCAGGACTAACACGGATTCTTTACCCAGAATACAATTCTTCCAGAAGGTAAGCCCATCATGCCCAGCATGAATCTCAACGTTACGATCAACTCGGCACCGGAAACAGTTTTCGCCGTTGTGTCCGGACGCCAATCATTACGCTTCGAAAGTTATTGTGGCATGACCAAATTCGCCGACCATGACGCCTATATTGCTGCGGCCCCCGAGGCATTTCAGCCGCTTCTTGTTCAACTTCGCGACCAGCTCGCCAAAGCCCTTCCTGACGCGGAGGAGCTAATAGTCTACGATATGCCTGCGTTCGGATTCGGAAAGACGATCATCGCTGGCTACGCTGCTTTCAGCAAGCAATGTGGCATTTACGTGAGCAAGGGCGCTATCACCACCCATTCCGATGATATTGATGCCGCTGGACTCAAGGCTACCAAGGCTGGCGTAACTTTCTCACCGCGCAAGCCCATCCCTGACGAACTCGTCAAAAAGCTCGCTCTTGCGTCGCGAGAAGATCTTGGACTATGAACGGGACTGTTCGCCAAGCTGCGGATAAATCGGGTAAGGATGCGCGTTCCCGGGCACCCTCCCAACACCACCCTACGTGCGGGCCCGCATACGGCAGTTCAACAAAGTTGGGCAAGCTCGACCCATAATATATCAGACTCCAAACACTGTTCAGCTAACCAAGTATTCGTCATGCCGACGCCACTCGTGTCGGTTCGTCATCTGCAACCTCGAGCGTTCGATTGTGACCATGCTCAAGGAAATCGAAAGACGCGATTGGCGGAACAAACTTAGCAACACTAAAAAAAGCAAAGAACGCGGTGGCAGGTACTTCGACAATAGCTCGTTGTTCAGACTGCTTACTACAATCCAATAGGCTTCGCTGATGAGCTCAAGAAAATTCCATTCTCACGCTGCTCTCATATTCAATAAGTATATTTATCCCGTCTACGGCTTTCGGTGTACCGGAAAACGCTGGGCGCGAATTACGATTGAAGACCAATTGCCTAGCCGAGGGAGAATTATGATGTTGAAGAGAGCCGTGATAGTGATGATCAGTTTCTGGGGTTTCAGCACTGCGTTTGCTGGGGAACCGCAAAAGTGGGACGATCTTCCGAAGGCTGTTCGCGATACAGTACTCGCCAACGGCGGAACGTCCGGCATGGTTGTCGATTTAGAACCGAAGACGTTAGATGGAAAGAAAGTCTACGAAGCCGAGATCAAAGCGAAAGGCGGGAAAATCATTGACTTGGTTATCACCGAAGATGGCAAGCTCGTTGAAACCAAGACAGACCCTGCTGCTGACGCTGCGGCAGAACGGGCTGCTCGAGGTGAAGAAGTTTTGAAGGGTGTGAAGTTCAGCAATCCTCGAAACATCACGAACCCGTATCTCCCTCTTTCGAACACGAAGCAAGATGTTCTCGAAGGGATGGAGGGCGGAGCCAAGTTTCGAGTTGAACGGACGGTCAACCCGATTTGAAGAAGTCGTTTAAGATCGGTGAGCAAATGGTTGAGACTCTCGTCTTCGAAGACCGAGCATACGAAGATGGTAAGCTGATTGAAGTCGCTCTCGATTACTTTGCCCAAAACGACAACGGCACTGTTTTTTACTTGGGTGAAGACGTCGATGAATATGAGGACGGTAAAATCGTCGGGCACGATGGAAGCTGGTTATATGGCAAAGACACCCCAGCACCTGGGGTGGTTTTTTCCGCAAAGCCCACGGTTGGTCAGAAATGGCGAATGGAAGACGTGTCGGACGAAATCGGCGAGCAGAACGAGGTCGTGTCGATAACGGAGACTGTGAAGACACCTGCAGGAACCTATAAAAACTGCGTGAAAGTCAAGGAAGATTTGGCCGATGGAACTGTCGAATACAAGTACTACGCACCGGGTGTTGGCGTTGTGCGAGAACAGCCCCATGACGGTAACGTGTTTCTGAAGTCGCACGAAAAGTTGAAGACGCCGAAGTAAGAACTCTCAACCCCAATAGTTTGCAAAAGCCATCTTAAGCCGAGCGACAGGTCGAGATCTACCAGCCTCCGGTACTTTTCATCCCGCCGCTCGCCTAACAACACATCTCGAAGGTCGATTATGATTTGTCGAACAGTCATGAGCCACAAGATTAGAAGTTTCGTTTTTGCGTTCACGGTCGCAACCTGCGCAACTATTTCCGCATAAGAGAATGGAACGCCGATACCGCAGCCAAAGATTGCCGGTTTGCCGGTCGCTGAAGCCAATAAACGAGTTGATCTCGTGTTGCCAAAATTCAGCAATCCAACCAAAGTGACCAATCCACTGTTTCCGGTTTCGAAACAGGGAACCGCCGTTGACTTCCACGGGAATTCAAAACCGTCGAACCGAACCATGTGACTGCCATCCGTGGCTGCCATTGTCCCATCACGACCGTCTAACTGGACGCAACCCAGCGCGTATCGTTTCGATATCTCATCGGCCACCTCAAAGGCGTTGGCCAAACAAGGCAGGAACCGATTGTCGATATTGGTCAATGGAATACTGTCGCCCAATATGGCTGGTGGCTCTCGCGAGTCCAGCTCCTCGTGCCGAATAGCCAAGCCGGTTTGCCAGCGAACGATGAAGCGGCTGCCGTTCTCGGTCGATTCAACCGGACCGAATTCGATGTCGCCAGTGGATTTGGCAAGCTGCTCAAACAGATCAGATGGAATGCCAACCGACTCGACCAACGGTTCATCGTCAGCTTTACGAGCAACCGCGCAGCTTATGGACTTCCCTGCGTCGGAAACTTGAAGGGTACAGCCATTTGCGGTGGCGTGAATCCCGATGTCGGAGGCGAGCTTCCGGATCGGTCTGTCTAAAAAGGCGTTCGCAAACTTGCGAAATGCCTGGATTACTGTTTTGGGGATAAACATAGTTTTCTGATTTCGTTAGTTGGAAGATGATGAATTGGAAGAGCGGGCATGGTTTGCCTCGCTCGGAAGTTAGTTGACACAGGAGCTGGGCTCTGCTGCACCGTGATCTACCTAAGAGGCCCGCAGATCGTCTGGCAGTGACTCTGCAAAGCTAAATCGTTTGCCGTTCATACCAATGATGAGATGGTCGTGTAGCGGAATTCCTAAGACCTTGCCAGCGTTGGCAAGAGACCGAGTTACAGACCTATCCTCCATGCTTGGCTGGATGTCGCCCGAAGGGTGGTTGTGACCGATTATGATGGATGCAACCCCTTTCATGATCGCGTAGCGAAAGACTTCACGGGGATGCACGAGGCTTGCATCGAGGGTGCCAATAGTGACCACTTCGAAATACTTTGCGACCATCTTTGTATCTAGACCGATGGACCAGAAATGCTCTTTGTCTCGGTCGGTCTTACATCGTCGTCGGAGCCAAAAGCGTAAAACGCTGGCCACCTTTTCAACGCCATCGATGGGTCCCTCTATTTTGGATCGAACAAGCATTTATCGAATCAATCTTTGGTTTGAGAATTGAAAATAGGAAAACGTCAATACGAACAAGCAAGCGGGCGGTAACAAAATGCAATCGCCCGCAAATTCGTAGTAAATCCGGCATTGCCGGTTAGTCTGTCAGTTCGTCAATAAAACGAGCCCGGAGATAGGGGTCGACACTGTCCCAATCAATTACTTGAGGTGGACGCACATCATCAGGCACTAACTCAACTGGACCTCGCGTCAACATGGAAAAGCCGCAGCGACGAATCGTGCCGACCGCGTCACCTGTGGCAGCTGCAACCTCTGCGTCAAATTCAGCAATGGACATGGAATTACCT
>JANPHB010000116.1:0-32701 GCA_031424235.1 Pirellula sp.
CGATATCGAAAGCATGTTCGTGGGCCAACAAAACCCAGGCCAAAACGCAAGTTCAACGGCTCAAGACACGTCGCAACTCAAGCTCTACTCAATGCAAGGTAATGACGGCTTTACAGGATTCATTGTCCTCAATCGCTTGGCCGGCACTTTGCGCCCAATCGCCCCCTCGTTGGTTTAGCGAACTCAGGAGGCAGGAGCCTCCGATGCATTGCGTTCCCAGGCGGAGCCAGGGAACGAGGTTAAACGCTTCGCGGTCCATCGACAACCGGGGCTATCGCCCAACGGCTAATTGAAATGAAAAACACATGAGGACGTGCTTAGCGTGGCAAAATAGCGTTGTTGTCGAAGCCGGTTTGGAATCCGTTTTGCCAGTTGTTGTTGATTGGCTGTGGTTGCTGCTGTTGTGGCTGTTGTTGAGAGACAGGCCAGCCAGCAGGTTGCGGCGGTGCGTTGTTGAAATTCCCCCAGCCTTGATTGTTTACAGGCACAGGAGTTTGCCCCCCCTGCCCTGCCCCGAAAAATCCGCCGTTCGCTTGATTCGGTTGCCCGCCGCCCTGCCCTGGACTGAAGTTGGTTGGCATTTGGCCATTGCGAACCTCGTTGCCCAATTGATTGACACCTTGCTGAACCATTTGGCCAAGTCCATCCAAGAGCCCATCACCCGCTTGAGGTGACAAGCCGTTTTGGTTCTGATGCAATTTCTGCTCGACATTGTCGATGTAGGGCCCGACGATTTGTTTGATCTCGGCCGGCAGGATCCCGCCTGCATTGGCCAAAATCCGACTAATGTAAAGTCCGCTTCGCGAGTTCGCAATTCGCTGTTGTTGAGCCGCGCCAAGCAGTGTCATTGCAAACATGGTAATGAGCAAGCACAAGGCAACGCCTTTGATCATCCCGAAACCGGCTCCCAACTGCCGATCGAAGTCCTTGAGCTTGACCTTGTCAATCGAGGTGCTCACCAAACGGAAAAGCATCCAAATAATCAAACTCGAACCGAAGTACAAAAGCAACATGGCCAGGAACAGATTCCACGGTGGCTGAGCGTTGATCATCTTCGCAACGTCATTCCGAAACAAATAAGCCACGATATAGCTAGCAACGATGGAGGCCAGCGAGGCAACTTGCCATGCAAATCCTTTGATCGCACCGAAAATGGTTGTCGCCGCCAAAACGATCAACATGATCAAATCATAAGCCTGCATTGCTAGCTATCCCTTCCGTAGTTTCAAGATCACAAGTCTGTTGGGCAGACTTTTCGGTGTCTATCGACTATAGCGGTTAGGAACCTGAAGTGCGAAGAGCAAAATAGCCCCCCTGCCCTGTCCCGTTTTAGGCGAGCGGCAGCACGAGAACTACCTTAGCACGACGCGCAAGTCTTGAACTTGAACTATTGTGATTTAGGGGCAAAGCCGAATGGCGTTGAGTTAGCAAGTAGTGGAATCTCGTAAGAGTTCCTGAAGTGCCTCGAACTCCAGGAAGTTTTACAACTCAGCCTGAAGGGCTGGGTCAAATCAAGCAAAGGAAATTGATTGGGCCAACGGCTCGGCAGTTTGCTTCAGTTCGAGACGTTAGCCAACAAACGGTCGGACTTTTGGCCCTTAAGATCATTTGCGTCGAATACCCAGCCCGTTGGGCTGGGCTATGTAAATTGCTGGGCCGTTGGCCCGGAAGCACAGAAAACATGCAACTTCAAAACGCGCAAGCTAGTGAATCGACAATCCAATTCACTAGCTTGCGCGTTGTGATAAGAGAATGCTCTGGACATTTGCAAAACAAGAATGCTAAAAGCTTCGGGGGTAAGGCCGGATTTTGTCCGGATTTACTCCCCTGCCCTGCCCTTCTCCTTTGGTCCCTAAATGGCTGATTTCAGAACCCACATTTGCGTAAGCACCGTTGCAGGCGGCTTTTACGGGATGGCTGGATACCAAGCCGGCTTGCCATGGGAAAGCTGCCTTATCGGAGCGGCTTTGTGCAGCGTCAGCGGGATGCTTCCTGATCTCGACAGCGATTCAGGCATTCCGCTTCGTGAAGCCGTTGCCTTTGCCTCCGCCTTTGTGCCGATGCTGATGGTGGATCGTTTGCAGCGAATCGGCTGCAATCACGAAACGATGTTGCTCATCACCTTCGCCGTCTATTTCTTTCTGCGATTTGCCTTGGCTGAAATTTTTAGGCGGTACACCGTCCATCGAGGCATGTGGCACAGCGTACCCGCCGGTCTCTCTGCTGCGTTGTTTGCCTTCGTGGTCTGCTCGTCCGAGAACATGAACTTACGCCTATTTAAAACGGTGGCGATTTTTGTGGGCTTCATGTCGCATATTTTGCTCGACGAAATTTGGTCGGTCGAATACCGACGTGGGCGATACATGTTCAAGCACAGTTTTGGTACTGCCCTCAAGTTTTGGAGTGGTAACCAAACTGCGAATATCTTTAGCTATGCCCTTTTGGCCGCACTTTGCTTCCTCGCCTACAAGGACGAAGGGATCATGAGCCGCTTTGACAATCAAGTCAAAGATGTGCCGCGAACCGCAACACAATGGGTCCAAAGTCTGCGTTCCATGTGGTGAGACGTTGGAGTATTTGGAGTAAGACGTGCGGCGGGTTCCAAAATCCTAGCACGACGCGCAAGCTAGTGAATTAGATAGTAGATCCACTAGCTTGCGCGTCGTGCTAAGGTTGGCCCCGTGGGCTCTACCTCACCTCTGCTCACTATTCCCAAATAGATTTCAGCCGATAGATCTTAAGCGAGCGAACGGTTGTGCCGTCCGCCAAATTGAGATTGGTCTCGTTCGATGCGAATTTCTTTGAGTCACGTTTTCGAAGCTCATAGGCAATACCGTCGTCAGCGTAGACTTCGTTGAACGTACGGTCAGTAAAGATGCGAACTGCGCGGCCTTCGAAGCTGGCGTCGAGTCCGTTGATCCTGAGTTGCTTTTGGCCTGCGTCAGCGAATTCGATCACGACCTCCGTTAGCTCGTTCTGGCATTTTTGGAGTAACTCATTTGCTTGAGCAATCTTCAATTCCGTACCTTCTGCCAAAACTTCGCCTCGAAGTCTTTCAACTTCCTTCGCCGGATTGAAGAAGACTCGCAGACCATCCTTCGTCTGGCGGAGTGTCATCTCATGCGGCAGAGAAAAGCTTTGGTTGACAATCTGATCCGGGAAGTCTTCGAGGAATGTGTTGGTAGTTACCCAGCCTATTTGAATCCGACGTCCATCGGGCAAGTCGCTGAAGGTTTGAGCTGCATAAAAGGCTCCGTGGTTTGTACCATGCGGTCCGGATTCTTTTGTAAACGTCTTGCCGTCAAACTCACCAATGAAGTACCGGTTTTGTGCCCCCAAGAGTACCCAACGCGACTCGCCCGTTTTGCCAGCGATTGGAAGCTCAAACATCTCAGGGCACTCGAAGACTGCATCGCGATCTGGATCGGTGAAGGCTCCGGTACGAGTCCACTGCCGAAGGCTTTTCGACTCGTAGAACGCCATATTGCGACCAGCAAGCGATTTATCCTTGGCTGGTGGCACTGCTTCTGTCTCGCTGCACGGTGTTTCGTCGTAAAGCACCATCACCCATTTCTGTTGAGGCGCGTACCATATGATTTTCGGGTCGCGGCCATTGTGCTTGACGACCGGGTTCTCCTCTAGCTCCGAAAAAGTCTGTCCGCCATCTTTGCTATAAGCAAGGCACTCGCCTCGCCCCGTGCTGGTAAATGCGACAAAGAGCGTGTTCTTGCCAAGGCCAGCGGTATTGTTCTTATCGACAAATCCGCCGCCGGAGAATGCCATGTCTGAAACCGTCTTCTGGTAAAACGCGATCGGCTTCTCTGACCAGTGAATCATGTCCGCACTTTCGAAGTGCCCCCAATGCATGTTTCCCCAGCCGATACCAAACGGATTGTGTTGGTAGTAAAGATGGTAGTTGCCATCGTGGTACACCATGCCGTTGGGGTCGTTGTTCCAACCGCGACGGGTCGAAGCGTGAAATTGGTTTCGGTAAGGCTTTGCGTAGTCCGTGTTGGCCAGAGCATCCGAGGCCGGCCCAATCTTGATGCGATCGAAAGCGGCACTCATGGCCTCACGCAGACGCTTGCGATTGGCGGCTGCGATTTTAATTTGTTTGCCGTTTAAACGAAAATGCTCAAGCGGATATGCTGCTAGCCAGTAGGCGTCATCACCTTGTGGGAGTTTGACGTTAATCGATTGGACCAAGGAGTCGCCATCGTAAATCCCAAGGAGAGTCTCCTTGGTCGATCGTTTCGATTGGTTTGCGACTGGAACAATGAGGTGGCTCGCATTGACTGCCAGAGACTTTTCGAGCACCACCATGGCGGTTGCATTTGCTGCATTCGTATTGGATTGAACGATGTGGTCGACGTTGATGTGTCCCCATCCACCTTTGTGTTCGTCAACGATCACGAGCGTTGCTTGTCGTCCAAGGAACTCCGAAACATCCCATCCGGCCAACTCGAGCGATTCTGTGCCACCAGCTTCGGTGTTGGGACCGGTAGCCGTCAATACGACCTTTCCATCCACGACTAGGTTCATACACGTTGTCTCCCACCCGCCACCGCCGATGAGGAACGTCAAAAACTTACGCTCGATTTTGAAGGGTGGCGATGTGAGCTTGCCCGTCGCGCCGTCGCCGCCGTTGAACGAGTTCAACAAGCCTTTGCCGAGGAACCCGTCGACATGCATTTGGCCAGGCAGAGTACCTTGCGCAGGACCTTTTCCAAAAGCATCACCTGAAGTCTTCCATGCCCCATAGTCGGAACCTTCGAAGTCAGCGATCACGATGGGCTCTTGGGCGCGGAGAGAGCTAAGCGAGGATAGTAGGGTCAATGCGAAGGCGAAGGTGTGTTTCATGAATGAGGCCTTAAAACCGGTAAGCTAAAGAATTGGAATGTTAGCGGCAGGGGCGCCAGCCCTCCGGTTTACGTCACCGGACGGCTTGGGGCTTGTTGATTTAGTCGTTTAACAGTCAGCCGAAGGCGTACTGTCAAAGAAGCTAAGTACGCCTACGGCTGACTGTTAAACGACAGGCATTTTGACAAGTACGACTAAGGGTTGCTTCGCACTGAATGAGATCACGGTGAAGTTGCTTTATAGTAGTCAGGAACGGCGCCGTCATGTTGGCAGACGGCGGACGCGGTCTCGCAGGCGGTACGAGCGATCGTGGTCAACGCGTCTCCCCGCAACAGACCTACGACCAACGCCGCAGTAAAGGAATCGCCCGCACCGACGGTATCGCGAACTACCGTCGGAATTCCGGGCTGGTTAATCAGCTCGGTTGGGGATACCAGAATTGCTCCTTCGGCACCGCGAGTCATGACAACGAGATCAAGTTTAAATTGCCAGAGCAACTGTTGTAAGACGATTTCAGGTGCTGCATCGCTAGCGATATCACATGCGGATGCAACTTCGCGTAGTTCCTCATCGCTCAGCTTGAGTACACTCGCTTGCGCAATGGAACCTCGAATCAGTTCGGCATCGTAGAACGGCTTGCGCAAATTGACATCGAGGACGCGAGGAATGCCACTAGATTTCGCGGTGTGAATCGCTTGCTGAATCGTTTGCCGCGATCGTTCACCACGTTGCCCCAACGTGCCGAAATAAACGGCATCCACCTCGGCAAGGCGAGTTTCCAGTTCCGATGTCCAGATGATATCATCCCATGCAGAATTCGCATGAATCTCAAAGGCTGGTCTAGTCGGATCGTCGAGGCTAATACCAACGCTGCCGGTGGAGGCATTTGCAGTGCGTTGCATGAGGGACGTGTCAACATGAAAGCCACCTAGGATCGAAAGGGCCTCGTCACCTCTCGCATCGTTACCGACCCCGCTAAGCATCGAGACTTGGCCGCCTAATATAGACGCATGGCAAGCGAAGTTCGCTGGCGCACCGCCGAAACGTGCTCCACTTGGGAACAGATCCCAAAGCACTTCACCACACGACAAGATGGTCGGCTTTTTCATAGTGTCCTATCTTAGTTGTCAGTTGTCAGTTGTCAGTTGTCAGTTGTCAGTTGTCAGTTGTCAGTAGATCGGGAGGGTGAGGCTCCTGCCGAAGCTGTGCACCGCTGGCTCGGCAGGAGCCTCGCCCTCCCGAACGATTTACTTTTTGTGCGTTTTGTGTTTTTTCGTGGCAAGAACAAGCCTGCGTTATGCCTTGGCGTCAACACGACGACTGAAGCCCATGCGAATCAACGTGACCGCCACCAATACGATCGCGCCGGCTGCTAGTCCGATTAGTGTTTCCATCAGCATTCCAGAAACTTTCTCAGCAAACACCCCAACGCCAGGAACCTTCGACGCGAGGTGCGAGATGTCCTCCACCCAGTGATGTAAGAATTCGATTTTGTGCACCAAGATCCCGCCGCCGACCAGGAACATCGCGACCGTTCCTGCCACCGATAGGAACTTCATCAAGTAAGGTGCACCAAGCAAAAGGAAGCCGCCAGTTTTTTGAGCCAACGCGTTCTTCTTGGTTTTTAAGTACATCCCAAGATCGTCTAGTTTCACGATGACGGCGACAAGTCCATAGACTCCGATCGTCATCAAAATCCCAACGCCAACGAGAACCAGTAGCCGCGTAGAGAACGGCGAGTTTTCTACGATGCCTAAGGCCAGGACAATAATTTCGGCCGACAAAATGAAGTCGGTTCGGACAGCGCCGTTGATCTTCTCCTTTTCCGCCGCCGCGACATCGATCTCTTCTGTTGTGAGTATCTCTTGGTGCTGGTGATGATGCGCCTCGTCCTCCTGTTTGGAATGTAGGAATTTGTGTGCGATCTTTTCGAACCCTTCGAAACACAAATACGACCCGCCTACTACCATCAGTGGAGTGATAGCAAAGGGAGCCACACTGCTGAGCGCCACAGCTCCTGGAATCAAGATTGCCTTGTTCACCATCGAACCCTTGGCAACGGCCCAGACAATGGGGAGTTCGCGATTGGCTTCAACGCCGGATACTTGGTGTGCGTTCAAGGCCAAATCGTCGCCCAACACGCCGGCTGTCTTTTGCACCGAAACCTTGGTCAGGGCTGCGACATCGTCCATGATCGAGGCGATGTCATCCAGAAGTAACAAAAGCCCTGTCGCCATCCAAATGATTCCTTTACTCGCCCACTATCAAAAGCCCAAACTCTCCATCTTACCGCGATTTCGAGTTGAGAGTGTAGCGGTTTCGCCATGCCGGTGAAACTGGGCTTGAAAACTGCTCTAGTCGTGCCTTGCCCGAAAATGATAAATCCCATGTGCGTCCATCGACGGCATTGCCAACCCACCATGGCAACGAACGAGTTCAAAAGCAGGATGCTGCAACTAAACAATCGCAATCAGGGATGTGGTTTATGAAGTTCCAATTCGAATTTCCAAGTTCCGTTGTTCGGTTCGCCAAAATGTGCTCTGCGTTTGCGCTTGGCCTAACACTTTCTGGACTCGTTCAGCCGACATTGTGTGCCGATGATAACAATCGCGCACCGAGCGGGCGTTCGGGAGCAGTTAACCCATTAGAGTTGGAGCCAAAGCATGGTCCGTGGTTAGTCTTTGCCATGTCCTTTGATGGCCACAATTCCAAAGCCCTAGCTGAGGAATTTGCAACCGAACTGCGCCGCGACTATCGACTTCAAGCCTATTGCATGGCAAAGAAGCTCGACTTTACGAAACCAACTACGGGGGCAGGTTTCGACAAAAACGGAAACACGCGAAAGATGAAGTACCTCGACAAGAAAGTGGTGGATGGGTACGTCGTTTTGGTTGGTGACTTCGATTCCATCGATGGTCAAGCGATCACCGATACTCTTGCAACCGTGAAAGCAATCCTTAAGAAAAAGTATGAGTCAAACAACAAGGCAGGCCTGCCACTTAACGCATTCACAACAAGAAACCCATTGCTTCCTGATGACTTTTACAAGACTCCATCAGTAGACCGTTTCGTGAAAAAACTGAACGAAGAGAAGCAGCACGCCGAGTTCAATTTACTGGGCTGCCCAGGTACGTTTACTGTCCGCGTTGCGGTTTTCAGCGGCGAGGATCGATCCATCGGTGGATGGGGCGGTTCGGGAAGCCATAGCAATAGTGATGAGCAAAGAATCTCGCAACTTGAGATCGCAGCAGAGAAAGCGGCCCTCGCAACCAATGCGTTGAGAAAGGCTGGTTATGAGGCCTTCCAATTTCATGATCGCTCCCAAAGTATCGTTACGGTTGGAAGCTTCAATTCGCTCGGCAAAGAGGATCAACGAAAGAACTTTTCCTACGATCCTCAGATTCAAGAAATCATGAAACGTTTCGGTGGTACATCGAATCTGACACGCACCCGTGAATATGGCACAACACAAACGCCTCACATACTCATTGATATGATTGACGCAAAGAAGTTCCCAGAGCTATCACAAGGCGACGAGAAGTCCAGAAACAATTGGGCCGCAAAATATTCGATACCATTCGATATCAAGCCGACCCCTATGGCCGTCCCTAAGTCTGCGGCAGCCAGTGTCTACAGTGGTTCACTACTTGGTTCGGATCGCCGGTGATCAGTCACTCTCGGCAAGAGTGACCCACGGTGGGGCACAACCTGCCGGGTGTGCCCTTGAAGTGCTTTGCGGCTTCACCCATCAGGCTGCTTCATTCCCAGTTGCTTCATTTTCCGATACAGATTCGATCGCTGCAGCCCCATCTTTTCGGCAGCTTGCGTGACATTGCGATGGCAAGCTTTGATTTGTTCCTCAATGTACCTAATCTGGAAATCTGCCGTCGCATCACCCAGAGATTGATTCAAATCCAACGTCGTCCCTGGGCTGTCTGCGTTCATGGATCGGGGTGAACTGACGAAATCCAGCTCCGACTCGTCAAGCGATTCGCTGTTGGTTAAGTAGGCGATTCGCTCCACGATGTTTCGTAGTTCTCGAATGTTGCCAGGCCAGTCATGGGCCAACAGCCGGCGCTTTGCACCTGTCGACCACGTTGGTTTGCTTCGACCAATCTTGGCGCAAAACATCGTCAAAAAGAAATCTGCTAGATCGAGTACATCTTCACCTCGATTTCTAAGCGAGGGCAAGTTGATCGTGACCACGGTCAGCCGAAAATAAAGATCCTCGCGAAATTTCTTTTGCCTCACCATTTCGACGAGGTTCTGATTGGTGGCTGCAATCACACGAACATTGACGGGGATGGGTGCAGAACCGCCAACCCGCACGACCACTTTTTCTTCCAACACCCGAAGCAGTTTCGCTTGCCCTGCCAAGCTCATGTCCCCAATTTCGTCGAGGAACAATGTTCCGCCCGAGGCCATTTCGAATTTACCGTTCCGGGTTTCGTGAGCATCCGTAAAGGCACCCTTCTCGTGACCGAACAACTCGCTTTCCAGAAGTGTCTCGGTAATCGCAGCGCAGTTCACGGCGATGAACGGCTCGAATCGGCGTTTGCTTTGATAATGGATTTGGCGAGAAACCACTTCTTTGCCGGTTCCGTTCTCTCCGAGCAGCAACACGGCCAAGTCGGTATCGCCGACCCGTGTTACCGTGGCCTTGAGAGCTTGCATCTCGGGAGAATTGCCGATCAATTGCACTTGCTGTTGTGCGTCTTGAGTTAACCGATCGCGTGTTTGAACCAGACGTTGCATCTGCTGCGTGTTGGCAAGGGCCGCCGATGCATGCCGAGCAAGCTCGATCAGATCCGTTTCGTCTTGAACATCAAACCGACCGTCTGCATGATTGATGACCTCGAACACCCCCATTGGTTTGTTGCGAGCGTCCATGAGCGGCACCGCCAAGAGAGAATCGGTTCGATAGCCGCTGCTCGAATCGACGCGGCGATCCACTTCATCATGTGGATCGGAGCGATCCCAGCGGCGCGGCTGAAGACTTTTGAGGACCGCTCCGGCTAGCCCTTTGTCGTCAGCGATGCGAAGTGGCTTCCCTTCCATTCCCAAAGCTGGATGCCCCACGAGCTCACGCGCTGACTTGTCCCAAAGAAAGATACTCGCGCGGTCACAACGCAAAAGTCTTGTGGCCGCTTGAGCGATGTCCTGCAACAGGCGATCGAGATCTTGGTGCGAGTGCCAGTCGGCAGCAACCGTGAGGATTTGATTCAGTCGAACAACGTCTCGCGCTTTCTGCTGCTGACGTTGCCAAGTATCGATTGTCAGACCGACGAGGCTCAAGTGTTCGGCAACCATTTCGGATTGCTGTGGGTTGAGCACCGGTTGGCAGCAGAGAACAAGGTTCTTGTTGAGGGCGGACGGGATCGGCAGATAGGTCCAAAGGGCCGATTGGTGGATTCGGCGTCCGTCGAGGCATTCACTGGCCAAGTTCCAATCGGGCGGTTCCGCTGTGCACTTGCCGATTTGCAACGTTCGTTTCCAAGCCCCCTTCGACGCGACCATAAGAACGAGTCCGGAGACTCGCCAAGCGTTGACGGCCCAATCGAGCGGTTCCTGAAGGAGTTGCTCAATCGATCGGGCTCGTTCAATGGCTCCGAAGAGCTGATTGACAAAGGGGGTAACGGATGAGCTCATTCGTTAGTCCAAAACCTCGCCCTTTGGCTCTGGCAAGAAGAAACCAATAATGAGAGCCAGCACGGCAATGACCGTCGCAACATAACCAGCCGCTTGAGCCATAATCATTGGAGTGACTTTGTCTGCGGCTCCAGCGAGGTACGGAGCAACAAGGTTTGTGGTTACAACCGCCATGCTGGTTCCGATCATTCGGCCCCCAACATTCGTTGCAAAGCTCCCGCCTGTGCCTCTCAAATGCAACGGAAACACCTTGGGTAAGTACTCTCCAAAGTAACTAAACTGTGCGACTGTCAACAGGCCGCAAACGCCATATGCCAAGTAGAAATTGGTACCACCGGATTTGAAAAGGAGGAAGTAGGCAAGCGGGATCATTAAGAGTGCAGGGATTTGGAACAATTTCAAAAGCATCACGCGACTGATTCCGAAGATGATCAAGCATGCGAGTAGGATGCGCCCTAAAAGGCCGCCAATCTCTTGGTAGAACTGAACCGTATTCCCAACTTCCTTGACTTGCTTTTCATAGGGATCCTGTTCTTTTTTGTTATCCCGAAGCTGTAGTTTGATCGCCTTGCGTTCGGGTGAATCGGCAGTCGTTTCGTCATAAGCTTTGTTCAGTTTCGCAGCTTCTGCTCGCAATGGCCTTAAGGCTTTGCTTTGCTCAGCGAGTTCAGGTAATCCTGGAGCAATACGAAGGGGCGTCAATTGCAGAGCGCCGAAAGCGATACCGTAGGCGCAAGCGGACAACATCGCGGTCACAATGGTAACACGTCGAAACTCGGGAGCGAACAAAGCGCTGATCTTTGGCCTTTTGAGTGTGCCGGCCGCTCGGCGTTCTTTCCAAATTCGAGATTCAGGTACAAAGGGCAAAAGAATCGCGATTGGAATCGCTGGCAGCAAGCCGGTGCAAAGAAGATATCGCCATGATGCAGGTTCCGAGCCGTTCGGAGCAAGTGGCAGACCAAAGTGCGGTAGGTCCTTTATGTTGGACAAAATCCAAACGTTTACGGCGGTAACAAGGATTCCGCCCAGGGATGCGAACGCTTGTGTTATTCCCAACCATTTCTCTCGTTGCTTCTTGTCTTCAAAGACTTCCGCAAGCCAAGTGATGGCGGCCACAAACTCGACGCAAACGCCGATAAAGGTTGTGCTTCGAAAGAAAATGAACCAAGGTAAGGTTGTGCTATACGCAGCCAAAAACGGAGACAACGAGTAAACGAAGATGCTTGCAGCCATCACAAACTTCCTCCCCAAGCGATCTGTCAGCGCACCGCCGATCAGCCCGAAAACTCCGCCGCATAGTGCGGTAATCCAAAGCAATCGGCCTGTCCAAAGCGTCACAGAGGGGTGGCTCGGCGGCACATCCAACAGCTCGGCAATCGCCGGCGGGGCAGCCAAAGGTGTCATCAGCAATTCATAGGTATCGAACAAGAAACCGATACTTGCGATAACAATAATTAACCAAGTTGTCACCGAGAACGGACTTTTGTTTTCCATGGAGGTAGGCTTTGATTGAGGCTTTGATTGAGCTAATTGTCTAGTCGGAGCAAGTATAACCTGGGGCGATGCTGCTAACGAGTACCAATGGCCTCGCCTTATTTGAAACCGACGCTAAAACACTAGATCGCTGATTGGCTCGATTGCTAAACCTCCCGACCATTCGTCGGTACACTTGCGTCTTCCATTCCTCTTTCCCTTGATTTTCCTGTGTCTGCGACTGTTCTTGTTACTGGCTACGGCGGATTTTTGGGTCGTGCGATCTGTCGGGAATTGATCCGATTTGGATATCGAGTTCGCGGATTGGCTCGCGGTCAGTACCCTGAAATGCGGGCTCTAGGCGTTGAATGCATCCAAGCTTCCGCGACTGACTTGCAAGCTTGCGAGGCTGCTTGTCGCGGAGTTGACGCAGTGATTCATACTGCCGCACTCGCAGGAGTTTGGGGGCCCGCAAAACAATACGAACATATCAATGTCGACGCGACAGATCATCTTTTGAACGCGTGTAAGAAGTTCAATATCGGGGCTTTTGTTTTTACCAGTTCGCCGTCCGTAACCTTCGATGGTACCGCACAAAGCAACATCGATGAGAGCGTGGCGTACCCCCAGAAATGGCTTTGCCATTACCCTCGTACCAAAGCCATCGCCGAGCAGCATGTCTTGGCAGCCAATCAGCTCAATCTGGCGACTTGCTCGCTCCGTCCGCATTTGATTTGGGGAGTTGGTGACCCTCATTTGATCCCGCGTGTGATTGAGAAATGCCTGTCGGGAAAGCTCCGACGAGTGGGTGATGGCCGGAACTTGATCGATACAGTGCACGTGGATCATGCAGCAATCGCCCATCGATTGGCACTGGAAAGAATGCTCGATCGCGACCAAAACGCGTCGGGTCGAGCTTACTTTATCACGGACGGTCAGCCAGTTGAGTGCTGGAAGTGGATCGCAACCATCCTTGAATCGGCCAAGATTCCGCCTCCCAACAAGAGCATTTCCTTTCGAGCTGCTTACCGACTGGGTGGTGCTCTGGAAGCGATTTATCGGTTATTGCGAATCTCAAGGGAGCCGCCAATGACCCGTTTTGTGGCCGCTCAGCTTGGGGTGGATCACTATTTCAACATAGATTCAGCCAAGGAGCGGTTGGGGTATACGCCGATCCAAAACCGTGAAGAGCGAATCGCAGACTTGTCGCAAGGCCATTAGCAGCAACGACTTGCGAACGATGAACCGGAGGTTTTCTGTGCCGAGCCGCCACGAAATAACGGACGTTGTGCCGCCAAGCCGAGGAAACAGGGACGACTGGTCGCACCCGGCAGGTGCGACCCACCTTAAGCCTTATACCTAAAGGCGTCAGCCTTCGTTTTGCCCTTGTGAAACCTGGCGTGGTTTACCATACTATTGCCTCGAATTATTCAGAATTTGGGTTGAGCCACTCCTTGCAACGTAGCGAGTTGAAACGGCCGCGGGATACCGATGGCCGTTTGTTTTTTGATGCGACACAATCGCGTTGATTGGACTCAGCCAAGCGACATACGCCGTAAAACGCATTGTTTCGCAAACACCTTTTGCTTCGAGCGAATGCTCGGAAAAGAGAACGAGAAGTATGGGACGTTATACAGGCCCCAAGGCCAGAGTGAATCGACGCTTCGGAGCATTGCTATATGAAAGCGCAGGTTGCGTTCGCGCCTACGAAAAGCGCAGCGAGCAGCCACCAGGGATGCACCCAAAGGGTCGCCGAACCAGCAATTACGGCACCGCTTTGTCTGAAAAACAAAAGATCAAGTACTACTATGGACTCGGCGAGCGCCAACTCCGTCGCTACTTCGATGACGCTGTACGCAAGAAAGGTAACACCGGCGAAACGCTGTTGCTCATGTGTGAAAGACGTCTCGACAATATCGTTCGCCGAATCGGTCTTGCAAAGACTCGTCCACAAGCTCGACAAGGCGTTGTCCACGGTCACTTCAAGGTAAACGGAGTCAAAGTCTCCAGCCCTTCGTACATGCTTCGACCAGGCGACGTGATCGAAATCCGAAGCAACGAAGCTGTTCGCAATCTCTATCGCGGAATCATCGCGAATAGCTCACCAATTCCGTTGGATTGGGTGACTTTCGACAGTGAAGGCCTTAAGGCAACGATTCAAGGCAATCCTGGCCCAAGCGATATTTCGCTTCCAGTGAACGCCAACATCGTGGTCGAATTCATGTCCCGATAGTTTTCTCAGCTTGTTGATCATCTCATGCATTCTCCTGTTGTCGTTTTGGGTGGTGGACCTGGTGGTTATGCGGCAGCTTTTTTGGCTGCCGACGAAGGCCTCGAGGTCGTTCTAGTCGAATCGGAATCCCGACTCGGTGGTACATGCTTACTGCGAGGATGCATCCCATCCAAAGCATTGTTGCATGTGGCCAAAGTGCTCGGTGAAGTGCATGAGTTGAGCGAGGATTGGGGGGTCGAGTTCGGCATCCCAAAAATCGACGTCAATAAAGTTCGCGCAAGGAAAGAAAAGGTTATTGAGACACTCACGGGCGGTCTCGGCCAACTTGCAAAACGTCGGAATGTCAAAGTCATCAAAGCCCGCGGCAAATTCGAAAACTCAACGACTTTGCTGCTTGAAGGGGACGATCCGTCAATCCCTGAGGGAGGCAAGATTACGTTCGATTTCTGTGTCGTGGCGACCGGCAGCGTGCCTGCCATGCCTCCATCGTTCAACATCGGCTCAAGCCGAGTCATGGACTCCACTGGTGCGTTAGCCCTTGTCGATATTCCTGAAAAGTTATTGGTTATCGGTGGTGGTTATATTGGCCTTGAAATGGGGACGGTTTACGCCCATTTGGGATCGAAGGTTACCGTCGTTGAATGGACGGATGGCCTTCTGCCTGGTGCAGACCGGGACTTGGTCAAGCCGCTGCATAATCGACTCAAGAAGCTGCTTGACGATCGCATCTACTTGAACACCAAAGTCGGTTCCGTTGCGGAAGTCGACAACCAGATTGAAGTGACCTTTGAAGGGCCAGGCAAGTTTGGCCACGAACGCTTTGATCGAGTATTAGTAAGCGTTGGCAGACGACCAGTCAGTCAAGGCTTGGGTCTTGAGAACACGAGCGTTCAAGTCAACCCGAAGGGCTTTATCGTTTGCGACAAACAACAGCGAACGAACGATCCGCACATCTTCGCCATTGGCGACGTAGCGGGCGACCCGATGCTTGCTCATAAGGCTAGCCACGAAGCCAAAGTTGCGATCGAAGTCATCCTTGGCAAGCCGGCGATTTTTGACAAGGCTGCGATCCCAGCCGTGGTGTTCACCGATCCTGAAATCGCCTGGGCCGGTTTGACCGACGATCAAGCCAAGCGAGAAGGCCGCAAGGTTGATATCGAGGTTTATCCGTGGGCAGCCAGTGGGCGCGCGCAAGCCATCGGCCGCACCGACGGATTCACCAAGTGGCTAGTCGATCCAGAAACCCATCGAGTTCTCGGTTGTGGAATCGTTGGATCGGGAGCTGGCGAGTTGATTGCCGAAGCGGTTCTGGCGATCGAAATGGGTTGCGAAGTGCGTGATCTGACAGAATCGATTCACCCGCATCCGACGCTTAGCGAAACGCTGATGAATGCCGGTGAAGTTCATTTCGGAACGGCGACAGAAATCTACAAGCCAAAGCGGCACTCTTAGCCCGTGGGGCTCTCTTGCCGAGAGAGCCCTATGATCACAGCCCACAGTTTTCATTGAGTTCTCTAGCCTATTCATAGCTCGGGAGGGCGAGGCTCCCGCCGAACCTTTACGTCGCAAGCTCAGCAGTCGATTTCAGTCGCATCCGGCAGATGCGACCCACGGTGGGTCACTCTTGCCTAGAGTGACCTGTCGTTGCTGTGAGGCCTGTTCGTTTGCTTCTTGCGATCCATGTCGCACCCGGCAGGTGCGACCCACGGTGGGCAGTAAGGGCAAGTTGTAGGCATGGTTGTAGGACGCTTGATTTCTGGTATACTTTTGCCTTGCAAAAACAGCAAGAAAACCCTGTGAAAACGCTGGTGAAACGCAGCTCGTTGAACTCGGTTTTTTGATGCAGTTCGATTCTCTTTTTTGAAATGGCCTTCCCCGTGTCGAACGTCCCTCCAGATGATGATTTTGATGCCAACGATCCGGCTTCGCTGCCATCGGCAGGTGGTGACAATCCAGGCGACGGTGCAGGGAGTGGCGGCGGCGAAAAAATGATCGAGGAATCGATCGAAAACGAACTGCGAAATAGCTATCTCACCTACGCCATGAGCGTCATCGTCAGTCGAGCCTTGCCAGACGTTCGAGACGGTCTCAAGCCTAGCCAGCGGCGAATTCTCGTCGCCATGCACGACTTGAACCTTACCCCCGGGGCTCAGCGAGTCAAGTGCGCCAAGATCTCGGGCGATACGTCGGGTAATTACCACCCACACGGTGAAGCTGTCATCTATCCAACCTTGGTCCGCATGGCCCAGGAGTGGAACATGCGGCACATGCTGATCGACAAACAAGGTAACTTCGGCTCGATCGCCGGTTTGCCGGCAGCTGCGATGCGATACACCGAAGCCCGCTTGGCGGCTCCGGCAGCCATGATGTTGGATGACATTCGGCTTGATACCGTCGACTTCATTCCAACGTACGACGAACGACGCACCGAGCCGGTTGTGCTTCCATCGAAGTTCCCGAATTTGCTCGTTAACGGTGCGACGGGTATCGCTGTCGGTATGGCCACGAGCTTACCACCGCACAACTTGCGTGAGGTCTGCGCTGCGTTGATCAAAGTGATCGAGGATCCGGACGTATCGATTTCGGAAATATGCCAAATCATCCCAGGCCCTGACTTCCCGACCGGCGGTATCATCTGCGGTCGCTACGCCATTCGGCAAGGCTACAACACAGGTCGCTCGACCATCGTTTTGCGAGCTCGTGTCGACGTCGAAGAGGGCAAAAAAGCACGTCTCATCGTGCGAGAGATTCCTTATCAACAGTTCCGCGATCGAGTCATCGAACGCATCGCCGATCTCGTGCGCAGCGAACGCATCAAAGGTATCTCGGCCATTCGCGACGAAAGCGATCTCAAAGAGCCCGTTCGAATCGTTATCGAAATCAAACAAAACTCCGATCCGCACGTTGTTCTCAACCAGCTTTACCAGTTCTCATCGTTGCAAGAGTCGTTCTCAATCAACATGCTGGCGCTCGTCGATGGCAAGCCACGCGAACTGAGCATCAAAGAATTGCTCCAGGAATTCATTCGACACCGAGTTACCGTCATTCGCCGTCGAACTCAGTTCTTATTGGCTTCAGCACGCAAACGCAAGCACGTCGTCGAAGGGCTCTTGCTCGCGCTGGCCAACATAGACGAAATCATCATGCTCATTCGCAAGAGCCGAACGCAAGCCGAAGCGAAAGAAAAGCTGATGGGGGTCGAATGCCCGGCCGCCATGATGGAACGTGCACTTGGCGATCGCGGTTATGCCGACTTCCAACTGGAACGCGGTCAAGCCGATGTCTATCGCTTAACCAGCGTTCAAACGGACGCAATCCTTCGAATGACCCTCGGACAATTGGCTGGTCTAGAACAAGAGCGACTCACCGACGAACACGCGTCGATCTTGACTGAAATCGAAAAGTTCCGCGTGATCTTGAGCGATACGGCCAACATCTACGCCATCATTAGAGCCGACTTGGAAGACATCTCGCGCAGATTCGGAAACGATCGCCGAACCGTGATCGATGAAGAAGAGCTCGGCAACTACAACATGGAGGATCTGATCACCGAGGAAACGATGGTGGTTACGATCTCGCACCAAGGCTACATCAAACGCATTCCCGCGACGACCTATCGGGCTCAGAAACGCGGCGGAAAGGGTATTGCTGGCTTGCGAGCCGAAGAAGAAGATCCGGTCGAGCATCTCTTCATCGCCAGTACGCACGCTCATTTGTTGTTCTTCACCAACCAAGGCAAAGTCTACTGGCAAAAGGTTTGGGAGATTCCTCAGATGAGTCGCGAAAGCCGCGGCCGCGCATTGGTCAATCTGTTGAACTTGACTCCGGAAGAAAAGATTCGCGATTGCGTTTCGGTCCGCGATTTTAATTTGCCTGGCCACTTCCTGATGATGGCGACTAAAAAAGGGATCATCAAGAAGACCGAGCTCGAAGCCTACAGCCGGCCTAAGAAGGGCGGCATCATCGCGATCAAGTTGCGAGAGGACGACGAATTGGTGGACGTTGTTGTCGCGAAGCCGAACGACCAAATTGTTCTGTCGACCGCCAACGGTATGGCTATCCGATTTGCCGAAAGCAATGCTCGCTCGATGGGCCGAAACACCTCAGGCGTGAAGGGCATTTCGCTCAAGAAGGGAGACGAGTTGGTTGGGATGGTTGTTGCCGATCCAACTGCGACGTTGTTGACCGTATGCGAACTGGGTTATGGCAAGCGAACCACGTTTGGACCTGGCGACGAGATGGCGGGCAAGGAAGTGGCTGCGGTGGACGATGAAAACGCAGAGGACGCAGCTGCTGAGGAAGAAGTGCCAGAGGAACCCGAGAACGAGGCCGAAGACTTGAACTCCGCCAACCGTTACCGAACACAGCGACGCGGTGGCAAGGGAGTGATCGACATCAAGACGACCAAGCGAAATGGTCGCGTGGTCGGAATTGTTCCGGTAAGCGATGGTGATGAGTTGATGATGATGACCGTTCGAGGCAAGATCCAGCGGGTCGCAGCCAAGGACATCAGCGTCATCGGACGCAATACCCAAGGCGTTCGCATCATGAGCTTGGACGAAGGAGATACGCTAACGGCCATCGTTCGAGTTCCGCCTGAGGATATTTCGGAAATGGAAGTGGCCAATGCAACGCCAGTTTCGGACAGCCCGAGTTCCTCTATGCCAACGGACGACGAGTCGGTAACGGATGAACCATTGGATGGTCCGGATTCCGAGGACGGCGATTCGAATAACGGCGCTTCGGACGACGAAGGTCAGAGCTAAACGAGAATGACTCCTTGACGAATTCGCAGCCGGACTCACAGCCAGACTCGTTATTGATTTTGGTCTGCACTTACAATGAACGCGATAACTTGCCGACATTGTTTGAGCAGATCCAGGCTCACGTACCCAACGCAAAGATTCTCGTGGTGGATGATAATTCACCAGACGGGACGAGCGATTGGGTGGAAGGGCAGATCAAGCTGAATCCGTCGATTTCACTCATCCGACGGAGTGGCAAACTCGGGCTTGGTACCGCGATCTTGGCTGGTATGGAGTTTGCGATTAAAAACGGGTACGAGTGGCTTCTGAATTTGGACGCAGACCTTAGCCATAGCCCAAGTGCGATACCATCGCTCTTGGATCGACGCGAGGAGTCGGACATCGTGATTGGTTCACGTTATGTCGATGGGGGTGGCATGTCTGGTTGCTCATGGCGGCGGGTTTTTGTGAGCAAGTGCGCGAACGCTTATGCGAGACAAGTCATCGGTTGGTCGGTACGGGATTGCAGCAGTGCGTTTCGGCTCTATCGAGTTAGCAGTTTAAGTGCGCTTCATCGCGAGGAGTTACGCAATCCGGGCTATGGGTTTTTGGAAGAAGTGCTTTGGCATCTGCTGGATCAAGGTGCTAGACTAAATGAAGTTGGGATTGTGTATACGGAACGGCGAGAAGGAAAGTCGAAGATCTCGATCAAAGAAGCACTATCTGCAATCAACGCGATTCACAGCGTAGCAAAACTGCAAAAAGGCCGAAGGCCAGAGTAAAACAGTTGTCCCAACTGTTTTCTGCATTGTCAAATCCCACGGGCTTGCCCAGTGGATAAGCCTTCCGTTCGGGCTCGTCCCGAATGGCGTTGAGTTCGCAAGTAGTGGAATCTCGTGAGAGTTCCTGCAATGCTTCAAACTCAAGGAAGTTTTACAACTTCCGCTACGAGGACAGGCTTAATTCAACGCCATTCGGGCTTGAAACGGCGTCACAGTGTGGTGGCGCCGTTTCACGGCTCTTGCATTCGATTTCGGAATGTGTCTGCGGGGCAAGCCCCGCAGCTACGATCTGCCGCCGTTACACGGCTAAACATATTGCTTCCATTTGCCTCAACAGAGCGAGACGCCTCCTGAAGCCAGTGGTAGCGAAAACAGAGGCAAATGCCTTGCAACATTACCCTGTTGGGTCGAGCGAGAATAAAACGTATTCGTTATCTTGGGTTAGTCTTTGTCCCAGCTTCGAATCCATGAGGTGTCTATGTCCACGAAACGATTGAGCTTGGGAATCGGGATTCTTTGTGCAGCAATGCTACTCTGTCTTCTTTTCATGGCAGTCAATCGGGCTCAGACTGCAGCTCGCAAGATGTCGTCAGGCAACAACCTAAAGCAAATTGGTCTGGCATTTCACAACTTTGAATCCGCCATGAAGCGACTGCCAGCAGGTTGTGACGAAGAAGCGAAGCATGGCTGGCCAACCAACATCTTCAATTACATGGAAGCGAGCTCTTGGTACAACGACATCGACAAACAAGTCGATTGGGAGCATCCATTCAATTTTTACAAGTTTCGAATACGAATTCAAAGCTATCAAAATCCTGGTTTGGTTAGTAGCTACACATCGGAAGGGTATGGGCTGACACATTATCTTGCAAATGCGTGCGTGTTCTATCGAGGATCAAACGTGAAGTTCAATGACATCGATGCTGGCCTTTCCAATGTTTGGTTTGTGGGTGAGATAGATTCGAAGTATCCGCCGTTTGGCTACCCATACAACTGGCGTGCTTTGATATGGCCACTCAATTCCAAGGATGGTGGGTTCGGTGGCTGGAGTGATGGTGCTCAATTCGTGTTAGGGGATGGAGCTGTTCGCTTCGTTTCTTCCAGCATGGATCGTTCTGTGGTTGAGCAACTTGCGAATGCAATGGCTATGCCCGATTCCGAACGAACTCGAATTCCAGATCGCTCGTTTCAATGCGGTGGTGCTGAGTTTGCAAGAACTTCGAAAGGATTTCGAAACGAAGAGTTTCCAGGGAGTCGAACCAAAGGGGATACTTACTCTGCTGTTCATTTCGACCTCGGCAAACGCCCAGAGGTGCTTAGATGGCGAGGCAAGCCAGGGTTGGCGAAACTTGGGATAGCGGCGGAAGCGATGCTTTCGGAGTATTCCGAAGCTCGAGTATTGGACTATGGCGCCGATTTGGAATTGGCCATCGCGGACAAGATCAGCCTCTGTAAAAACTTAGAAGCGTTGAAGGTAGGTTCCATTGCAGAGCCAGATGAAGTGATCGAGATCTTGAAGTCAATGCAACGGCTTAAGTACTTGGCGGGCAAGTTCGATACTGATTTGTTGGAGAAGTTACGTGTAGCGATGCCTGCGTGCGATGTTTCCTCAACGAAGTAGATTATGTTTTTCACCACGCGCCCCGCTTCGGAATCGCTGTGAAGCATCTTACGCTGCTAAAAACGGCTTTTTGTAGCGAAAGTCGTCAAGACTTTCGGCTGCATCGAAACGACCGAAACTCTTGACGATTTTCGCTACAAGATGCTTCACAGGGGTAGCCGCTTCGAGGAGAGGGCAGGACAACTTTCGCTGAATCCTTGATATAGTATGGAATCAGCATCGGCCGCAGGGCACGATAATTTGCGTTGGCAGCGCCCATTCCGCAACGAGCCTGGGCCTAATAAGGAATCGACTTCAATACGTTTCCCCTAAAACCATGAAATCAACAACCAAAAAACGATCTACCAAGGCCATCAAACTACTCTTGGTCAGCTCCGCGTTCATCCTCCAAGGATGTCGTCCCAAGAAAGAAGACTTGCCAGTTCAGGCAATGACGCCAGAACAAATGGCTCAGTCGCAACTTACCGAAGAGCAGAAAGAAGCTCTGCGGGAGGCTAACGGTGGTCAGCTACCGGTCGTCCAATCCATGCCTCAGGCCCAGCAGCAGCCAAACCAATTTGGGAGCCATTCCAGCTGGGGCTACAACCCATTCTATTGGGGGTACGGCTCTGGCTATGGTCGTTCGAACAATTGGAGTTCTAGTAGCTCCAGTCGGTCGAGCAGTAACTCAGGGTTTTTTAGTGGTTCGGGCTCAGGCCCAGCCTCCCATTTCGGTGCCCAAAACACAACGCAGCCCACAGCTAGCCACTCGACCACACCCAATTCGTCTGCCACTCACACATCAACCGTGCACTCGCCAACAACGCATACTAGTTCATCTTCATCTCACGTCGCTAGTTCGCCAAGTGTATCGCATGGCGGTTTCGGCGGACATGCTTCCGCGAGTTCGTAAGCTAAGCCATGCGAAGACTCAAATCAAATCCGCGGCCGGACTGGAGGAAAACGGTCGAGTCCCAAGGCCTTCATTACCATACCTTCGATGGTGTTCTCTATTGGGATGAGAGCGCTTGTTACCATTTTGAAGAGCACGAAATCGATGCGTTAGAGCAAGCGACTTATGCGCTCGACGGCATGTGTCTCGAAGCGGTCGAAGCTGTGATTCGTGACGGAATGTGGGATCGCTTTCGAATCGCTCCCGTTTATCGCGATTGGATTCGCAACAGTTGGGAAGTGGATAGGCACACGATCGTGGGACGATTTGATTTCGCTTTCGATGGGGACGGGCCACCCAAGATGCTTGAGTACAACGCGGACACGCCGACGGGGCTGCTTGAGGCGGCGGCTATCCAATGGTATTGGCAACAAGACTGTTGTCCTGACATGGATCAGTTCAATTCGCTTCACGAACGACTCGTCGAAGCGTGGCAACGGTTTATCGCCGAGAGCAACGGCGTTTTGTACTTTTTGTCGACCGCCGGCCATGTCGAAGACTACATGAACGTCAACTACCTGCGAGACACAGCGATTCAAGCCGGAGCTCGCACGGAGTATCTGTCGATCGAAGAATTAGGGTTCGACAGTCGTACGGAACAATTCGTGGACGCACAGAATCAAGCGATCTCGAGCGCCTTTAAACTCTACCCATGGGAGTGGATGCTCAGCGAAGCGTTTGGCAAACACTTGGTCTACACGAAGATGAAGTGGCTCGAACCACCTTGGAAGGTCTTGCTTAGCAACAAATCCATCATGGCCGTGCTGTGGGACCTATTTCCAGATAGCCCTTATTTGTTGGAGACTTCGTTCTCACCGATCTCCGGGGACTACGTTCGCAAGCCCTGCCAAAGTCGCGAGGGGCAAGGGGTCGAGATTCGGGTTGGAGGAAACGTGTTGGCCGGTGAACATGAGACCGATAGCGGCACGATTTATCAACGTTACAATGCGATCCGCAAGTTTGACGCTCAGACGCCTGTGATCGGAAGCTGGATGGTCAATGGCTATGCTGCTGGGATAGGTATTCGAGAAGACAGTGGATTGATTACAGGAAACGACAGTCGTTTTGTGCCACACTTTTTTGGTTGACAAGCAATAGATTATAGAAGGAACTCAAAAGGATGATGTTAGCATTGATAACTGACTGGAATGCTTTTGGCGCAGCACTCCTGGCCACTGCAATTTTTGGATTGGTCGGCATTGTTCTCATGTTAGGTGGCTTCAAGCTATTTGATTTGATGACCCCCAAGATCGATTTAGAGAAAGAGCTTGGAGAGAACAAGAATGTAGCGGTAGCGATCGTCGTCGCATCCGTCATCATCGGGATCGCGATGGTGGTCTCGGCAGCGATGTCTTAGGAAAGCATCACGGCCTGGGAGTCGGACAACATTACCATCGGTCCGGGGCTAGACGACACATCAAAGTAGCAGGCACGCTCCGTCGTGCCGTCCGCTGGAGCTCATTTACTTTAACTCTTGGTGATCGGCACATGGAATGAGCCCAGTACTTTGGCTTTTGTCGGCTGTGTCGTGGTAGCTGATTGGCGGACGGCACGCGGAGCTTGCCTGCTACTTTGGATTACTATTGCCGCACGTAGGTTACGAAGAAGTACTTATTATCGGCGGTCGACTCGAATGCTTGAGGGAACTCTTTGCCCTCCAGATCGTAACAAAGACGCATTGTCTCGGCGTCCAGTGCGTCGAAGATCGTGAGCATTGTTTTTCCGGTGTTGGGTCCTTCGGTTCCCTTGATGGTCATGCGGTTTGGTGTTGTGCTAAGGTCGGTGGTAAACGTCCCTTTGTCGATTGCGCCTCCCAAATCGACAACGTACTGTTCGTTCGTAAGCGTTAATGTAATTGCGTTGGCGGCTTCGGGAGGAAGCGGCTGCCCAGCAATGACTGCGGACTTAACTTTCCAAACGCCGTCTGTCTTTAACGCGGGCGTCGCGGCAGTCGATTCGCTGGGAGTCGGTGTCTTGGGAGCAACTTGTGGTGTCGCGGCCTGAGTCGATTGCGCGGTTGTCGGCGATGGACTCACCCTCGTATTGGCTGGTTTGCAACCGACTTGAGTGACTGCTGACAACGACAGGAATAAAACAAGTGCACAAGTGGAATTGAGTTTCATAGTGGCTCGCGCATGTGAGTTAGGACTGGAATTGGGGTTAAGTAGTTGGGGCGATGGATTAGACGTACGTTGGAAGATGCTTGGATTTCACGCCGCGTCCATCGACTCGAACAAAATTGTACACCAAGCACAAGAAGAACCGTTTGCGTGACCGGAGGGAGTTGAGTGATGGGCCCGCATTGAGTGTTCGCCACGCGTTGAGTCGCCGAAGCGTGTTGTTTAGCAAAAACAGCCCGGAGGGCGACACATCTCTGCCGGCGGCGTAAGCCGCCGGCAGAGATGTTTCGCCCTCCGGGCTTGGTAATCACAACCACAATGTCCTGTTTGACACGCCGGAGCGCCAGGAAAACCTTCGAACTTTTTAAACTACATCTGCAGCGACGATTGCAGGGAAGCGAATACTGAATGCCGTTCCTTTGCCGACAGTGCTTTCGACTCGCACTCTAGCTTGGTGTTGGTCCACGATCTCTTTGCACGCAGAGAGTCCCAGGCCCGTTCCTCCTTTGCCGCTGTCGTCGGGCCCGTTTTTCGTCGTGAAGAAGGGTTCGAAGATCTTCGGCAGGTTTTCGGCGGCGATTCCATGCCCCGAGTCTCGGACCGTCAAGACGACCGAATTGGTTTTCTTTTCGAAAGCGACTCGGATAAGAATGGTACCCACCTCGCCGATGGCTTGTCGGGCGTTGGTCAACAGATTGAGCATCAGACGTTGGATTTGATTGCCAGCAGCCAAAACGTCCGGAACTTCTTCGAACTGTGTTTCGATTGCCACGCGGTACTTTTGCATTTCCCGTTCGAGCAAAACGAGTGTGTCCTGGATCAATGGGACCAGATTGGTGGGTTCCATTTCTCCGCTACGATTGCGAGCCAGACCGAGGACGGTGTTGGTGATTTTGGCGCCACGATTTGCTGCGTCGAGGATTCGGGTGAAAGCTTTCTCTCGACTGGCATCATCTTTGTTACGGAGGCCCATCTTTGCGTAATTGAGGATGGTCATCAGCAGGTTGTTGAATTCGTGAGTCGTTGTGCTGGTTAGTTCGCCGACCGCCGCGAGCCTTTCCATCTGCGCCAATCGCAATTGCAGCTGTGCAATCGTAGAATCCTCTGGAGCAGCTTTTTGGGGCGAAAAATGGGGGCCCAGCTGGCTGATTTTTGGAAAGTCGGTGGAAAGGTTTTCCGGCATAAGTGGCATTCAGTTGATATGGCGGTCGAAAAGGTCAGACGCTACCGTGCCGGAAGGTCAGCCAGTGCTTTGGTCGCGACCTCCCGAATGGTCTAATTACACGATGCCCCCATCCAAATCAAGCTGGAACCAAGCGAGTATCACGATGCAAATCTTAGATCGGCTGGAGAAACTCTTAGAAATCGCCGAAAACGAGGGGATCGCAGTTCGTTGCGAGTGGCTTGGCGGAGTTCGTGGGGGGTTAGTACGCGTTGGAAAAAGGCCTATTTTGTTTGTCGACGAGTCCCTGACGGTTCCGGAGCAGTTCGAGCAGTCGCGAAACGCTCTGAATCAATTAGACTGGAGCGAAACCGAGTGGTGGGACGAAATGTGCCAACTATTGGACGTTCGAACCTTGTAAAACCAAAGAAAAAAGCCCATTGGGCTAGTCAATTTGCGATAGAAACGTTATTTAAAGAGGCCCAAAAAGCTTTCACTTCCATTCACCATTTACAATTTCAAAGAAATTTCGAAGTCTTTGTTCGAGGAACAATCGAAAATGCAAGTTAGCGAAGAAGTTTTTTCCAAGGTCCAAGCCGCTTTGATTGACGCCCTAGGGGTCGACGATGACGAGGTGACGCCACAAGCGACGATGGTCGGTGACTTGGGTGCGGAATCCATTGACTTTTTGGACATCGTTTTCAAGCTTGAAAAAAGCTTCGGCATCAAAGTTGCCACCGAAGATCTTTTTCCAAAGGACATTTTGACCGAAAGCACGTATGTGCAAGACGGCAAAGTAACCGCCACGGGTATCGCAGAATTGAAGAAACGAATGCCTTGGGCAGATCTCAGCAAGTTCGAAACAAATCCTCGAGTTCAAGACTTCGGCGATCTGTTGACCGTAAGCGACTTGTGCCGTTACGTGGAATCCAAGATCGCTTAATTGCGTTTGAGTAAATAAATGCGTTGGTTTTGGATAGATAGATTTATTGAATTCGTACGCAACACGCGTGCGACGACCATAAAAAACGTTTCGTTTGGCGAGGAGCCGATCGACGATTATCTGCCAGGTCACCCCCATTATCCCCATTCTCTCATCATTGAGGGGATGGCTCAGACGGGTGGTTTGCTGGTATCTGAGGAAGGTGGTTTTCGCACAAAAACCGTTTTGGCCAAAGTTTCCAAAGCCGTATTCCACGAACTCATTGTTCCAGGCGACCAAATTTTCTTGACGGCTGTCGTCCAAGACAAAAAGCCGAGCGGAGCCATTGTTGAGGGCACCGTTGTGGTAAATGGACAAGTTCGAGCGGAATTGGAACTCTCCTTTGCCTTTCTCGACGATCGTTTCGGAGAGACGGGCTTGTTTCCGGCCGAAGATTTGCTGCGAACGCTCCGTATTCTCAAGCTGTTCGATGTTGCTGTAGATCAAAACGGGAATAGAATACATGCGCCTGAGCACATGCTCGAGGCTGAACGCCAAGCGGCGCGAGGTTTTATACAGAGTCGCGCGATCTCGCAATCCAAGCCAGCCTGACTTGGATTGGCTATCGTTGGCGAGTTTTGGTCGTAATTCCATCCGCAATCGCTTTGGGTTTGATTTTTGCAGACACCGTATTTGGGAGTGATTGCGTTGATGCGCCGTCGTGTTGTAGTAACTGGAATCGGAATGGTTAATCCGCTTGGTCATGATGTCCAAACGGTTTGGTCCGCACTTAGGGAAAGCAAAAGCGGGGTGGGGCAGATCTCCATCTTCGACCCGACCGGCTACCCAACCACGATCGCTGCCGAAGTCAAAGACTGGTGCATTTCCAAAGCGGGCGAAGATGCTGCCGTTTGGAAGAACCGTGGTCGACACACCCGTTTTGCAATCGGAGCCGCCAAGCAAGCCATGGCCCAATCGGGACTTCTCGATTCCGGATTAGCACCAACTCGAATCGGAGTCTACATGGGTGCCGGCGAAGGCAACCAAGACTTCCCGAATTTCACCAATATGATGGCCGCCGGCGTTCAACATGGTCCTTTTGACTTGGCCGCATTTTTGAGACGAGGCCGACAGGTCTTGAACGTCGAAGCGGAATTGGAACAAGAACCGAACATGCCCTCTGCGCACCTAGCAGCCATGTTCGATGCTCAAGGGCCAAATTGCAATTGTTTGACAGCCTGTGCCGCGAGTAGCCAAGCGGTCGGCGAAGCTACGGAACTGATCCGTTGCGGCGATGCCGATGCCATGATTGCAGGTGGGGCTCACAGCATGATTCACCCCTTTGGCTTGACGGGCTTTAGCTTGTTGACAACCTTGTCCCAACGCAATGACGATCCGACCAAGGCTTCTCGTCCTTTCGATAAAGATCGCGATGGATTCGTGCTCGGCGAAGGGGCTGCCATTGTCATTCTCGAAGAATACGAACACGCCAGAAAACGTGGCGCTGCGATCCTGGGTGAAGTGCTCGGTTACGGCAGTACGGCTGACGCTTATCGCATCACCGACATCCATCCCGAAGGCCGCGGTGCAATTGGTTGCATGCGAAATGCCATCGCAGATGCGAAATTGAATCTGGACGAGATCGGCTACGTCAATGCTCACGGCACGAGCACCTCGGTCAATGATCGTACTGAAACGCTGGCTTGCAAAGGCGTGTTTGGCGATCGTGCAAGACTGACACCTGTATCGAGCACCAAGAGCATGATGGGACACTTGATCGCAGCCGCCGGCGTGACCGAGATGATCGTCTGCATGATGGCCATTCGCGATGGTGTTTTGCCACCAACGATCAATCAAGAAACAGCAGACCCAGATTGCGATCTGGACTATGTAGCCAATGTCGCTAGGCCAGCTAAGATCAAAGTTGCATTGAACAATAGCTTTGGTTTCGGCGGGCAGAACGTGACGTTAGCTATCGGTGCCTTGAGAAACGGCTAACGCACATGTTCAACGACACAACTCTTTTGGCCTACATCGACGAATCCTTGCCTGCGGACGTAATGGCTCGTATTGAGGCCGCGTTGCGAAATGATGAGGCGCTGCGACAACAACTTGGGCAAGTGATCTCGCGACGCGATAGCGGTGTCCACAGCGTTGGCGATATTTGGCGAAGACATCGACTGAGTTGCCCAAGTCGCGAAGACCTTGGTAGTTATCTTCTTGGCGCCATGATGGACGATCAAGCCAACTACATCAAATTTCACTTGGAGAAGATTGGCTGTCGTTTTTGCCAATCGAATTTGGACGATTTGTCCGAGAGCCAACACCGCGACGCGGTAGTGGCGAGACGAAAAAAGTATTTTCAGAGTAGCGTGGGGCGTTTGCGTCCTGAGGGGCGAGGCTAAACGATGCGCGTTGGACACATTATCAAGTTGATTCCAGAACGAAAGTTCGGCTTCATCAAAACCGATCACTTTCGGGACGATGTCTTCTTTCACTTCTCCGCGCTTCGAGGTGGACTGCAAGGTCGACTGCTCGAGGAGAACCAAGAAGTCGAGTTTGAAATCAATGAGATCTTGCGACTGGACGAGCAAAAACTAGAGGCGACGATCGTTCAGACTCCTGCTCGGCCGCTTTCCAAGACGCTCGACGAAAAATTGGTTCGCGAACTGCAGGCTTCGCATCACCCAAGAGCTCGCCAGCGGAAACCAACGTGGCGTGAGAAATCGGGACCAAAAGAAGAGCCAGAGCCAGAATCGAATCCTGACTCGAATCCGCCCGAGTCGACGGTAGACTGAAATCTGCCTGACGATGTCTTTTTGAGGCCGGAGCCCTGACCAGGCGCATGAACCCTGAAGCCTGACAGCCCGGAGGGCGATACATCACCTGCCGGTGGCGTAAGCCCAATGGCACTCACTTTCGATTGTGTTTCTGTAGCGGATGGGCGCTAGCCCGCCGGTTTCGCGTCTTTTACTGGCCACTCACCGGACGGCTCGCGCCGTTCCGCTAACAAAGTGAGTGCCATTTGGCGTAAGCCACCGGTTCACTGACCATCCAACGAAAAGCCCGGAGGGCGACACATCAAATCATTCTGAAATGTGTCGCCCTCCGGGCTCAATCCGAAGGATTATCCGGGACTGGTGGCTTACGCCACCGGCAGGAATATGCCGCCCTCCGGGCTATCAGGAATATGCCGCTATCCCGGCTTTGCGAGCGTATCGTAAGGTCCGCTCGTCAAAGTGACTAAGTATGTCGAGAGGATGCACTTACTCCTTATCATCAAGCTTTGCTTTGATGCTCTCAATCAGTTTCTCAATCTCCAAATTCCCCGCTGACTCCGATCGGATCTTGTCGAGTGCTTCGAGTACACCTTCCAATGCAGGCAAGGCAGGCAATGCAGGTGCACTTGGTGCTGACGGGATGCTCGGAATGGCAGGGACGCTTGGTATTGCTGGGACACTTGCTATGGCAGGGACGCTGGGGGCTGAAGGCACGCTAGGAGCAAGTGCTACGCCGGCGACGGCACGCGAGAGTGGCTTGCCCTCGACCTTCGCCCCTTTCACGTTTGGGAAAAGATTCACAAGGATACCAGGGTCGCGAGGTTTGCGATCCGTGAGGACTACTGGCGGATGATCCTCAAGGTAGGATTTGATCGATTCGTAGACCTCTGGGTGTGCCTTCGCAAACTCTTTGCGGCTATCTGCGACATAGCTCCTCTTCTCTAAATCATCCCCCTCCGTTTGCACTTGGATTTCGACGCGAAAGGTCCCTTTGGCATCTTGATTGATGAGTATCGTTCGGGAGTTTGAAGTAACCGCCACGGTCATCGTTCGCTTGCCATCCACCGTATTGATGGTTTTGGAAACGCTCTCCTGGTTCTTTTGGCCAGGGCTGCTCGCACTCGACGAACTACCTGAACCGGAAGAACTGCCAGTACCTGCAGTACTCGATGAGGAACTGACGCTGCTGCCGTTTCCGGCGGAGACACTAAACGATTCGCCTGCTTGGCCCGCGGTAAATACGCTGGTAACCACCACGCTGTCGGAGGAACTGCTCGATCCGACTTGCAGATTGGACTCAACCTTCGTTTCTGCGTTCGACTTGGTCTTCTTCTTTTGCTTTGGCTCGTCATCGCTCGCGAAGCCCCAAGGCAAAAGCGAAGCACCAACAACGCAACCAGCAGCGCCAAGCGACAATCTTCTCAACCAAACGTGACTTTGTTTTCGAAACTTCATAGCATTCAACCTTGCTGAAAGAGAACGGAAAGAACCGGAACCAGCCATTGCGACAAACGTTGCCGAGGCCGCCCATCGACTTCTGGAATCGAGAAGCCCAACGAGTAAATTTGCATAACCAACTCGATCGACACGTGCTCGATCGATCGTGTAAGCGTCGCAGGCCATTTCCAAGGCGATGCGATACCGCTTGTTCATCAACCAAATCAAAGGAAAGAAAAACAACCAGGTGGACACGAGTGCCGCTAGAGCATTCCATTGCAAATCGCGGCGAACGAAGTGCCCTAGCTCATGAGCCATCGCCATCCTGCACGCTTCTTTTCCATAGCATTGCCGAAAGTCAAAGGGCAACACGATGCAGGTGCGGCGATCCCACACAAGACATGGACTGCAATCGAGTGTCACCAAAATCAGCTCAGGCCCCTTGCGGATCCCAAGCTCGTTCAGGACGGACCGATAGAGCATGGCTGTAGCCGAGTCGGATGGTACCGTCGCTTTTCGCAATCTCACAAGTAGACTGCGATACCTTGAAAAAGAAACGGTAACTAAACCAAGGGCTCCAACTAGCCACGCAATCGCAAGCACCATAAGCAAAGCCGGCCACTGCCGGCCCTTTGGAGTAATAGACGCTTGAAGCGAAACTTGCGGGATACTTTCGGCGAAGTTCGTTTGTGGATAAGCAACGACTAAATTGTGGGCAGAAAAATCCGTCGCGGAACTGCCAATAGTCATAGCTGATTCAGTTGACGGCATGGACCAAAAGTTGGCTGCGGTGGGTAGAGAAAGGACGGTGAAGGAGCAAAAAAGCAAACTTGCAAGCTTGATATATAGAAGTCGCCAGAGCCAGGAGCGTTGAGTGGCGGCCAAGGATTGGCAGACTCGGTCGATCAGCCAAAAAACAACGATGGCAACTCCGCCGAGCGAGATGGTTCGAACGATCGAAGAGAGCCAGGCCTCGGAGAGCCATTGAAAAAGGTGTGTCATTTGGGAGTACCCTTTTCTGATGGCGTGCTATCAAGCTCTCGAACGATCTTTTTCAGTTTGGCGACTTCCTCGGGATCGAGATCCTTGGCGTCGTTCAAGTAGGCGGCAAAGGGAGCGAGCGAACCACCAAGAACTCCCTGGACGAAGTCTTTGACGAGCCCCTCGAGGACGCTTGATGCGGAACGTTTGGGGCTGTAGTGAAAGACGCCATCGATCTTCTTGCGAGTCAAGAATCCTTTTTCTTTGAGGCGATCCATCATGGTCAAGACGGTTGTCCGAGCGAGTCCTGCCTTTTTCTCCCAATGGTCAGCCACTTCGCGAACGGTGGTCGGATGCCGTTCGTCGATGTACTGGAGCAATTCCAGTTCCGCCTTGCCTAACGTTTTCGCCTTCGAAACCATTCGAACCATCCCATGCACAAATTGTTATTGGAAACCTGTTTTTTTATGTGTTTTCGGGCCAACGGCCCACCAGTTTACATAATCCAGCCCAACGGGCTGGGGTTTCGTTTCAATTGCCCTTAAGGGTCAAAGGTCCGACCGTTTGCTGGGTAACGTTTCTCACCGACGCAAACTGGCGGGCCGTTGGCCCTATTAATTCGATATGCTCGATTTGCCCCAGCCCTTCGGACTGGGCTATGTAAACGACCGGGGCTTTGCCCCAAAATCAACAATCGCAACTCGTGAGCGAGCAGGCTGCTGCAAGAACCGAACGCCACGACTGACTACACCTGTAGGCATGTTAGGGGAGACTACAGCGGTAGTCAACCGAGTTTTTGAAAAATTCTTTTTACTTGTGCGTCTCATTGATCTCGCAAATTAAATTTGGTGTGTTTTTCTCCCCCTCGCCCCGCTTCGGCAACGCTTTTGAGCATGGCAGGACGGTTGGGGCTTGACCCCACCGTCCGCAGCTTTGGAGTTCTAGAGTCACGTCACCCGATCGCACAACTCTGGATTCGTCGCACCGCCAAGGGCGAGTGTAAAA
>JANPHB010000117.1:0-12194 GCA_031424235.1 Pirellula sp.
GTTTGGGTAACAAACGCATTGGCCATACCGCACATCCGATGCAAAAAAGACTCCTGAAACGGCTACCCGAACGTGGGGTACCCGCCCAGCCTCCTACTGCAATCATTGGACCATTCGGAAATTAACGTGCGATTGCCGTGCTGGTACATTATAACCAATTCTACAACGAATATTCAGCCGAGGTCCTAAAAGACGGCTGCCGCAACATATCGTTCTAATGTTTTGGGCGTATTCAGATGGGCAGAAGTCTGCATCCCAAGATCAGCTTGCCAGATGCGATCGCGAAATGGTTGATTCTGAACTTGGCGGGCATTTGAAGTCTTATCGACGTGCGTCGTAAATGATTGTTGTTCGCCTCGGAAATAGCCGGAAAAATCGCTGTCGAAACCTGTGGTGGAGTTTTTGTACCGCGCGTGAATTCAGTCGATAATCTTTTCGGTCATCGTTGTAATGTAGGGACCTCGCACAACTTCACAACCGTTTCGCGAGCGGCAGGTGAAAACTCACCCGATGTAGTGGAATTCGCCAGAATTCCCGCGTGAAATTGGAATTCTGGCGAATCCCACTACGATAAATCTAATGCTGCCGATCACCTTAACGCTCACATTGCGACAATCTTCCCGATGAACTAACCTATGATTTACTTGCTAACCTGAAAGGGATATTCCCTCCCATTCCTTTGAATCCAAGAACCGTGCGAGGTTCATTTTGCAGCCTATACGAGCCATGCTCACGCATACTATCGGTTTGTCGTTGATCTTGCTTTTTGCTCACACTGCCGTCGCTTCCGATGAACCAAACGCAGTCGGTATGGAGTATTTCGAAAAGCAGGTTCGGCCACTTCTCGCCAAGCATTGTTATCAATGCCATTCGAAACGATCCAAAGAGGTTGAGGGACGACTTTTGCTCGATAGCCGCGAGGGTTGGCTTGAAGGAGGTGAAAGCGGGCTCAGCGTCGTCCCTGGAAATCTGGATGCAAGCCTACTCATTCGGGCGATTCGATACGACGACTCAAGCTTGCAAATGCCCCCGGTCAAGCCGCTTTCTGCCGACGAGATTGTGCACTTGGAGAATTGGGTCCGGATGGGAGCACCAGGGCCAAAGGAAGCCGACACTACCACTTTGCACGACCCCTCCGACCCTGTTGCCGGTCGAGACCATTGGGCTTTCAAACACCTCGGCACGCACTTGCCCCAAACCGTGCTTTCGCAAATACCCTCGTTACCACCTACTCGCTCTACCATCGATTCGTTTATTGCAGAAGGTCTCATCGAGAAAGGCTTGAGCTCAACGCTCGATGCAGATCCCGTCGATCTTCTCAAGCGAGTCTACTTCCAGCTAAGAGGGGCTCCACCATCGACCGAGGAAGTCGAAGCATTCTTGAAAGATGAATCACCGGACGCGTTTGAAAGCGTAGTTGATCGCTTGTTGACCTCACCCCAATTCGGCGAACGATGGGGGAGGCATTGGCTCGACCTAGCTCGGTATGCAGATTCGAATGGGCTTGATGAGAACTTTCTGTTCCGCGAAGCGTGGCGATATCGTAATTGGGTGTTTACTCAAATCAACGACGACAAGCCATTTGATCAATTTCTTTTGGAACAAGTAGCGGGTGATCTGCTTCCCTACGACTCCATTGCGCAACGAGACCAACAACGTATTGCAGCTGGTTTCTTAGCCATCGGCCCAAAAGTCCTGCTGGGTAACAATGAAAAAAACCAACGCATGGAAGTTGCGGACGAGCAAATCGATACCATCGGTCGCGCGTTTCTCGGTCAGACTCTTGGCTGTGCAAAATGTCATGATCATAAGTTCGATCCCATTCCCACCGCTGACTACTATGCAATCGCTGGAATCTTTGCCTCGACCAAAGTGATGGAGAAGCGACATATGCTCGGAGAGCAACGTGTTATGGAGCGATTGGTCGGACTAGGTGCCGACGGTGAATCATCAGACAATGCGTACGAAGAATACTGGCGCGAGCAGCCGGAGCTCAAGAAGAAAAAGACACAGGCCGCTGCAGTCCTCAAAGCCCTTCAACAGAATGCTTGCGAGGAACTTGCTGAAACATTGCTCAATAACGCAGAAGGGATCGCGAAGAACGCATTAGACCCAAGCCATCCGATCGACAAACGTATCGCGGCTCAAGAAGCCTTCGTCGAAAAATTGACGACCGCGATCAACACTCCACCGAAGATCCCACCACGCGCGATGATACCGGCGGACATAGATGAACCGGGTGATGAGAGCATTCGGCTCGCTGGCCAATTCGATCGATTGGGAGACGTTGTGCCACGTGGTGGCTTGAAAGTCCTTACGGACAACCAACCGATTGCCATCCCCGCCAAAGAGAGTGGCCGCATTGCGTTTGGCCGTTGGCTTACCGATTCAGACTCCAGAGTCTCACATTTGGTAGCACGCGTACAAGCCAACCGCATTTGGCATCACTTGATGGGAGTTGGTCTGGTTCGTACCGTCGACAACTTTGGTCGTACAGGCGAACCGCCGACGCACCCTGAGCTGCTCGACTATTTGGCTCGGGAGCTTATCGACTCGGGGTGGTCGGTAAAGACTCTGGTTAGAAAGATCGTCTTGAGCAATACGTTTCGCAAGAGCAGCGCTTTCGATAACGTGAACTACTCGATCGATCCGGATAATCGATATCTATGGCGAGCGCATCGGCGAAGACTGGATCCGGAATCGTTTAGGGACGCGATGTTGACTGCTGCTGGCACATTGGATTGGAAGCCAGTCGATTCAACGGTGGACTATCTCGGTGATCAAGCGACCGCCGTGGGTGCGAATAAAGTTCGACGCCGAACGGACTTTTCATGTCGAAGCGTTTACTTGCCGGTCATCCGAAATGACTTGCCCGAAATCTTTCAAGTATTCGATTTCGCGGACCCGCAGTCGACTACCGGTGCACGTTCCAAAACGATTGTTCCAACGCAGGGGCTCTTCTTGCTCAATGACACCATGGTGATGGACGCCGCCGAAGAGACCGCTCGACGTATTCTTGCCGACATTGCGAGCAACGATGATGACGCCAAAATCGACCGTATGTTCAAGAGGATTCTCAACGCTACGGCCACAGAAAGCGAACGGGAATCCATGCGAATTTTCTTGAAACAAGGTTCGGACCGGCCAACACCGGATAGTCCTGGAAATCAAGAGTTACGTGCTTTGGCGATCGCCTGCCATGCGTTGTTTGCTTCGAGTCGTTTTCAATTTCTGGAGTAGGGTTCCATTATGCCTTGCAATCGATTTTCGCTACGATCCACTCGTCGAGCCATGCTTCGCAATAGCGCATGCGGGATCGGGCAACTTGCCTTGGCCGCAATGCTTTCCAATGGGGTTCAGGCCACACCTGCCTTTGCGGAGAGTCCTCTATCGCCAAAACTGCCGCATTTCCCCGCGAGGGCCAAACGTATCATTTTCCTCTTTATGTGGGGCGGGCCAAGCCACGTGGATACGTTCGATCCTAAGCCGATGCTCAACGAACACGACGGCAAACCACTGCCACCTGGAATCTCGACCCGTGACCAGTCCAAATCTGGGAAAGTCTTAGGCTCGCCCTTTCGTTTTGCCCAGCATGGTCAGAGTGGCGTTTGGATGAGCGATCTGTTCCCGCATCTCGCCGAACAGGCGGATCGGCTATGTGTTATTCGATCGATGCATACCGAGGGGACTGCACACGGTGAAGCGTTGCTCCGTTTGCATACGGGGCAAGCGAATCTGGTTCGCCCCAGTGTCGGTTCTTGGCTCAGTTACGGGTTGGGATGCGAAAGCGATAGCCTGCCTGCCTACATCACCATATCCCCCCCACGCGGTCACGGTGGCGTACAAAACTATGGCAGCGCATTTCTGCCAGCAATCCATCAAGGTACAGCCATCGGTTCGGCGGAGACTCCGATCAAACAAGCCAGCGTGTTGAACGTTGGCAACACTCGTATCCCTTCGACCTTGCAAAGGCAACAACTGGACCTGATCCAATCGCTCAATCGCGAGCACTTGAAGGAAGCATCGGAAGACCAAGGGATCGAAGGGCTCATCGCCAACTATGAACTTGCATTCCGCATGCAGGCGAACGTTCCTGAAGTTATGAACATGGAGGATGAAACGAAAGAAACGCAGGATCTATACGGCATTGGCGCGGAGCCAACCGATAACTTTGGACGGCAATGCCTCTTAGCTCGCAAATTCGCAGAAGCAGGCGTTCGCTACATTCAGGTCTCGACCGATTATACGTGGGATCACCATAAAAAGTTGAAGGACGGGCTGGTCACGGAGTCTGCCAAAGTAGATCGCCCCATCTCTGGATTGCTGACCGATCTAGCGCGGCGTGGCTTGCTGGAAGATACCATAGTGCTGTGGGGGGCCGAGTTTGGACGGACCCCTACCGCAGAGAACATCGATGGACGCAACCATCATCCGCAAGCGTTCACGATATGGATGGCAGGTGGCGGTGTGAAGGGTGGTTTGACATACGGCGCGACCGACGACTTCGGCTACCAACCTGTCGAAAAAGCCGTACACATGCACGATCTCCATGCAACGTTGCTTCATGGACTGGGGCTGGATCACAAACGGCTAACGTACCGCTACGCGGGACGCGACTTTCGGTTAACGGACGTATATGGCAACGTCGTCCATGAGATCTGGTCGTAGTTATACTATCCTGGTGCGGATACATCCGAGCCATCGACCAATGGGCCGCAGATCACTTCATGGATCGTGTCGCTGATTGGATGCGAGGCAACCACTGGCTTCGCGGGCCTCACTGATGTCAGGCATGCGTTGTGCCCCGCCTATCTTGTCCATCCATGTAATCTAGATTGAGAGTCCGATAATACCCATGTATGAACTTTTGCACCTCATCATCATCGCCACTCTGCATGGCCTCGCGTGCAACGTTGCAAGCGCCGTCGAATTAGATAAGCCGTTGAACTTGCTTGTTGTCACAGCCGACGACATGAATGCAGACTCCGGCGGATGGAACGGCTGTACGCTTGGCGCTACCCCGAATCTCGATGCTTTTGCCAAGTCATCGCACCGTTTTGTTAATGGCCATGTCACTGTACCGATCTGCCAGCCCGGTCGGTCGGCACTGATGACGGGCCGAGTTCCGCATCGCAACGGAGCACTCGGATTCAACCCCATACGCCGCGATGTACCGACGCTCGTCGAGGTACTCCGTGAGCACGGTTACTATGCCGGGGTCATTGCAAAGGCCGTTCACATGGCACCACCCGACAAGTTTCCGTGGCATTCGATTGGTGACCAGGCACTTGGCAAGCAGCCGACGAAGTTTGCTGAGAGGTTTCGCGAGATGCTCGCAAGTGCCGCCGAAGAGAAGAAGCCATTCTTTATCAATGCCAACATCTGTGATCCCCATCGCCCGTTCATCAATGGCAGCAGTAACAAAAAGGCCAAGAGCGGCGAAGCCCTTGACGGCGCAAAAATCTTCTTGCCGAATGAAGTGACGGTCCCGGCGTTTCTTGAGGATATCCCAAGTGTTCGTGAAGAGGTCGCGCAGTACTTCACCAACGTCAGCCGATTCGATGTCGCGTTTGGTCTGATGATGAAGGAGTTAGCCGCAGCCGGTCGCGATGTGGACACAATCGTCGTCTTCATGTCGGATCACGGGATGTCTTTTCCGTTCTCGAAAGCGACCGTATACCGCAACGGTACATGGTCACCTGTCCTGATACGAGTTCCTGGCATGAAGGAACCGCAGACGCGTACCGAATTCGTCAGCAGTGTGGACGTGATGCCGTCGCTTTTGGAATTGCTCCATGTTCCGCCGCCGGCTGATATGGATGGACGCTCCTGGGTGCCATTGCTTAACGGCCAGCCGCAATCCGATCGCGAATTCGTCATAACGCACGTCAATACGGTCAGCAGTGGCAAGTCGTTTGCACAGCGCTGCATTCGAACGAAGGATCGCGCGTTGATGTTTCATGCCTGGGTCGGTGGTTCGGAGAAATTCCGAGTCGAAGCGATGAGCGGCCTAAGCTTCGCCGCGATGAACGCCTCTACCGACTCATCAATTCAGGCGCGAGTAAAACAACTCATCGAGGGGGAGACGCTCATGCTCTACGACACTACAGCCGATCCGACTGAACGGAAAAACCTGATCCACGACCAGAAGTATGCCGAGGATGTCGCTGAACTAAGTCGTAAGCTACTCTCCCACATGCGGCAAACAAACGACCCGCAGACAACTGCCTTGGAGTCGTCTTTGGCGAAGAAATAAGCAATTAGAAACATACGGATTAAATCGCTTTTAGCATTGACGATGCTCCGATGCTGTTTGACACCTGAATCCCGAAGCGTGAGAGCGAGAGCGTGGGGCAGGACGTCCCTCCCGCTTTGGGTCGGGATGAAAGCATCGAGCAAAGAAGCTTTTATCCACGTGGCTGGAAAGCCAGGAGAACGGAGGTGATTTTTGGAGTGCGCTCCTTAGTTGGATCGATGAACCTCCCCGAGCGATCGCCGTGTCATTTGTTGACAGACCGGCCGCGTATTGGCGGGCAAGTCGGCGATTGTGTTCGCGGGACTTAGGAAATTTATGTGCATTCGACCGACCACTTCGAGCCAAGCTGTGAAACATGAAGGGATAGTCGAGGCCTGGGCTAGCAGCAAGGCAGCTGGAGTCCAAGAATTGAACGAACTTCGGGCAAAGGATCTGGAAAAACGATAGTGTTTGGCCCACTTGCCAAACTCGCTCCGGTTTGACACGCCGGGTGGAACTGAGCCAGGGGATTTTCGGCTTAAAGTACTACCAGACTGACGACCCTTTGGCTTAGCGGCATCGCTGTTCAGGCGGCGCGGACATGCGCCCGCTGGAACCAAACCGAAAACTTGCGTGGGATTTGGCAGTTGAGTTCATCGTGGGTTCTAAACTCGATGGGATATTGATTTCGGGACGCTGCGCGGCCCCATTCGGGCATTTCTGAAAAGCGATTTCACTTTTTGAGCTAGCCGAGTTCGACGAAGAAACCGTCGGCTTAAGTGAGGGTCTTGGCAAAATTCTCGCCTCGATTGAAGAAGCCGTGGCCCGCACCGTCGTAGCCGACTAGTTTGCAAGGCGAGTTTACCAGCGCCTTCACGCCTAATCGCTCGACGCTTAGACCATCATTGGCCCCTGATTGCCAGTTCGCGATAGGAGCGAGAGTACAGGCGGGGTTGAAGAGGATCATGGCATTGGGACGATCATCCCTGCCGATACCGCTGATCGTTCCAGTACTGGCTGCGAGGTGACCTCCCGCGGACCGGCTGCATTCCAGTGGAACTTCCTTTCGCTAGCTGCAGGAGCGAATTTCCGTAGACTGAATCAATCGCCAATGATTTTGTGGAGGCATCGCCACTTGTCGAGAGCGACCGCAAATGCGCTGCAGAGAACAGCGGCATGGCGTTTGGGTTACAATCGTCGCGCCGATCGTCCTCCGCCCCTGATCTTCAGTTATTATTCCTGAGGAATACATGCACACTCTACCAAGAACCGCAAGCGACTTATTCGGCCAGATTTGCAGCTCAGCCACATTCTTCATCCATCAAGTACTGACTTCATAAACCAAACGCCGCATCCAACTCAACAAGTGATCAGCATGAAAAACAGACTCATCTTTCTCACACTTACTGTCGTTATCGCGGCGCATGGATCAAGCTTCGCCGCGGGCAAAGGTCAGGAGACCGCGATACCCGATTTCACCAAAGGCGAAAAGATCCCCGAAGGCCCGAAGCACGACTGGAATCTCGGTGCCACGGGCCTACGCGGTTGGATTTATTGTGACAAGATGGTGACCACCGATGCACGCCAGATCGCGATCACCAAGGTGGAGAAGGGTTCTCTCGCTGACGGCGTTGTCGCGGTCGGCGACGTGATTCTCGGTGTCGGCGGAAAGCCGTTTTCCTATGACCCTCGCACCGAAATGGGGAAGGCCCTGACCCTTGCCGAATCGGAAGCAGGCAAAGGCGAGCTCAGCCTGACTCGGTGGCGCGCTGGCAGCTCGGCAGAAGTCGTGGTGAAGCTTCCAGTGCTAGGAACTTACAGCACCACCGCGCCCTACGATTGCCCGAAGTCCAAAACCATTCTCGAACAAGGGTGCAAAGATCTTGCCAAGCGGATGGCGAATCCCTCCTATGCCGAGCGGCTGGACCCCATCCCCCGATCGCTCAATGCGCTCGCGCTGTTAGCCAGCGGCGATGCGACCCACCTCCCGCTGATTAAGAACGAAGCCGAGTGGGCCATGAACTTCAAAGACCAAGAGATGGCAACGTGGCATTACGGCTACGTCATGATGTTCCTGGCCGAATACAAGATGGCAACGGGTGATGATTTGGTCATGCCGGGCTTAACGCGGCTCGCTCTCGAAGCCGCACAGGGCCAAAGCGCAGTGGGCTCGTGGGGCCACAGGTTCGCTCGGCCCGATGGACGACTTTTCGGCTACGGGATGATGAACTCCCCGGGTTTGCCTCTGACGATTTCGTTGGTGATGGCCCGTGAGGCGGGCGTGAACGACCCGGCGGTGAACCGTGCCATCGATCTTAGCGTCCGCCTGATGCGATTCTATATTGGTAAGGGGGCGATTCCTTATGGCGACCATCATCCCTGGTTTGAGACCCACGAGGACAACGGCAAGTGCGGAATGGCCGCCGTGCTGTTCAACTTGCTCGGTGAATCGAAAGGCGCGGAGTTCTTCTCGCGCATGAGCGTTGCCTCCCACGGGTCGGAACGTGATTGCGGGCACACCGGCAATTTCTTCAACATTCTTTGGGCGATGCCTGGTGTTGCCCAGTCGGGCCCGGAGGCCACGGGTGCGTGGATGAGCGAGTTTGGCGAATGGTACTTCGACCTTGCCCGCGGTTCGCACGGAAGTTTCCTACACCAAGGCCCGCCGGAACCGGAAGAAGACAGCTACGCCGGCTGGGATTGCACCGGCGGCTATCTGCTGGCCTACGCCATGCCGCTGAAGAAGCTCTATCTCACCGGCAAACGGCCTGGTGAAGTGCCGCAACTCAATGCCGCCGCCGCCCAATCACTGATCCTCGACGGGCGTGGCTGGAACAACAAAGACCGCAACAGCTTCTACGATGCGCTAAGTGACGAACAACTCCTCGAGCGCCTTGGCAATTGGTCGCCGGTCGTGCGCGAGCGAGCGGCCATGGCTTTGGGGCGTCGCAAGAACGCTGCCGTTGCGTCTTTGATCGAGATGCTCGATTCTCCCAGTCTCGAAGCTCGCTATGGCGCCTGTCAGGGTTTGATCTTCCTTCGCGGACGTGGCGCACCAGCCGTGGAGGCCCTGCAGAAGACCTTGGCGCACGAAGACATGTGGCTACGCATCAAAACTGCCGAGGCACTCGCATCCATCGGTGCGCAGGCAACAAAAGCTGTGCCGCAACTGCTCGATCTGCTGGCTCGGGTGGATTTGAAGAATGACCCTCGCGGCATGCAGCAGCGATATCTTTCTTTCGCTCTGTTTGAACGTGACGGGATGCTCGGGCGCTCGCTGGAAGGTGTGGATCGCCCCTCGCTCTACAAGGCCGTGCGGGCCGGGCTGAAGAACGAGGACGGACGTGCTCGCGGCAGCATCGGTTCCGTCTATCGCCATCTCGCGCTCGAAGAGATCAAGCCTCTGCTGCCTGCCATCCACGAGGCGATCGTCCAGCCCGCGCCGAGCGGCGAGATGTTCGCCGACGGGATTCGCGTGGAAGGCCTGCGTCTCCTGTCGCAGCACCACATCGAGGAAGGAATGAACGCTCTCGTAATCTACACCCGTGATCAGAATCCCTGGGAAAGCCAAATTCGCACGCCTGAGTTGATGAAGATCCTCCTCACCTACGGCACGCACGCCAAGGCTGTCATTCCGGAACTGACCAAGATCGCGCACTACTTCGAGAATGAGGAGAAAGATTTCCCACGGGCTCTGATGCGCATGAAGGCCAAGAGCGTCCGCGAAACGATCGCTGCGATTGAAGCCTCGACGGACGCCCCGAAACTCGTTCGAATCCAATAGGACAAGAATCTCAAGTGATTCGTCAAAACAAAGTGAACGGAACTGAACTCAATGGAAGAAAACCAACATGAAGAAAATATGCTTCACCGCATGGATGGCTGGATTTATCTCCCTACTGGTATGGTCGCAGGCCCAGGCCGAAGAGAAATTGGGGCGAGGAAAGGACCGCATTGATGTCCCTGCCATCGGGGACGGATTGTGCCTGCACAATCTGTTTCAGTCCGGCATGGTGCTTCAACGCGACAAGCCGATCCGGATCTGGGGATGGGCGGAACCCGGTGAGAACATGACCTTTGGAGAAAAAACTCAATCAAGCACCACTGCCGCCGACCGGTCGTGGAAAGGAGAGCTGCCGGCCCTGACCGCCAATTCCGAGCCGCACCAGTTGGTCGTCCAGGGCAAAGCCAAGACGATCAAGCTCCAGGATCTTTCCACGACAGTATCAGTGGAGCGATTGGTTCGGGGAGCAGTACCGGCAGGGATATTGGGATGTCTGCTCCCCGGCGACAGTGCGCGAGATGTCCGCCATCGGCTACACCTTTGCCCGACGTATTCACATGGCGACACAGATTCCGTATTCTGGTCGGGGTAGAGTTTCGTGATCTGCGGAACGCGTTAAAGGCCGAAGACGTGAAGCGCCGCCTGAATGCGGCGGAAACGTCATCAAGGAGCACCAAGACGCCACCACCAGCAAGGCTCTTCAGAAATAAACTCAATCAAGTTCAACCCATGCAGCGCACCCTCCGGAACCAAGACCCATGAAAAACAACAACCGTCAAACACTCAGAGCTTTTGCTCTATCATCCATCGCGATTGCGGCGCTCGCCCTGTCGTCTATTGCCACCGTCTCGGCGGCGGAATCGCCAATACCGCGTCCCGACGACAAGCCGGCCGACATGACCAAACCGGTTCAAGTCTTCATCTTGCTCGGTCAATCCAACATGGTCGGCCAGGGCAAGGTGAAAGGCGTTGAGATCTCTCTGGAGCATGCGGTCAAGGAGAAGAAGAAGTATCAATATCTTGTTGATGATGCAGGGGCATGGACCGAGCGGAAGGATGTTCGCTTTGTGCGGTACATGTCCGGCAACGGCCCGCTGAACAACGAATGGATGACCGTGAAGGGCAACACGCTCGGCCCGGAATTCGGGATCGGCCATCCGCTTGGCAATGCGATCGAGGCGCCCGTAATGATCCTCAAGTGCTGCATCGGCAACCGCAGCCTCGGTTGGGATCTCGCCCCGCCCGGCAGCGAGCGTTTCGAGTTTGTCATCAAAGACAAGGCGGGCGAGGAAAAGAAGATGGTCTACGCCGGCTACAAGGACAAACCCAACTCATGGGAAATGGACCCGGCCAAGGGTCTTAAGACCGAACCCGCGCCATGGGTGGACAAGAATGGCAAGCCGATCGACTGGTATGCCGGCAAGCAGTGGGACTCCGACATTGGCGACGCCAAGAAGGCCCTGGCCGATCTCGAAAAGCACTATCCGGGAGCCAAAGGCTACGAAGTCGCCGGCTTTTTCTTCTGGCAAGGCGAAAAGGACGCTGGTGACTCCGGACTTGCTGCCCGGTACGAAGAAAACCTCGTTCGATTCATCAAGCAGTTGCGCAAGGAATTCAAAGCCTCCAATGCGAAGTTCGTGCTCGCCACCATGGGTGAATCCGTCAAAGGCAGCAACCTCCGGCTTGGTGCCCAGGTCCTTGAGGGCCATCTCGCCGTGGACGGGGCGACTGGTAAGTACCCCGAATTCAAAGGGAACGTCGCTACCATCTACACCAACCCCATGGCTCAAGGAGGCAGCGGCAACGGTCACTACGGTGGGAAGGCGGAGGTTTATATGGACGTCGGCGAAGCGATGGGCCAAGCGATGGTGGAGCTTTTGAAGGAGCATAAATAGAGATGCAAACATCGACTCCTTCATCCTAATGACTGCCATCATTCACCATGAACACATACGCCCCCGCCCTCTACTTGTCCACGGCGTCGCACCAAACGGAAGTGAATTTGCCGCATCTGCCAACTCGCACCGGTTTGAGACGCCGGAGCAGGATGCGGAACCTTCGTCGCGGTTTGGGTGACGTTTGGACGACTGGAGCGAGTTCGAATCGGGTGCGAGTTTTGGTGGACAGAAACACTAGGAAGAGGTTGTGTCATATGATTCTGCTGCTTGGCTTTAA
>JANPHB010000118.1:0-9710 GCA_031424235.1 Pirellula sp.
GTTTGGGTAACAAACGCATTGGCCATACCGCACATCCGATGCAAAAAAGACTCCTGAAACGGCTACCCGAACGTGGGGTACCCGCCCAGCCTCCTACTGCAATCATTGGACCATTCGGAAATTAACGTGCGATTGCCGTGCCACCTCCCCCTTGCGATCCCCACTGGGCAGACGCAGTGCTCGCTGCAGTCATTGAAATGATGAAAACGATTGCAGCAGCAACTAGAGGGCGCAATTGCTCGGGAATCCCAACGCTTCGAACAGCCAAATAGCGATATTCGAACACACTTAATGGATTGCACCTACGGCGAGCCTCAGCAGGACTGATTGTCGAGTCTGTTACTTAAAACTCTAGATTGTCTTGGCACCGAGCTACGCGACCAGCAATGCAACTTCCGTATCCTCCATGAACGCCTTTTCACATAACACAAGCTTTGAGAGCCAGCGTCCTCCCGACGACTTTTTCGCTCGGGGAGTATAAAGGAGTAAAGAGAGTCGATAACGTCTTCAAAGTCCGTCGACCAACTTATTTTGATTTGCGAGCCGGTTGCGCTCGTTCGTGAATCCATCCGGAATTCTAAATCCCCCCAAACCGGAAAACTAGTTCAATTCGAATCGGAATCGACATGGGATAAGCGATTTTCGTGGAGGAAGGACGGGCCGAAGGGACTGATAGGATGACAGCACGTATCTCTTTGTGGAGTTTACAGGTCCAGCTCTAAGGCGATTTTTACTGCGTCTGCAATTGATTCAAGTCGCATCTTATGCATGACATGAGCTCTATGCAATTCAATAGTTCTTGTCGAGAGACCGAGTTGGAAAGCGATTTGTTTGGAGCTCAGACCGTGTGCAATGTGTTGCAACACCGACTTTTCACGCGGTGAAAGCGTTTCAAACCGCTCTCGTAGTATCGCAACGTGTCGCGTCAGAATCCTTTGTCGCGCATCCTGTTCGACGGCCTTTTGAACACGCGTTAGCAATTCCAGAGGATTCACGGGCTTTTCCAGGTAGTCGGATGCTCCCCCCTTGATGCATTTCACGGCTAAGAGAGCCGAACCATTGCCGGTGATGACAATGGTTGGAAGCGGGTTCGACTGTTTGCTAATCCAAAGAACTAGATCTTCACCACGTAATCCATTGAGTTTCAGGTCGATGAGCACACAACCGGGCTGGTCCAGATCATCATCCGACATGAATTGTTCCGCAGTTTCGAAACAGCGAAACCGCAGGCCACACTGGGCGATGATTTGTCCAAGAAGTCGTCGAATGGCTGGTTCGTCGTCAACGATTCGTACGCAGGGAACTTCTTCCATTTTCATCTTAAAGCTCAGATCAAATCAAGGCAAAATAGGACTCTTCTCGCTGATTACGACTTCTCAATCGGTGTGACACCATGAATCCCGCAGGTTTAGCAGCGAAAATTCCTTTTTTGCTACTGCCAAAGTCTTATTCGCGGCATGGCTTGATTTTGCTTATGAATCCAAAATCCTTCTCACAGACCGCACAATATCAAGTGGGGAAAATGGCTTTTGAAGGAAATGACCCTGCCGTTTTTGCATTTGGATTCGCGATGACTCCTCAGCAATGTAGCCTGACATGAACAGCACACCAAGATCAGGTTTCTTTTTTGCTAAAATTTCGGCTAACTCGACTCCATCCATGATGGGCATAACCACGTCCGTGACCAGCAGGTCAATCGAATGCAAATTTTTGCCAAAAACACTCAGTGCTTCAGGGCCGGATACGGCCGTCAAAACCGTGTACCCATATTCGCTTAGCACAATACTTGCGACTCGCTGCAAGGCGGTGTCATCCTCGACCAATAAGATGAGTTCGGTGCCGCAAAGTGTGGTTTCGGGTTGGCTGTCAAGTTGGGTCTGTTCTGTCAATTCATTCATCTGTGGAAGATACACTCTAAAGGTAGTCCCCAAACCAACAGCGCTTTCCATTTCAACCATACCTCCATTTTGTTCCACGATACCGTGAACCACGGAAAGCCCCAATCCAGTTCCCAGCGGTTTGGTAGTGAAAAATGGATGGAATACGGAATTTTGAATTGAATTGGGAATGCCGCAGCCAATGTCGGAGACGCTCAGCACCACGTAATTTTCAGAACTCAATTTAGGGGAAACTGAAGCATTAGATACGGATCGAATAAACCTCTCTGTTCGGATTGAAATGGTCCCCCCGCTCAACATCGCCTCCATCGCGTTGAGGGTCAAATTCATCAGTATTTGCGAGACCTGACCACGATCCGCCCACATCCGATCCACACAAGGATCGAGTCGCAGATCTACTTGAACAGATTCGCCTATCAACGGCTTGAGCATTTTTACCGTTTCGGAAATCACTTGATTGAAATCGAGTACTTCCAAGGACTGCACCTGTCGTCGGCCGAATGCGAGTAATTGTCGAGTAAGATCGTTCGCACGTCGGCTCGCGAATCGAATTTCATCAAGGAACTCCTTCGATGTATCGCTTTCGATCGAATTGCACCTTAGCAAGTAAGCGTATCCGTCGATGATGGTCAGCAAATTGTTGAAGTCATGTGCAATGCCTCCGGCTAAAAGCCCGATTGCCTCCATTTTTTGGGATTGTCGGAGTTGTTCGTCGAAAGTGCGGCGTTGGGTCACATCCGTCTGTATGCCGATGAAATGAATCAACTTTCCCATTTCGTCATGGACAGGCGTGATCGACAACTCGTTCCAGAAAGGAACGCCATCTTTGCGGTAATTGAGTAACTCGACTTTGCATGACTCTATTCGTTGCAAACAATCCCTAATGATTGCGATGGATCGCGGATCCGTTTCTTGCCCCTGCAAGAAGCGGCAGTTGCGGCCGATGGCTTCCGCGACGGAATACCCGGTCATCGATTCAAAAGCGGGGTTCACGAAACTGATTGGGCAATCCGAAAGCGTAGCATCCGTAATGAGAATTCCTTGGGTTGTAGCTTGGATGGCACGCTCCATCATTTGCAGTCGCTTTTCGACGTCGCATCGATCGGTGTGGTCCAGGTGAGCTCCTAGCATTCGAAGAGGATTTCCTTGGTCGTCAAAGATCAAAGAACCACGCGCGATTATGTAGCGGTACGAGCCATCCTTGTGCCGAAAGCGAAACTCAGTCTCGTGAAATGGGGTTGGGGCCTTCAGATAAGCTTGAACTTTAGATAGAGTTGAGCCTAGATCGTCTGGGTGCACACGGCTTTCCCATTCCCAAAATTCGTTGCCAATTTCGTGTTCCTCGTATCCAATTTGACTTTTCCATTGGCTCGAAAAGATGACTTGGTTCGTCTTGAGATCCCAATCCCAAAGGCCGATATTGGCGGCACAGACTGCAAACTGCATTCGTTCTCGGTTTCGCCGTTCCTTGATTTCGGATTGTCTAAAAATGGTAGTGTCAATTGCGAATAGATTGCATTTCTGGCAAGTGGTCGATCGAGTGGCAGTGAGTTGCAAGATCGTCGGTTTGATTGTTGTTTGCGTTGTATCCAACTCAATTTCGCACGAATGTTCGGTATCGGTATTGAAAACTTGATCCAAAAAGTTATAGAAACATTGCCGATGGTGCTCGGCAACGAAGATTCCAAATCGAACACCGATCAAACGATTGGAGCTCATACCTAAGAGTTTTTCCGCAGCTCTGTTCGTAAGTGAAATGGTTCCATCGCGGGAAACGTCGAAATAACACGTTGGTGAGGACTCAGCCAGTTCTGATAACTTCGTGTTCGCATTATCGAGCCTTAAATTGATTGCGGAAATCTCTTCGAACTGCAACTTGAGTTCAATATTCTGGATTTCCAATGCCAATTGCATTTGCCGAAACTCCTTGGAGTTTTGTTCGCTGCAATTGCCTAAGGTCTTTTGCATGCGTGCGTCCGCTTCGCTGTTGAGTCCCAGCGATTTGTCGATGGCTCGTTTGCTCATAGGAGTGGATTCCTAAAGTCAGTGGCTCACGAAAACAAGGAGGTGTGCCTGTACGGTTTTACAGCGTCTACGACGTGTCGGGTATCGGCTTCCTGGGAAATTCGTGAAAAAATGCTGCGTTTACGTATAAGTACTTACTACCTTCGCTATATTTGAAATGCATGCTAGTGGGACCGATTCACATGATCGGACTTGGGATTGTGCCCTCTCCAAGCCGTTCATGTCGACACAACGATCGCGTAGATCATTTTTGTGAATAAGGGAGCAATTTCATGCAATGGGCTAAGTCATTCAAAAAAACTGGCAATATTCGGCCAATATGGATTGTTATCTGGGGTTGGATTGTTCTGGTTTCTATTTACTTTGCCGCTTTGCTTTACTACAGCCATCATGCGCCCCCCAACCCTACGAACGTTCTACGACTCAGCGTTGCGAAACAAGACGTTGACTCGGAAGGTCGCTTTCATTTAATGATGGCTATCCATCCGATGTGTCCGTGTTCGAATGCGTCCGTTCTTGAGTTGCACCGACTACTCGCTCATTCTACCGATAATATCCGTTGCACCATTCTCGCTTTCACGACGGCACAAACAGGAGAGAAATGGTTGCAGTCTCAGCTTATCGCCAGGTTTCAATCAACGCCTTCGACAACAGTCGTTTCGGATATCGATGGCCGAAGAGCATCCCAATATCGAATGGCCTATTCCGGTGCGACGGTACTTATACGCCCCGACGGCACGATGGCTTATTGGGGTGGCATAACACCCAGTCGAGGACACGCAGGGGATAACTTCGGTGTGGACTCGATACTTTACGCCATTGAGCATGACACAAGAGGCATCATTGAAGGACCTGTCTACGGTTGCTCGATTGATCAAGATCTACCAGCAGGAGTGGAGTGATGAACCAAGTGAACCAAACAGCAACTTCCGTGAAGCAATTGTTCGAGGGGAGTTTGAACACGTTGCATCGACAAACAGACAGGATTTTTTTCATTGTGCTTTTGGTGCAGTGGTTTTTGGGAATACTGCTCTCAATCCTATTCAGTCCGTATACCTGGTCGGGTACTCAGAGTACGATCCATCCTCACGTTTATGCGGCGATTTTCTTCGGAGGCCTGCTAACATCCTTACCATGTTATTTGGCGATTATACGAACAGGTGAGCGTTCAACCCGAATCCTCATTGCATCCGCTCAGATGTTGTATTCAGGGCTGCTCATCCACCTGATGGGAGGCCGAATCGAAGCTCATTTCCATATCTTTGGCTCGTTGGCAATTCTTGCTTTCTATCGTGACTTTTGGGTTTTTGTTCCGGCCATCGCGATTGTCGTCTCGGACCATTTGGTTCGGTCCCTCTTTTGGCCAGAGACCGTTTTTGGGGTCCTGCAGGCTGCTCCTTGGCGCGCCGTCGAGCATGCAGCTTACGTCGCATTTGAATGTTTCTTTTTGCTATGGGGGGTCAAACAGGGGCGTAACCAATTATGGAATTTGGCCGTCTCAAAGTTGGAAACGGAAATCGAACGGGAGTCGCTTGAGACTCGGGTAGCTGACCGCACCGCCGACATCGAATCATCCAGGCAGTTTCTAAAATCGGTGCTCGATTCGATCGATGGCAATATTTGCATCCTTTCGGAAGACGGAACCATTGTCTCGCAAAATTTTGGATGGTCGGAGTTCAATCGCACCAACAATGGCTCAGAATCGAACACAGGAACCGGCGCGAATTATTTGAGCATTTGCGACAAAGCAACAGGCGATAGCACCGAGGGTGCAACTGCCGTCGCGGCAGGAATTCGCGAGGTTTTGTCGGGTGCGGGCAAGCAATTCCTTGCGGAGTACGCTTGTCATTCGCCAACGGAGAAGCGATGGTTTCAGGTGCGTGTTTCCAAGGTAAAAAACCAACTCACGACACTGGCTGTAGTTGTACATCTCGACATCACGCAACGCGTCCTGGCTGAACAGAAAGTGATTCAAAATGCGTTGCATCTAGAGACCCTATCGCTTGTTGCAAAGTATACGGATAACTCCGTGATAATCACAAACGGAAAAAGGGAGATCGTATGGGTAAACGATGGTTTCACGCGATTGACTGGCTATGAGCCCACCGAAATCTTAGGAAGAGAGCCGAGCTCATTTCTGTTTGGCACACAAACCGATTCTGCAACGTTACATCAAATGGAGGATGCGTGTCGATTGAATCAGCCATTCAATGTGGAAGCAATCAGTTGCAGAAAAAGTGGTGACGTGTTTTGGCTCGCAATTGAGTCTCGCCCTATCTTCGATCAAGCCGGGGTCGCAACGCATTTCGTATACATCAAAAAGGATATTACGGAAGCAAAGCTATCTCGAGAACGGCTGCAAAAAGCGAAGTTGGAAGCGGAGAGTATCGCGTCCGAGCTGGCCGCGAGCAAGCAGTTGCTTCAGTCGATACTGCAAACGATCCCCGACGGTATTTCGTGGGTGGATCGCGATCTCAAGTATTTAGGTTGTAACAAGACCTTCGCAAGTTTCGCAGGGCTGAGCTCCGAGACGGACGTCGTTGGCAAATCGATTTCAGATCCAAGTTTTCCATGGACAGCAGAGCAAGCCAGCAGAGCTATGGATCGCACCGAACAGACGCTATCCACTCTGCTTTCCGTTCAGAACATAGAAGACTCGATGCGGCTCGCGGATGGAACGCTCATCGATGTCTTATTAAACAACATCCCACTTTTTTCGGAGTCGGGTGAAGTCATTGGTGTGTTGGGAGTCTATTGCGATACGACGCATCGCAAGCAACTCGAGCGGGAACTTGGACAGGCTCGCAAGCTGGAATCGCTCGGCCAACTAGCTGCAGGCATCGCACATGAGATCAACACACCCATGCAATGCATTACCAGCAACATGGAATTCCTCGAAAGCAGTATTGAGCATCTTATCGGTGTGGTTAACTCATGCAAAAAGCATGTTACTGTCCCGAACGGAACCGCATGGGAAGAGCAAATACGCGGTTTGCAGAGCGTTTTCGATGACGAACGTCTTGAACATATGGTATTGGAAACGCCACAGGCGGTAGTGGAAACTTGTACAGCAACGGCGCAGGTTGTCGAGATCGTGCGGGCCATGAAAGCCATGTCGCATCCGGGTACGAAGGAAAAAGTTTTGTTCGATGTCAACGAACTGATCCGAAATGCGACTGTCATTTCTCGCAACCGTTGGAAACATTTGGCTGAATTGAGCCTGCAACTTGCCCCAAACCTTCCGTTGGCAGAGATTTTGCCGGCAGAATTGAGTCAAGTCTTTTTGAATCTAATCGTGAATGCCGCAGATGCGATCCAAGATCGCAATGGATTAAACGCCAGCGTGACCGGCAAAATCCATATTTCTAGCAGTACGGAAAATGGGCAGATTCTCATTCATGTCTCAGACGACGGATGCGGTATGTCGGACGCAGTGATGGAACGCATTTTCGATCCGTTCTACACCACCAAAGGAGTTGGTAGAGGAACCGGGCAGGGACTTGCTATTAGCTATGACTTCATCGTCAAAAAGCTTGATGGAAGAATCAGTGTAAAAAGCCAAGTTGGCGAAGGAAGTCTTTTTGAGATTTCCCTTCCTTACAAAAGCAAACCAGTTAGTTCCCATTCCGAAGTAAAATCTATTGACCAAGCGAGAACCCTGAAATGACCGTCAACAAATTGCTCATTGTGGATGATGACCTCGGGCTTCTGAGGGGACTCAAACGTAACCTATGTATGAACTACAGTATGGATATAGCAGATTCAGGTCAAATGGGCCTCGAAAAACTTGCTTCAACTCCATTCTCAGTTGTCATTTCGGATATGCAAATGCCGGGTATGAATGGCGTCAAGTTTATCCAAGAGGCCCGAATGATTTCGCCGCACACGACATACATGATGCTGACGGGTAACCAGGATTTGGATACGGCGATCGATGCGATGAATGAAGGACGAGTCTTTCGCTTCCTCAACAAGCCTTGTGATGTGGTGACGATTCGCAATGCAATTACTCTGGCGCAAAGGCAATTCGAATTGGTTACCGCCGAGCGGGAATTGCTGGAACGGACCGTGGTTGGAGCCGTGAGTGTGATGACGGACGTGCTGGAAACACTTCAACCAAACGCTGCACAGCAGGCCCGAAAAGTAACGGAAATTGCGGAGTCCCTTTACGAACGCCTCGGATTGCAATCCGATTGGCGTCTCAAGGTTGTGTCGAGGCTTTCGTTTCTTGGACTTGCGTTGATGCCCACAGCAAAGCAATTGTGCCTTCGGACTCAGTCTGTTTCCCGTCCTGCCTACGTGGATAGCTTCAAGCAGATGACGGAAAGTTCGGCACGACTCGTAGCCAAGATTCCCCGCCTGGAGGAGATTGCAAAAATCATTGCCATGCAGTCCAAAGTAGGTGGGGTTTTCACGCCAAGCTCTGAAGGAGTTGAGACGCCAGCTGTACTCGTCCGAGTCGCCTTTGATTGGACTATGTTGACTAGCCACGCGATCGGCATGGAGGCAGCCTTCTTGGATTTGCATAAAGCGTTTCCGAACTTGCCTCCGGCAATATTTGATGCGCTTTTGGCCGAATCGGATCTGAAGGTCTTTGATACCACGATTACCCTCAGCGTGGCACAACTACGCGAAGGGATGGTGTTGAAGGCGTCAATATGCGGCCCAGCAGGAGAGATTCTTGTTCGCGAAGGCCAGGTTTTGAGTGAAGCAACCATCGAAAAACTCAAGCTTCGGCGAGGTGGTGGTAGCGATGACTTTACGAACATCATGGTTTCGAGAGCATCATGCGAATCGCCACTCACTGAAGTGCAGTTGAACAGGATCTATCAAAAATTAACGCAAACCGCCAAGGGGTGAATCGCAAAAGTCCTGTGGGTCTGGTAGAAAACCACCAACGACGGTTTGGATGCGTAATTTGCAGGCTTAAATGCGGATAGAATCGAGTGATTATGCGTCGATTGCGTTTTTTGAACTCGATTGACGCGGGTCACTAGAAAGCTGGTTGTCCTATCGAAGTCGACGACTTACTACACCGGTTGGCGGTGATACTAATTGAGAAGTCCGCCAAGCTCCTCGTGACAGACTATTTCACCAGCGATTAGTCCATCCAGAGGTGGTTCGGTACGAAGGTTACCTCGCCCCTGATGAATGTGGACTCACATTTGGTGGTGTCGGAAGAGTGCACAGCAACGCGAAGCCTCACCCGATTTATTCACCATTCGGATAGAAATGCCCGTTTCCGGGCACTTTCCCGTCACCGCCGTATTCAGGCAACGTATCGCGTTTCAGGAAAAGCAAGCTCGGACTGTCAGTGGGCGCTTTAAAAGGGGCCACTCATGAGCGCTTCAAAAGGGGCCATTTGTTGATTGTTTGATCGCTACCTAAGACTTGGCCCCTTTTGATGCCTTGTCTACTGTCTTTGTATCGGCATCGGACCCGGTGGGCGCTTTGGCCCCTTTTGAATTATTTTCGCTCGATCCTAGGCGATAGCTCCTACCCGTTAACTGAAACAGCTCCGATCGGTGCAGAAATCGGTCCAAGATCGCTGTTGCGCTCGGGACATCTCCGATCAATTTGCCCCAATCTTCTAATGGGCGGTTGCTGGTCATCATCGTCGATTTCAGTTCGTGTCGTCGCATGATTATCTCAAAGAGGTATTCCCCTGAGCGTTTGGGCAACTGCTTCATGCCCATGTCATCGATGATCAGTAAATCGGGTTTCAAGTAGCGCTGCAGAATGCGGTCGTGGCCTTCCATCGCTTCATCGTGTAGAAAGTCACGCACC
>JANPHB010000119.1:0-1538 GCA_031424235.1 Pirellula sp.
GTTTGGGTAACAAACGCATTGGCCATACCGCACATCCGATGCAAAAAAGACTCCTGAAACGGCTACCCGAACGTGGGGTACCCGCCCAGCCTCCTACTGCAATCATTGGACCATTCGGAAATTAACGTGCGATTGCCGTGAATCGACTCCCACCCGAGGCCTGCCTAATGATTGTATCCACTCTTTCTATTTTAACTTTGATTCTAAGCGGTTTCGTTGCAGGCGATTGGACTCAGTTTCGCGGCCCCAATTCCGATGGCCATGTGGTCGGTTCCAAGACGCCTATGGAATGGTCCGATACGAAAAACGTGGACTGGAAAGTTCCAGTCGCCGGACTGGGATGGTCCTCGCCGTCGATCTCTGATGGTAAAGTCTACTTAACGACTGCTGTGGCCAAAGGCGAAGGACTATCGCTGAGAGCCATCGCACTCGACAAAGAGACTGGCAAAGTCATCTGGGACCGAGAAGTCAAAGCCGTCGATAAAGCGCCCTCCATTCATGCCAAGAACAGCCATGCAAGTCCCACGCCGGTGGTTCGCGATGGCTCCGTCTTCGTGCACTTCGGGGCACTCGGAATGGCTCGACTATCCGCAAGCGACGGAGCAACTCAGTGGATGTGCAACGAGCTCGACTACCCACCGATGCATGGCAGTGGCGGATCGCCTATTCTGAATGAGGGCAAGTTGGTTATTGCTTGCGATGGTAGCACCAAGCCTTTCGTGGCTGCGGTTGATGCAGTGACCGGAAAAGTCGCTTGGAAGACATTGCGATCGATGGAAGCGAAAATTAGTCACTCGTTTGTGACGGCGACAGTTACGACCGTGAATGGCCAGTCGCAAATGTTTGCTCCCGGTCCTGATCACTTTGCAGCCTATGATTTGAAGACAGGCGAGGAGCTGTGGAAGGTCCGAGCACCAGGTTGGTCTGTAGTGCCACAACCAACGGTTGGACACGGGCTAGTCATCTACAATCACGACTACGACAATCCCGAGTTGATGGCGGTGAAGCTTGGTGGCAAAGGGGACGTTACCGATACGAATGTCGTTTGGCGACTCAAGCGTGGTGCACCGAGCACACCTTCCATGCTATTGGTTGGCGATGAACTCTATTTCGTTTCCGACAAAGGCATAGCCTCATGCGTTGACGCTAAGACGGGCGAAAGCCATTGGATGGAAAGGCTCGGAGGAAATTTTTCAGCATCGCCCGTATTTGTAAACGGCCGCATCCTATTCTTGAACGAAACAGGCACAGCAACGTGGGTCGCGCTGGGCAAGAAATTTGAAGAGCTCGGAAAGAATGAAGTACCAGGAAGAACGTTAGCAACGCCAGCGTTTTCGGAAAATGCAATGTACCTGCGAACGGATGAGTGTCTGTACAAAATTGCTGAGCGGTAATGACTCGTGCCGATCGCCACTGGTCCTGTCTTATTGCCCAACGAATCCCCCTGGTTTACCCTGTGGATGTTTAGGTTTTTCACTACCCAACCGTCTCTCCGGGATCGTCGCAGTGCTGCCGGATTTGCCTTCAGCAAATCCGGC
>JANPHB010000120.1:0-16253 GCA_031424235.1 Pirellula sp.
CAACGCCAAACCAAGTTAGAAACCGAAAAAAGATGAAGCAGCCTAAAATAGAAAAATCAAACCAGCCCCGCTGGCTCGGTCACCGCTGCGCTGCAAAAATGGGGCTCCGACAAACAAGCGTTCGCTTGTTTAAGGATTAGTCCGCGGTTCGCAGCGAAATCTTCCACGTTTATTTCGGATGGGAATGCGAATTCTTTCGGAAGGAAGTTCTTGATTGCTTGAAACATTTCCCCCTTTGGCTTCAGTGTCACGCTTGTAACGTTGGATCGCGATGATTCCTTTTTGTGCGATGGAGTGGATAGCGTCTCAGTTCCATCATTAGACTGTTCGTTCGCCTCGAAATTCAAAGGTGCGGTAAATGTGATTCCAGCTGTGGCCGCAATTTTTTTCCGTTTGTCTAGTGGAGGTTGATCGACTAAAGCCAAGAACTGTTCGCCAGTAAGCATTTGCGTCTCATGCAAAATCCAGTTCAGATAGCTTTCAAACTGCAGTGCCTTAAGGCTAGCTGATTGCCCAATCACTACATGGTTGTTTTTGATTCCAAAATAGAGAATGCTCTGCACAAATTGGGAATTTGCGCCAGTCTCAGCTGGATTGTACGTCTGAAGGTCTATCGTATCTGCAGTTTCGTCCAAAAGGATCATTGGCTGTTTGTGATCCGGTATGTACTCAAGCATTTCTCCAACAAGGAATCCCTTGTACGAGGAGTGGTAATGAATCAATCGAAAGCTCTTGCCATCTGAATCCACTTCTTGGCGTCGTGTCATAGCTACGTTTCGCTTTTTGAATGCGGACACAAGCATTGATTGTAGAGTTCTTGTGGAAATGTCCTCATGTAGTTGAGCTTGCTTGTAGTAAAGTGTCTTGGATGCCATCTGCTAGCAATTCCCATTAAGTCAAAGGGTTTGAATTGAATTACTCAAGCTAGTTTAGTTGTTCGACATGCCGTCCACAATCTGTCCAGAAAAATTGATCGATCGAAAAAGTATTGGCCTGAATTGCGAATGGATGAGTTGTCACGCTTTTTCTGATCGGTGACAATGCACTCGGGGCTAGGACCGTACATCCGAAACCGCTTTCCTAAGCGATGCCCCTTTATTTAGGATTCCAATTGTAAACGAAGGAGGTTTGCATCATGGCGAAAGCCAAAACGACCGTCGCGCGGACTGGCAAGAAAGCCGCTGCGTATTTAAGGAAATCGACCGACCAGCAAGAAGCATCACTCCCAGGGCAACGCAGCGCCATTCAAGAGTATGCCATCAAGCATGGATTCGAGATCATTGCCGAGTATGTCGATTCTGGCATCTCCGGCGTAGATTCCAGTTTGGACCGAAGAGAGTTTGCTCGCCTAGTATCCGATGCGACCGAGGGACGTTTCAGCTATGTCATTGCGTGGGACTTAAGCCGCATCACCAGATCGGACCCGATGGAAACGATCTACGAATTGCGACCGCTCAGAAAAGCCAATGTGAAGCTGATGTTAACCGACCGAGACCAGCCTCTCGATTGGGATAGCTTTGCAGGCATGTTGACTATCTCAGTTGAAGCCGAGAGCAATAACCAGTACGTCAAGAAATTGGCAAGAGGAACCACCCGCGGCCAAGTCCAGCTAGCGAAGCAAGGAAAATGGGTCGCAGGAAGGGCCCCATTGGGCTACGTGGTTGGCGATGATAGAAAATTGCAGTTAGGACCTAAGAACGAAGTTGAAGCCGTCAGGGACGCGTATAAAGCCTATGCCGGTGGGGCGTCGTTGCGAGTCGTGCAAAACGCATTGAAAGCTCGAGGTTTCAGCATGGTTGTGTCCTCAGTCAAAAACATGTTGTCCAATCCTTTGTACACTGGTGATTTTGTATGGGGGCGCAACACTCAGGCCAAGTTCTTCTCAATGAGGGCTGGAGAGATCAGCACGACATTCGAAACCGGAAAGACCGATGATGCTGATCGGGTTATTGTTCGGAGTGCACACCCAGCGATTGTTGACCGAAAGCTATTTGAGGATCTGCAGATGACATTCTCGGAACGAAAACGATCTTCAACTCCACTGGAGAACGGAGGCGACTACGTTTTATCTGGTTTGCTGCGATGTGCGGATTGTGGCTACACGATGGTAGGCAGCCGGACACCAACGAACAGCGGACGCGATAGCCTGTTTTATCGGTGCTGCGGTTCGCAGGTAAAAGGCGTCGAGTTTTGCCACCCACACAACACGATGCAAGACGAGATTCTCGAAGCCATCTTTGATACACTCGCAGACCGTTTTGGCAATCAGGAAACAGCTTCCAAGCTTCGCATTGAACTTGAGAAGCAATTGCGGGACAAAGTTGCAGACGTTGACCTGGACCAGCTAAAAGCGAATCTAGCGAAGGAGAACGCACGACTAGGGAAAGCCTCTCGCCGGTTGGTCGAAGTCGATTCGGACTTGATCAACGTGGTTCAGGATCAGATTCGTGACATCAAGCTGGAGATCGCTAAGCTAGAGTCTGAAATCAAACAAGCATCGACCAGCGTTGACGACTCGCTCCAAGACTTTGATACAAGGCTTGCAAAATCGATGGAGCTGTTCAACCAGTTCAAAGTCATTTACAAGCAAGCCGACCCGATTCTCCTACGGGCATTTTTGCAATCAGCAATTGAATCGATCGAGATTCAGACGGAACGCGAAACGGCAGGGAGTCGCTTCAAGTACACTTTCAAAGGTGCCAAAATCATTGCCAAAAACGGTGAAAACCTGTTTTGCTCTTGGTAAACAATTGAACCACATCCATGGAATACTCAGCCGCTGCGTCGACTGCTTTGTAGTATCCACCCGCGATGCTCATGTGAGCGCCTATTTTGACCATGTTCGCCTATAAACTCCCAGTTAGCCCATCTTGCCGTTGATTTTGATTCTCGTATTGCGGGCGCGGCCAGTGAACGCGTACTCTCCAAACGGACAAAACCATTCGGGCGCCAGCTGTCCCAAACATAGAGTTTATTGACGCTCAACAATTGAATGATCAGGATGAACGATTCCATGAACATTGAACAGTACCAGAGAACCAAATCCACAACCTTTCATTGGCTCGCGGCAATGTCCTTTGCGGCTGCTGTTACCGCTGGATTCGCGGGTTGCAAAGGAACAACGCCTGCTTTTTCGCAAGCGTTTGGTGGCTTTGGAGCTCCAGCCCGCGTGCCGCCGCCAGCGCAAGGCAGCTTTCAAGTGCCTGGCTCATATTCGGGTGGCGTCGGAACTTCGGGAAGCTCGTCGAGCAGTGGTCTGGGTGGTTCCAGCTTTGGCAACGGACCGAAGACCACCCAAGCCAATTTGCCCACCAGCAATTTATTTAACAGTATTTCCAACGCTCAATCACAGCTTTTGTCGGCCACGAACAATGCTCGCAACACGGTCAACCGAACAGCGGACAACATCAACTCCTCAGTTGAACTCGCAAGTGCACGTGTAGACCGATTAGAACAAGGCGTAGTGCAAGCAGGCGCGATTGTGGCTGAGGCTGCGACTCAGCCGATCATCACCAGTCCGTCACAACTACCAAGTTCGAACTACCCGAACTCGGCTTATCCTGCAACACAACCAACGGCGACGCCCAGTAACTCTGGCAGCATTGGTGACAGTGACCAATCAGCCAACGCCAGCTGGCGAACTCCAGTTCGACAGTAGTCTTTTCTTGTTTGAAAACCCGAAGCGTGAGCGAGGAATCACTTTCGATCCCTCGCTCACCGGCTTATTGATTTAGTCGTTTAGCAGTCAGCCCAAGGCGTACTCTGCTGTCTTTGACAGTACGCCTACGGCTGACTGCTAACCGAATTGCATTTGGACAAGTGTTAAATCAACAAGCCCTCACGCGTCGGCCTACCAAAAACACGGCTCGGAGAACCGTGCTACACTCTGACCTTCACACTCCGACCTTGCCCATTTAGTTGGTCTTGATTTCGATCGTTCTGGCCGCTGGTTTGGCTAACTTGGGAAGAACGACATGAAGCAAGCCGTTGTCGAAATGGGCTTCGATCTTTTCCACATCCAACTGCTTTGGCAATTGGATTGATCGTGAAAACAATCCGCATGTGCGTTCGACGCGGTGGGTGGAATCTCCTCGGGCGTGATTCGGCGCAGTTCGGTTGCCACTGATCACGAGTTTGTCTTCCAACATTTCGATCTTCGTTGCGTCCGTTTTCACACCTGGCAGATCCATGTACAGATCGAATTGCTGCTCCGACTCGTATATGTCCACTGCTGGACGGTATGTGTTGTTCGTATCGGTGGTGTCGCATTTGCCACCTTTGCATTCGCCTTGATTGAAGACTTGGTCGACAATCGACTCCACGTCGGTTGCAAAGTCTTGGAGAGAGATCGGAAGCTGACGAATGGGAAATCGGAAGTGAACCATGTTTACTGTTTCCTTGTGAATGGCGGGCCATCTACTGCAAGAACCCTGTCAAACTGACAGAATCCACTTTCTTGCTAACCAATAGAAATGCAACAACCGTGCCAAATCGTTGGTGCTTCGGGATTTGATCGCCTAAAGGCTATAACACCAGCCAATGCAAAACGGCCGCCTAGAGGCGGTACACCAGCCTACACTACGCGATGATTTCCTTGGCTACGTCTCCATAAACGTCCGTCAGTCGGAAATCGCGTCCAGCATAACGATACGTTAGTTTCGTATGGTCGAAGCCGAGTAGATGCAACATGGTTGCGTGCAAATCGTGAGTGCCTAACTTTCCTTGAACCGCAGTCCCTCCCAATTCGTCGGTCGCTCCGTAGCGGATGCCCCCCTTGACTCCTCCGCCAGCCATCCACATCGAATAGCCTTGATTGTTATGCCGACGGCCGTCTCCGCTATTGGCTTGATCTTGTGGGCTTCTACCAAATTCCCCACCCCAAAGTACGAGTGTGTCCTTGAGCATGTCCCGATCTTTTAGGTCCTGAAGCAGGGCTGCGATCGGTCGATCGATGCCGCGACAGTTCTTGGACAACGAAGACTTAAGATCTCGGTGTTGATCCCAGCCCTTGCTGCTGACTTGGATGAAGCGAACTCCAGTCTCCGCCAGTCTCCGAGCCATGAGGCATTGTGTACCAAACTCGCGAGTGTCTTCGTCGTTGATGCCATATTGATCCAACGTACTCTTTTTCTCCGATTCGAGATTGAGCACCGATGGCACTGAGGTCTGCATGCGATAAGCTAGCTCGAACGACTGGATCACCCCCTCGAGCTCCATTTGCCCTGGATGCTTATCCAAGAGACCGCGGTTCATGTCTTGGATTAAATCGATTTGGGATCGCTGTCGCTCTTTACCGAGATGGCGGTTTCGAATGTCGAGTATGCCACCGGCTTCCAAGTCCACCCGCGTCCCTTGATACGATGCAGGCAAAAACGAGGACCCATAGTTTTGAGCGCCACCGAGCCCGACTGGATTGATCGTAATGAAGCCCGGCAGATTTTCGTTCTCCGAACCGAGTCCATACGTCACCCAAGACCCCATGGAAGGCCGAACGAAGTTGACGCTACCGGTATGCAATGCAATCGTCGCCTGCGGATGCGAAGCGTTCGAGGTGTGCATGCCATTGAGCAAACACAGATCGTCCGCATGACGACTCAGTTCGGGAAACAACTCGCTGATAGGCAATCCGCTTTTCCCTCGCGGCGTAAACTTGAACTGGGGAGCAAGCAATGGTCCAGCCTTGCCTTTGTCGTTTCGGTTGAGTGTGGCCGTCTTGCCACCTCTCTTCATCAATTCAGGTTTCCAGTCAAACGTATCGAGATGGCTTGGCCCGCCCTGCATGAACAAAAAGATGACACGCTTTGCTTTGCCGGGGAAATGCGGAGACTTTGGCGATAAGGGGGAAACATACTCGTCGCCCGCTTGAGCTAAATTGGCGTTCAAGGCTGCAAACGCTAACCAGCCGAAGCCAGCAGCCGTGTGTTGCAACATGCCTCGGCGGGTGATGGGAGTGACGCTGTTTTGACAAAGGTTCATGATCGCATCAAATTCGAAGATTAAGGAATGTATCGGAACTCGGCAGCGGAGTACAACGCTTGTGCAAAGGCCGCCCAGTTGCTGCGTCGATCGGAGTTCTTGCCGAGAAACGATAGCGAGGCCGCTAACTCGGACTCGGTAGGATATCGGCAGAGAGCATAAGCGTATGCAAAGCGAACACGTGCAGTATCGTCGGGTAGCTTCTGCGAAAGGATTCGATCGGCGACTCGAGTGGAGACATCAACGACGAACTGATTGTTGAGCATGAACAACGCTTGAGGTGCCACCGTGGTGACGTCCCGTTGGCCGTTGACTTGGTCCGGTTCCGCGAAGTCAAAAGCAGTAAACATGCCGGGCAGCTTCGATCGAAACACGGGCAAATAGATACTGCGTATCGGTTGACCAAGCGTATCTGCTTTGGCTGGCTTGCGTTTCTTTTTGTCCCCTTTCGCGAGCTCATCCATGGCGGACGGGTCAAAGGGTGCACCGATGGGCCTATCCGATTTCAGGGTACCGCCTGCGGCTAGTAGCGAATCTCGGATGGACTCGACTTCGAGACGTCGCAAGTTGGCCCGCCAGTAAAGTTGATTGCTCTCGTCTGCGGCGGCGTTGGCAGCAAGGTGCTGACCGCTAAGTCTGTAGGTGCGACTCAACACGATCGAACGCACCATGGATTTCATCGACCAGCCATCCTGCATGAAACGAGTCGCAAGATGGTCGAGCAATTCCGGATGAGTCGGCGACGAGCCCGAGGCACCGAAGTTATCGACCGACTCGACCAACCCGCGACCGAGGAGATGACCCCAAATTCGATTGACCATGACGCGGGCTGTCAATGGATGGTCGCGCGAGGTAAGCCACTGAGATAGCTCGAGACGTCCACTGGCCTTGCTCGATGGAACCGGCGCAGATACTTGTTTCATGATCGCAGGAAAAGCTCGTGGGATGACTTCGCCCTTGATGTCGGGTTCTCCCCGGACTCGCAATGCCAAATCGGCAATATTCCCGTCGGACACTGCCATCGCTAGTGGGGCGTTGGGATCGACCTCGTCGTTCGTTCCGTCTTTGCTCTTGCTCTTCTTCGAAATGTTTGTCTGGCCAGCATCGGCCGATTCTTCTAGTTTTGCAATCTGATCGCGAATCGAAGCGACTTCCTTTCTTGCTTGGACTCGTGCGGCCTTGGGCGCATCGGCTTTTTTGACCGAAACCTGAATCTCTTTGAGACGGTCCTGCAAGCGAGAGATCTTTGCCGCGTTCGAACTTTTGTTTGCCGTGTTTTTGGAGGGTGGCGGTAAATCGATACGGGCTAACAAGTCCGGATGGTGGTATTCTTTTTTGGCACCCTGCCGACTGGTTTGACCGCTGAGCGTGGTTGTGCTCGAGAAGATTCCAGCCATGGCGTAGTAGTCGGTCTGTGCGATCGGATCGAATTTGTGATCGTGGCATCGAGCGCAGCCGAGTGTCAATCCCATCGTGGCACGCCCGACGGTGTCCATTTGGTCATCGATACGATCGAGTTGAAATTGCTCTGCGTCTCTCTCGTTTAGATCCATCGAACCCATGGCGAGGAAGCCAGTTGCGACGAGATTCTGCTCGCGAGTTTTTATGTCTTTGGCTTCCATCAAGTCGCCAGCGATTTGTTCTGCGAGAAACTGGTCATAGGGCTTATCCGAGTTGAACGCGTCGATAACATAGTTTCGATAACGCCAAGCGTAGGGAAACGGTACATTCCGTGTTTTGCCAACCGAGTCCGCATAGCGAGCCACATCGAGCCAATGCCTTCCCCAGCGTTCACCGAAGGCTGTCGTAGCCAACAAGCGATCCACCACATTGGCCATGGCTTCGTCATCGGAATCCGGATCGGTTACGAAAGCGTCCACCTCGGTCATCGAGGGTGGCAGGCCCGTTAGGTCAAGTGTCACACGTCGGATCAACGCAAATCGATCAGCGTCCGGCGCAGGCTTAAGGCCTGCGGACTCGATTTTCGAGAGGATGAAACGGTCTAGATCGTCGCGTGCCCAGCTTGAGTCTGCGACCTTGGGAGGAGTTGGATTGCCGACCTTCTGGAAGGACCAATGGTTGCGTCCTTTCTCCCAATCGATGCCTGGAGCCTTGGCGATTTTGGCACCGCTTCTCGGGTCGGGAGCACCCATTTTGACCCAAGATTCGAGAACGGCAATTTCGGCATCGGCAAGCCGATACTTCGGCGGCATTTGGAGATTTTTATTGGTGTACTGAACGGATTCGATGAGCCGACTGTCGGCCGGCTTGCCCGGTTCGAGTACTTCGCCGGAATCCCCGCCGGCCATCCAGCCTTCCTTGGAATCGAGCAGCAGTCCTCCTTTTACGTTTTTGGCGTCGGCAGAATGGCATTCGTAGCAGTGTTTTACAAGCAGAGGCCGAACTTTCGCCTCAAAGAAAGCTAGCTGATCCTTAGTGGGATCTGCCACTGCAAGCTGCAACGAAAATGCGATCGTTGCAAAACACTGCAGAGCGAGAAAAACGACAGCTGGAAACGTTGTTCGGTTTAGCAATTCTACACCGTGTAGGTTTTTGTTTTGTTGACTTTGCAGGGGAGCTTCAAAAGATCGTTATTATCTTAAGAGTACTCCATGAATGGAATTATTCACAAAATCGGTTTCGATCAACTGAAAACGATTAGAGTCCTAACCCACTGATTTCATCATGTTCTCTTCGACTTCACCCAAGCAATTTGTTACTCGGGAGGGTGAGGCTCCTGCCGAACCGGCGTCGCAAGCTCGGCCGGAGCCTCGCCCTCCCATAGGGTTTCAAGGGAGCTGGCAAGGCAATGATGTTGAAAGCAGTGGCGACCCAACCTGGCGCAAATGAAAAAAAAACGGATCGGGAATCAACTTGGCAAAACGCGTAACTACGGTCTCAAATGGTTTTTCGCAATGTTGCGTCGCCACCTTGGTCGCCTTCTTGCATTTCCTTCCCTGTTTTGCGTGCGAGCATTCTGCGGACAAGCCGAATGTGCTTTTGATTCTTGTCGATGACTTGAAGCCGGTTTTGGGGTGCTATGGCGACTCCGTTGCTAAGACTCCAAACATTGACCGATTGGCGGCTCGCGGGATGCGTTTCGAATCGGCTTACTGCAATCAAGCTGTCTGCGCTCCCTCGCGTTTCACGTTCATGTTGGGTTCGCATTCAACTTCGACTGGGCTGTACGGGCTTGGCAGTACTCTGCGAAAAGCGATTTCAAATGCGATTACCTTGCCACAGCACTTCGCGGCCCACGGTTATCGGACCGAATCGCTCGGCAAGGTTTTTCACATTGGACATGGCAACGACGGTGACTCGCAATCGTTCAGCGTGCCCCACTTCAAAGACAAAGTGATTGAGTACCTCGATCCTGCAAGTACCGATGGCGGCAAACTGACACGGGAGGAAGCGCTCTTTACCAACCAAAGCTTGGATAAGATCCGTTCGCTCCCCCGAGGAGCCGCTTTCGAGTCGCCTGACGTCGCCGACGAGAGTTATGCGGACGGGCGTGTTGCTCTTGAGACAATGCAGCGTCTTCAAGCGGCCAAGAAACGACGTGGGAAGTTAGGAACACCGTTCTTGATTGCGGTTGGATTTGTTCGGCCTCATTTGCCCTTCTCTGCACCGAAGAAGTATTGGGATATGTTTGATCCAAAAACGCTCCCTGTGCCAGACTTTGAAAAGCTGCCGGATGGTGCGCCCGCCGTTGCCGGTAAAAAGGGCGGTGAGATTGCCGCTTACAAACCAGTTCCTGAGGGTAACGACATGGCATTCTCCACAGAGCTCAAGCGGCAACTTATTCATGGCTACTACGCCAGCACGAGTTTCATGGACGCCCAGGTTGGCAAGGTGATCGATGAGCTCGATCGACTTGGATTGGCCGAGAATACGATCGTTGTTTTCTGGAGCGATCATGGCTTTCATCTGGGGGATCATTCGATTTGGACCAAGCATACGAACTATGAGCAAGCGAACCGAATCCCACTGTTGATATGTGCGCCAGGAGTCACCAATCCGAACACGAAAACCAAACAACTCGCTGAATCGGTAGACCTTTATCCAACACTAACCGAGCTCGCGGGCTTGCCAGCCCATCGAGGTCCGCAGTCGATCGACGGAGTGAGTCTCGTGCCGGTTTTGAAAGATCCAGCGATTCGCGTTCGAGACCATGCTTACCACGTGTATCCAAACCAAAAGCTAGGTCGAGCGATGCGAACCGAACGTTTTCGGCTGGTCGAATGGAAGAAGCAAGGCGAACCCGCGGAGTCAGCTGAGCTGGAGCTTTACGATTATGAAATCGATCCGGCCGAGACCAAGAATCTGGCTTCTGAGAAACGGGACGTGGTCGAAGCCATGCGAAAGATATTGGAAAAGTATCCCGACCCGGTACCGCGAGCCCAGTAACGTTTTTTGTCAAGACTTGGATTGGCCTGTATTTTGCTAGCCTATGTACCCCAATGCAAGCCCCGCAACTTTAAGGATGGGACCGCTTTGAACCAAATTGACCTCGACTACATCGCGGCCAGATGTGCCCTCGATTCCAAGCGTTCCATTTCTCACCCAATATTGCACGTCCGCTACCATCAACTGGCGGCTTTCCAGTGATTCGACTCGTAAGCTACGCGTTTTTCGATTCAGATTTCTCATTTTTCCATGTCCCAAATGAACCACAATGTTGCTTTTGCCACCAGCACACTGGTCGGCTTTATTTTTGAATCACTGTTCTGGCGAGTTCTTTCTCAAAATAGTCGAATTATTTTCGACGCCGTCCATTCAGAAACATGCATAACGTGAAGTGATAGATTCGTCATGGAGCGAGTTGGTGTCGCAAAGCGACGCTAACACCGTGGTTGTTCATGGTTTATAGTGGGGGGCAAATATGCCCCGCTTGTCAAGGCATTTCAATCACTCCCATCCGTTCCCAGAGTCATGTCCGAACTTGCCCTCCTGGTCGCCGAACTCGAAAGCGGCTCGACCGATCTAGTCAGCTGCCTGTCCAGTAAGCCCGAGCTTTCGCGTGAGAACCAGTTGCAACTCGCCCACGCCGATCAGAAATACCGCGTTGGGCGAGGGGAACCCTGCAGCGCCGAACATTACGTGGAGCTTCTCCAGTGGCTAGCCAGTGACTCGACCCGCCAGCAACAACTGATGGTGAGCGAGTTTTCCCTGCGGCTTGGGTCCGAGTCGTGCGACGAACTCCTTGCCTCTTTCGAATCGCGGTACCGGAATTTTGGCGATCCTTTGATCGGATTACTCAACGAGCAAGTCCGGCAATGGAACGAGAATCCGCTTGAGCCTGCTCGCTTCGACCGCCTGTGCGATAGGTTCGAGGAGGCTATGGGAGCCGGAAATTTCCCGCCCATCGAATCGTATTTGCAGCTTGCTCCAACGGCTTCGCAACCTGAACTCCTGCGAGAACTGATTCTAATCGAGACCTTTCATCTAGCACGCGGTGGTAAACCAATCGATTGGGACGACTACCATCGCCGGTTCCCGGCATTTACCGAGTTGCTTCGATTGGTGCAAACGCAATATTCGAACCAGATTCAATCCCCTTCGCGACGCTCGATGTCGACGCAAGCGACACCTCATCCAGGCAACCCCAACGCCCTGACCGGATCCTTTATCTCCGACAAAAAGGTCGGCGATCTTCGCAATGGTCGGTACCGATTTGCACGCAAGCTTGGCGAAGGAGCCTACGGTGCGGTCTACTTGGCCCAAGACATGGATCTTAAACGGCAAGTCGCAGTGAAAGTTCCCAGCCGCGAAGCTCTCGAGAAGCTGGTCGATGTCGATTCCTATCTCGTCGAAGCCCAAAACGTCGCGGCGCTCGATCATCCCCATATCGTCACCGTCTACGACTTGGGCCGGACCCTCGATGGCTCGATCTACATCGTGTCGAAATTCATCGAAGGTTGCTCGCTGGCGGATTGGATCAAAAAGAATCCTCTAGACTTCCAGTCAATCGCGAAGCTCTTGGAGCAAATCGCCGAGGCCCTGCATCACGCCCATCAGCGGCGTTTGATCCATCGCGACATCAAGCCCGCCAACATCCTGATCGAGGAAGCGACCGGCACGCCGTACGTAGCGGACTTTGGCCTGGCGATCCGGGAAGAGGATTATCTGCAGGATGGCCGTATCGCGGGCACCCCGGCCTTCATGAGCCCCGAACAAGTACGCGGCGAGGGGCATCGCCTCGATGGCCGGAGCGACCTGTTCTCGCTTGGGGTGGTTATGTACTTGATGCTTACCGGGCGATTGCCCTTCCCCGGACAGACCTTCCATGAGATCGCTCACGAGATCACCACCGTCGAACCTCATGTACCGCGCAGCCTGAAAAACGATATCCCCCCGGAGTTGGAGAGGATCTGCCTCAAGCTACTGCGCAAAAGAGCCTCGGAACGCTACGCCAACGGCCGTGAATTGGCTGAAGATCTTCGCGCATGGCTCACTCCGCGCGCGATCCACGAAGCAGCAAAGGCAGAGCAGAGGATCACCCCGCGCGGTCTGCGTTCCTTCACCGCCGACGACGCGGGGTTCTTCCTCGATCTGCTGCCGGGTCCGCGCAATCGCGAAGGGCTGCCCGAGAGCATCGCCTTTTGGAAAGAGCGGATCGAACAGCGCGATCCTGACCAAACGTTTACGGTCGGACTCCTCTACGGCCCCAGCGGTTGCGGAAAATCATCGCTGGTCAAAGCGGGCCTCATTCCGAATTTATCCTCCGATTTGATCGCGATCTATGTCGAAGCAACCCCAGAGGAGACCGAAAGCCGATTGCTGCGGCAATTGCACAAGAGAATCCCGGAACTGCCAACGGAACTCGGATTGGCCGAGACCGCGGAACGGATCCGCCGATCCGAAGGTCCTAAGGTGGTCCTCATCGTCGACCAATTCGAGCAATGGCTTTATTCCCATCGTGTCGATCAGGAAGGAGATTTGGTCCGGGCTCTGCGTCAATGCGATGGCAAACGATTGCAAGCGGTCCTGATGATTCGGGACGATTTCTACCTCGCGGCGGCTCGGTTGATGAACCAGATCGATGTTCCGATTCTGACCGATCAGAATTTCAAATTGGTAGACTTGTTCGATACCGAACATGCCAAGCGAGTGTTGGTCCGTTTCGGGGAATCGTACGACAGGCTTCCGCTGGACGCGACAGCGCGATCGCCGGATCAGACCGCGTTTATTCAACAAGTAGTCGAAGGCCTTTCCGAGAACAGCAAAGTCGTTTCGGTTCGGTTATCGCTGTTGTCAGACATGCTCAAAGGGCGCGATTGGGTGCCGAAGACCCTCGAGCTGATCGGAGGGTTGGATGGGATCGGGATCAGTTTCTTGGAAGAGACGTTTGCGTCGAGCCGTGCCGACGCGCGGCATCGTGCACATCAGGTCGCAGTACGCGGAGTGTTGCGAGCGTTACTTCCGGACTTGGGTACCGACATCAAAGGCTCTATGCGTTCCGAAGAAGAGTTGCTCGAGGCCGCAGAATACGCCAATCGCCGTCAGGATTTTGGTGAGCTGATGCGGATCTTGGATGGCGAGTTGCGGCTAATGACCCCGACCGACCCCGAGGGTCACGATTCGCAATCGTCGAGCAACACGTTGCCTTGCCGTTACTACCAACTGACCCATGACTACCTCGTTCCTTCGCTGCGCGAATGGTTGACACGCAAGCAGCGCGAGACGAAGAAAGGCCGCGCGGAATTGAAACTGGCTGAACGTGCCGCCGCGTGGGGCGTCAACAAAGAAAGCAAACAACTGCCGACCATCGTGGAATGGTTTCAGATTCGTCGCTTGACCGAATCGGCGAAGTGGAAAGCAAATGAAAAGACGCTGATGGAGCAAGCCACTCGCCATCATGTGCAGCGAATAACGCTGGTTGCAGCAACGGCCGTTCTCATCGCATGCGGTGGTTGGTTCGCATGGCGTGAGACATCGCGACAGCAAGAGGCGACCCGCATTTCGGGGTTGGTCGACACACTCATCAATGCCGAGCCTGCACAGATTCCCGAGATCGTGAAACTGCTTGCTGCCAATCCCCAGGTCGCCGAAGAATACCTTGCGCCACGCCTGACGGCCGAAGCGAAAACGCCTGCCAAGCAGCGAGCGCAGCTCCATGCCAGATTGGCAAGCGTTGCGCGCGACCCCAAGCTGGTGGAACCGCTGATCGAAGAACTCCTTTCCGGCAAGTTGACCTATGTGTTGCCGATCCGGCAACTGCTGCGTCCGTCGGCAACGAAACTGACTGAATCGATGAAGAGCATTTTGCATGACGACCAAGCCGATCCGCAGCGCCGGTTCCGCGCGGCATTGGCCTTGGCTGAGTACGTTCCATTATCCGACGAAGCAACCTGGACCGAGTCGAATCGGACGTTCGTGGCTCAGCAATTGGTATCGAGCAACCCCGACTACCAGCCGACATTTCGGGAAGCTCTGCAACCGATTCGAGAAAAACTGCTCAGCGAACTTGAGCGGATCTTCGGCGACTCGGCATCCAACGATGCGCAGCGATTGAGCGCAGCCAACGCATTGGCAGACTATGCAGCCGAGGATCGCGCACTTTTGACGCAGTTGCTGACGCTGGCCACACCGGAGCAGTATGCGGTTCTCTATCCGTTGGTATCGAGCGTTCCATCGCATGAGACGATCTCTCAACTCAGCGAGGTCGCGGCCACGTTACCACCGGAGGATCTCGGCTCGGTAGCGCGCATCGCGTATGGTCAACGACGGGCAAATGCCGCGGTGACGATGTTGAAGTTGGGTGAGAAGGAAAAGGTCTTACCCGTGTTCGATTGGACCGACGACCCTGAATCGCTGACGCAATTCATCTTCCGCTGCAAGCCTCGCGGAATCAGCGTGGATACCTTGCTCGATTTATTCAATCTGGTTTCAACCGCTGTGCCGGGAAAGTTTCCCAAAGATGCGCGTTACGCCTTGCTGCTGGCCCTCGGCGAGTACGCTCCGAGCGAGATTCCCGCGGCACGCCGCGAAGCCCTTGTAAAACAACTCGCCGATTAGTACGCCAATGACCCCAGTTCAGGTGTTCACGGGGCGTCGGGTTGGTTGCTGCGGCATCTGGGCGAGAAGGAAATCGTCGCTCGCGTCGATCAAACTCCCGTTCCCAATTCTCCTGACCGCGAGTGGTTCACATTGGCCATCAAGGTACGTCCGATACCGCTGCAGAAACCGAAGACGTTTTACTACACCTTCATTGTCTATCCGAAGGGAGAGTACACCATCGGCTCGGTCGCGGAACCGGAGCGGGGAAAAGACGAGATTCGCCACTCCGTCACGCTGACGCGTCCTTTTGCACTGTCGGATCGGGAGATCACGTTTGCGGAGTTGATTGCATTTTCTCCAATATATGAGGAATTCATGCGAGAGCAAAACGCGAAGCCGACCGATGCGGGCCCTGGGGCAAACTGGTACGATTCGGTGTCGCTTTGTCGGTGGTTGTCTAAGCAGTCCGGGTTGTCCGAGTCGGATCAATGTTATGCGGATCCGGAATCGATGGACAAAGAGCGATACCCACGTGAACCGAACCCTGACGCGAACATGTTCCCACGTAACTGGCCGCTGGAGATGGGGCGACGTGGCTTTCGGTTGCCGACTGAGTCGGAATGGGAAGTGGTAGCGAGGAGTGGATCGCGAACAGCGTATGGATTTGGGAGCGATGTAGCCCTGCTGGATCGCTTTGGCTGGTTCAACGAGAACAGCGGCAAGCATGTTCGTCCTGGCCGGGAGCTGAGACCGAACGTGCGGGGGTTATTCGACCTGCACGGAAATTTATGGGAGTGGACTCATGATTGGGCCGGCGCCTTTGGGGAATCTGCGCTGACTGATCCTCGAGGTGCTCAAGAGGGCTCGGAACGCGTGCTCCGTGGCGGCAGTTGGTACAACGCCGCGGCAGGTTGCCGGACGGCGGACCGCACCACGTTCGTACCGTGGGACCGCATGACTAACTACGGCTTTCGCCTGGCCCTGACTTCCCTGTCTGGAGTCTCAAGTCCTGCGGATCAGGGGCAGGGCAAGGGAGCGGAGCCAGCGGGCGTAGGCACGGAGTGAGAATCTGCTGAGCTGCGACCGCGAATGCCCTAGCCTGCTGGGGAACGGCTAAGTGTAGAGCAATTGTTTGCAATGAATCCTGTAAAGCCGTCATTCCATCGGTGCGTATGATGAAAAGGGTAACCTTTCCATCGCACGAGGAGACTGGCAATGATAGCAAAAATCGTAGGGCAGTTCGCAAAACAAGCGCCCGCAGCGTTGATGTTTCGTGG
>JANPHB010000121.1:0-20049 GCA_031424235.1 Pirellula sp.
AACGGGGAGTGCGAGGCTCCTGCCGAGCGTGATGCGTAAATGGCTCGGCAGGAGCCTCGCCCTCCCAATTTCCCACAAGCGTTTTATTGGGTTCAAAAGTGAGACGGCCTTCTTGGCTCTCCATGGAAAAAGGGCGGTCGCGTAGTTGGTCGAGCAGAGGGCTAAACGGCTTCGGCATCTTGACGTTTTTACGCCACAATGCAGCGTCGAAGGGCAAAACGCATGGCACGACCGATGAACTTGGATTGAATGCCGTCGAAGATCGGGTTAGCGTACCAGGCTAGCACGCGACAATGCTACACTTGTTGGGGCTCGACCATAACCAGTCGTTTGTACTCGGCAACGGACTCAAAGAAAAACGGACCGGAGTCGTTGAAACTCAAGTCGTAAAGGAGATTCTGAAATGAAATTCACCAACACCCGACAATCAAACTCGCGATCGCCTATGAACACGATTTTCGCTGTAACATTCCAATTGTCAGCAGTCTACTCGACAATCGCTTACAACGCTGTGGTCTTTGCGGTGGAGCCAACCACAGCAGTTCAAAACGAAGATAACGCGATTCTTCCAAAGGGCAGCGTGCCCGAGCTGATCTATACACGAAAAGCGAAACTCAACAGCGGTTTGACAGAAGGCCCCGCGGTCGCTGCCGATGGCAGTATCTACTTTACGGACATGCCTTTTGGCACTGACAACGGCATGATTCTTCGGTTTGATCCAAAGACCAACCAAACGACAGTCTTTACCGAAAACTCGGGTAAATCGAACGGATTGGCATTCTTGCGTGATGGTTCAGCGGTCTCTTGCGATGGAGCGGATGGCGGCGGCCGACGACTTGTGCGATGGAACTTAAAAACAGGAGAAGGTACGACTCTTGTGGATCGCTTCCGAGATAAGCGATTCAATTCGCCAAACGATTTATCAGTCGACCTGAAAGGTCGTATTTATTTCACAGACCCTCGCTATGGTGGTTCTGAGCCGCGAGAACTGGAGCGCGAAGCCGTCTATCGCCTTGGCACCGATGGCACCGTGATCGAGATTACTCGCGATGTTGAGAAGCCGAACGGAATTGTGCTGAGCCCAGATCAGAAAACGCTTTACGTTGGCGACCATAACAACGGTGGAAATCGTTTGAAACCAACTGATCCAGAACCGAAACGCGGAGCCATGAAGATCTATGCATTCCCTTTGGATGCTGATGGCTTGGTGAACGGTCAACGCAGAACGTTGGTCGATTTCGGTTCGGAAAATGGCTGCGATGGAATGACTGTCGATTCAGCCGGAAATGTCTATGCGTCTTGTCGCAGTTTGGCGAGGCCGGGTATCAAGGTTGTGGACCCTGCAGGCAAAGAATTAGCGTTTGTCGAAACAGGGGCAAAGAATCAAAAAGGATTGTTTGATGATTGGAAAGGAATTCCGAGCAACGTCGAATTTGGAATCGGTGACGACGCACACTCACTGTATATTACGATCGATAAATCGCTGTATCGACTTAAAGTCAAGACGCGCGGATTTCATCCCCACTTAGAATCAAAATGACAAAGTCAACACAGGATATTGGTGATTCCGGCACAATGAATAACGGAACTGACGCTGGTACGACAACAGATGTTCAACCCGTTACGCGGCTTTCCGATTTATCCGCTCAGCAGTGGAAGTCCGGAATTGCGGCTTGGCTCGGTTGGTTGTTTGACGGACTGGACATGCATCTTTATGTCCTCGTGGCAACTCCATTCGTTGCGGAGTTGCTGGGCGGCGTCAATTTAAAAGATCCCAGTGTTGGTTATTACAGTTCATGGATCCAAGCAGCATTTCTCATTGGCTGGGCTCTCGGCGGTGCCTTTTTTGGGAGGATTGCTGATCGCATGGGGCGCAGTCGCGCGCTGATGTTGACGATCCTCACCTACGCACTGTTCACGGGGTTATCTTTCTTCGCCCAAACGTGGTGGCAATTGCTGATCTTTCGTTTTCTGGCTGCTCTCGGCATCGGAGGCGAATGGGCCGTGGGCGCTTCCTTATTGTCGGAGACTTGGCCGTCGCGCTGGCGACCATGGATGGCAGCTGTGCTACAAACAGGTGTGAACCTCGGCATTATGTTGGCTGGACTTGCAATTTTTGTGCTCGCGGACTTTCCCCCACGATACGTTTTTCTTGTTGGAATCCTGCCCGCACTGTTGGTTCTTTGGATTCGCCGCGCCGTACCTGAGCCGGAAACATGGCATGCGGCTCGACGTGATTCGTCGTATGTGGAACCCAAGTTTTTGGACTTGTTTCGCGGTCGCATCCGCCGCACAACGTTTTTGATAACGATTGTTTGCGGGCTGTCGCTCACCGCGCACTGGGCGTTTATGTTCTGGTACCTGCAGCACATTCGAAATCTTCCTGAGTTGATGGAATGGAGCGACGGCGAAAGAAGCCAGATTGTTGGTCGTTTCATCTGGCTTGTCATGTTGACGTCGATCGCTGGTAACTTCCTAGCAGCGGTGCTCGCACGCTGGTTGAAATATCGCGTCGCAGTCTCTGGACTTTTTGTCGCTTATTTCTCCGCGATGTTTGCGACTTATGGTGTCGCCCGTGACCATAACAGCTTGTGGTACGGCCTTTTCGCGATCGGATTGTGCCAAGGAGTTTTTGCACTTTTCACGATGTACCTGCCACCCTTGTTTCCAACTCTACTGCGCACTACCGGCGCAGGATTCTGCTACAATATTGGCCGTATTGCCGCAGGCTTGGGAACCGTTTTCTTTGGACTGTTTTCAAAGGTCGGCGATTATCGCCTGGCATTGTTCTACGCGGGGTTCCTGTTCCTCCCTGCAGCAGCATTCGCTTGGTTGCTACCTGAGCCGCCGGATGAAACGGATGGCGAAGCTCCCGCGGACTTAACGCTGACTGATTGAAAGAAGAACCGGCTATGATTCAAGATCCAAAACTCGCTTCGTCAGTTACTGAACAGTCGGACTGGCTCTACACTGCCGACGATCATTGGGCTCAAGTACCGTCAGGCTGGACTTGGCAAGAAGTCACGGCTGTCGCCGTTGACTCGCAGGATCGCGCATTTGTATTTAATCGCGGCGACCATCCAGTCATGGTGTTCAGTCGAGATGGTTCGTATTTGGACTCGTGGGGTGAAGGTGTTTTTACAAGTCCCCATGGCATTACGATCGGTCCGGATGATTGCGTTTACTGCACGGATCATTTCGATCACACCGTGCGAAAGTTCACGCCCGAAGGTCGGCTGCTGATGACACTGGGCACTAGTGGTAAGCCTTCAGACACAGGTGCGACAAGTATTGACTTCCGCACGATCCAACGCGCGGCGCCTCCATTCTATTTCCCAACTAATGTCGCAATCGGATCCAGCGGCGAAATCTTTGTTACGGACGGTTACGGGAACGCTCGAGTTCACAAGTTCGCGCCCGACGGACAACTGCTGCTATCGTGGGGGGGGCCAGGCGGTGATCCTGGACAGTTTCGAATCCCACATGGAATTGCCATCGATCAACGGGGAATACTTTTCGTAGCCGATCGTGAAAACAGTCGCATTCAGTTGTTCACAGAAGGCGGCGAGTTTGTTGAACAATGGACCGATGTCGCTCGCCCACAACAGATCGCTTTTGATAGTCGAGGCAATGTTTACGTTGCCGAGTTGGGCTACAAAGCAGCAATGTGGCCAGGCATCTCTCCACCTTCAGGCAATGCTACGGGCGGTCGAGTCAGTGTGTTCGCCCCAGACGGCGGATTGCTTGCGAGATGGGGCGGCGGAACGAACCCAACATCACTCGGCGATTTCTACGCGCCACATGACATTCGAATTGATTCGCATGGCGACGTTTATGTTTCTGAAGTCAACTTTTCAGCGGGCGGAAATCGTGGCCTCATTTCACTCGATTGTCATTGCCTACAGAAATTCACTCGCCAGAAAAGCGTACCGAAATCGTAGCTGTTTTGGAGCTAACTCCTTACTCGTCCGGTTTCTAACGAACCCAGTTAACTCAAATCGAATAGGGAAGATTATATGAAGGCGTGGAGATTTTACGGATTCGGTGATTTTCGTTTGGATGAGATCCCGATCCCAGCAATCCAGCCACGTCACGTCTTGGTCGAACCACTTTGCGTGCAGCCGAGTGTTACCGAAGCGCAGCTCGCATTCGGAATTCCCACTCTCGCTTACGATCGCGTCAAGCGTCGCTTGGAAACAGAGGCGCCAATACAGTTATTCGGCCATGAGTTCTGTGCAAGGATTATTGAAGTCGGTCCTGGCGTTAGCGGTTTTCATATCGGTGATCGCATAGCGGCCAGAGCTAAATTGCCTTGTGAAAAATGTCCGTTGTGTCTTTCAGAAAGAAGTTACCTGTGTCGCAAAGGGCCGGTGATCGGGTTTGACCAACCCGGTTGCTTCAGTGAAATAGCGCTTTTGCCGGAAATTGCATTGGTCCGCGTCGATGACTGTATCTCTGATAGCGAAGGGGCTTGTTTGCAATCCCTGAGCGATAGTGTCGCAGCAGTTGAAACAGCCGATATTCGGATGGGAGATTCTGTCGTAATTTTCGGTCAAGGAAGCATGGGGCTGGAGTGTTTGCAGATCGCTCGTATAAGTCGTGCTGGTAGAATCATCACCGTCGATGTCCGCGAAGAATCGTGCCAGATCTCAAAAAATTTGGGAGCGGATTATGCATTGAATGGTCGTCAGTGCGATGTCGTTGCCACAATACGCGACCTGACCGAAGGCAACGGTGCGGACGTTGTCTTTGAATGCGCCGGAGGAAGTCCAAAGCAAGGTATGGCCGGTACGGAAACGGTTCGTCAAGCTATAGATGCAGTTCGTTCTGGAGGTAAGATCATCGGTGTTTCCTGGTTCGGTGCACCGCTGGAATTGGACATCGATCTACTGCGAGAACGCAGCTTGCGGTACTTGTTTCCCGACATCAGCACCAAAGCTCATTTGGAACACACGGTGCGGTTGGTGGCTTCAGGTCGAGTCGAATTGAAGTCCACTATTACGCACCAATTGCAGGGCATCGAATCCGTTCCTCAAGCATTCGAGATCACAGCCAATAAAGGTAAGTTCCAAGCGATCAATCCGGCCCAGGTCATAATACGTGTTTGATTGGACGAAAAAATGTGGCCTCGCTGCACTTGAACGGAAATACTGTCGACAGCTCGAACTGATCGTCCCGCGAAACATTAGAATAGTCCTGATGTCGTCTGGTACTTATTGCCTGCTCCTAAATGAATTCCTGGTTTTCACTATGAAAAAATCTTGTCTGCTATTCCTCTCGCTCAGCCTGCTTTCCAATCAAGTCAAGGCTGACGACTGGCGTCAGTTTCGCGGGCCAAGCAGCAACGGCGTCGTACAGAATATGAAACTTCCCGAGGAATGGGGAGTGGACTCCAACATCAAATGGAAAGTAGCTGTTCCCGGAGAAGGCTGGTCTGCGCCGATCGTAGTGGGGCAAAAGGTGTTTGTCACGACTGCCGTTTCTTCGGGGCAAAAGAACAAAGATTCCGAGCACAATTGGAAAGTCATTTGTCTCGACGCAACCACTGGAAAAACTCTTTGGTCCAAGGAAGCGATTAAGAGTAAGCCGCGGTTGGGGACGCACCGGGATAACACTTATGCGTCGGAGACACCAGTGACCGACGGTAAGCACATTGTGGTCTATTTCGGCATGATGGGTTTGTTCTGCTATGACTTAGATGGAAAAGAGCTTTGGAAAAAAGACCTTGGAAACTTCCCAATGCAGAACGAGTGGGGAACGTCGAGCTCGCCAATCATCCACGAAGGTTTGCTCTTTTTGCAAATCGACAACGAGCAAAAATCCTTCCTTGTCGCATTTGATGTAGCTACAGGCGAAGAAAAATGGCGCAAAGATCGGGAAGAGGCCTCCAATTGGGGATCACCGATCGTTTGGACCAATGCAACACGAACGGAGTTAATCACAGCAGGGAGAACGATTCGATCTTACAACCCAGCGGACGGCACACTGCTTTGGCAAGCATCGCTAAACGCTGGCGGTGTAAGTTCCACGCCATCTGGAAACAGCGAACTGCTCATTGTCGGAAATCAAGGACGACAAGGAGCTGGGATGATGGCCATTCGAGCTGGGGCAAAAGGCGATATCAGCATCAAGAACGGCGAGACCGCCAACTCGAGCATCCTTTGGAGCACTAAGGAATTTGGCCCTCAACGAGCATCTCCAATCGTCATTGATGGCCAAGTCTTTCTGCCAGGTGGACGCGACGGACAATTGATTTGCGTCGATGCAAAGACGGGGAGCAAGCTTTATCAATCACGACTTCCAGATGCAGGTGCCTTTTGGGCGTCACCTTGGTCGTACAACGGGCTAGTATACTGTCCAGATGAAAAAGGGAACACGTTCGTGCTCAAGCCTGGGGCAAAGTTGGACGTCGTCCGAGTGAACAAGCTTCCTGAATCAGATGCTCGCTATTGGGCAACATCGGGAGCTAGCGACGGAACGCTGTTCATCCGATCGACGAACACCGTGTATGCGGTCTCAGCCAAGTAGAGCTCCCGTCTGGTTTCCAAGGACTCACCCTCGTTCCAGGGCTCTGCCTTGGAACGCACTGCTTTCGAGGCTCCGCTTCGCGTTAGCCACGGATTTGTAACTCAGGAGGCAGGAGCCTCCGATGCATTGCGTCCCCAGGCGGAGCCAGGGGACGAGTTTCAGAATAGTCCACACATTGAGGCGTCAGCCAGGAATTCCTTGCCTCTCTCCCACGGCTTCGGCTCATGATACTTCAGGCTGCCCCCTACTTCTTCTCTTTGAGCAACTTCAGGTGGACTTTTGCGACATCAGCCATGTAGCCTTCCTCTCCTTGGTCGATGCACTTCTCAAGCCATTGTTTCGTCTTGTCTTTGTCTTGCAGCGCGTCGTAATACAAACCAAGATAAAGATATCCGTAGAAGCGGGCTGACTTCTTCCCCTCTGCACCAGCACCTCCCTTTTCGCAGGCCGTCAATACATCCTCAGGTGTGAGCTTGCCCTGGATTAGCTTTTGAACTTGCATAAGAGGAACGCGGCTGTCAAAACCCGCCAAAAGAACATCTTTTTGCGATGCTTCCAATCCGTTGAGCCTCACATTGCACAAGAAATGCCAGAATGCATTTTCGACATCGTTGGGGTTCACTTCACGGTGAACGGCAAACTGCTCAAGGCCATCCTTGAACCGCTCCGCATAATAGAGCGCAATACCGCGTTGCCATAAATACGGCTTGGTCTCTGGGCTCAGTTCGATGCACTTGTCAAAGTCCTCGAGGGACTCAGCGATCTTGCCGCTACGGAATTTCAGTGAGCCACGTATGCTCATCAATTGCGAATTATCTGGGAAGCGTTTGATGACGGAATCCATTTCGCGAATCGCCTCATCCGCTTTGCCATCCTTCAGAGCTTTTTCGACGCGATCATACCAACTGGCAACGGAAACGGGCGCCGACTTGTCTTTCGCAGAATCTTGGGACAAGCATGCACCGGAGAGGGTGAACAGGAGCGCCAAACTAGCGAGGAACGCGGTTCTCCAGGATGGCAGAGGCCAGCTTGTGGGCGCTCGGTAGGTAGTCAAGAAACTGGACATAAGTTAGCCCCATCTGTTACGGGAATGGATTCTGGTTAAATTGGATTCTCAGTGATTATACGTCCCCACTCAAACCCTGCACACCCAATCATGGCACACACGATTCTTATCAAAAATGCAACCGTCATTCTCCCAACGGGTCGTGCGCTGACGAATCTTGTCATCGACGACGGGAAAATTGCAAGTGTCGATGCTCCTCCGACAACGTCGGCAAAAGAAGTCATCGATGCGACGGGGCTTGTATTGTTTCCTGGCCTAATCGACGACCAAGTGCATTTTCGTGAGCCTGGGCTTACTCACAAGGAAGACTTGCTTACTGCTTCACAAGCCTGCGCAGCTGGCGGTGTCACTTCGTTCTTAGAAATGCCCAATACCAAACCCGCAGCCATCAACCAAAGCCTCATCGAAGATAAGTACCAGTTGGCGGCCTCTAAGTCGATCGTTAACTTCGGTTTCTACATCGGCGCGACAACAACCAATATCGATTCGCTGATCCAAGCGACTGGAGTGCCTGGAATCAAGATCTTTATCGGCTCAAGCACTGGCGACTTGCTGGTCGATGAGCAAGATGCGCTGGAACGGATTTTTGCGGAAACCAAGCTGCCTATCTGCGCTCACTGCGAAGATGAGACAACGGTCAGGCAAAATCAAGCGAGACTTGGCCCCAATCTAACCCTTGCCGACCATTCCAGAATTCGCGACGAAATGGCTGCCATGATCGCGACGCGCAGAGCGATTGATTTGGCAAAACGACACAACCATCGCTTTCATGTGTTGCACGTGAGCACAGCCGCTGAGATTCCCATCATTACCGATCATGCAAACCTGATCACTGCTGAGCTCTGTCCACATCATTGGCATTTCAACATCGACGACTATCCTCGCCTGGGCTCTCTCATTCAAATGAATCCGTCGATCAAAACGAAAGCGGACAACCAGAATCTATGGCAAGCACTTTTGGATGGCCACATCCAAGTTGTAGCGACGGACCACGCTCCTCACACCTTAGAAGAAAAAGCCCAATCGTACCCAGCCTCACCGAGCGGTTTACCTGCGGTCGAAAACTATTTTTCGTTGCTCTTGGACCGAGCATCGCGCGGCGAATGCACTTGGGAGCAGATTGCCGGTTGGACAAGCGACGCACCAGCTCGAGTTTGGGGTATCGTTGGCAAAGGACGCATCGAGGTGGGGTACGATGCCGATCTGGTTCTGGTTAATCCGAATGAGACTCGCACCATCGAAAACGCAAAGCAACACACCAAAAGCAAATGGTCACCATGGGCCGGTGAAACTCTTCGCGGCTGGCCAACCCAAGTCTTCGTCGGTGGCAAAACGGTGTATCGCGCCGGCAAGATCGAAACGCAGGTCCCGGCCAAGCGATTGCAGTTCGACCATTCATTGGGTGGGTTTTGGAAAACGCCCAACGGAGTGGGGCCAAGGTAGCTTTTTTAGCGGGACAGCGCAAGGGGCTTGTTGATTTAGTCGTTTAACAGTCAGCCGTAGGCGTACTGGCAAAGACTGCTAAGTACGCCTACGGCTGACTGTTAAACGAAATACATTTGAACTAGCCTCTTCTTCGACAAGAGCGCTGAGCTACACTAAATTAGTGTTTGAAGTGCCTTTGGCCCGTGAAGATCATCGGTATGCGGTGTTCATTGCAAGCAGCAATGACTTCATTGTCTTTCTTGGACCCGCCCGGTTGAATGATCGCGATGATTCCAGCTTTGGCCGCACGGTGGATTGAGTCTGCAAACGGGAAAAACGCATCCGAGGCAAGAATGCTGCCCTGAGATCGATCACCCGCTTTCTCAATTGCGATCTCGACACTGTCCACTCGGCTCATCTGGCCAGCTCCGACACCAACCAGCGCGGCATCGCGGGCCAAAATAATTGCGTTGCTCTTTACGTGACGAACCATCTCCCAACCAAACGCGATGTCATCCCAAAGCTCTTCCGCAACAGCGACTTCGGTGACCGTTTTCCAATTCAAGCTGGTGGGTGGTTGATTGTCCGATTGTTGGACTAAAACGCCACCACTGATGAATCGGTAGTTTAATTCGAGAGGTTGGTTCCCTAAGGCTCCAGTCTCCATCAATCGAACATTGTCTCGCCATTTGGGCTTGGTCTGCAACAGCGAAACCGCTTCGGCGGTGAACTCCGGAGCGACGATGGCTTCGATAAACAAACCGGGTTGGCAGAGCACTTCAGCGGTCTCAAGGTCGACAAGGGTGTTGAAGCCAATGACGCCACCAAATGCGCTTTGGGGGTCGCCGGCCAAAGCCTTGCGACAAGCAAACGAAAGCTTGTGTGCCGAAGCACCTCCGCAAGGGTTGTTGTGTTTGATAACAACGGCAGATGGCTTGGCAAAACAACGTACGATGGACAGTGCATTGTCCAAGTCCAAAAGGTTGTTGTACGAAAGTTCCTTGCCGTTAAGCTGTTTGGCAGATGTCAGTGTCGCAGTCGAGTCGCCAGGCAGTTTGTACAACGCCGCGCTCTGGTGTGGATTTTCGCCATACCTCAATCCACTCTGAAGCGTCATCGGAATAGTTACATTGGCCGGCAATGAGACTTCCCGTAATGGCCCACTTCCCATGGATGCTTTCGCCAAATAGTCAGCGATGTTAGCGTCGTATCGAGCGGTATCCGCAAAGCACTTTGCAGCCAACCTCAATCGCAAAGCGTCGCTGGTTCCCGCGTTGCTCTGCAGCTCGTCTGCAATCGCGCCATATTGGCTTGGGTTGGTCGCAACGGTGACGAACGCATGGTTCTTGGCTGCCGCTCGGATCAAACTCGGCCCACCGATGTCAATTTGTTCGATGGCTTCGGGCAACGTCACATTCGGTTTTTTAATGGTCGATTCGAATGGGTATAGATTGACCACAACCAGATCGAACTCCAAAATCGCATGCGTTTGAAGCGATTCTTTGTCCTCGGCTAGATTCCGACGAGCTAAGATTCCACCGAAAATCTTGGGATGCAACGTCTTAACGCGGCCATCCATCACTTCCGGAAATCCGGTGTACGAAGCGACTTCAACGGCCTCAATACCGTTATCGAGAAGATGTTTCCGAGTGCCACCGGTGCTGTAAATCTCAACACCATGGCTAGTCAAAACCTTGGCAAAAGCAACCAAACCCGTTTTGTCGCTGACACTGATCAACGCTCGTTTAATGGACGAAAAGCTGCTCACGGATGGAGACTTCGGAACTGTTAGAGGCTCGACAGGGGTAAATCGACCGCATTGGGTCACCTGCCATATAATCCCCGAATAAGCCCAAAATCGCAAGCCTGGATTCTCTTGGGTTGTTGGTCAGGAAAGCCCATATCTTAACGAATCCGTTAGCAATTCTAGTTCCTCAAACGTCGAAGACAGTGGTGGAATGACAGGGATTACGTTGCCGATCGGTCGAAGCCAAACCCCTTTCTCCAAAACGCGGCGGCAAACTTTTCCGGCTCGTTGGTTCTGCCAAGGCATTGGAGTCTTCATGGCTTTGTCGGAAACCAACTCAATTGCAGCCAACATTCCGCACTGACGAACGTCCCCAACCTCAGGACAGGATCGCAATGCTTCCAAACCACTCCTTAACAACGCGGCTTTAGCAGGCAATTTCTGCAGCGTCTCATCCCGATCAAAAATATCCAAAGTTGCATGTGCCGCAGCCGCAGAAAGCGGGTTTCCGCCGTAAGTGTGACCGTGAAGAAAACTCTTCGATTCTTCATACTTGCCCAAGAACGCCTGCCAAATACGATGCGTCGTGAGCGTCGCGCTCATCGGCAAATAGCCACCTGTTAACCCTTTGCCTATACACAAAAAATCCGGCTCAACAGACTCGTGCTCACACGCAAACATTTTGCCCGTTCGCCCCATGCCAACCGCGATTTCGTCCGCAATCAACAAACATCCAAACTCTTTGCTCAACTCAGCCACGCCACGCAAAAAACCGGCAGGATGCACCACCATGCCGGCAGCCCCCTGAACCAATGGTTCCACAATCACGGCAATAATTTCATCCGCATTCTGCTCCAAAATCTTGCGATACTCACTCAAGTAATGTTCGGTCGCTCGTTCAGGATCAACCCCACTCGGCAACCGATAGCTGTCTGGGCATGGCCCTCGCAAAACCGGAAACAAGAGCGGCTCAAACAAAGAATGAAATCGCGAGACACCGCCAACACTAACCGTGCCGAGCGTATCACCATGATATGCGCTGCCAAGCGCTAAGAACGTTGTTCGCTTGAGTTCAGGTTTCGCACACTGCCGCCAATATTGAAACGCCAACTTCATCGCGACCTCAACCGATGAAGCTCCATCGCTCGAGAAGAAGACATGTTCTAAACTCCCCGGCGCCAAGTCCACCAAACGCTTCGCCAACCGAATCGTCGAGGGATGGCTCATGCCCAAGTTGGTTACGTGTGCAACACGATCTAGTTGATCCCGAATGGCTTGATCGATATGCGGATGCCGGTGACCATGAATGTTGCACCAAAGCGAACTTGCACCATCCAAATAACGTTTACCGTCGATGTCTGTGAGCCAACTGCCCTCGGCGGAATCGATGATCAAGCCATCGTATTCCGCCATCTGCGAAAAGGCATGCCACACCACAGTGCGATCGAGATGCCGAAGTTCATTCGCGTCGAATTCTCTACTCATCCGGTATCTCAACTTGGATCTCACCGTCCACTACGAATACCTGAAAGATATCCGCTTTGATTTTGGGATTGTCCAGCCAACACCCGTCCGCAAGCGAAAATCGCCATGCATGCCACGGGCAAGCGACCGTTCCGTCCTCAATCCATCCGCCCGCAAGCGACGCACCCATATGCGGGCAAAAGTCATCCATTGCGTGAAAGACTCCCGCTTGGTTGAAGATGGCGACCATGCGATCTCCAACGGGAAAAGCCCGAGCTTCGTTGAGCGGGATCTCGGAGGTCTTGGCTACCGTGATCCTCTTAGTCATGTTGCAACAGTTCCAATCGCAAGAAATTGAGCCCAGCCTTAGCAAGTCTATGATAAAGCACATCCGGATGCGCTCCTAAGGATACCGTGGTGCACTTGGTCTCTTTGCCTCGGCAAGCTAACGCAAATGAAAAATCCGAACTGGGTAAGGTGGTTGATGTCGAGACCGCTTCCCAAGTCGGGTAAGTCCCCGCAGCCAAACATAAGTCCAAGTCATGCTCTTTTCGATATCGCTCGGCGGCCATCGATAACGCAGCTGTTGCATTGTCTGTGTGTACACCATTCACATCGGGGCTCATGGCTTCCATCGACGGAAACCAATGCGATGCTTGAAGACCAATGGGTCCAGGTTGCGACAGCTTTGCGAGACCATGCTGAATCCAAGCTCCCGCCCCCACTTCCAAAACCCCTAACGTCACACCTCGTTCGATCAACATGCGATGCACCGCCTCGTCGATGTCGATTTCTCCCTCGCCAAATACCAACAAACCCAACTGACTGTGAATCTCATGCAACGTCGACTGGATTTTTTGCTGGAACTCGTTTTCGTTTGAGCAAAGGGCTGCGATTCGCAAAGTAATCGTAGCTTTGGAAACCGTGATGCCAACAATCGGATCGCGATCTCGATGGATCAAGTCCGGAAGCTTTTTTTCCACATCGCTTTCACCAATTCCGAAGACCTTGAGGCTATGGAAAAACCACCTCTGGGCCCCAACTCCCATCTCATTTATCAGCCGCGGCTCAACCGTAGCCTTGAACATCTGCATCATCTCAGCCGGCACGCCAGGCAATGCAAACATTCGGCACGGGCTGGTCCCATCAAGTTTCGATTGTGGTGCAACAAGATCGACCCCTGGAGCCGTGCCATGCGGGTTGTCGATGATGCGAGCCCCAACCGGAAACATGGCCTGACTGCGGTTTCGTTCCGGCATCGGACGCTTGCGGCGGGCAAACAACGATTCAATGTGCTCAAGTGCTTCCAGGCGAAGTTCCAGCTGTAAGCCAAACGCTTCGGCCATGGCTTCGCGAGTCAAATCGTCAGCGGTTGGTCCGAGCCCGCCTGTTGCTAAAACGATATCCGCTCGCCTAGCTGCGGTCCGGAAGGCGTCCACGTTGTCCGACATGGAATCCCCGACCGTCGTGTGGAATACGGTCTTAATACCGAGATTGCCTAGCTGTTCACTGAGCCACTGGCTATTCGTATCGAGCCGTTGCCCACTCGTCAGTTCGTCCCCGATGGACAGGATCTCTGCTCGCAATGTCATTCCCTAATGCTCAATCTTTCTATGTCTCGCGTAAATTCGCTGAACCGTCAGCCGTAGGCGTACGATAACGCTGTCGAGCAAGCCTTCAGCTGACCGCTAGATAAATACTTGAACGGGATTGGGTTTAATCGTCAATTGACGGATTGGGCGATCGAGCAAAATTCACGGGAAAATAGATGTGGATCAATCACTTCGGGAGCGCGAGGCTCCTGCCGAGCTTGCGACGCCATGGTTCGGCAGTAGCCTCACCCTCCCGAGTAACAAATTGGTTGCGTGAAGTCGAAGCAGCATGTTTCAAGTGGCGGTGCGAGGCCTCGGTTTAGCATTCTTTTCAAACCTTTACACTAGAAAGACCAACCAATCTCAAACCCAAAGCTGCATGGCGTAGTCATTGCGTTGTCATCGTCTCCAAGATGACGACGCCAATTTCAATCGATATGAATATTCGCGAGACAAATGCTGAGTGTTATACGAATTGTTCCAAATGGCACGATGCGTGCATTTTAAGAATGTTCGTTCGGTTCAGCCCCCTCATTCTGGAGATTCAATTTATGTCGTTTCGCATGTTGCAAGTAGGATGTTTTGCCATTGCTGTTTCCTTTGGCTCGATGGCAACCAAATCAGTCCAAGCTCAATATCCATTTCCATCGGGCCCGTCCTGCTCGGGAGGATACAACCAATCGTATTATGGCCAACAAGGATTCGGATCGGGATATGGGCAGCCTGGAGGCTTTTCAAGTCCGGGCGGCAACTATGTGTCCAATTACTACGGATCACAGCCAAGCTATGCGCCCCAACCGCCGATGGGTTACGGTGGTGGCTATGCTCAACCAGCAGTCAACCTCAATCAAAGTTTCTATCCTGGCAGCTACAACAATAGCCCATCGCAACAGTATCAGCAACGGCCACCACATCACCCACATCATTCCCATCACGGATGGCACCCTGGGCACTACCTGTTGGGAATCTAATTGATTGTTCAATCGCTTTTTAGCACACTGTGAACGCCCCGATGGGCTTGTCCCATCGGACGTAACGGTTCGCGGCTAGAAACAACCCAATCAGGCGTTTTCCGCGTCCCCTCCCCTGCTAGCCCCAACGCCAAAAGCGTTGGGGCTAGCAGGGGAGGGCGTTGTATCAAGTCTATCCCCGTAGCGGAAGTTGTAAAACTTCCTGGAGCTTAAGGCACTTCTGGAACTCTTACGAGATTCCACTACCGGCTATTTCAACGCCATTCGGGATTGTAGACGAGGGGATGTGCGAGTTCTGGAATGAGATCCGTTCTAGCCGCGAACCTTAGGCTCCGACGAGACGAGCTCATCGGGGGCCAGTGAAAAAACAAAATTGAGAAAGTGAGTCGGCCTCCAAGTTCGCTGGGGTGTTTAGTGACCCGAATCGCAACAATCGAACAGACATCTTACGCTCGTAACCCCTGGCTTCGCTAGATTGCCCTGTTCCTCTTGTTCTTTCGGGCTTGAAAAACTACACCACCATAATTGTTTGAGAAAAAGATGCGAGGGCAAGGCCAACGCTGTCAACATTATTTGCTTGTCCAATCGTTCGAAAACCTATGGGAGAGCGAGGCTCCTGCCGAGCTGGCGATGCTATGGCTCGGCGGGAGCCTCGCCCCCCAAGTAACGAATTGGTCGGGTAAACTCAAGAAAAAATGTTCACAGCGGGACCTTTCCCCTCCAACTTATGGGTCGGTTGGCTGACGTCAATGGAAATGCATTAATGCGGTAGGCAGGAGGCCTAAAATGGTTCAAAAGGCGAGCTACTTGGTAGCCTTGGGTGTTTGTTGGTTATTGTTAACAACAACAGCACTTTTCGGAGCGGATCCGACCAAAGCAAAAGACTGGATTGAGCAGCTTCGGCACCCAATTCCCGCCGTTCGAGTCCAGGCTGCAACCAAACTCGCGGAGCTAGGCAGGTTGGGCGAGCTGGCGGAAACCGCGCTCGAACCACTTTCGAAATGCTTGCAAGACTCCGACGCGAATGTGCGATTGTATGCTTCCTTTGCCCTTGGGAGAATCGAAGCAGATACCGAGCGGAGTTTGATTCTACTCATTCCGCTTCTCGTGGACCGAGACGAACACGCTCGCTATTCCGCAGAGTGGTCCATCGCAGAGATTGCAAAGAGAGTTTCCGTCCGCGAGATAACCGACGAAGACGCACGTAATTTATCTCTCGTATTTGAGTCCGCCGAACGCGAACTCTCTAGAGCTCCCGTTCAAGAACGTCACCTCCAGGTGGTTAAACTTGCACGCACACGACTCCAGAACCACGCGAAACAAATTGCTGCTCCGAAAGTGGGGCCGACCTCACAATCGAGTTTGCCTGATCCACTGCCAGCGCCCGTAGTAACAGAACCAAAGCAGCCGACAGCACCTATTGATCAAGAAATAATTGATAAGGCGCCCATTGATAACTTGGATGTGACCCTGTCTCTGTACAAAGCGAACGATTTCGTCGGACGGCTTCAGATCGTCGATCGGATGGCCAACGGTTTCGAATTTGACGACACCTTGCGACTGGCCATTCTCAAATACGAATTGCAAAGCGAGTCTTACTCTAGCGTTGCAACGTATGCGATAACTCGTTGGCAGACTTCTGCTCAGCGAATCTTGTCTCTGTTGTTTTTGGAACTCCAAAATAACGAGTGGAATGACGAGTATGCCATAGGATTGCTCAGCCGTTTCAAGCCAACAGATACTCGGCAATTGGAATCGCTATGCAATATTGCAACGGCCTCGAATCGGTCCAGCGAAGTGCGACTTGCATCCTTGAATGCTATTCAATCCGCTTCCACGCTACCAAATCTAGCGTCCGTCGCCACCAAGATCGTTCCCACTTTGATGAGCATTGCAGTGAACCCGATGGAAAGCGATGACATTCGATGCGTCGCGCTCGATTCCATGGCTTCGCTCAAAGTTGGAGTAAACGACATAGCACCCGTGCTAATCGACCTATTTACGCAACCTCAACTTCCTGAGGAGGTGCGAGCGGAAACGGTTCATGCTCTCGCAAAGCTCGTACCCGAATCGAAGGAAGCCGCGGGGAAGATTGCTGCATTCATGAAAGACCTTCGAACCGAAGAGTCTCTGTATGGTAGGCTCGCAGCCAGCCTTGGCGATATCGGGGCAACGGGTGCAGTAGGAATCGATCGACTTGTCGAAGGGCTCCGATCATCGGAGGAGTCGACGCGACTGAGTTGCGCGCAAGCCTTTGAGAACATTGGAGATTCAGCATCGAGAGCCGCTACGTTTCTCGTCGCGAGGATCATCGATCCAAACGAAACGATCTCCGTCAAGAGCCAAGCTGCGAGAGCGATCCACCGAATGGGGCCAAACGCAGTCAATTTGCTTTGTGAACAAATTCAAAACCCCGAAGCCACGGTGCGAGAGCATGTCCTTCGAGCGCTCTGCCAAGCAAAGAATTCTAACGCGGTGTCTTTGGATCCGTACCTATCCATCTTAACCGACATGTACGAAAAGGGCCCTGTAAGAGCGGCGGCAGCTTCAGCACTTGGCAGTCTCGGGCCTACCGCGATCTCCGCTGTTCCTGCATTGCTAAAGAGCTGCGAAGCTAATCAGCCGAGTGAGTTGCGCGCCGCCGCAATGATAGCCATGGCTCGCATCGCTCCTCAGCAAGCATCCGTCGTCATTCGAGATAGTCTAAACGACTCGGAACCACTTGTTCGAGCGAGCGCTTCCTTTGGACTTCACTTGTGCGGTGATACCGCTGCGTCGTTAGAAGCTCTGTTACAGCTTCTCGACGGTCCCGAGAGCGAATCACTGGTGCTGGACATGTTGGCTGATATTGGCCCGTCGGTTGTCACGCACGCAATTGCCATCGCCGAGTCTCGGGACCGATCCGCCATGGAGCGATTGTGCTGCGTGCAAGCGTCCGCTGGGATGCCAAACGCACCATGGCCCGCCATTGTTCAACTGCTAAACGACGATGAGATAGGCGACGGTGTCGCCGCTGTGCTTGAATCCTCCGACCTGTTTGAGTCGGACAAAGCTCCTCTCTTGCTTGGTTTATTGCGGGATGGACACGTTGATAAAGCAACACGCAACCGGATCATGACTGTCATCGAAGCGGAAGGCTTTGGAGGTGCAGGGGGCGACGACGCATGGGCCCACACGTTGGCAATCAATCAGCCAGACGCTGGACGTGCTTTGAGCTCTACTAAAGAAAAACGTGAGATGTCCGCAATGCAGTCATCCATGGTTCCCCATCCTGCTGTTCCACCACGTGCTACCGCGCCGAAAGAGTCGCCATTGATGACTGAGGAGTCTTCTTCTGAATTTGTTCCGCAAGCTGCTAAAAAACGTTTGCCACCAAGCAAAGCGGATGAGGAAGCCGACCGAAAAGTTTCTGTATTTTATGGCACCAACCGTGCGGCCATCGTCGCTGCAGGATTGCAAATCAAGGTTGGTTTGACCCACATTGTTGTGGCCGCGGGATTGCTGGCAGCGATGGTTTGCTGTTTCTTTTTCTTTCCTCGGCACAGCAATGTCCGTTACGCCATCGCATCCTTAGTAGGAATGGGTACCGTCTCCACGATTGCACTTCAAATCATATTCCTCACGAATTGGCAAGGCGGATCGGAACGATTGGCTTATGGCGGACAATACAGCGAACAAGTGGAATACGGCGTTTGCGAAGTTTCCATTCCCGTTGTCCACCAACCGGGCGAGCTCGAGTCGCCGCAAATGTTCAAGCTTGAGATCAAGCCCGATGTCGAGAAGCACGTTGTCTTGACCAACGTTGGACGTTTGGATTTGAATTCGTTCCATGCTGCTTTACAAAGAGAGATGGACCGCAAAGGCAAAAACATCTTTGTGTTTATTCACGGCTACAACGTCTCTTTTGAAGATGCGGCCCGCCGTACCGGCCAAATGGCATACGATTTGAAGTTCCCAGGAGCTCCTGTATTTTACAGTTGGCCATCCCAAGCGAATTGGTATAGCTATGGTACCGACCAAGACAACATAGAACTGAGTACGAATCAAATTCGAGATTTCCTGTTGGATATTGCGACTCGATCCAACGCAGATACTGTCAACTTGATTGCCCACAGCATGGGAAATGTTGGTCTGACGGCTGCTTTGAGCGAGATCGAACAAGGTGCGAAACCGCATTTCAATCAAGTCGTTTTGGCGGCGCCTGACATCGACGCAGGTGTGTTCAAGAACGAGATTGCTTCGAAAATCGTTACCAAGTCTCGACGTACGACACTCTATACATCGAAAACAGACTTGGCATTGATCGCCTCACGCTACTTCAATCATGGAGACCGAGCTGGCGACTCAGGGGCACAGGTCGTGATCCTAGACGGCATCGAAACGATCGATGCAACAGCAGTCGACAGCAGTCTACTGGGACATTCGTATTACGGCAGCAATGTCACGGTTCTCGACGATTTGGGACAGTTGCTACAGAATCAACCGATCGCATCGAGGCACTATTTGAAGTTGATTGCGACCGGATCGCAATCCTATTGGGCCTTCGAGCCGATGCGCATTTCAAGAACGCCATCGCTCGAACCAGAACAACGCAGATAGCCATGCTTGCGGGAAACAAAAATCAATTCGCTCTCGGAACCCTGTTGCTGTTTACATGGATTGCCGCCGTAATAGCATGTGCAACCCGATACGGAACGATCGGATTTGCGGTAGGCTATGGACTCAGTTTGTACTCCTGGTACGTCGCAGCTCGGACACGTTCGCCATCTTTTTGGCCGATTTCTATTCGACCAATTACCCTCACGGAGTTGGCGACACTAATAGCAATCGGTGTGATACTAACAGGACTCACCTTACCGGCAGTCCAATCAGGGCCGCATCCACGTCGCCCCGCTCCCGCTCCCGCGAGCCCTGCGGTAATTCAGGAGTGACGGAAGCGATCGAATTCGAACCTTTTTATGTAGTTCAATCGCATTTCAAACGTGGAGCAGACTGTGGCGCTGCGACGATTGCGTACAAGCGACCGGGATTCTAGGAGGCCGTCTCCCTTTTTTGAGGAAGTGGTTTAGCCGTATAACGGCGACAGTTCGTAGCTGCGGGGCTCGCCCCGCAGACACGTTTAGCAATCGAATGCAAGAGCCGTGGAAACGCGCCACCACAACGGTGCGGCGTTTGAAAGGGGAGCTAAAGAAAGTTCGTTTAAAACGAGGGGCGAGGCCCCCCGGCAAAAAAGGGCCGCCCCAAAGCGGGGAAAAA
>JANPHB010000122.1:0-9371 GCA_031424235.1 Pirellula sp.
CACTTGTGAAGCTCCTGGTAAAGCAAATTGAAGTTCACGTGGATGAAATCCGAATTGTATATAAGGTACCCCCAAACCCTTTTCTCCTTCCCCCCGCTAACCGGGGGGGGCTGCGCCATTGTTCGTCGCGTCAAGCCGACCGGGGACGTCTGGTGCAAGTTGCACAATTCTAGCCACTAGCCCTCTGCTCCAGTTGGACGAGCCAACTGGGGGCAAGACAATCTTTGTGGGACAAAATCCGCTTAACTGAAAGTAAGGTCGACCCCGGAGGTTTAACATGCCGGCTTTGGCCCCGATTTCCATGTCGCCCGATATTCATCCAAAGTCTACTTGACCTCCACTAACTCCGTTTCCGAAATCGAAGAGATCGTAAAGTCGCTAAAGACGGCTCGAAGCTGCTTTTCCGGATTTCGGTACCAAAACACAATCGCTCGCTTGCCACTGACAGCCTTGCCAGCACCGGTATAGTCATAATCATCCTTTGGCATAAAAGTCAGGTAGGGAAGCAGTGTTCCCAAACGGCCAGATATCGTCGTCATCTTCTCTTTCGCAATGTCGCTTTCGGCCATAAGTACCACCCATTCGCCCCAGTCAGAAATACTTTTCGGGAATTTCCCGCCACTCAAATCGGTGTACCCTTTGAGCGCCTCGATTAGGCTTTCCTCGAACGGCAGCAACTCCGGCAATTTCGCGGCTATTGTCGACTCAAATCCCATTGGCGCGTCGAAGCTGAATAACGTCGGATCAAGCGAAACGTTGAATTCAAAATCCTTCATTACCGATTTTGTAACGGTTGAACCTTTGGGCATTCCCATAAATTCAACCTGAACCAAATCGTTCGTTTTTTCATCGACCCAAACCGCGAATACCGCCGACGGAGTAATTTTCACTTCGAAACCAAGGCAGTCTCGACCTTCGATCTTCATCGTACCAAGTTCTTTGTCGGGTTTCTTTCCATAGGATTTGAGCCTTTCCAACCACTTGATCTGTCGATCTGACTCATCGAGAAGGCTGAACATCGGCTCATGCACCGTTGCGGACTTGTTCGCTTCGTCGAACGCCAGTCGAAGCTGCCCAGAGGAATCATGAATCGAAACCCTTCCAAGCATGGTTTTCCGCTCTCGCCCATCGTCAGCAACCAGGACCTCTATTTCGATAGGTTTTTCCTGGGTTGTCACGTAGAGTAACTCCTTGTAACGAAATGCCCCTGCATTCTTAAGTCGCTCGATCGCTTGAGCAAAAGCATTAGATGACGATGGAAACATCATCGTTGCTCCAAGTACCAAAAAGATGCATGCCGCCAATGTGGCTAGCTTTATCCACGGACGATTCCAGAAGGTAAGGGGATTCGACGTGCGAACGCTTCGACGAGCTTCATTTTCTAGTGTCAGGGCTTGTGCCTTCACGCGTGCGATGGCGTCGGCGGGAAGTGGTTCGCTGAGTACCGCCCAGACTGCCGATTCAAGCTGCGGTTCCAGGTCATCATGGCTCGATGTAAAGTTTGAGTGTTTATCATTCATATTATCTGACTCCATTAAAAGACTTGAGTTGTTCTTGCAATCGTTGGCGCGCCTTATAAAGGGCTGTTGAAACTGCCTCGACTGAGATAGTTAAGATCGCGGCCACTTCGTTTCGATCGAGTTGTTCAAAATGGCTCAAGGAGAATACGGCGGCTTGTTGTTCGGGCAACTGCGCCGCCGCGTTTCGCAGCCATGCCGCAAGTTCGGCACCAACTACGTGATGGTGTGGCTCAAGATTCGAGACGTATTGGGCCTCCTCAATCTCAACGCTCTTGCGCCGTCGGCGAAGCAGATCGATAGCTCGGGTCGTCGCCAATCGTGCGAAAAGGCCAGACCAACTCTGAATCGGCCCCGCTTCTTGGACACGTTTGGCTTCGATAAAGACCAACTGCGAAACGTCTTCGGCGTCATGTTCTGAGCCGAGAATTCGGTATGCAATACGGAACACGCGTTCCGCATGACGCTCAACAATCTTAGGCCAATCAGGCGGATGTTCTTCTGCCATCGACAACTCCTCGGTAAGTGATCAGGTATTGGACTATAAGAAAGTCGTACCAAGATGTCCGAGATAACCTCGATTCCGCAGAAATGTCCCAAAACCACGATTCGCCGGCTCTCCGCGGATTTCTAAGATTAGAAATGGAAGGCATGGGGCCAGGTGACGCGTAACAGCGCAACGAGCAGATACAGGCCAAACAGACGGTCAGCCGTCTCTGACTCGCTTTGCTATCGGCCCGGACGACTCGATAAGTTTCGATTTCATGGTGGCGTTTGGAGACCGTTAGTCCGCTGGTTTCCACTCGTGCAGAAATGACAGGATTTTACTCTCGTTGTAGCTTTTCCCTTCCTCGAGCGGAGAGGTGTCTTGGGAATGAAGCATTGTGCCATCGGAATCGAGCACAAAGAGATGCGGGTAGCCCGCGATTTTGGGGTACTTCGAAAGGAACGCCTCATTCGGCTGTTTCTGCGTGTAAGTCACTTTCATCAGCAAGAAGTTTTTTCCAAGCGAAGAACGTATAGGATCGCTTTTCTCGATGAAGCCGGTAAGCAGTTTGCACCAACCGCACCATTCGCCGCCAACCTGCAACAGAATTCGTTTCTTTTCCGCTGTGGCTCTCGCGATCGTCATCTTGAGGTCTTCCTCAACATTACGATCGTCCCCGTAGTGTTCGACGGTATAAAAGCTAACGCTCGATTTTTGCTCGGTCGCACTCGGCTTGTCTTCCTGTACAGCAACCTCGGGCTTAGCGGCGATCTCAGGCTTAGCAGCAATCTCGGGCCGAGCGGGCCGAACAGGAGCTTCGTTCTCTCCCGATCGATTGCAACCTAGGCCTGGGAGCAGAGCAAATCCAAACACAATGGACATGGCACCGAATTTGGCTTGACGTTTGAGGCTCATTTCGTAGAAACTTCTTATTGAGGAAAGAGGTACAACTCTGTGCCAAAGGTCTGCTCAAAGCGCAAAATCAGTCCTATAGCGAACGAGCGAGTTGCTCCCTTTGGATGGACTTCCGATACACGATATCATCGCCGCATACCGATTGTCTACCGCCGCCCTGCGAAAAACTCTCGAGAACTGCAATCACCCTGGGTTCGTAATCGCAATGATCACGCCGAGCGTCAGTAGGCCTGCTCCAACGAACCGCATTCGTAACACGGAGTGATTCCGTTCCGTTTCATTGGCACCAACGGTTCGACCGATGGCCCAAGCAAAAACGACAGCCCACATTCCTCTGGTTGCAAAGACAATGTTGATCCTGGCCGCATCGCCAAAATAGGCCAGAGCGCCGACAATTAGGAACGCCTGTAGCATCGTAAGGAAAGAAGTCAGCGCCACCCAACTCAGGATTTCACGGTCCTTCAATTTTTGCCATTCGACCCATGGAGTCATCGGCAAAGAAATGAGACTTACAAACCAAAATGTAAATGGCAATATACGACCAACTCCCCAGGCTGGTGCCCAATTTTGAATCAAGACGTCAAAGTGCGCAAAGAACACTGAGGCTAATAACGCCAGCACGATCGTGATAAAGACATGCCGAGGTCGGCCCCGTCCCGTCCACTGAATCAATCCAACTCCAATTGCAGCCATGCCCGCGGCGAGCCACATCGAAATGCTTGGCTTTTCGGAACCTAGTGCCGAAAGAAGAAGCACGACCATAAAGATCTTCAAACCAAAGACTGGGGTGGCGACTGAGATATCGCCATGGCGTACGGCCGCAAAGGTGAAAACTAAGCCAAGGACGAAGAACAGCGCTAATGACGCTGGTTGCCATAGAGTCGAAAGTGGCTGCGTACTTCCACCCAAGCCTTCTCTTAATGGCCACAAGAGGGAGAAGGCGAGTGCAAGCGTTTGATTGGAGAAGAACAAAACCGTGACAGCCCCAGCTCCCGTTTTGTTTTCGCGCGGTCGCGAAGCTCGCTGCACGCACACAAGCGATGCGACAAAAACAAAACTCGCCACCAATGGGATCATCAAATGCATCGTCGACCAACGTCCATAGCGAATGCGTTCCTTGTTTTTCGAGAGTCAGGCCGAGTCAATATTGCCACGTGGCTACCGGTCAATTGGACGTTGGGGCGATAACTAGCTCTAGTCTCTTTAACTCGGATTGGATATCCGTTCCAGCATAGAAGGAGAGAACGCCTTTTAGTTGACGAGACTCCCCTGGTGGGCAATCGGGAAATTGAGGGTCGGAGTGCATACACGGGCAAGGTTGATTTGCCCACGGACGAACACAGTTCTGCCAGCCAGTTATGATCCAACGCGACTTCGTACCGTCATGGCATGCGACAAAGGGCTTTTCGATCAGCTTGTTGTCGTTGGTCAGTTGATCAAATCCTGCCGCGCGAGCTAACATCATGCAGTTTTGTACGACCAGTCCACTTAGCGGCTCGTCGGAGCCATTCTTGATCGACAATGTGAGGAGTAGGTCGCGTTCCTGTGGCTCGGCCGTGCAACCAAATTCGACTCCGTTGGGCAATTGCCTCACGACCTTCCAACCGGAATCGGTCTGCTGCCACTCGACTGGCTGCAGTGCTTGTCCTTTTCGGTCCCAGGTCGTTTTGACGTGAGTGTGCGCGAGATACATCAGTTCTCGGCGATCCTGTTGCATCCACCAGATCGCTTCCGGGACATCGGCGACAACATACGACTGCGCGTCCCACGGTAGAAAAACGCTCAGCTTGGTTTCGCGTTGCGGCCGAATCGCACCGTCTCGAAACCCGGTGCGAGGATGCCGGCCGCCCGGATACGGTAAAACTCGCAATCGATTTGGCGCCAGCTTGGTCGGGCTATCGACCTTGAGTCGCTCCGACGCCAACTTGATCTGCTGTTCGGTAAGTCCCGTCGCGGCTGAGGCCTCGGTTAGAGTGAAGTGGTGGTCGACAAGCATACTGCGAAGCCAGAACGCCAACTCATCCTCGTTTTTGGGCTGTCGAAAGTTCTGATAGTCGCTTCGATTAGCAATCGTTGCCTTGCGATCCTCGATTGCCCCCAAGGGATCCTGAGGTTTGACCGTCGCGTCGACATACTTTTCCAGATCGCGAAGGGCAATCACCTTGTACCCCTCAACGGCCAAGTATCGCATGTACTGCTCGAAATTGGCTTTGGGGGTATTCACCCAACTGTGCGCCGTATCAGGGACGCCATGAAACTGCAAAACTGCGATCCGACCGTACCGTGCTTGCTCGACAGATCGCTTAAAATCATCGAGCGTCCAGTCCGGTCTGGCATCGCCGGCCGAGGGGATGAGCAGCGGATGATCTAACATCGGCTCGTAAGCAAAGCCGCGTCCCTTTTCGTATTCATATTCCGGTGCACCACCGCGCCGCGCGAAGCGAATGCCAGCTGCCCGCAAGGCTTCTAGTCCGGCTGGCGCTAAAGCATTGCCAGGCCAAGCGAAGCTTACGGGTTTCGGAATTTTGTATTCGACGCAACGTTGATTGATACCCTCGAGCTGTTCGGTCACTTTGTCTAGGTTCTTGTCGTTGATGCCCAAGTGATCGCGGGTGTGATTGCCGATTTCGAAGCCATCTTGGTGCAACTGAGCGATCTCGTCCCAAGTCATGTAGTCACGCTTGTTATCTTTGAAGTCGAAACCCTCGGTGATAAAAAAGGTCGCCGAGAAACCGTAGTTCAACAGCGTCGGTCGGACGACGGTAAAGTGCGACTTGGCCGAGTCGTCAAAGGTGAGCACGACCAGTTTTTCCGGAATGGGATCGGCAGCGCGTAGATTTTGATTCACGCATGCTGCCAGCAGAAACATGAAAAGAACTTGCAAGAGAGACCAGGGTGCTGGCGACTGACGGAACGTTCGAATCCATGATAGATTGTTCATTTCGATTTTGCTTTGCATGTTGCTGTAATATCCTTAGTTTGGTCAGGGGAATCTAGCCGATTTGACCCGCCAGATACACTCAGCTTGCGCTGTCCTCTAAGCCCAGAGGGCGACATATTCCTGCCGGTGTCGGGCCATCATTGGTATTTAAGCCCGGAGGGCGACACAACTTGAACGATTCGATGTGTCGCCCTCCAGGCTTTTTATATGACGGCCACCAATCCGGTGGCTTACGCCCACCGGCAAGGATGTGCCGCCCTCCGGGCTATCAGCCTGGGAACGAGTAACACGATGTTTCGTCTCTCCGGGCGAATATTTACAGCCAAAGTTTCAGTCGGCCATCGAGGTAGTCCGGTAATGCCTTGTTCACCCAACGGCGAATTTGAGCGTCGTTGTAGCGTGTGCTGAAGTGCCCGCAGATGACGATTTCGTTTTTGAAATCGTTTCGACGTGCAACAATGTCATCCAAGTGGGTGTGACCGTGCTTGTGAATCTTCTCTTTGCGGTGATCTGGCGCGACGAACGTCATTTCGGTAATCAAGATCTTGGCCCGATACATATCTGGGCAGTCATCAAGACCCTCCGGAGCAGTGTCCCCCGTATAAGCAATCAGCGGTATGCGGACTTCGTGAGTCACATCCGTTCCTGAAAGTTTGATATCGCGAATTTGGTCTCCCGACAAATGCGCAAACTCAGGTCGCAGTTTTTTTCGTCGATCCCAAACGATGAAGCCCAAGGACGGAATCGAATGGCGTGTGGCGCTGGTGGTCACCACCAACTCTCGAGAGAGTTCGATCTCTTGATTGGCTGTGAGCGGAATCAAATCACATGGCAGCTTGCCGCGGTCCAAGCGCGAAACGCACTGGAGTAGTGCGCCGACGGTGGATACTGCGGATTCAGGCAAGTAGATCGTTGGTCGTTCCATCTTCATCATGCGCCGTCGGGCAACGTAGGCAGGAAGGGCTGCGATGTGGTCGATGTGGGCGTGCGAAACCATGAAGCGTGGGAGGGCCATGAAGTCCCATGGTTGCGCACCGAGATCGAAGCCCAGCTTGAGTTCTGCGATTCGCCAATACGTTTGGACTGCGGCTCGCGAGTAGCCGTCGATGGTCAGTTGATCGTGCTTGAGGCATAGGGTCGGTGCGTTGTCTACCGAGCCGATGGCCTCTGCCAATTGGGAATCAATGCGTTGCGACGAGTTGGAGGCTCGCGGCGTGGAAGCCGGGATGTCGGCTGCTGGTTTATCGGACACTGTTTGCTTTTTCTACTTCAGACGACTTCGGTGAATGCGGCGGATTGACAGGGAGCTTGGCAACTCGCCAATCCAACAATTGTAGCTCAACACGTCTCAACCCGTTAAATTCGTTTATGTTGGGCCGGAAGGCGACGTCTATTTGACCGCCATGGTTGTTCAAAGGTTCGATCCATTCCGCTTGCCCGAACGCAACAGCCCGCATGGAAGCCCCATATTGAACCAGTTTGACACTCATGTGTCGGTCGCCGCTTCCCATTGCTTTGGCTGGGTCTGCGAGTTCGACGTTGCTGGCGACTAAAATCGGGCGAGGGTTGGCTGCGCCAAACGGGGCGAGCTTTTCGATCGTGGACACGGTGTTCAAATTCATTTGTTTGAACGTCGCTTCCGCATCGATGTTCAACGAAGCGACCGGCTTCTGGCCTTTGAGATCGGTTGAAACGACTTCGCAGAAGGCGTCGCGAAAGGCAGCGATGTTGCGTTCCTCGATTCGCAGTCCAGCCGCTGCCGCGTGGCCTCCGCAGGTCAGGAGGTGCTCTTGGCATTGTTGGAGCGTAGCGTGCAAGTCGATGATGCCTTGCGAGCGGGCTGAGCCGGTGGCTGGTTTTTGGCCTGTTGCGTCCATGCCGATGATCACGACGGGGCGATGGAATTTTTCCGAGAGCCGACTTGCGACGACACCGATCACGCCGAGATGCCAGCCGGCTCCAGCGAGCACAAAGGCTGAATCGTTTTCAATGTCGAATTGCTCTTTGGCTTGTTTGGTCGCAGCCAGGACGATGCTGCGTTCGAGCGATTCGCGATCGCCATTGAGCCGATCGATATATTCGGCCAGAACAGCGGCTCTTTGCGAATCCTGGGTGGTGAGCAATTCGATTCCGAGTTGTGCTTGACCGAGTCGACCTGCGGCGTTCAAACGGGGCGCTAAAGTAAAGGCGATGTCTTCGGCTGAGAGAGTGCTCTTTTGATCGAGCTTAGTTTGTTTGATGAGAGCTTTGAGACCTAGTGGTCCATGCAGTTGCATCAGTTTCAAAGCATGGCGGACGATGATGCGGTTTTCATCCAGCAGTGGTACGACGTCGGCCACGGTCCCGAGAGCGGCCAGGGTTGTGGCTTGTAGCAAGAACTCGCGAAGTGCGGTCGAGACCTTTTTGGCTTGGCTAGCGTGTTGGCAAATAGCCCAAGCCAATTTGAAGGCAACACCTGCGCCGCATAGCCCATGAAATGGATAATCGTAACCTGGCAAAGCGGGGTGGACGATTGCGATCGCGTCGGGCAACTGATCGCTCATACGGTGGTGGTCCGTGATGATCAAGTCGATGCCAAGTTCGCGGCAGAGTTCGGCTTCTTTGATAGAGCCGATTCCGCAGTCGACGCTGACGATCATTTTGCGGCCGCGTTGAGCCAATTTTTGAATCGAATCGCAACTCAGGCCGTAGCTGTCTTCGAGTCGGTTTGGAACGTAGTATTGAACTTCAGCTCCCAATAATCGAAGGCAACTAAAGAGAATGGAAGTCCCCGTCATCCCGTCAGCGTCGTAGTCACCGTAGACGGTGATCGGAGTTTTCGCTTGAACTGCGGCGAAGATTCGTTCGGAGGCGATGAGCATGCCGGGCAGGAGCTCGGGTTCTCGCAAATCAGCAAAGCGGGCTTCGAGGAAAGTCTCGATGTCTCGATGTTGGCTGATCCCGCGATTGAGAAGGAGTTGGGCAACAACCGGCTCAACCGACGAGCGTTTGGAGAGCTCTAAAATGGCTGCCGAATCGTGACCCTTGAACAGCCATTGCTTGGCCATGACAAGCCTTCCTTGAAGATACGAATTAGAATCCGTGAAGATGTGGTACTCTCGTGCCACGCTGTAAAGCATTCTGTAGCGAAACTCGTCAAGAGTTTCGGTCGTCTTGGTGCTGCAGCCGAAAGTCTTGACGACTTTCGCTACACAAAAGCCTGCCGGCAATGCACAAGCCTACAATAAAACAGGGCGAGTTGGAACTCGCCCTGTTACATAGTCAAAAAGTACGGCGATCCGTGGCGAATTACTTGCGCTTTTCAATGTGCAAAGTAACGCGTCGGAGCCGACGATTGTATTTCTTGAGCTGCAGTTTCTCCCCGCCAGGTCTGCGCAAAAGTACGTAATTGATATCACCCGTCTCTTGGCAAACGAGGAACGTGGTTTCCTTTTTCTTCTTGCTCTTGGCCATTTTGTGCGAACTTACCTTCAACAAAAACTGCGTTCTTGGACATTTAGGAACGCGTATT
>JANPHB010000123.1:0-16883 GCA_031424235.1 Pirellula sp.
CGTCGTTTGTGGATCGTGTCATGATGATCTCGCGGGAATAGGGTTCGCTGCTGGTGACGAAGTTGCCACAAGCAGAAATTACCCCGCGAATCAAGCCCGCGCCGACTTAAACCGTACTGGTTGTGGTGTCCGCTTACCAAATTTCTCTCCACGCGGAGAAGTTCAGAGATTTAGGCAATTGACGTGCCCAAACTGCTTTTTTACTGCAAATAGGCGAAAATGTAGTGCTACTTCGCGTGTCTATAAGAGTCTGTGACTTTTCGCCCATTTGAAAGGAAGAATAGCGAACAGCGTGCATGAAAGATGTTCAATCGCTGGGCGAGGCCGCCGAACGGCATTCAGTTGACGTCACCTTCGAGTACAAGATTTCCGAAGCGGATTTGGAAATAGCGAGACGAACACCGATCGAGTACATCGATCGGCGACCAAGTTGGCTTGTGACTGATCAATTTGTCGCTGATCGTACGTTTATTCTCGACGATCCGTCTGAAACTTGGCGTAGTAATTCCGTTCACGGCGGATGAAGGAATGTGAACATGTGGCAATCTTTAAAACGTGGCTCGCTCCCGTTCTAACTTAGTTGGCATTCTTTTTGCAAAGGGGACTAATGCGTTCGTCATATAGATTGTGCGAAACGGCATGTTCATCGATTTAGAATACTCAATTTTCATTCCCCTTTGAGGAGCAATTATGCCAAAAATGAACGCCTCAGCTGTAAAACAGGCAATTGCATCCGAACAAAACGATCGAGAAGACAAGCCAGAATTGTGTGATCGTTTTGTTGCACCAAACGGCTTTTACGCATGACAGAGTCAATCACTTTTGGAGAAGACCAATGACCGATTCCGATGGAGTACGACGCAGGGACTTTCTGAAAGGTGTTGGCGTGGCTGCTGCTTCCTCAGGGTTAGTCGTGGCGCAGGACAAGAATCCTGCCCCACGGCCCGTGCGCCAAAAGCCGACTTCGCGATCGAAGGTGAAGATCTCTTTGACGTTGAATGGCAAAAAAAAGTCGTTTGATATTGATGCTCGTACCACTCTGGTCGATTTGCTTCGTGAAAACGAACATATGACCGGCACCAAAAAGGGATGCGACCACGGTGCATGTGGTGCCTGTACGGTTCACGTCAATGGCAAGCGTGTTTTGTCCTGTTTGACGCTCGCAGCAACCATTAATGGTGAGAACGTCGCCACCATCGAAGGCATTTCGGATGGCGAGAGTTTACATCCGCTTCAAGAAGCGTTTCTTCGCTGTGACGCGTATCAATGCGGTTACTGTATGCGAGTCGAATACGAAGGCAAGAAAAAGCTAAAATCGGCCAATTCCGCTGACGAAGTGTTTGGCGATGGTGTTGAGACTTCCCTATTGGCCATCCTTGCCAATAACGGCAAGCTCGTCGGCATGTACCCAGGCGACTTTGCGGTGACCTTCGTCGCATTCGGCGGGCTACTCGTGCTTGCAAGTCCCGATGGCGAACGCGTAGTCGCTGCACGAGATTTCTATCGAGCGCCAATAGACTCGTTTCAATACACGACAGCACTCAGGCCGAACGAAGTGATCAAGGAACTGCATCTTCCGATGACGGAATCTCTCAAGCGCAGCATGTATTTCAAAGTAAGAGATCGAAGTAGTTACGCGTTTGCCTTGGCGAGTTGTTCGGTAGGATTGCAAATGAATGGCAATCGCATCGTCGCGGCAAATGTTGGCTTAGGCGGCATCGCGTCGATCCCGTGGCACAGCGCGGAGGCGGAGCAAGCACTCGTTGGCGAGAGCGCGAGCGATGAAACATTCGAGCGCGCGGCCACCGCGGCACTCGCAGATGCAAATCCGCCGAGCAGTTTGGAATTCAAGGTTTCGCTAGCCAAAAACACCATCGTTCGGGCTCTCCAGATTGTTCGCGATCAAGGTCCGCTCAACGACGAGCAACTTTGGGCCATGCAACACGGAAGAGGATAATCAGATGACCGGTTTCGACGTAATTACACTTAGTGGTCCAGTTGGAAAATCGATCGTTCGCAGGTCAGGGCACGAGAAGGTGACTGGAACGGCCACATTCACTGCGGAATGGCCAATCAACGGTTTGTTGCACGCGGTCGCTGTTCCAAGCACGATCGCGCGTGGCAGAGTTAAGTCGATAGATACCTCGGTTGCTGAGTCGATGCCGGGTGTGCGTCTTGTGCTGACGCAGACGAACGTGCCTATGTTCACGCGTATTAAGACGATGAACGAGGCGAAGCAAGAGTCAAACTATCCATCACACCTATACCCCGCTGCCGAAGAAGAAGTCTTCTTTGCTGGTCAGTATCTAGCTGCGGTCGTGGCTGAGTCATTCGAGGACGCTCGCGACGCAGCTCTTGCTGTGAGAATAGGTTATGAGATAGGTGAGCACATCACGGACATCGACGCCGCGCCTGCCGACGAGCGACCGGACGATCTCTTTGGAAGCCCTGCAGTGATCACCCAGGGCGATGCCGAGAAGCAGTTCGAAGCAGCTAAAGTAAAGATCGATTCCAACTATCCGACGTTTGGTAATCATCACAATCCGATCGAAAGTCACGCGACGATCGCGGAATGGTCGGAAAAAGATGGCCAACCGTTCTTGACGGTTTACGAATCGTCACAAGGGCTAGCGATAAGCCAGAAAACCTACGCACAATTGTTTGGCCTTAATCCCAAGCAGGTTCGAGTCGTGTGCAAATTCATTGGCGGTGCCTTTGGCAGCAAAGGAGGCATGTGGCCACAAGCCGTGTTGACCTGCTTATGTGCAAGGGTCGTTGGAGCGCCCGTCAAAATGGAAGTTACTCGCCACCAAATGTATGGCGGTACTGGACATCGCACGCCCATGCGACAACGGGTTCAAATCGGTGCTACGCCCCAGGGGAAGATCACATCGATCATTCACTCTGGTGTTGCATCCACCTCGATTAAAGATGTTTATGACGAAGCGTTCACGATGGCGACTCGTATGATGTATCAGACGGAATCGCTGCGTTTGGATCAGAAACGATGTCGCTTGAATTCGCAAATCCCGACCTTCATGCGTGCTCCAGCCGAAACGCCAGGCATGTTTGCCTTGGAATCGGCAATCGACGAATTGGCGTTTGAGTTGAAGATGGATCCGATCGAGCTGCGTAAGTTGAATGAGCCGGAGAAAGATTTGGTCGATAGTAAACCGTTCAGCGGACGGCTTTTGGTCGATTGCCTTAAGCGTGGTGGTGATGCGTTCGGTTGGCAAGTTGGGCATCAGATTCCACGCCAAAAGAAAGACGGAAACTGGTTGATTGGACATGGCGTTGCCGCGGCGACTTATCCCGCGTTCTTCTTTCCGACAGAAGCCAAATTGACATGGAATGCCGACGGTCGAGTGCTGATTTCGTGCTGTTCGCAAGAGATGGGGACAGGTACAACGACCGTGCAGAGCCAATTGGTAGCTGACATGTTAGGTATCCCCTTCCATCGTGTCTCAATGGAGCTCGGCGATACCGACCTGCCACCCGGCAGTATCTCGGGAGGTAGCGCAACAACAGGCAGCATTGGTGGCGCGCTCTTGGATAGTATTAAAGATTTGAAGTCGAAGCTCATCAAACTGTTGCCAGTTGACTCGCCCATGCGCAAAGTGGACGCGAAGCAAGTTGCGATTCGCAGTGGCCAGTTGACGATGAACGGCGTTACGATCGACATCGAAGATCTTCTAACCGAAACACATAAGCGTTCAGTGACCGGGATCGGTAAGTTCGCGCCGGCAAAGGATGGTGAGTATGCATCGCATTCTTTCGGTGCACAGTTTGTCGAAGTCGCTGTCGACGAAAAACTCGGACTGGTGCGACTGCGGCGTATGCTTGGTTGTTTCGCATGTGGCACGATTTTGAATGCTCGAACTGGACGCAGCCAGTTCATTGGCGGGATGATTATGGGGGTCGGTCATGCGATGCAGGAAGCGACGCACTGGGATCATCGTTATGGCCGCATTACAAATGACAATTTAGCGGAGTATCACATTCCGGTAAACGCAGGCATCCCTAACATCGAAATCTTGTGGATCGATACACCTGACTTCAATGCATCGCCGATTGGGGCGAAAGGGATTGGGGAAATCGGCATCAAGGGTGTTGCGGCCGCGATCGCAAATGCTGTTTTTAACGCGACAGGTCGCCGAGTTCGCGAATTGCCGATCACAGCGGCAAGCGTTATAGCGACTGCATAGGCTTAGCAATTCAGCACCTTCGTATCAACTGGCCAATTCATGCAAGAACTACTCGAACAACTTATCGCAACACACGAAGCGGGGGAGGCCTGCGTTCTTTGCACCGTCGTTCGATTAGATGGAAGCGGGTATGGTCGGCCAGGTGCACGGCTGTTTTTGTCCGAATCGGGTGAGCGGCTCGGTTTCATTAGCGGCGGGTGCTTGGAAAAGGACCTTTGCCGACGAGTGTGGGCTGCGACTGCCTGTGGACCGAAATTGATCGCCTTCGATACTTCAGGCAAATCCGTCGACATTCCGAGATACAACACCGGATGCGAAGGTGTCGTTTATGTCTTTTGCCAACGGATCAATGATTCCTTGGCAGGAATGATGCGTCATATTCTTAGAGCAAATGCCAGCGGAGTTGAAATACGCTTACTAACCGTCTACCGAAGCGAGTCGAACTTTGTCCAAGCGGGAGACAGTCTCCTTCTTGGCCAGGGAAACTGCCTCCAAATAAGCACGCATGGCGAATCTCGCAAAACTTCCCCATCCAGTCAAACGTTCCATTCGCAAGTTACGGTTGCACTCCTTGCCAAACTGCAATCCGCCAGTCGCGATAGCTCCTTTGCGTTACAGGATTCCAGCGGTGACGTCATTGAAGCCGCGATCGAGATCCTTTCACCGCAGCGGCATTTAGTGATCTTTGGTTCTGGCGATGATGTAATCCCAGTCTCGATGGCTTCCGTCGCACTTGATTGGAGAGTCACTGTTGTTGGCCATCGAGCTGAGTTAGCGAAGTCGCATAGATTTCCCGGCGCCGAGGTGTTGTGTGGACCAATGCACGAAATTGCTCAAGAACTATTAGTTCGCGGATCGCATTTCAACGACAGCACAGATGTTGTCATCATGACACATGATTTTGATCGCGATGTGGAACTCATGGCCGTGCTTCTCGATTCACCTGTTCGTTCTATCGGGTTACTCGGTCCCAAGAGACGCCTTGGTCGATTGGTCACGCAATTGCACCAACGAGGACGAAAACTCAATGACCGAGACATCGATCGCATTCGCTCACCTTTGGGACTCGACATCGGTGCGATCTCTCCCGTCGAAATTGCCATGTCGATTGTTGCTGAGTTGATTGCGCTCTCGAGAGAACGCCAAGGTGGATTTCTTCATGTGCGACGACAGCCGATTCATCAATTAAGCTCGCACGAGCGGTTGACCACCGAGTCAGCAATCGCAAGGGAACGCGAGGTTAGTAGTCGGTGAGCGATCAAGGATATACGACTGCGATTTTGCTTGCTGCTGGCGAATCAACGCGGCTCGGTCGACCAAAACAGTTGCTACCCTGGAACGGTTTGACTCTGCTCAACTCAACGGTCAATCGGTTGGCGATGGCGGGATGTGAGCGGATAATCGTCGTACTCGGGGCATTCGAATCGGAAATTCGTGAAAGCTGCATTGCGCCCGCAAACGTTCGGTTCGACATTGTCACCAATGGTAATTGGAGTGCGGGACAATCGACGAGCTTGCGAGTAGGCATCGAGAGCGTTGTCGCAATGCCAGGCGCTGGAGCCATCGTTATCGCATTGTGCGATCAGCCTTTAATCGGTGTTAGTCACTATCGATTACTATTGCAGGGAGTCTGTCAGCATGGTTACTTAGCCGTCGGTACAGACTATCCGGAAGGCTTGGGCGTGCCAGCCTGTTTCAGTTTGTCGGCATTGATGAGTCTTTCGGTTTCCGTAGGCAACATTGGAGCTAAAAAGTGGCTGCGAGATCAATCGCCAGACATCGTCGGTCGCGTGAAGTGCCCGGCTGCGGTAATGGACATTGATACGGAAGCCGACTACCGAAAAAGATTGAACAATAGCGAATTCAAAAAGTGCGAACTTTAGCATTGGTCGATCAACCACCAGCCTCCGATCGAACATTGAGCAAGTCGCTTTTGATTCAATCGAATATCAATCTGTGATCGCCATAGACGGTCTAACGTCACCTTGGCATGATTGGCACCGGTTCCGGCTTTAATGCGAATTGCGAAACGTCACACTTTGGCACGCCAATCGCTTAGGCATTATTTTATCGTTACACACATCGATTCAAAATGGATGACGGAAGATCGCGAAAGAGTTAGTGGACCGGTGGGTGTTTTTGCCGCCGCGTTGCTACTTTACTTTAGCCGGCGCCGTTTATGCATCAGGAGAAACAATACATGACCACTACTCTTATCACCGGAGCCTCCTCTGGCATTGGCCTTGAGCTAGCCAAGCAGTTTGCTGCTGACGGTGACGATGTTGTGCTGGCTGCTCGCAGCGAAGACAAGTTGGACAAAATCGCCCTTGACCTTCAAAAAACGTACAAAGTTAATGCGATCGTCATGCGCAGTGATTTAGCGAAACTCCATCAAGTCGACCGACTTTGCGATCGCCTCAATGAACGTGGAATCGCAATTGATACGGTCGTGAACAACGCTGGCTTTGGTGAGCTTGGGAAATTTGCGGAATTGTCTGTTGATCGTCAGACCGACATGTTGATGGTCAACGTCATAGCACTCACCCGTTTGACTCGCAATCTGCTTCCCGCAATGCTGGAGCGTAGAACCGGTGGGATTTTGAATGTCGGTTCGATTGCGGCTTACCAAGCTGGTCCCAACATGGCTGTCTATTACGCATCGAAAGCTTATGTGCTTTCCTTCACGGAAGGCTTGAGAGAAGAGCTCGCGGGTAGTGGTCTGCACGTGAGCTGTCTCGAACCTGGCGCAACGGAAACGGGATTTGGGGAGGACTCTGGAATGGGCAAGCTCGATATGTTCAAGTCGCAAACCACGAGCGCCGCCGCGGTTGCCAAAGCGGGTTATGAAGGCTATCGCAAGAACGCAGACGTGATCATTCCGGGTTGGAAGAACCGTCTGCTTGTGTCAAGCATCGGTTTCCTACCTCGTTTTGCTACCAGAAAGATGGTCGGCAAAATGCAAGGCGTTTAAGGTCGATTATTCGTAGCCCGAAGCGTTGCGATGAAGGGCGATGAACTCTAAAAACAACTTTTTCACTGTAAACGATTGCGAAATGAAAGGGGAGATCGTCACCCGCTCGCAAATCGCGTAATTACCAACTTCCAGCGACGACGAAAAGAGAGTACTGATGACTACGAAAAATCTTCAAAGCAGTGAAGCGGTATCCAAGATTAAGGAAATGGCCGAAACGATCGACTTCACTATGTTGTGCACAAATTTGAGCGCAAAACCATTTCATGCCATCCCGATGAGTACAAAACGCGTTGATGAGGATGGAGCAATTTGGTTCTTAAGCGGGCGTGAAAGTACGCATAACGAGAACATTCTCGAGGACTCCAAGGTGGAGTTGCTCTACTCCCACCCAGGGTCGATGCGATTTTTGATTGTCTACGGAGATGCCACTATTCACGAAGACCAAAAAGTTCTGAGGGAACTATACGGCAAGACGGACGATGCGTGGTTCAAAGGTGTTGAGGACCCGAATCTAACTGCGATCAAGGTAGTTCCGATCGATTCGCATTACTGGGACGCAAAGAGTAACGGTCTAATCTCGATGGCAAAAATGGGAATTACGGCCATCACCGGTAATCAACCAGACTTGGCGGAACACGGTGAACTCAAACTTTAGCTTTTGAGTTTTCATCCCAGCGGAGAGTTTGGACGTATTGCTACCTTCATGCATGCTTTTCTTGCTACGAGCATTGAGGCACAGCTGACTCGACTAGTTGAAGGAATGCCGTTTGGATCGATTCTTCAATAAATTGCCAATGCTTGGAAAAAAACCCAGATTACCCATTCGTTGGAATACCGGTTGCTTAACAGTTATGCAAGTTGCAATTTTGCTTCTGGTTTGTTCACTCAAAAGGATAAAAAATGTTAAAGCTCATTCGGATTAGTTGTTTCTTAGGTGTTGGTGTAATCTTTGGGGCATTGTCCCTTCGGACTTGCAATGCTCAGTCATCCGGCTTCCGATCGAATTCTCGGGTATGGGTCTCGCCGCCCCAGACGCGATACTTCGCTCCACAGTATTCGCCAAGTGTTGTGAATGGTAACCTCGGAGGAACGAGTTACCAATCGTATCGACCAAGCTATGGAAACCAGCCATACTACAATAGCTATCCAGCCAATGGAAGCTACACCTATCCCCGCGTGTACAGCTCGCCGAATACGGTCTATCAAGGGAATGTTTACTCATCCCCTCAGACCGGTTACTCATATTCTCAACCGACTTATTCCAATCAACAACCCATTTATTCGAATCAGCAGCCAATCTACTCGTACCCGCAATCCAACGTTGGAAATGGTTACTACAGTTCACCATCTCAAGCGCGCGGTGCGGCGGTTGGGGGCGCTATTGGCGGGGCAATCGGCGGTCAACGTGGTGCCAATATCGGAGCGGTGATTGGTTCACAGCGAAATCCATAGATTACGGATTTGGATTTTATGGTAAAGTATGACGCGTGGGAACCAAGGTCTCTTTACATTTCGCATCCCAGTAGGTTGCGATTCTGCTGGTTGCCACCAATCCCATCGGCTTGTCCGATGGCTCTTTCGGCTTCGGGCTAACCGTCTATGGCGAGAAGCCGAAAGTACCGCTGGACAAGCCAGCGGGATTTGGCACTGATCCCATCGTAGCCAAGAGGTCTCTACAACATCAACGCTCGTGAACGTCATATCGTGGCTGCGAAGCTAAAGCGATGGAAATTGCAACGCACTGGGGTCATGCGTTGCAACGTTCTTTATCACTTAAAATTCATTGCTACTTCGTCAAATCAACAACGACGGAGATCTGCTGCAAAGAACCAGCTCCACCATCCTGCACGCGGATCGTCGCTTGGATGGAAGGAAGCTTGTATGGGATTTGCGGCAACGCATCTTTATCTGTCGCGTCATCCCCAAACCCATCAGACGCGGCTAGCAATCCGCCGCATTTGATCCTGCTCGACATGCACATGCCAAATTTTGATGGTTATGAAACCGCAGCTCGTCTTCGCGATAGTGGGTTTATTGGACCAATAATTGCACTTACCGCGGATGCGATGCAAGGCGACATGAACCGATGCCTAGAGGCTGGCTGTAACGAGTACCTCAGTAAACCGATCGACGCGAGGCGATTAGTTCGGCTAGTTGTCGAATTAACAATGCGTCTGTATTAAAAAATATAATTCCGGAAACGCAAAGATGAAAGGCAATAAAAGTACAAGCAAGATAAGCACTGGTGTTTTACCACTCGACGAAATTCTCCATGGTGGTCTTACTGCAGATCGGCTGTATTTGATTGAAGGCATGCCGGGTACGGGCAAAACAACGCTCGCGTTGCAGTTCCTACTAGAAGGTGCACGACAAGGCGAAGCGGGCCTCTACGTTACCTTATCGGAAACGAAACAGGAGCTCCAAGGAGTAGCGGAATCGCACGGTTGGTCGCTCGATAAAATCGATATCTACGAACTGGTCGACACCGAAGCGTCCGAAGACGCACGCCTGCGGTACACGATGTTCGAGCCGTCAGAAATTGAACTTGGCACCACCGTCGACGCAGTGTTGGAGCGTGTTAAGGAGTTACGACCCAAGAGGGTCGTATTCGACTCGCTCTCGGAGATGCGTCTCCTGTCTCAAGGATCACTGCGTTATCGAAGACAAATTCTTTCACTCAAGCAGTTTTTTGTTGGCCGCGGCTGCACCGTTTTGTTGCTTGACGATTATTCGGGTCAGGACGACCAACACTTGCAAAGCATCGCGCACGGAGTCATCCGGTTAGAACACCCTTTGTCTGACTATGGAGGGGAACGGCGTCAACTCAGAGTTCTCAAACATCGCGGCAGTAGCTTCATCGGCGGCGCACATGACTTACGTATCTTGCGTGGCGGACTTAAAGTTTATCCCCGCGAGAATATTGACGTGCCCCCTGTCGATACGAATACACATTTGATCGACAGTGGAAATGCAGCTTTTGACAAATTACTTGGTGGAGGACTCAACGCAGGCACGAGCGCGCTACTACTCGGACCGGCCGGCGTTGGGAAGTCTTCTATGGTTTTGCAGTTTGCCGTTGCAGCCGCCAAACGAAATGAGCGCGCCATCTTGTTTCAATTCGAGGAGAGTCGGCAAGCATTGTTCGTACGAGCAAAGGGATTAAACTTCGATCTACAAAAACATGTCGACGACGGGCTTATTCAAATCATCGATTTGATCCCCGGCGAGATCACTCCCAGCGAGTTCGCTTGCCTTGTTCGAGAAACGGTCAAGTCGGATGATGAGGGCCGACGCGTCGGTATTGTTTCGATCGACAGCATCAACGGTTACCTCAATTCGATGCCGCACGAAAAATTTCTAATTATTCAACTGCATGAGATGTTGCAGTATTTAGGCAAGCTAGGAATCTTGACGCTGGTCGTTGTTGCGCAGCACGGCATGCTTGGGCAAGCTATGGGAACACCGGTTGATGCCAGTTATTTGGCAGACTCCGTCGTGCTGTTCCGATACTTCGAAGCAGGCGGCGAAATTCGACAAGCGATCTCCGTAATAAAAAAACGTACTGGACAACATGAGCGGACGATTCGCGAGTTTAAGCTCAGCAATAAGGGCGTTGAAATTGGGCCGCCGCTTACGAAATTCCGAGGTATTTTGACAGGAGTTCCAGAATTCACTGGTCAACAAGAGACGTTGATCATTGAGGAGAGTAAAGACGGATAATGGAATCGCTCCGACACTCCAACATCCAAGAAGACTACTTCGACAACCGCACTAGCAGCGACTTGTACAACCAGCGCGTGGTTGTGTTCGCACCAACGCCGCAGGACGCTCGACTGTGTCAACAGATTTTGGAGCAGAATCACATCGCGGTTTGCTGCTGTAACACGATCGCTGCTTTTGCCGAGACAATCGTGCAAGGTGCCGGAATCGCGTTGATCGCTGAGGAACATTTGAGCGACTCCGCTATCGAGCATCTTCACAAATCGTTGGCTGCGCAACCGAAATGGTCGGAGGTCCCGATTTTGGTTTTATTGTCTGTCGGCGAAATTAGCTCGTCGACATTACAACGGATTCTTACTCTGGAACACGTTACACTGATCCATCGGCCGCTGCGAATTGCCATTTTCTTAAATACAGTGGTGGCAAAACTTCGCGATCGCATGCGGCAGTTCGAGGTTCGAGACTTGCTGCGAGAAAAAGACCTCAGTCAATTGAATCTGCGACATGAGGCGCGGCGATTGGACCTAGCTATTCAAGCTGGCGGAATGGCTGCTTGGGAGTGGACCAAGACGGATATGTTTTGGTCGCAATCGCTCCGACAGTTGTACGGATTGGATAAATCGGTTCCACCGAGTGAGGACGCGATGTTTTCCGGAATCACAGAGGCGGATCGGGACCGAATTAGGTCGGAATGGTACGACGCCGTCGCAAATGACCGACCGTTTCGCAGTGAGTTTCAAATTCATCATCCGCAACTTGGCAAAAGATGGTTGGTCGCAGTGGGTGAGCCTGTAAAATCCAAGTTGGGTGTAACCATTCACTACTCGGGGCTACAGTGGGACGTCACGGAGCGGAAAACCTGGGAAATGGAACTTCGCCAATCGCATGAAACTTTTCGGCGATTGATTGATGACAATCCACAGGGTCTGTATGTCGTGGACGCAGACTTACGAGTGCGATATGCAAGTAAAGGGGCTCGAAGTACATTTGTGAATGTGGATCCCTTCATTGGTCGTCCGCTCGAGGAGGCCATGAAAACGATTTGGCCTACTCAATGTGCCGACGACATCGTGAACCATTTTCGACATACGCTTGTTACCGGCGAGGCTTATGTTGCTCCTCCATTCGTTGAGAATCGAGTCGATACCAACGCGATCGAAGCGTACGATTGGTCGCTGGAACGGATCACCTTACCCGACAATGGCTACGGGGTCGTTTGCCATTTCTATAACAATACTCAGCGGCAGCAGTCGGTTGATTTGCTCCGGGCGAGCGAGAAGTATTTTCGCGAAATCGCAGATGCTTCTCCAGCCATGTTGTGGGTAACGGACGAAAACCACTTGTGCACGTTTCTGTCAAAAAGTTGGTACGAAACGACCGGCCAGATCAAGGAGGAAGGAATGGGACTGGGCAGGACCTACGCCACACATCCGCACGATCAGGCGAGGGTCGCAGAAGATTTCTTAGCCGCTGCAAGCGCTCGCAAGCCGTTTTTGTCCGAGTATCGGTTGCGCATGGCCGATGGTAATTATCACTGGGCAGTTGACGCAGGTCGACCGCGTTACGATGCGAAAGACGAGTTTGTCGGGTACACCGGTTATGTGATCGATGTCAATGATCGGAAGATCTTCGAAAGATCGATGGAAAAAGCAAAAGTGGCGGCAGAAAACGCAAATCGATCTCGAGGCGAGTTCCTGGCAAATATGTCGCACGAAATTCGAACGCCCATGGCTGCAATTTTAGGGCACGCCGACATTTTAAGGGATTATCTGAAGGACCCTGACAACATCCAAATCATCGAAACGATTCGCCGCAATGGCATCTTTCTACTCAACATAATCAACGACATCTTGGACCTGTCCAAGATTGACGCCGGTAAAATGGAAATCGAAAAAACAACGGTCCGACCCGATATGCTGCTCGCCGAAGTGAGATCGTTAATGGATGTACGAGCTAGCGAGAAAGCGATTCCACTGAGGATCGAATTTGCCGGTCCTATACCCGAGTCGATCGAAACCGATCCCGTGAGATTGCGACAGGTGTTGCTCAACCTAATCGGTAATGCAATCAAGTTCACAGACAAAGGTGAGGTTCGAGTTGTATGTCGCTATGATTTCGAACCATCGAGTCGAACACGTGTCCCAGCATCCGGTTCCTCCCCAAGTAACGTACCGGAAGCTAACAAACGACGGCTGATCTTCGATGTCATCGATACGGGTGTCGGTATTAAACCGGAAGATCAACTTCGGTTGTTCGAGCCTTTTGTGCAAGTGGACAACACATCGACGCGTTCGTTCGGCGGGACCGGTCTTGGTTTAGCTATATGCCGCAGGTTGGCGCACGCGCTGGGCGGCGAAGTGACGGTGGAAAGCGATTTTGGCAAGGGTAGCAAATTTACCTTTACGTCGGAGGTTTCAGCGGTAGGGCCGCTTGTCGAAGCAAACCTTTCACTCAAAGCGGTTTCAGATCAAACCCTTGAGAAGATTGCAATTTCCGCGAATGTGTTAGTCGTCGACGACCGCCGTGATATCCGTTACCTCGCCCAACATTTCATCGAAAAGGCGGGTGGCTCCGTCGTCACGGCTACCAATGGCCAAGATGCGATTGATATTATTTGCAAAGTCCCACCACCACCCATCGACTTAATTATCATGGATATGCAAATGCCGATCATGGACGGCTATGACGCCACCTCGGAACTTCGCCGGCGCGGCTGCAACTTACCAATCATTGCTTTGACGGCCAATGCAATGAAAAGCGATCGCGATGAATGCTTGAAGGCAGGTTGTACAGCATACACGACCAAACCGCTCGACAGCCAGAAATTGATCGAAATGATACAACAACTGGTTGCACATTGATCTCGCCCCCACAATCCCGCTGGAAGTGATGAGTCGCAGTGTTGCGAGCGTGGGCCTGTTAGCGTAAAATCTTGCGACCTGTACGATTGAAAAAAGTTGGGAGCTTACTGAGCCTGAGGCGCTAGCCGATTTCCAGCGGCGTTGCTCGGCTAGCGCCTCAGGCTCAACCAAATGCGAAGGAAAATTCAAATCGAATCGTACAGGTCGAAATCTTGCCGCTTGCCTCGTTAATCGGCCGGTGGCTTTTAGGTTAGGCTACATCAGGCTAGCCCGACGTTCTTAGAAGTTAGACACGCATGGAAACCTTGGCCTCCAACACTTCACCGGAAGAACAACTCCGAGCGGAAAATGCTGAGTTGCGTGCGCGCTTAGCGGAGGCGGAAGAAGCGTTGCGTGCTATCCGAAGTGGCAAAGTCAATTCGCTCGTGGGGGAGACGGAGGAACGCCCGCGGACTTTCTCGCTTGACGCAGCTAAGGCTGATTCCAATCGCTTGCGAGGCGAGATTCTTGCTCAGGTCTCCGATGCAGTGGGAATGATCGACAACGACGATCGTATCACCTATCTCAATCCGGCTTGCGAACGCCTTTACCGCGTCCAGCCCGGCGAAATGCTTGGGCGGAAACTTTCCGAACTTTACCAAAGACGTTGGCTGAAACCAGGGGACGAAGCCGCCGCCATCGCAACTCTTCGCGAACAGGGTGAAGCCAGTTGGGAGCTCATCCATGTCACCCGCGACGGTCGCGAGCTCCACGTGCATTCCAGTGTCTGCCTGATGCATGATGCGTCGGGGAAAGTAACAGGAATCATCGCAGCCATCCGCGACATTACAGAGCGAAAAGCGATGGAGGAAAAGCTGCGAGAGCGAGAAAACTTCCTTCAGCGATTGACCGATGTGAGCCCCAGCGTGATTCATGTTTTCGATCTTGAACAGAAGCGGAGCGTTTTCATCAGTCGGACGGTTGCCTCCGTGATCGGTTACAGCGAGGAGGAAATCGCTGCCATGGGCGATAACGTGGGGCAGTTCCTAATGCACCCCGACGACCTAGCACGCTTCCCTGAGCACCTTGAACGCATACGCTTACTCGACGATCACGAGACAATCGACTTCGAACACCGGATGCGTGATCGTACGGGTGAGTGGCATTGGTTTCACAGCCGCGATGCAGTCTTTGCTCGCGATGCCGCCGGAGAGGTGCGCCAGCTCATCGGCACGGCGATCGAGATTACTGGGAGGAAGCAGATAGAAGAGAAGTTAAGGCTAAGCGAATCGCGCTTTCGGCTCGCCATCAAGGACTCCGGCATCATTGTTTACACCACCGATGCCGAACTCCGCTACACCTGGATTTACAATCCTCACCCGAAGTTCCGCATCGAGGATGTGATTGGACGGCGTGACGACGAACTGCTTACAACGCAGCAGGCAGCTTCTCTGATCGAATTAAAGCAGCGTGTCTTGTCCAGTCGCATTGGCGAAAAGGGGGAATACACCGTCGAACTCGACGGTATTGAGTACGTTTATGGCCTCACAGTCGAACCGCTTCACGAAGTGAGTGGAAAATTGATTGGGGTGACCGTGGCAGCAATCGATATCACTGCGCAAAAGCAAACAGAAATGCGATTGCTGCAGGCCGAACAGCGGTTCCGCCAAACCCTGATGAACGTATCGGTTCCGACCCTCCTATACGCGGACGACGGCACCATCCTTCTTGTCAATCAAGCATGGACCGACATTACGGGCTATCGTATTGAAGATATTCCCACTCTCGAAGACTGGACTAAAAAAGCTTACGGAGAACAGCACCTCACAGCTCATAATTACATCGAAGACTTGTTTAAGCATGATACACGACAGGACGACGGCGAATGGATCGTCACAACCGCTAGGGGTGAAAAACGGGTGTGGCACTTCTCGTCAACACCCGTGAGCAGGGAATCGAGCGGACGCCGGTTGATCGTGAGCAATGCCATCGACATCACCGATCGCAAACGTGCCGAGGTCGCGATGTTCGAGTCGAAATCTAAACTTGATGTAGCGATGCAGGTCGGTGGCATTGGTGCGTGGTCACTCGATGTCAATAACCAAACCTTGCGTAGCGATCCGATCCTAAAAAACTTGTTTGGTTTCGGCGTTGATGACTCACCGCCGCTAGACCAGTACTTCAATCGAATTCATCCCGATGATCGCAATCGTATAAGCCAAGCAGTAGCGGATGCTATGGAGAACAACACGATCTACGACCAGGAGTATCGCATTGAACGTCCCAAGGGCGGCGTTCGATGGGCAAGATCTTACGGTCAAAACTTTCCGTTGGCTGAAGGGTCAGCGAGGGAGTTTACCGGCATTACCTACGACGTGACGGATCGCAAACTGCGAGAACTTGAACTAGTGGATCGCGAATCACATCTGCGTCGCGTGATCGACAACATGCTGGGTTTCGTTGGCGTTTTGCATACAGATGGTACTTTGCTCGAGGCCAATCAGACAGCCTTGGCCGCAGGTGGGGTCAGCCGAGACGATGTGATTGGCCGAAAATTCTGGGATTGTATTTGGTGGAACTACGATCCAGACGTTATCAGGGATTTAAAGGATTCAGTCGAGCGCGCGTTGTCTGGCGAAACGGTTCGTTACGATGTTGATATCCGCATTGCAGGCGACGCACGGCTAACGATCGACTTCATGCTTGTTCCAATACGCGACCAAGACGGCAGCATTACACATTTGATTCCATCAGGCGTCGATATCACTGACCGCAAAGCCGCGGAGTTTGCGGTAGCGGAATCTCAGCGTAAACTACAATTGGGAATCGAGGTAGCCGCGTTCTCGCTCGCCGAAGTCGACTATGTTACTCAGACAATTGAGTTATCCTCCGACGCTGCTCGATTATTTGGTCTGGGCAATACTCCCTCCGTTGTGCCACGCCAGCAAATTCACGATTTGTTTCATCCCGAAGATCGAAGCAGAATACAAGCGGCTATTGACGATGAATCCTGTAAAGCCGTCATTCCATCGGTGCGTATGATGAAAAGGGTAACCTTTCCATCGCACGAGGAGACTGGCAATGATAGCAAAAATCGTAGGGCAGTTCGCAAAACAAGCGCCCGCAGCGTTGATGTTTCGTGGT
>JANPHB010000124.1:0-8049 GCA_031424235.1 Pirellula sp.
GCACTCCCGTTGAAATTGCAAGCAATTGCGGAAAGAGAAGTCAGACGGCCTCCTAGCCTAGTGGAGGGTTCGCACCGCTGAATTTCCACGTCTTTGCCCACAAAATGCACCTTCCGAATAACAGCATTTGACAGGTTAGAGAATCTATACCGACGCCGGCATTTATGCAGTGAATTTAGGTGGAATTACACCGATACACATTGAGGTTGAAGGATCAACACACAGGTTGCAGACGCGATGATCATCCGTCGCAACTTCATTTTCTAGGGAATACGCGATGGATCGTTTACGCAGACACACTCGGTCGAATGGCTCTCGCCTCTATCTAGCCCTTCTATTGAGTTCCACTTTGGGCTGCGCGGCGAATCCAGTGCCAATCCCGACTGTTTGGGATAAGCTGGGCATTCCACAAGCAACTGCGGCTCTGCGCGACTCAACCATCAATCAGAGTGGCAAATTCCCTGGTCTAGAAAAGAAACCACCGCTTCTAAAGATTGCCGATCCGGCTAATCTCAAGCCTGAGAAGCCGGAAATGATTAAAGTCGCTGCCAAGATCAAGGCAGAGCAAGACCAAAAGAAACAGAAAATCAAGGCAATTAAGTTCTTGGCCGATGTGAATTGCGGCTGCTACAACAAAGATGATGCCGTAGCCAAAGCCTTTCTTGCTGCCCTGGACGATTGTGATCCAGATGTCCGAACCGCTGCAATTGAAGGTCTTAGCAAAGCGGCAGGAAATTGCTCGAATTGCCGAACCGGCTGCGAAACAACTTGTTGCACCGAAGACATCTACAAAAAGCTTCAAGATATTGCCTGCGGCGTAGATGACAAGGGTTGCTTCAAGGAACCGGTGAAGGAGATTCGAAGCGCTGCTGCAGCCTTGGTTCGAAAATGCCCTTGCCCAACGCCGAAACCTCTCGAGGAGGTCCCTGCACCAAGTCCATACGAAGTTGAGGAGCTGATATCTCCACCGTTTGAGGATCGCAAGGAGGGAGATTCGCCAGACAAACTGACCGCTCCTCGAAAAGAAGGGGATGCGGCCATGCGATCCGCAAAGTCAAACACGAAAACTGTGGCATATCGAGTTCGAGACTCAGGAAATTTGCCCGGTACTGAGCCCGTGATTGTGGCTAAGCGAAGTTCCGCAAAGCCCAGCAAAGCGGATGAGATTGCCAATCCAGATCAATTGATTGCGGTGCGAGTCATCAACAACAGCAAACACTTGGGTGAAGTCTTGGTGGAACTACCCGACGTGTATCATCTCAATCAGGGATGGACTATGGTGGTTGTTGAGCCCACCGGCAAACACCAAGTCGGCAAAATAGTTGAGACAAGCGGACGCCGTATTCTGATCGCTCTGGAATCGCCAACCGGTTTCCAAACCGACGTAGGACAGTCGGTCAAGATTGGTCTGGTCCAGAAATAGTCAAAGGGGGAGTAGTAGGCCGTTCATTTCTTGAACGGCCTGTTCTTGAAGAAGTGCTTTTGCAGGCCTCCTTCCGATTCCGCGTTAACAAGATCACTTAACTTCACAATTTGAATTGCGACTGGTTCATCTATTTGCGAATCCAGCAAATCGAATTCTGCTTTTTGCTCTTTCTTTCCAACGAGCAGTCTTGTTGAACTTCGACAGGCAGGGCAAATGATAAAGAACCGTTCCTTGGATGTGATCTTGGCTGTCAATTTACTACCTGTTCGCGTTATTGCGATCTGATCGTCGAAAACGGATAGATTGTCGCCGTTCTTAATTAGCTCCGTTTTGGCAAATTTCGGAAGCTCGTCGGAAATCCAAACGGTCAAATCGACTCGATTTGTGTTCCATTCTTTTTCGGTCATCTTGACCAAAGGGGAACGTAGAACCGGGTAGTGTGTTCCAGGGACAAAATTAAAGTCCGAAAGGAGTGTTGATTCGCTTGGTTCATCGTCCATAGGCAATATCTCTGCGACTGCAAACGCGGGACGGCGAGTAAACGTCCTTTCTTCGTCCAATCTGGATTCACGTCGGATTGCAACCTCGAATCTCAAGCAAAAATTGCTTTGTTCCGGAATGGGTTTCGCAAAAAGTGCCAGGCGACCGATGGACTCTGCCTTCAATTGCAATCCGAAATTTCCAAGATCTCTTAGTACTCGGTCCTTATCAAAGTCAATGAACCTGAGTTCATTCTTTTGAGAGACATACTCCAATTCAAACCTCTCGTTACCAACAAACCAGACTTTGGCGCGTTGTTTGCCACCGAAGCTTTCTATCTCGACTTCGGTAAGCGTTGGTGGGATAGCAGGGACGGGAATGTCTTGACCAAATCTGCCGTTGGCAATTGTCTTCCCATTTGCAGTGATCGTAACGGTCGAAAACGGCAGAGATTCTTCGATAGCTTTCGTTATTTTTTCGAAGTCGTCGAACAGGATTCGTGGAGAATTGCCACTAGCCGATTTTTTGGAAACATCGTTAACCAATTGTTGCAGTTCTACGTTGGCATCGCCAATAGCTGCGAGTTTCTCGGGACCAAAGGTTCTGCCTAGACTATCGGGGGTTTGATAATAACCAAGGTTGTTTTGCTGGTAAACAAACAAGGCGGCTTTGGTCGCTAGTAACTTTTCCCTGAGTTCGACGACTCGCAGAGTCGTACCTTTGAAAATGGCTGGATCAACGTCGTTGCTGCCATCGCTCACAACCACAATTCGGCTCCGACCATCTTTGGAAACCTTGTCGCAAGCCAAGCCGATCGCATCGTAAAGTGGGGTGCAGGATGACGGTTTTAACCATGGTGACTTGAGTAGCTCCTTGAGAGACTCAATTTCCGGACCCACTTTGACATCGGTTGCGTAGACTAGTCGATTGGAATCGCGTGTAACGAATTCCCTTGGAATGGTTACGGTTTCATCCGCCGTCACATTTCGACCGAACGCGATTAGACCAACGTTGATTTTGCATTCATCACTCTTGTTCAGCTCTTGAATCCTAAGCAAAAGCGAATGGACTGTGGATTTCGCTTTTTCGAAGAGCCCCTCGTAAGACATGGATTGAGAACAATCCAAAAGAACCAATAGGGTGATTGGGTCCGAACTAGCAGATCGTACACGGAGCGTTGAACCTCGATTGGGCTCGCGTTTGAATTCTAGTTTGGAATTATCAGCAAGTTTCGGCAGAGGAATTGGGTAGCTGCGAAAGTGTCCGCGTTGGGAAACAAAAAGATACTCGCCGCGAATCGCATCTTGTGAGACTTCCAAGATTCGGCGAGGTGAATTAAGTGGAATCGGAGCCACAAAAATATCGCCGCGGGCCGATTTGATGGGTTTGCGAGCGGTTCGCCCGATGCTAACAGAAGTAATGGACTTTGGCGATTCTGCATTCAATTCCATTCCCTCCAAAGGGATCTGAAACGAGTCTCTCTCGTTTGCTTCGACCGATACATTTGAAAAACCTATGGTTCGAACATCATTGCCTGCCCCCTTTGTGTTCGTGTATGCCCCTTTCAAGCCAGCAGCCAACGGGCTCGCTTGATCGTAGCCGTCGAGGGCTGGGGCTGCAGACTGAAACATGTCCACAAGTCGCTCAAAGTAGTACTTTCCTTGGATCTGCACCCCATTAATGTCGCCGTCCCCCCAGTGGGCGAGACAGAATCGCTCCGCTTGCAAACTGCAATAATCGTTTAGACTGACATCCGAGAATTGAGATGGCGAATTCCATGGCCATTGGTCTCTACGTTGCTGTCCAGCGAAAATTCTTTGCCCCAGAGAATTGGCGAGAAGTCGCGTCGAATAGCTTGTCATGTAGATTGAGTTCAAGTGCCCATTCTTTTCGATGGCCAGTTTACTTTCGGAATTGCTTGCCTTCTCGATTACACCAGGAAGGAGCAAGCGAGGATCCTGTTCCATCATCTCAACGTAGACTTCTTTGTCCCTAAATTCGCCAAGGCTATCCTGAAAGGACTTGGCGAGGAGCGATGGTGCTTGATGCGCAAGTTTGGGTAGGTCTCCTTTGGCATTCGTCTCGAAAGCGTTTCTATCCCGTTGATAGAATTTGGAGAGACGCGAGTGATAAGATTTCCTAACTTCGATTTCGAGCAACGGCCATCGCAATGCCGTTCGGCACTTCCGAAAGGATTCCGGGTCGTTTGGAGCGAGCTTACCTAATTCTCGAAATTTGTTTTCCAAGCGATCGACTAGACTGGCTAACTCTGTATCACGTGTACCACCAACAATCGAGGGAATCGCAACTCCGGTAACCGACAATGCATCTTTGAGTTGGTGAGCTTTGGTCGTCGCATTGCCAAGCTCGCGAGCCAATGGCAACCATGGGTTTTGCGGTAAAGTCTCATAGCGGAACTCTCGCATTAGCCCCGCCAGGATGTGCGGCGCTAAGCGAATCGTTCGATCACGCAACTGCATCGCATCGTTGAGATCTCGCGCGAACTGACTAAGCTTTTGAACATTTTTTTCCATCGAAAGCAATTTCTCGGAACACGAATCAAATTGATTGGCCACCAATTGATCGATTGCGGCAAGAAAAAACGTATCCAGTTCCAGCAAGTCCGTTCGGATCCAGCGGCTCAACTCTGGATTTACCGCGAAGGCGATCTCTTGAATGTCCGCAAAATTCTTGATCGCCAACGCAATTGCTTTGACTGCCGAATCGGACCGCGCATCAGCACCTAAGGCATCTCGTAGAATTTGTACGAATTGTATCTCGAGCCATTCCGGAGTCTTTTCTCGATCATTGGGGCCAACGTATTTCAAACATTGTTCCAGTCGCTCTGCAGCAAAATACTCAGTCCAGCGATTGGCTTCATTGCTTCTCGCGATTTGCTGCAAAACTGTCCAGACTTGAAGGCATCGATCATCTCGATTCACAGGATTTGCAACTGCTGAACCCGATCCCTCGCGCCAAAACGGCGGATTCTCTAGCCACGAAGCGACAGACGACCTACTTTCGTTCAATAATTTTTTGTCAAACAAGCCGTTGGACAGCACGCTACCATGCAATGTAGATTCGATGAGACTGGCCCGGCGAACAAATTTGGACTTCGATTCAAGAGCATCGATTTCTTTTGCCACTAACACCCGAAAATCATTCCAGCGTTGCGAATTGGATTCCGCTAAATCTTCCATTTGGATGAGTTGAGACTCGATCGTTGCATACCCAATCGGGTTAGTTCGGCTGCAAAATTCGAGTTCTAGCAACCGGCCCCAAAGTTGGTCGAGTTCATCGAATTTGGATTGCAGTTCGCTTCCGATATTCGTCGAGGAGATATTGAGCTTGGCATTGCTCGTATCTGTGTTAAACAAAATGATGTTGGATTTCGATCGCTCCGTTTTTTCCGACATGATAAATATCGGGGTTTGTTGGGCGTGTCGATTCAGCGCCACCCAGTTTAGAACCTTGTCGCGAAGTGCTTTCTCGAAGGCCATCAATGTGATCTTACCTTTCGGAAGTTCAAAACCGTTGAGAACACCCTCCCAAAAAAAATGCGCAAAGACTGACTTGGAAAATTCAGGTCCGATCCAACTCTCTTCAGACTGACTGCATGGTAGTGTCAGGATTAAGCGGTCCTGAAGCTGGACAGAGAGTTTTTTCAATGCGGCTTCAAATTCCTCGAGAGGAAATTCCATATCCGACACATTGGTTATCACGGAGGGAGGCTTGATGTCCAGCACAACCCATGCATAGCAGTTCGGTTGAGTGCTGTTTCCGATGCGTTTCAGGAAAGTATCAATACCTATCCCCCGAACGTCAGAACTGCTAGTGGCCAAGCTATCGCGGAAAGGATCGTCGTCGTGGTAGAGCAACATCCATTCGCCGTTTTTGCCTTGAGCCAGGCGGCAACTGATAAAGAATGCAGTCACGTTTTTGCCAGGACCACCACCCTTCAACTGCTTATCGCCTGACGCCATCATTCCTGTGCTCGACAGAATCTTGGTTCCGCTGAAACCACTTAGCCAATCCTCGTTGGAATTGACTTCCCGAACGAGCTCATCACTCACCTTTTCATTTTTGGATGCGACAATCCTGAGGTTTAGGGATTTCGAGGTCGAATCCAATATCGACTCAAGCGATTTTCGTCCGAATGGATTTTCGGCTATGTCAAGAGCAGCATAGTCTTCGGCGATACTGACGAGGATCGGAAGTTTTGGATCGCTTCGCAAAACTTGCACGACAAAACTAGTGACCAGAACCGCGATCAAGATTCCGAGGGATCCGATGATCCCCAATTTGACAAGCGAAGTTGAATTGGATGCGGAAGATCGTGCGGCACCTGTCCATGATCGCTCGCTTTCGCTGGCGCCGTTACCGCTGGGACGGCCGCTCGATCGCCAATCTTTTGCCTTCGAATTCGGACTGTTGGAGCTGGGACTATTGGTAGGTGCAATGGCGGGTCTTGAAACGACAGGTAGGCGCTTTTCTCTTCTTTTCTTTTCTCCGTCCCGATTACCACTCTCTTGGTTGTTTCCGTCTCGCCAGTCCGACATCTTGAATACAGCCCTTTTGAATCATGCGCGGAAACTATCCGCCGATGGGTTGAATAACACGCAATGCAAATTGATGGTCAAATTGCAATTTTATTGACAAAGAAAACCACCACGAAAACGAAGAATAGCCCAATTCACCTGACTAAGGTTCTAACACTTTTGGCAAGTTGAAGCAATCTGGTGGTCCGAATCCTTGGAATTGCTGCGGCTTATGTTTGGGCTGACATGGGATAGCAATGAACCGGCCAAAACGGCCGACCGACATGAGATGAGGATTGGGATTACTCAGGCTGCCGATCGCCTAAAGCGCCTTGGTCGCATCCGGCAGATGCGACCCACTTCAATGCGACCCACTTCAATGCGAGCTGTGCGGGGTCGGTGGCGGGCAATCGCTTACACCGCCCCGTGTCGGTGGAGCGTCAATTGACTGGCTAGTGACAAACCCTCTGCGAAAAACCATTCGCCGGTTTCCTCGAAGCATCTCATGCACGTGCTGTGGCGGACGGTTTTCGATTAGATCGCCGAGTTGGCGAAAGAAGTCTTGCGATTCTCGTTGACGACTTGGCGTGTCGGTTAAGGTGAAAATTTCTTCGAACTGGTCGAAGATGAGAACGGGGGGATTTTCATCTAGAGACTTTCCGCGGAGGTTGAGGTGATGGAAGTGTTCCCAGAGGGTTGGTGTTGCTGGGGATGTCAGCCCCTCACCCCCTCACCCCCGGCCCCTTTCCCCGATGACGGGGAGAGGGGAGTCAGCTTTTGGATGGCGGCGAATGTTTGATCGATGGCGGACAGATCGCTTGGTTCATAACCCAGTCGAATCAGGCATGTGCGATAGCCTTCCACTTCTAGCTTCGGTATCAATCCAGCTCCGAGCAACGAAGTTTTTCCTAAGCCCGATTGGCCGTACAGAATCGCTTAGCGGTTGCTCTCGAGTGCGAAGAAACAAATCGCGCGTACAGCTCTTTTCGTTCGCCGCCATGCAGTAGAAATTCGCGAACGACTTGGTTGTAGCCTTTGAAGCGCTCGGGTTGATCGAGTTCGAGAGCGGCGGCAAGCTGCGGTGCAAGATAGCGATGGAGCGGAATTGGCTGAGCGTCGGAAGCTTGTCCATCGGCTGCGATGGTTACCAAATCAGGACCGATAACGGGAATGACTTGTTGTCCAAAGACAACCGCATCGAGGTGGTTGCTGTTATCGCCGACTCTATCGAAAAAGATCCACGAAGGCTTGATGCGGCAATGTTGAATCTGGGCAACATCCAGACTGTAAAGCTTCAAGGCAACACTCGTGGAATCGACGCTTGGGCATTTTCCCCCGATGGCCGGACGTTGGGTGCCGTCGGGCTCTACAACTTCGATGCAGGCCGACATGCGGAATTAATCCTGTGGGATCTAACGAAATCTTTGCTGCCCGGTAAGCGGAGTGTCAATGCTTCTATGTGACACTAATCCTCAATCAAGCGAAGCTTGTTTGAGGTTTCTTGACGATTTCATAAAAAAACCTGAAACCTCCTGGTGTTTTTGCGGTTTAACGTAGTAACAACACAAACGTTTTATCGCTAGCACGGAGGATTTCAGGTGAAGA
>JANPHB010000125.1:0-26982 GCA_031424235.1 Pirellula sp.
ATCTCAAACGATATCGAAAGCATGTTCGTGGGCCAACAAAACCCAGGCCAAAACGCAAGTTCAACGGCTCAAGACACGTCGCAACTCAAGCTCTACTCAATGCAAGGTAATGACGGCTTTACAGGATTCGTTGAGGACAACCGTTCTACATTGGCGAATGCAGAGGGACGATTCAGCGTTGACTTGCCAGTTGCCGAGGGCTTGCAAACAGTGCGACTGTCGGCCCGCGACGAACTCGGTCGGCGTTCGGACAAGACGGTCGAGATCCGCCGTGGCAATACCATTCAAGATTGGAATGAATCGGCGCTCGATATCGTTCGGCAGTGGACCACCACCTCAAACGATCCTTATCAAGGTCGTATCGTTACGGCACAGCCTCCGTTGGTCGCTCGCAATTTGGCCATGATCCATGCGGCCATGTTCGATGCCGCCAACGCTGTGAGTGGAAAGTACGATGGCTATCGCGTCGACCTGCCTCGACAAACTGGCGCCTCTGAAAGTGCAGCTGCAGCCGCCGCAGCATTCGAAGTCGCCAAGTCGTTGTACTCCGCCGTAGATGAAATCGCAGTATGGCAAGCTTCGCTCAATGAGACCCTGGCACAAGTGCCCGAAGGCACAGCGAAGACACTCGGCATCGAACTGGGACGGAGCGTTGGCAAGGCTATTCTTGCCGACCGAGTCAACGATGGCGTTAAGGCTAGTTCGACTTATGCTCCAACGACCGAGGTAGGCAAATGGCGACGCACCTTTCCTGATTTCTTACCGCCACTCTTGGCACAATGGCCAAACGTTAGACCGTTTGCACTCGCGAGCGGCGATGAGTATCGACCTGCACCGCCTCCGGCCGTCGGTAGCGTCGAGTACGCCGCCGCGGTGGATGAAGCGATGCGAATGGGTGGCTTTCAAAGCAGCGAGCGAACCGCTGAGCAAACGGAGATAGCACTGTTTTGGGCAGATGGAGGTGGAACCGCTACGCCACCAGGCCATTGGAATAGCATTGCGACAGACGTGACTCTCAACCAAGGGACTGATTTGCTAGAAACGGCTCGAACATTTGCCTTGCTGAACATCGCTATGGCAGATGCGGGCATTGCTTCGTGGGATGCCAAGTACCACTATGATTTATGGCGACCGATCGACGCGATACGTCAGGCCGATCAAGATGGAAATGCAGGAACATGGACTGACTCCAATTGGATACCATTGCTCAAGACCCCACCCTTCCCATCCTATACCTCAGGACACAGCACTTTTAGCGGAGCTGCTAGCGCGGTACTGACAAGTCTGTTTGGTAGCAACGTTGCGTTCGATAGTCATAACGACGGTCATTCAGCAGCCGAACAGAGACCGCTCGATCCCTCACAGATCGTGACTCGGCATTTTAGTAGCTTCAACGAAGCAGCCGACGAAGCTGGCCTCAGTCGAATCTACGGTGGCATCCATTTTAGTTTCGACAACTCCACTGGCAAAAGCCTAGGTGGTCAAGTCGGCACGGCCGTTATTACACGTTTGCTTCGCAAAGCGATCTAAGCACGTCGTCACAAGTCTTTTGGGGCAAATGAAAAAATTAGCCGCATGGCGCTAGCCGCGGTTCTCGACGAATGTCGAGTACTCTAGGAAACCGGGGCTAACGCCCCTTGTCATTACCCACATCTTTTTGTCTTAGCTCCCCTCGCCCCTCTTAGGGGAGAGGGCCTGGGGGTGAGGGGTTTTGCACTGTGTTTTGATTGGGATTTTAGTTGTGGTCCCAGTTCCTTGCCTTACTTACAAGGTTTAAACAAATCACTGAACCGGAGACTTGTTACTGACAATTCTACCCCTCACCCCCCGACCCCCTCTCCCCGAGGCGGGGCGAGGGGGGAGCGGAATGACAAAACCGCGAGAGAGATAGCTCGGAACACGATTAGTTCAAATGATCCTGCCAAAGGGACTTTGACCGGTTGACCAAGAGAGCATCGATTCAGAGCATCGCGGTCGACATTACGAGATTGCTTCCTTGTTCAGGAAGCATCCGACCTTAGATTGACGACCGACCAATTGGGACATTGGCTAAGATCTTTACTTGATCGGTCGGAAGCCTTGGATGCGGCCTCGAGGAGCTAGGCCTTCGACATCGACAGGCAGGTCCAATTGATTGACCGATACGTTTCCTGCGGCGTCGAAGGCTTCGATTCTTAAGTAAATCGTTGCAGGCAAGCTCGGGTCTGCTGGCCACACATAGCGACCATTGTTTCTTGCCCCTGAGACAATGTTGGTCCATGGTCCGCTGGGAGTCTGCGAATATTGCAAAGTGATTGGGCGATCGGTGAAGTAGTCGTCCTCGGCGCGATACTCGATCACCATGGAGCCCGACTCTTTGCCTTTGCCGTAAAGTGCACTTACCAGTTTGACTTTCGGACTTTGAACGTCGACATGGATCCAGGCGTCTGCGTTGTCGCCGTTGCGTGGTCGGTTGGAGGCTAGGCCGTTCGCTCCCACAATCACCATTCGGAAACCGAAGAGTCCCTCGGTTTCAACTTCAATATCAAATGGACTTTCTCGATCTGGGTCTTGGCCCCACATACTCCAAGTTTGACCTTGGTCGGGTGTGCCCCAGAGTTCGACGGCTGCAACTGGCGAGTCCGGATCGTTGTCGATGTGGTAGTCGAGGCTGAAGGCTTTGCTGTTGCTATAGAGTCTTTGGATATCGCGATTGAAGGGCAGCTGACCTGGAATCCGATTGACTTTGGGTTCTGGTTGCAATGAATTGTTCGGCGATGTCGTTTGCAAGTCCTGATCCGTTTTGAGAACGGACTCAGTGCGTTTGCCGGCCAAGCTCATGGGATTGGAGGACCTGATTTTTTCGAGATCTTCGTCGGTTAGTGTTCGGACTGGCAGTTTGCTCGGGCGGACGTTAGCGTCCGGAAAGACATTGTTCTCTTGAGCGAATCGGTTCATGCCTTCGGATCGAGCCGTAAATTGTCGGCTTCCGATCTCCTCTTGTGATTGTCTAGAGGCGGATTGCTGCTGGGCAATCAATTTGCTTTGCATTTCAATCAATTGGTCTTTTGCAGCAATCTGGCTGGAGATCACGGGATCGAGTTTCGACATGACACGAGTCGGCCCAAGCACTTCCACTTTGGGGAAGGAGTCGTTTGCGACCTCCGAAACGCCACTACCGATGGCTTGGTTGGGTCGAATCGCGTTGGAGTTGTCGCGAGCCCTGCCGCTGGCTAGTTGCAGTCCAGCGCCTCTGCTGGCGGAGCGCGGCAGTTGTGGAAGCCGGGTGATCTCGAGTGGATTGCCGGCTTTGTCCTTGGCGAGAAGTCGAACCGCCAAGTTGCGAGTTCCGTTTGGGATTGTCCACGATCCGGTTCCGAAAAGTTCCGCTGGGTTTTGGCCAGAGCTCAACTCAATCGGGATATCGCGCCACTGTGACAACTCTTCGGTCTGATAGGCGAGTTGAATCGTCGACGCGTCCAAGGCGAGATCGGCAATTTCGAATTCCGCTTGCATGACACCGCGTTGATCGATGTCGACGACAAGCTTGCCCTCCGGTTTTTTCGTGTCGACCAAGATGCGTAAGGGTTCGCCTGGGTTGTCAAAGGTGCGGCCTTGACTGTCAAGAGTCTTGAGTCGAAATTGATATTCGCCATCTGACTTTGCGTTGAACTGAAATTGTTTCGTTCGAACGTCGGCGCTGGAATCCAGTTTCCACGACCTACCTCCGTTTTCTGAAACCTCGAGTTGGATTTCTCGCGGAGCTTGTCCTGTCACATCGACATTGAATGGGATCACGAAGTCCAAGCGGGGCCAGTAGACCAAATTGTCATCGCCGGCTGAACCTGCTCGATCGGATTGGGCGAGCAATGTTGTTGACTGCGATGTACACAGGGCAAGCAAAGCTAGAGTGGATCGACGAAACCATCGCCTACCGCTGATTGCGCGTTGTTGAATGTTTGCTTTGAACAGTTGCGCTGCTTTTGATTTCTGTTTGCTAGTCATGAGCGGCTACCGTTTTTGAGTTCCATTGAGTTCGTTTGCAACGTGTTCCGGGCCATTGTCTTCTAGCAATCGAGAATAGAACGTACTGTTTTTGGTAAACTCATCGTAGTTTTCTTTCGTTTCGAAAAGGAACACGCGGTTGGTGCCTTCCTGTATGCATCCGAACTCACATTTACCGTCGTGCAATGTTCCTTCCTTGCACAAGTGGACGATATCGAATCCGCTTAGGCATGGAGTGTATCGATCGGGATCGCTTAGAAGTGTCTGTCTTGCGCGTTCGGAGGCACAGTGGTAGACACGACCACGATGGCGAACGGCACATGACTTTCGACCCTCAACCCACCCATTGGTATTGGGCTTGTCCAAGGACTCGATTAAGGTGACTGGGCAGAAGCCTCCCAATCCTACCGTCTCGGCATAAACCCGCTGAGTAGCAGAAGCATCAATTTCTTGAGGAGCGGTTTCGCGTTGAGGTGTACGGGTCGGTTGTGGTTGTTCGACTTTTGGGGCTGGGGACTGTTGAAGACTGCTACGTTGTGTGCTAACCGGCTGAACAGAAATCGGTTTTTCTGGCAACTGTTGTTCTGGAGTTTGGCTCGCAGGTACCTGATTGATCGGCACTTGATTGACGGTTTGAACTGGTGCTGGATTGGCAATTGGATTTGGGGCCGAGACAGGCCCAGGTGTCACGACAACGTTTTGGTTTTGTACGGGAACGCTTCGCGAGACGACCGGTGTCTGTGGTTCAGGGGCGGGAGGGACAATGATTGGCTGTTGAGTGATGTAGGGATTTTCAATGACTCGAGAATTGGGTAGTGAAGCTCTTGGGGTAACTGCCGATGGGCCAACGGGTTTTTGTGACTCAGTTTGTTGGGACCATGCGGCAGCTTGGGTTCGGACTGGGTATCCAGCACTTCCGGCGTAAACGGGTTTTTCGCTTTGAATCTGTGGAGTGTGAGCTGCTAACGCTTTGTCTTGGCGTCTTTCCGTGGCTTTGGCCATGGCGTTGCGTTCGACAGTCCAGTCACGATGTCGGAGGGCGACGCGCTCGATGGTTTTGCAGTACACAGCGGGATCTGCATTGCTGACCCCACGATAGATTTCGTCTCCGTTTGGAAACAAGTAGATATCGGTTGGCCAACGCGTAACTTGGTACTTCTGAGCGAGGTCGCGTCGTCGGTCCGCGTTGACTCTGACTGCGACGAGGTGTTCGTTCATTTTGGAAACGAGAGCAGGATCATGAAAGGTTTTCTTGTCGAGGAGTTTGCAGGGAGGGCAGTAGTCGCCGTAGAAATGCAGAAGCACGATGCTATTGGTGGTTGCTGCCCGCTGAATGGCGGCTTCGTATTCTTCTGTCCAATTGATTTCGCGTTCGATGGCGAATGTCGTTTGCGACGCCAGGAGTTGAAAAGTTAATACTAGAGTCGCGATTAGTGCTTTTGGCATGAATTGACCAATGAATAACGGATTGACCATCGTGGGACTCCTGTACGCGCAGACGGATTCTGTCGAAAATGACGGTTGGTCTGCTGTTCCCTTCGCATCGGTTGCAACGATTGCGCAAGTTGAGAGGAACTTAAGAAAAGGACAAAAAAGTGGGATTGTCCTAGATAGGGCTGTTTGTCGCTTGACATGGGGTTAGCTTGATGCCAAACTTGAGGTCAAAGCGAGGGATTTGACGGATCGATTTGATAGCTTCATCCGTTGACCGGTACTGCAAAGTGCCTCGTGAAATCCTCCCGCAGTCGCCAAGTGTCATCCACGGAAAGTACTCGGTTGCACACGTTTGTGTAATCTTCCTCCCGATAGTCCACTTGATCGAACGGTAATCGTACCGAACTTTCATGCGGCGGATGGCATAGCAGTTTTCTGCTAGCAAAAGACCAATTTGCGATTCCCTTCGGAGTCAAATTCCGCAGTCATTGCGTTTTGTCTCCTTGGATTCGATCCTTTCGTATCGGCAAGGACTTGTTGATCGAGCATTGACGCTCGTTTCGCGCCACCCCTCCCGATTAGTGTTTGATTTGTGAGCCTCTAATCCACAGCTCCCACTTTTCACCGGAACCACCAATTGGATTTGGGGTCGAAAAGCGGAAGCGCATTTGTTCCTGTTTGGATATTGCATTTATGCCCAAGAAGAAGCGATTTCGTTCTCATTTCCAAGGTGACAGTCAAGGCCCAACGGGTGGTGGTGGTGGTGGCACGGCCCCTCGCCCCCGACTTAAGAAGCCAAGACGTCGATACGGCCCCAACTACCAACAGGCATTTGCAAGGCCCGAAGATGAGCCAGGTGCCGAGGGGGCTGTGAACGAGGATGGCGAACCGATTTCCACCGAAGAAGGGGAAGCCCCACCGGAGGAGCCAGGCCAAGAGTTCTTCGGCCTTTTGGAAATGCACCCGAATGGATACGGATTCTTAAGGTCACCGTCCAACAACTACTCGCGAGAACGAACTGACCCATTCGTTCCGGGAACAATGATCGAGAAGTTCCGGTTGCGTCAGGGGCTCAAAATAAGAGCCATCATGCAGCAGACGCGGCGCTCGCAAGGGCCACGCGTGAAAGAAATTCTCGACGTCGAAGGAATGAAGCCCGAAGACTACGTCAACGTCAAGGTCTTTGACACTCTCACCGCAATCAACCCAGAACGCTGGCTGAAGCTTGAAATTGGTGCTCAACCGATCACCAACCGAGTCATCGACTTGCTCGCTCCACTAGGACGTGGACAACGCGCATTGATCGTATCGCCGCCACGGTCCGGCAAAACGATCATGTTGCAGTCGATTTCAAAGGGGATTGCAATCAACTATCCCGAGGTTGAACTCATCGTTTTGCTGATCGACGAGCGGCCTGAGGAAGTGACTGATATGCGACGCAACATCGAGCGAGGCGAAGTCATCTCGAGCAGTCTCGATGAAGATGTCGATTCGCACGTTCGACTGAGCCAACTGGTGATCGATCGATGCCGACGACTTGCGGAAATGGGCAAAGATGTGTTCCTGCTCATGGATTCGATTACCCGTCTAGCGCGTGCATTCAACAAGTGGGTTGGCAACAGCGGAGCAACGATGTCCGGCGGTGTGAACATCAAGGCCATGGACATTCCAAAGAAACTCTTTGCGACCGCACGCTGCTTTGCCGAAGGTGGTTCGCTGACGATCGTAGGAACCGCTCTGATCGATACGGGTTCGCGAATGGATGAATTGATTTTCCAAGAGTTCAAGGGAACGGGAAATATGGAGCTCGTTCTGGACCGCAAACTAGCCGAACGACGAGTATGGCCGGCGATCGACATCACTCAGTCCGGAACCCGCCGCGAAGAACTGCTGCACGATCCTGACACATACCATGCGGTTACCATGATCCGCCGCACGCTCAACTCGATGCATCCCGTCGAAGCGATGGAACAATTGACAAAGCAGCTGTCCAGGTTCCAGAGCAATCAAGAGTTTTTGAAGCTGATTGCTAACGCAAAAATCATGGACTAAGCACACCATGTGTTCTGAGTTAATTAGCCGGCGGGCGCTAGCCCCGGTTTTGTAGCGTCAGGGCGCGAGCCCTCCGGTTTCGAGGTATTTACTGGGAACTTGCTCGAATTGAGCCGCGGGCGCTAGCCGCGCCAACCGTGTTTGCAAAGGAAACCGTAACGCGGCTAGCGCCCGCGGCTCAGTTATTTGCATGTTCCGCCAGCAAAGTCAGTGCCATTGGGCTAACGCCGTGCGGCTTGCTCAAAGTGTTGCCGTTGCAATCCAATCCGAAATTGTATGGAAGCTCAATAGAATGACGCCGCAGAGCGACCAGCGATTTCCAAAGACGGTTCGCTTGGTGAGTCAGTTGGACTTCGACCGAGTCTTCCGCGACGGGATTGTGGCAAGCGATTCCATTCTGGTCATTCACGCTGTCCGCGGCAAGCAACCGTGGACTCGGATCGGGTTGAGCGTCTCTAAACGTGTAGGGAATTCACCGACACGAAATCGATGGAAGCGACTGATTCGCGAATCGTTTCGGCTTCAAAAAAATGAGATTCCACTTAACATCGACTTGGTCGTTCGCCCCAAGCGAGGTGCCGTACCGGACTTCGATTTCATCTTTGCCTCATTATTGAAGCTTGTGCTGCAATTGGATCGCAAGCTAAAACCGAGTGCGAAGTAGTAGGCACTATCCAAGTTTCATCCGTAAATCAAAAAACATAGATGTTTATGGCTGCGGCACGCATGGTGTACCAGCTACTTTAGATACATCAAAGCGACTTCAGGTATTCTAACAAATCGCTTTTTTCATCTTGGGTCAAAGCGTTCGGGTAATCATGACCAACGGCTGATTTGCCTAGTTGTTTTGTGTCAAAGTACCAGCGCCTATCGGCTGCCTTTAGTCTCTTTGGTATCTCGGCTGGTGTTTCGACTTGTAGGCCCATCTTTTCGCAATCCAAACCCAATTCGGTGCGTCGCCATAGTTCTGGGCGTTGCTCGGGATTTAGTAAATGCCAGAGGGTTGGTACGCTTCCGTTGTGTAGGTAGGGAGCTGATGCCCAGATTCCATCGAGGGGCGGAGCAACGTAACCATCTACCTTGGCAATCGTATCTTGGCCGCCATAATTTGCGAACCAGCTTTGGCCGTAATGCTCCCTGTTCTTTGGAGTGAGCGCGTCGAGTCGAACTCGATCGGTTCCGATTTCTTCGATCGGCACGCGAATCTCGGGATAAGCTGATTTTTCGCCATAGGTTCCGTGACATGATGCGCAATGATTGACGAAGACCTGTTCGCCTCGTTGTTTCGTCGAGGAATCGATCGGGAGCGGGTACTTGGGTGGTCGTAGTTCGGAAATGAACTGATACACCTGACTAAAGTCTTTTTCCCAACTGCGAAACTGTTCGGGACCATTCTGCTTGACCAGCATGAATTGCATCAGTCCACGATGTCCCTTCTCTGCAAAACCATCGATGTAAATGTGATGCTTGCGGTGGAAGTGCCACCATGGCGGCGCGTCCATATCATGGTTGATCATCTCTGCCGGCATACGATCAGTATGGACGTTTAGGTCTTTATCTCGAAAGTTCATCATCGCGACGCCAAACATGACAGCGTTGCTTGATCCAACCGTTTTGCCCAGCGGCATGAAGACGGAACCAACATCCATATGCCCAAGCGGTTTACCCAGCGACAGCTTGATTTTTCGAACTTGCTCGGTAAGCGTTTCGAGTTGGTAGGTCGTATTCGGAGCACCAGGGTAAGTCGTGCCGAAGAGGTTGCCGCCATGACAAGCGAAGCAGTTCATAACATACCGCTGGTCTTTGGTCACAACGTATTGCAGCGGCTTGGATGGATCGTCCGGTCGGGGCGCCAAGCCGTATGCCGTCCAAGTATTGATCCGGGAATTGGTGTCGAGGGGCGCGTCAGACAGTTTCCACGGGTGTTCGAGGGAGTCCAGTTTTTGTAGAACGTCTTCGTCGAAATCGGGTGGCAAGTAAACGTTGTTGACCAAATGTCGGTATCCAGCCTGGGCATCCGAGGACATTCCGGCCCAAAGGTCTTGGTACTGAGTTTGCAAGCTATTCCGTATTTGTTCGGATTCGGTTGGTTTGCCCAAATCTGGCGAATCCGCAGCCTGGCAGCTGAGCTGGAAAAAGCCAGCGACAAGCAGGGAAGTGAGAGTTTTGTTGAGCATTTCAGCAGTGTTGATTCGGCGTTGGGTAAGTCCACGTATTCGCTGTTATGAATTGTATTTTAGCGGATGGAGAACCCCACGTCTTGATTTCGTTTTTGGGCGAATTGCGAGATGAATGGCCGAACGAATCGAAAAAAAGAGAATAACGCTCATTGGATTGAGGGGTTTTCCACAAAAAGATACCGCCAACAAAATCAAAGTAGGCACATTCCATGTACCGTTCACCAGGAATCACAGTAAATGAGCTCCAGCGGACGGCACGACGGAGCGTGCCTGCTACTTCATGCCCTTTGTGTTATTTGTGTTTTTTTGCGGCTAGAATGGGACGTTTTCATCGTCCTTTCAAACTGATTCGCAAAAACGCGAATTTACGTCACCGAAGAAATACCGAGGAAATACTTGACTTCAAAATTGGCCGACGTCGTATCTCGAACGCCAGCGGATAAATTGCCTCATCGGACTTGGTTGGTGCCGACGTTGATTGCTGCCTTGGTTTACGGTTGCGTGTTCTTGTGGCTGCCGCTCCGTGAGGGCGTGGTCGGGGCTGAGGGAGAGGCTATCAGTCGAGCAAGGTATCTCTTCACGAGCGTGTTTTTTCCAGAAATGCGTTTATCGACCTGGGTTGATGGAGGTCGATTGCCCGTTGGCTTCAGCGATCGAATTCCGATTGTTGTCGGGACATGTTTCTGGTTAGGATTGAGCGCATTGATTGGTCTCCCTTTAATCAGGCCCGTTTGGCGGAGTGTAGCGACATGGAATTCGCGAGTCGAACAGGTCGCGTTTGCAATGTTGGTAGGGCTCGCGCTGCTTTCGAGTCTGGTCCTTGTATTAGGACTGCTTGGTGCGCTCAAAGGCGTACTTTTGTGTGGAGCAATCGCTGTACTTCTATGTGCTGTCTACAGCTTGTCCCGATTGTCATCGATCGCAGCAACGCAGTCGGCGGTCTTGAAGCCAAGTAGTGCGTCCGCAATTGTCTCCAAAAAGTCGACAATCGATCAAGTTTTCCTAGTTTCGCTTGTTGCGATGACTTGTATCGCATCAGCGATCGTCATGTTGGGGGCATGGCTACCTCCGAGCGAATTCGATGTGCTTGAGTATCATATGCAAGCTCCCAAAGAGTTCTTTCAAATAGGCTCCATTCGCTTCGTACCACACAACATCTATGCCAACATGCCGCTTGGGACAGAGATGCATAGTTTAGCCATGATGACTCTTATTGGAGAGCAGGATGCTTGGTTGGGGGGAGTGATTGGGAAATCGATCACGGCATCCATATCTCTTGTTGGGGCGGCATTGCTTGGAGCGTTTGTCGCTCAGAAGTTTGGAGCGTTGTTTGGATGGACTGCAGCGGGGTTATGGCTTACGTCGCCTGGGATTGCGCAGGTTGCGATGCTTGGATTGATTGATGGAGCATTGGCTGCGTACGTTCTTGCCGCGGCTATCGCCACATACTATGCGATCGAGGCGATGGGGGATCGCGTCTTAATCGGCGATCCTAATTCAGTGCAGAACAAAGCAACTCGCCTTCGCATTGTGACCTATTGGCGACTTGCCGGGATCACTTCGGGAGCTGCAGCCGCGACCAAGTACCCTGGTTTGATTTTGGCGGTTGTTCCTGTTTGTGCCTTTTTCATGTGGGCCGCATGGCGATTCCGAGCCGCTTTTCAGTATCGTGAGGCAATCTTGACAGCTTGCTTGTTGGCCATGGAGCTGACAGCGACATGCGGATTTTGGTACGCAAAGAATTGGGTGTTGACAGGGAATCCAGTTTACCCACTGATGGCTGGCGTCTTGGGGGGCAAAACACTGACACCTGAAAAAATAGCGCAGTGGAAACGCGCGCACGTATCTCCCGATTTTGCGACGACGAACAAAGAAAGTAGCGACAATGGAAAAGCGTCTCATTTTCGGTCGATATCGATGGCTGCTTCTGACGTTGCTAGATTGGCGATCACCTCTTCATACGTGCAGCCAGCGATGCTTTTGGGTTTATTTGTTTGTTTGTTTTGCACTCGAAAGATTCGATACGAAGGCAGTCTGAGGCTGATCGTGATGTGGGGTGGGTGGTCCTTATGGATCATGGCTGTATGGTGGTTTGCAACGCACCGTATCGACCGGTTTTGGCTACCACTAACCGGCTTATGGGCAGGTCTCGGCGCGATTGGATTTTGGTGGCTGTATCGCAACGTATCGCCAACCTTGACTCAAGCCATTGTCGTATTGGGGCTTGGTTATGGATGCGTTATCAATTCGTCACCGGCCACCGGTGACAATCGCTTTTTTGTTTCTTTGAATGCATTGCGACAGGATGTTGGTGACGAAAACCAAGTGCCGAGACTCTTTCCAACAACAGCGTGGATCAATTGGAACTTGACCGATAACAAAACTCGGATCCTGCTTGTTGGCGAAGCTCGAGCTTTTGAGTTTCTTCCGGCCATTGAGTACAGCACATGTTTTGATCTGAACCCTGGCGAGATTTATCTCCGAGGGAAATCGCGAGACGAACAGATTGCGGTGCTTCATGAGCGAGGCATCACGCATATTTTAGTCCAGTGGACGGAGATCAACCGTTATCGCAAACCGACTAACTATGGCTTTAGCGATTGGCCGCAGGAAACCGACGTCCAAAAGCTCGTCGATGATGGTGTCGTCAGCCGAATCGACTGGGGATTTTCACAGAAATATGCTGAGCTTCTGGAAGTCAAAAATTCGTTTAAAAGTCAGCCGTAGGCGTACTGCCAAAAGAACGCGGTACGCCTACGGCTGACCGTTAAACGAAGTACCTTCACCCGCCGGCTTACGCCATTCCTAAACCAGATTCTTTCGCACTGCCCAAACAGCCGCTTGCGTTCTATCGGACACGCCAATCTTGCGGAGGATGTGTTGGACATGCTCCTTTACGGTCTCGTAACTGATCCCAAGCGACTGGGCTATTTCCTTGTTCGTAAGACCGTTGGCCAGTTGCTTTAGCACTTCCCCCTCTCGCTGTGTGAGAGGAATCTCGGAATCCGTTCCCATTCGCATGGTCGCGAGCGAGCCCGTAACACGTCGCAACTCCTCGCGACTCCAGATACTCTCTCCTTTGGTTGTCCTCAGAATTGAGTCCAAGATTCGATCTTGAGTATCTGTTTTTAGAAGAAATCCGTTTGCGCCCAAAGCAACCGCACGTGCGACATAAGTGGGATTGTCGTAAGCCGAAAAAACCAGAACTGGCTGAGTTGGCGAATGCGTTTTGATTTTGGCCAGGAGTTGTAAGCCATCTCCACCAGGAATCCGAACGTCCAGCAAAACGAGATCGAACTTCCCAGCTAGAAACTTGTTGTAGCCGTCCTCAGCGGTAGAAGCTTCGTCGGCAATTTCCATTTCCGTCCCTAGAAGCATTTGTCGTAGTCCCAATCGGACAATTTCATGGTCGTCAATGAAAAGAATTCTGCTGGTCATGATGAACCGCTCACAAGCCGGCCTTCAAACAGGTGGGGAATAATCGCAAAAATGCAGCCACACAAGGGGGTATGTGGGCCCGTTTATTAGGGGGTGGGGTGATACCCCCCAACTTAGCATGCGAATGTGGGTGACACCATACCCGACAAACTATTTGTTTTAGTAATTTTCGATTTCCAATACGAAAAACAGGAAATCGCTCAAGTTGCATGGCGTGACTGATCTGGCGTTGAATTGGGGATGGATGCTATTTTCAGCCGGTCAAGGTTTTCGCTTAGCGATTTTAACTGGGTAGGGATCAATCCACGTTTTTGGTTGAGCCATACAAGCAAAGGAATGCGAAATGTACAAGTTGTTGCTGTGTTGGCGATATTTAAAAACCAGGTGGATCGCTTTGGCATCAATCGTTTCGGTCACGTTGGGGGTCGCAACCTTGATCGTGGTCAACAGCGTCATGGATGGCTTTACATCGCAGATGCAAGATCGAATGCATGGAATTCTAAGCGATCTGGTCGTTGAAACACGCGGCACCAACGGGATCGCTCAGCCAGATTGGTATATCGACAGGATTCGAGCCAGGATTGGCGAATCGGTAGAGGGTGTTACAACGGTCGTAACTCTGCCTGCCATGATGACATTTCATCACAATGGTTCATCGCATACGCAGCAAATTAACCTCATTGGTATCGATCAAAAGACCTATGCTAGCGTCAGCGACTTCAGCAAATATCTTATTCACCCCGACAACAAAGCGCAATTAGATTTCAAGTTAAAGCAATCTGGATATGCACCTGAACGAGAAGCATTGCAACCGTCAGGATGGGAATATCGAAATAGGGTTGAGCAGCTCAAGAAGGAGCGAGCCAACATGGAAGCACAGTATCTTGCCCTTCAAGACAAAATTGCAAAGGAATCGCGAAGTCCACTCCCTCCTGCATTGGTTGAGCAAAGTGCTAGGACAGTAGAGTCTGAAACGAATGACCTTGGAAGTTCGTCGACCGAAGTTACAAATGGGGAGACAGGCACACAAACCGAGGCCGAAAAAATGGCAGCTATGTTAGCGGGCCCTTCCTTGTCGACACTTGCGAATCCTCAATCGGGAGGTCGAGTTTTTGACGCGTCCAAGGAGCAGCGAACCGGAATCGTTCTTGGAATCGGAATCGGAAGCGTTCGAGGACGCGATCCGGAAGGCAAAGTCAAGGACTACTTCTTCATTCGTCCTGGTGATGACGTCAGTGTCGCATTCCCGAACGCGGGGACGCCACCCAGAGCGATCGATGAGATGTTTACGGTCGTTGATTTCTATGAAAGCAAGATGAGCGAATACGATGCGACGTTTGCTTTCGTGCCGATCGAAACACTACAGCGTGCACGGGGCATGATCGATCCGGCCTCCAAGGTCGGAGCAGTGACCTCGATTCAAATCAAGCTGAAGCCAGGTGCTGACCTTTCTGCGGCCCGAAATGCGCTGCGAGACGAGTTTCCTCCGCAAGAGTCCTACGTCCAAGTTAATTCATGGCGGGATACTCAAGGACCACTATTGCAAGCTGTTCAGATGGAGACCACTATCCTAAATATCTTGCTCTTTATGATCATTGCCGTTGCCGGATTCGGTATCCTGGCGACCTTTTTCATGATCGTGGTTGAAAAGACACGCGACATCGGCGTTCTCAAGTCGCTCGGCGCACCTGGCACAGGCATCGCCTCGATCTTTTTGGGCTATGGCGTATTGCTAGGCTCCGTAGGTTCGGGAGCAGGCGTTGTTTGCGGACTACTCTTTGTCTGGAAAATCAATGAAATTGCTAGAGTGCTGGAGTGGTTTACAGGGCGAGAGGTATTCGATCCGACCGTTTATTACTTTGACTCCATTCCAACGATCATCCATCCGTTTACTATCGTCTGGGTTAGCATCGGCGCGGTCTTGATCGCGATCATGGCAAGTGTCTTGCCATCTATCCGTGCGGCTCGAATGCATCCTGTAGAGGCTTTGCGTTATGAATAGCATCAAACCCGCGAAATTGAATTCTAAAGCGAACAAACCAGCTGCCGGTCCGTACCGAGTGGTAAGGCCCGAACTAGAGCTCGACACGATCGAGGGGGCATTGGAGCAAAATCGCATGCCCAGCCTTGGCGAGAAAGCCATCGTGGAAGCGCGAGACGTCAAGAAATCCTATCGACGCAGCAAAACAATCGTCCCGGTTCTCAAGGGAGTCGATTTTAGCGCCGAGCGGGGCAAGATCACCGCGATCGTCGGTCAAAGCGGTTCGGGCAAAAGCACGTTACTCCATTTGCTAGGTACCTTGGACCGGCCAGATTCGGGCGAAATCCAATTTGATGGGCAGCGTACGGACAATCTTCCTTCTCGCAAGCGAGATGCGTTTCGAAACAAGAAACTTGGAATGATTTTCCAGTTCTACCATTTGCTGCCCGAGTTGACCTTGCTCGAAAACGTCATCGCGCCAGCTATGATCGGTCAAAGCATTTTTTCGTACCTCCGTAACCGTTCAGCTATCATCAAGCGAGCGAAGGAGCTGACCGATATGGTCGGCCTGTCGCATCGCCTGCACCACAAACCGTGCGAACTTTCAGGCGGCGAAATGCAACGCACCGCTATCGCAAGGGCATTGGTGACATCACCGAAGTTGCTGCTGGCGGACGAGCCGACCGGAAATCTCGATCAAGAATCGGGGCACTCTATTTTGCAATTGATGCGTGACCTGAACCGAGATACTGGCTTAACCATCGTTATGGTAACCCACGACGAAAACATCGCGCAGCAATGCGACGCGTTGGTACGGCTCAAGGGCGGCAAACTGGAAGCACTTAAGTGATTTGGTAATCTTTGGCGATTGTAACGATCAGTCTAATGTTTCCGTTTAGGAAAAGCCGATTTTAGGACTACAAACCTAAGCTCACTACGGCCAATTCAACAACGGAACCGAACGGATGTACGAATCTTTCTTTGGATTTGTCAAAAGACCATTCCTCGCCGCATCGACTCTAGACCGGTACTTTCCAGCGACTTCAATTGAGCAGGCATGCCAGACCGCCTCGCGAGCCATTCAGCGAGGTGAAGGACCTGTTGCAATCTTTGGAGGCACTGGCCTCGGTAAAACGATGTGTTGCATGCGAATTGCGGAGAGCTTTCGTCGCAACTTTGAAGTCATAACGCTTGCGAGCTCGCAGCTGATTACCCGCCGAGCACTCCTTCAAAGCCTTCTATTTGAACTTCGAATGCCCTATCGGGACATGACCGAAGGGGAATTGCGACTCTCGCTGATGAGTCGTCTGCAACCATCGACGGATAACCCGACCGACGGACTTGTTCTCATTATCGACGAAGCACAAACGATGTCGATGAAGTTGCTCGATGAGATTCGTCTTCTAACCAATGTTGTCCGCAATGGTATCCCCCGAGTGCGACTGGTGTTGTGCGGCACGATGCGACTGGAAGACTGTCTATCGCACCCGCATATGGACTCGCTCAATCAAAGACTGGCAGCTCGCTGCTATCTAACGCCATTGAGCAATCAAGAAACCAGCCAATACGTGATTCACAAAATCGAATTGAGCGGTGTGGACGGATCGACTGTTATGACTCGAGAATCCCTCGATGCCATTTACCGTGGCTCCGACGGAATCCCGCGTCTGATCGACCAGCTCACAGACCAATCGCTGTTGCTGGCCTGCGCCGAACGCGAGCGTCCGGTTTCGGCGGCCATGGTCGGCCGCGCTTGGTGCATGCTCCAGCAACTGCCCAATCCCTGGAGCGAGCCAGAGTCGATCGTCAAAACAACATCGCCGTCTACAATTGTGTCGTCGGCTCCAACGTCCGGAAGCCTGTCGGCGTCAAGCATATCGATGGCCGGTCAAACCCAAGCGACTCCCTATAGCACAGGCACAACTCAAGCCGCAAGCGTTTTTGGCATGAATACGATCAGTCAGGCAACAGGCTTGGCATCTGGTTTCGAAACGATGATGAAGGGGGCGGCGACTTCCAAGACCTCGTCGCCTCACTCGAACGTCGAATTCGGGCAGCTTGACGATGATTTTCAAGAAGACCAAGAATCCGTTTCGTCAGCTTCCTTCGGCATGCCGGTTTCGCATGTCGATTCGATAGATTCGGCATCGGATTTCGAAGAAATCAGACTCGCACCCGAACCAATTAAGCAACCATCCAAGAATCTGCTGGACGTATTTGCTGGCGACTTCGATGAGGAGTTTACTATTCCGGTTCAATCCTCCGACAGCTATCAAGCGTACTCTGGAGCCTCCTATGGCAACCTGAACTACGATTTGTCCAGCTTTGGAGTTGTCAATAAGCCTGTCGACGAAGAGCCAATGGCATTTGATGAAGTCAACGATTTCTTCACCGCTCCAACGCCATCCCAACGTTTGGCGATATCCAGCAGTATCCAAGATGACCAAGAGTATGCATCCGCAGTTGCTCCTGACTTGGATCGGCATGAAAGCTACTACACAGACACACCTATCGAAGCCGTTTCGAACATCTCGCCGGAACAAGCAGCCAACTTGGAACGCCAAATCGAAGAAGAGATGCGAGACTTGGTGTCAGGGTTGAACATGAGCGCGATGACGTTTGATCCGATGACGACTTTGGACCCATGGGGCAACGAAGATCAAGGAGCCTACGCTGAGTCACCAGCACAGCACAACTCCGATGAGTTGCGATTGGCTCACCTCGCTCACACCGATGTGATTGGTCTAGCGGGAATGCATAGCTTCTCGACATTCACGGAAGCTGAGCAGGCATCCGCACAGAATTCGGATCACAACTCCGATCGGATGGGTGACGATCGAGATCTGTTGGTGATCGAAGATGACTTGGAATTGGTTCGCGGCGGAGTGACTCAAGCGGTCAGCGGAAGTCACCGTGCGGTGCTACACCCCTATGCGAAACTGTTTACCAAGTTGAGAAACTCATGAGTTCCTCAGACCAGGACACCAAGCTCGCATACTGGCTGCCGAAGTTAGAAGTCTACCGAGCTGCTTTCGAGGCAACCCCTGAGGTTGAAAACTCGATTCCGGAAGCGGCGGAGCTGATTGCGGATTCGGTTTTGAGCGAAGTGCGTTTGGTGGGTCGCATCTGCCGGATGCGACCTTCGGAGGAGCTTGTTGCCGTTTCGGTTAAGACCGAATTGGCCGAGGCTGATGAGCCCACCTGTGTGGCCAAACCAGCGATCGCGTCGGAGACAATTGTCGCGGAATCGATCGAGTTGGGGACGACCGAATCGGTAGAGGATGTGGAGGATGAGGTCGCGGCTGTCACAGATACGGCGGCTGAGAGTTTGGAAGATGTAGTTGTTTCGCTGCCGCAATCGGAACATCCAGAACCAGCAGAACAACCTGTCGAGCTGCCAGCGGAGAGAATCGAAGAAGATCAGCCGATCGACGTGATTCCGCATCTGCCTGCGTTAGCGGTTTATGTTGGAGAGGAATCGACACTGCCGCGTCACGGCTCGGAGAGCCGTGCCACACTGCCTCAAGTCTTGCATTTACCCATCGATGGGATTTTGAAAAAGATCAAGGGGCTGAAGCCCTTTGTCTTGGGCATCGGCACCGTCGGCAAATCTGAGACGCAATGGAGTCGACAAGTGGTTCGGGATGCGGTCAACCGATGTTGCGACAAGACGGGGCGAAACGCAATTTTGGTTTCCGTTCGACCTTCTGGGTATTCTGATGCCAGCGAAAATGCTTCTCAAAGCCATGCGTTTCGCGAGGTCGGATGGACGTACTTCGGCGATTCCAAAGCGGAAACCAAGGTATGGCATACTCAACTCTCGGAGTTGCCGAAATGGAAGAAAGAATTTGGCTTGATCGTCTTCGATTTGGGGGATGTTCGCCTCCCTACAATGCCACGAATTGGTAGACTGTGCGATGGAATTGTAGTCCAGTTGCTGAATGCAGCGAACTCGCGAGATACGATTCAAGCACTAAAAGGACTTCAGAAGGATCGATTGAAGATTCTTGGTGTTTGGTCGGTAGAGTTGAACGCCCGCAGCCATGCTGCCTGATGCCACTCAGACAATTAGACGGTTGGGCATTAGCTAGTTGGCGCTCGCTTCGATGGAGGAACTGCACAAGAGGCTTGTTGATTTAGTCGTTTAACAGTCAGCCGTAGGCGTACTTAGCTGTCTTTGACAGTACGCCTACGGCTGACTGTTTAACGAAATGCATTTGGGCGAGTACTTAATCAACAAGCCACAAGCCCTCCAGTGAGTGCTTGATAACAGACGCGAAACCGGAGGGCTCGTGCCCTGCCGCTACAAAAACACAATCGAAAACCGCGGCTAACGCCATGCGGGTCCCTATTCACACAAAAGCTGAGTTGTATCCATCATGGTCCGTTGCTTAGTAACCGGTGGAGCCGGATTCATTGGCTCCCATATCGTTCGTGGTCTTCTGGAAGCAGGGCACAAAGTACGCGTCCTTGATAATCTGAATACAGGGAAACGAGCCAACCTCGAGGAAGTCTCCGATCGAATCGACTTCATCGAAGGAGATATTTGCGATGCGATCGCTGTTCGTGAAGCGCTCTCCGGCGTCGAGCGAGTCTTCCATCAAGCAGCACTTGCGTCCGTACCGCTCTCGCTCGAAAGGCCGTTGGATACCAACCAAGCATGTGTGACCGGCACGCTGAACATGCTGCATCAAAGTGTTCAAGCAGGAGTCAAACGCTTCGTCTATGCTGCCAGCAGCAGTGCCTATGGCGACCAACCTACTTCGTCCAAGCGTGAGTCGGACCTCCCGATGCCACTTTCGCCGTATGCGGTCGCTAAGCTGGCTGGAGAATACTACTGCCAAGCCTACTACCATAGCTTTGGTTTGGAAACGGTAGGCATCCGATACTTCAACGTATTTGGACCTCGCCAAGATCCCGACAGTCCGTACTCCGCCGTGATTCCACTCTTCGTAAGTCGCATCCTGAGCGGCCAGCGACCGATCATTTTTGGTGATGGTTTGCAGTCTCGCGATTTTACTTACGTTGCGAATGTAGTGCATGGAAATCTGCTCGCTGCAGAGCGTCCCAACATCGGTGGGCGGACGATCAACGTGGCGGATGGTGGCCAGACTTCGTTGTTGCAACTGCTCAAAATTTTAGGGACAATGCTTGGGAAGTCGATCGAGCCGGATCTGCAACCTGCTCGCGTCGGTGATGTCCGCGATAGTCTCGCCGATATTTCACTTGCCCGAAAACTGCTCGGTTACGAACCACAAGTGCGATTGGAAGAAGGAATCAAACGAACGATTGCTTACTACCGCTCTATCGTTGGCGAGTTTGCGCATTAGGACTTACATAGCCTTCGAACGACACTCTCCCTCTGGGAGGGGCGGCCAGAGGCCGAATGGCGTTGAATTAGTGTTAGCGGAAGTGCGCGAGCACTCCGGTGAGTTGCCAGAAGTTGTGATTTCCCCGATAGATGATCACCGGACGGCTCGCGCCGTTCCGCTAACTCAACGCCATTCGGCCAGAGGTCGGGGAGGGTGAACTGACTTGCGCAATTGCCGTTGGCACTTCACCCTCCCCTGTAAACATCTTTGGATCGCGAAAACGCTTAAAAACCTCTGGGAGAGCGAGGCTCCTGCCGAGCTGGGGACGCCACGGTTCGGCAGGAGCCTCACCCTCCCGAACAATGAATTGCTAAGGTAAACTCGCTGGAAACATGTTTACAGCGGTGACTTCACCCTCCCCTCGCTACGCTCGACCCTCCCAGAGGGAGGGTGACAAAAACAGACACTGCAATCCAACATGATCCTTTTCTCCGTCGTCGTTTTGCTGATCGCGCTTTTGCCTGCGGCTATGTTTCTCAAAAACGGTCGCGAGTTTCTGCCTGCTTGTTCCGACCCGGAACGTCTTTCCGGAGCCAAGTCACAGCGGGTGAGCGTTCTCATTCCAGCGAGAAATGAATCAACAAGCATTGGTCCTGCGATCGATGCGATTTTGGCCAACGATCATCCTGATTTTGAAGTCCTCGTTCTCGATGACCAGTCCGAGGACGACACGGCCAAGATCGTGCAGTCCTTTGCCGATCGGGATCCTCGTGTAAGGCTTTTGAAGTCCACAAGTTTGCCGGATGGTTGGAATGGAAAACAACATGCATGTTGGCAATTGGCAAATCAATCCTGTTCCGATTGGTTGCTCTTTTTGGATGCCGATGTTCGTCTGTCCGCCGATGCTATTTCGCGTTGCTTAGCAGAGCAAAATCTAAGGCAAGCACCTTTGATTAGCGGTTTTCCTTTGCAAGAAACTGGAACTCTTGCGGAAAAGATGCTTATCCCGCTGATGTACTATGTGCTCCTCTGCTACCTCCCGATCGACCGAATGAGAGCATCGTTGGGCGTTGGGTTAGCGGCCGGTTGTGGTCAGCTTTTCTTTGCGAACCGCGCCGCCTACCTATCGATGGAAGGGCATTCTGCGATTCGAGGGAGCCGTCACGATGGCATTCAATTGCCGCGAGCATTCCGTCGAGCGGGTCATGCGACCGATATCTTCGATGCGACGGACATTGCCCGCTGCCGGATGTATACGACCACCCTGCAGGTTTGCAATGGGTTGCTCAAGAACGCGACCGAAGGAATTGCAAATGCCCGTTTGATTGTGCCGTTTAGCGTGTTGTTGATCGGAGGTTCCATTCTTCCCGTGCTTTTACTCGTGATCTCGATTTTGATAGGGGCTTCGTGGACCGCAGTTGCGATATTGGTGGTGGCGACTGCGATTTCGTTTGTGCCGAGGCTCATGGCCTGCGGTCGATTTGGACAATCGTACCTTGGGGCGATGTTGCATCCCGTGGGTGTGGCTTGCTTTGTTGCACTGCAATGGATTGCGATCTTACGAAAGTCGCTAGGGATGACAACAAAGTGGCGTGGTCGGAACTAGTGGGTCACACCTGCCGGGTGTGACTGGTCGATAGCCGTTGGGCGTTAGCCAAATAGCACCACGGCAAATTACTGAGCCGCGGGCGCTAGCCGCGTTACGGTTTCCCTGGCAAACACGGTTGTCGCGGCTGGCGCCCGCGGCTCAATTTGATAAAGTGAGTGCCATTTGGCGCATTCCGTTCCGTGATTTGTTTAAAAGTCAGCCGAAGGCGTACTCGACATAGCTGGAAGTACGCCTACGGCTGACTGTTAAACGAATGTTCATCGAAGCGATGCTTCGCTAAACGTTTTTTACGTTTAGGCTTCGATCACGATAGCCGTGGCGTTGTCTTTGCCAGATTCGGCAACGGCCGTCAAAACCAATCGTTGCGCCGGAGTCAAGTCCAGCATGGAGGACTCCGGTTCGAGCACCAAATCGCGTACGGCCCGATCCCAAAGACCATCCGTAATACCATCCGTACATAAAACGATTTTTTCGTTTTGCTTTAATTCAAACGTTCCGCATTGCGGTTCGGCAAACTGGTTGCTTGCCCCTAACGCCTTCGATAGAACATTTTTTCGCGGATGGAATCTCGCTTCGCGTTCGTTGAGTTTTCCTGTCCGGCGGAGCCAACCAACGTAGGTATGATCCTCAGTGAGCTGAGACATGGTGAGTTTCGATTGGCTCGGCGTGCCGGAGTCTGGTTGCATGCGGAAGTGGTAGAGCCGCGTATCGCCGATGTGAGCAAACATCACAGTGCTACGATGCAACCAAGCCAGCGTGAGGGTCGCCCCCATGTTGGTGCACATGGGGTCCCATTGTCCAAGTGTTACCAGTTCCTTGTGGATCGCAGCAAAAAGCCCTTGCAAGATCTGAGGCGCTGATTCCACCAAATGCTGATCGTTCATCAAGTAGGCTCTTGGCAGGATCTTCGTAATGTTGTCGATGGCAATTTTGCCTGCAAGCTCTCCGGATCGTTCACCCCCCATGCCATCGGCAACTGCAAAGAGCATGTCGGCGTCCCGCGTGTTGGATTGTCCGTCTTTGCCCAAATAACGGACTCCGCGTTGGTCGATCAACATCGCTAGAAAGCGATCTTCGTTGTTGGATCGGAATGCCCCCGAGTGCGTCATGGCAGACCAGCGAACGGCAATCGGGTTCTTGTTGTAGGGCGAGGTCGTTTCCGCCGCGACTGTTGCTCCCGATCCGTCGTTTGGTTGTTCAGAAAGAATGGTTGAAAACTCAAAGTCGATAACACAAAATCTGCCATCGGAAGCCCGATAGGTTATGTTGCGAAGGAAGGCATCGTCATGTCGGACGCCGTATTCCTCCAGTTCCGCAAAGATCGATTTGATCTTGTCATCGCCGAGTCGTTCGACTCGGGCGCCACAATTGCTGGTCACCATTTCCAGCGTTGCACGATTGGCGGAAAGCAATCGGGGAACGAAACCGCACTTGCGGTTTTCCAGGTAAATCAGGACCCGGCATTCGTTGTCGAATCTCTCCTGAGCATTTGGACCTTGGAAGATTTTGTGAACGCGCCCGTCATATCCGATACGAACAATGGCCCGCTGAGTGTTTTTGGCTTCGATCATTTACTAATGTGTACCGGGATTTCGCGGTCGAATCAAGTCTAAGTAAAACGGCGGTGGCTCGCGACGTCCCGTATCCCCGTAGTGGAAGTTGTAAAACTTCCTGCAGTGTAGTGGAAGTTGTTAAGCTTCCCTCAGTTTATGGCACTTCAGGAACTCTTACGAGATTCCACTACCTGCTAATTCAACGCCATCAGGGCTTCGCAGCTTGGTGGTGCTCTTTTGACCATCTAGGCCAACAATGTTGCTACCCACGAATCAGCTTGATCAAATCTGCTGTGGAGAGCTTTCCGGCAGTCTCGGCGCCGGAGAGCACTGCGGATGCTAGGTCGCGTTTGGACTCGTGCAGCTTGAGAATCTCTTCTTCGATCGTATCTTTGGCTAGGATTCGATAGACCATCACTGGTCTTGTTTGGCCAATGCGATGCGCTCGGTCTGTCGCTTGGTTCTCCACCGCGGGATTCCACCAGGGATCCATGTGAATCACGTAATCCGCCGCAGTCAAATTCAAGCCGGTGCCGCCAGCTTTGAGCGATATTAAAAAGGCAACCGCATCGCCATTTTGAAATCGATCCACTTGCACTTGCCGCTCTTCCGCCGGTGTTGAACCGTCTAGATACTGATACGAAATTCCCTCCTTGTCCAGCATGTCCCGAATCAACGCGAGATGCTTGGTGAACTGGCTGAAGATCAAAACACGGTGGCCTTCTTCGCGCAGCTCGAGCAGTGTTTCCTTGAGCTGAATCAATTTCGCCGATGGCTCTGGCCACGACTCATGCACCAAACCTGGATGACAAGCGACTTGACGCATTCGCGTGATGAGGGCCAACAACTTAAAACGCAACTCCGTTATGTCCGGGATTTTGGCGACCTTGTCCACTTCACCCATGATCGATAGGCGAATGCGTTCGTAGATGGCTCGTTCGGCTTCGCTGAGCACCACGTAAACATTCATCTCGGTCCGCGATGGCAAGTCCTTGAGAACCTCTTGCTTCGTTCGTCGCAATACAAAAGGTTGAATGCGTTGCCGAAGGGCGAAGCGGCGCTGGGCATCGTTGTGGTTTTCGATTGGACCAGCGAAGCGTTGTCGAAACTGTGGCCAACTGCCGAGCAAGCCCGGAGCGACGACGTGGAAAATGCTCCATAACTCTCCTAAGTGATTTCCCACAGGGGTACCGGTCAGGGCGAGCGACCACAGCGATTTGAATTTCCGTATGGCTTGCGAAGTCTTGCCGCGACTGTTCTTGATCGCCTGAGCTTCGTCGAGCACCATCGTTGCCCATTGCACCTTTTCCAGTTTTTCGGCATCGCGAAGAGCCAGTCCATAAGTGCAAACGACCAATTGATTGGCCGATGCCGATTCGAGGACCTCGCTTCGTTCCGATTCCCGGTACAGGATCGGCTCAAGGCCCGGCGCGAATTTCGAAGCCTCACGCATCCAGTTAAAACCAACCGAAGTAGGTGCGATCACCAATGTCGGACCGAGGGACGCTCGATCGACGATGAGCGCGAGCGTCTGGACCGTTTTGCCCAGTCCCATATCGTCCGCCAATATCCCACCGGTACCGAGCTCAGCCAGTCGTCGCAGCCATTTGAACCCATCGAGCTGGTAGCTTCGCAGCGATGCCTTGAGCCCCGTTGGCAAAACGGGATCGAGTTGCTCCGCATGTTCGAGTCGACTCAAGCATTCCTGCCAAGCTTGATTCGGTTCGATCGAAACTTCCTCTTGAAGCGAACGAAGGCCGGCGGTCGAGGTGTCGTCGAACTGCATGGTACCGTCTTGTTCGTTGAGTTGATCGCGAAGCCGTTGCAATACGACCTTCAGATGCTCTGCGACCCGCACCCAACCCACGTCTTCGACTTTGACATACTCGCCGTCCTTGCTTATTGACGTTGGATCGGAAAGACTCCTCATGAGTTTGGTGATTTCGATCGACTCATTGCCGAAATGGCAAGCACCCTCGAGTTGAAACCAATCTCGCTTTTGGACCACTTCGACGCGGACATTTTCGGTCTTCAAAGTTCCTGCGACTAGGAGTCTCGATTGTGTTCCTTTTTCCCAAAGCAATTCTATCTCACTACCGAGTGACTGCAGTTTTTCAATCAGGTGCAACGACTCAAGCAAATCTTCGATGGTTCCCTCGACCTGTGAACTTTCGAGCTCCAAACGATTGGCCCAGTCGGCGACCGCCTGATGTTCGGCTGTACTGGAACGGAGCCACTGCACGGGCTTTTTCCCGATCTTGCTTGAGCGAACACTTGGACCGACACCTGGGCGCTGCAGTTGACCATCCGAATCGCGAAGTCGGAAGCCGTAGTCGAGCTGTCCATCGCTGTGCGATCGCAACAACAGGGCCATGCGTATCGGCTCCGGAACCACATCACCGGCGACTTTCGCTGGTAGTTGCAGATTAATCAACGTCTGAAGGAACTTGGCCCGTTCTAACAGTGCAGATTCAAACGGGTTGCATGGCAACTCTCGCATCCAATCGAGCCCTCGCATGATTTCCGATTGTTCTCGAGTCAAACGAAACACGTGCATGAGACTTTCGTTTGGCATGATGATGATTCCACCGAGCTCGGAGAGAAACATCATGTGTTCTGGTTTCCAACCGACAGGCCGAATTGCGATTCGATCTTCGGTGCGGCGAAGCTCGAGCAGGATCTCGATCCCGGAAAGTGCAATCGGCTTGCCCTCGAACAACGCATTGGTTTGTTGAACCAACAGCAACGCGACAGCGACCGGATCGGTCTCTTCGGTATCGATCATGGCCAAACGCTGGACCTCCATGTCGGCCCCGGTGAACAGCAATTGCGGCGACCATTGAATGGGGAGCAAGAGCGGCCGCCCCTTGATCCAGCTTTCTTTGTTTCTGCTTTGAGATTGCTGCCAAGCTCCAACGATGAGTTTCCCCTCATGGAGCGTAAAGTTCCAAGCGACCCGCGCGATGGTCGAATCAAGTCGCAGCGTCAACTCGTCGGCTGGCGGCTCAACGCTACGCGTGCGCGATTCGATAACGCGATCGAGGGCATCGAGTTCGAGCTGATAAAGATTGGGTCTATTGGAATCGTTGGCCATGAGAATATTCTAGGGGTAGTCTATAAGTTCGGCGATTCGCGGGTCATTTCGATCGACAAAGCGACTGAAATCGACCAAAATCAAGGATTCTAAGCACATCGCCCTGTGTTTTACGGCAAATTAGCCGTTGGGCGTTAGCCCCGGTTTTCTCGAATGCTCGACATTCGTCGAGAACCGAGACTAATGCCAAATGGCTTTTACTTTGTAATTCGTGAAGGCAGGTTACTGAGCCGCGGGGGGGAGCCCCGGTTAGGTTTTAAGATCGGTTATAATTGTGGGGGGGAGCGCCCCCGGCGCAAAAAAAAGTTTTTTTTTAAAAAAAAAAAAAATTTTTTGAAAAAAAAA
>JANPHB010000126.1:0-6016 GCA_031424235.1 Pirellula sp.
GGCGTTAAACATTCTGCAAAAGGACACTACGATTAAAGATGCAATTCGAGGCAAGCGTAAGCGATGTGGCTGGGATAACTCTGCGATTGAGAAGCTACTCGCAGGTTATTCATGCTGCTAACGTGCGATTGCCCTGGGGGAGGTGGTTCGAGTGGTTTCTACTCAACGTCAAACGGTAGTAGCAACGGCGGATATGGCAGCTTCCCGCAAGTTTATACCGCGTATTGATCGACAATACGTTTAGGCCAGAAGAAAAAGCCTCGCTCAACATTTGACTGGTCACGCCCGATATCCAGTCACTTGTTGATTGAGGCTTCGATTTCATCTAAGTTGTTTTGAATGCTTGACGCAAGTATTTGCGCAATTGAACAATGAACATCAACGACAACCGGCGGTCACTCAGGCCGAAAAATTCCGAATTTGTGGATTGCTCCACGTTCCCCTGTTCGTTTTCTGCCCTGCAACAAGCAATTCGAAACACCTTTGATAAGTCGATCAGACAAAAATGGCTTTTCCAAGAAGTCATAGACCCCGTTTTGGAACGCATTGACGACGGTTGCGACATCGCCGAACGCGGTCAAAACGATCACTGGTATTGTCCAACCCATTTCGCGAGTTTTTTGGAGCAACTCAAGCCCAGACATTCCAGGTAGTACGAGATCGGTCACGATGCAACCCATTGGATGTTCGGCGACTTCTGAAAAAAAATGCTCCGCGGATCCAAAACTCCTCGATTGAATGTGATGTACACCCAGGAGGCATTCTGTCGAAGCGCGTGAACCTTCGTCATCCTCAATCAGATAAACGATTGAATCAATGAGCTTCACTTCGATTCCTTCAACAGTGCTTTTTGATGATTCGGGAAAACTTTCAGGATTGGTGTCGCAAGAATACCACGCTGTTCACTGCGTGCATTTTCTCACGACAAAAACCCCCTGTTTGAGGATACTAGACCGTGGGATGTTCCAGATTTAACGCTTTTTACTTGAAGCGCGACTGCGTTTCCCAGAATTCAGCTTGTCGACAAGCATCTCGAGAACGTCCTTATCCATTTCAAGCTGCTCGGTTTTTAGGGCGATGCGAATCTCAAAATCCTTGATGGCTTGGAGAAGCAGTTGCTCGTTCTCGCTATAAAAACGAACGAGGACATCACGCTCTTTTTTAGCTTTTGGATCGATTGATTCGCGTTTGCGTTTCACGAGGTCCCTGCGATCAAATTGGCGTTTGTTGCAATGACTTGTAAAGTTTAAGACTTGCTCCCTCCATCGTATCGGATAGATGGCGCGAAATGTTTTGTCATTCGGCCGTCGCTGAATCAATCTGAAACTATCCGATCAGGTAAGATCAAAGTCTCAGATGGTCGCGAGTGCCGGTGGAAGTCAAAGTCCTACCTTTCTCGTTGCCTCGCCAGGCGACGTTTTTTGCGAGATGAATGGCATTGGCTTGCAGGACTACGTCGACCAATACTTTGCCCTGCAGCAGATCGCGTATGACCATCGCGTTCACGAAAACACTCTGCGATATTCGCACAACAAGGCCGACCCTGGATCAAGGAAGAGTACTCTGGATAGAATTCTTCGTTCCAGGGGTAGCCGGCGAATCGCATCAACATCCCCTGCGAGAATATGTTGGGAAATTGTCTGTGTGTTCACATTTAATCATGATCACACCTTCTGCGAGAATTAGCAGGACTGATTGCCGAGTTCTCGTACACTTAACTACAGAATGTCTTGGCCCGGAGCTGCGCAAAGTAGCTCGCCATTTTCAACGCTTGCTTAGGAAGCCCATCAGGGAGCTCGCCATATTCGTTTAGATAGTGGTGGATATCAAAAACAAACTGCATCGGCATTTGAACCGCTCATTCACTTCGATCGAAAAATGCCAGTTTAGCGAATTGCACAAGCGTCGCGGGCACCACTCCGTTTATTGATGAATTGGCTCGAACACTTCCGCCGACGTCAAAAAGACAAAGTCAATTATCATTAGCGCAATCACGATCGTGAAGCTGAGTCCGACTACAGCTGCCGCGAAGATGAGCCATCGTACGTGTTTGCGTGGCCGCATGATGTCAGTGAAGAGATGAAGGAGTTCCCTGGCATCGCTCGGCCTTTTGTTTGCGTCCGCTGAAATGCAATCTATGGCCAATCGCTTTAGTCGTTTGCAAGCACCCGATTTTTGAACCCTCATCGTAGCCGGATCAACCCGGCCTTGTTTTGCGAGTAGAAGTAGTTCTTCCGTGTTATTGCCCAAGTATACCGGTAAGCCAGTCAAAATGGCGGTGAGGACTCCACCTAATGCAAAAACGTCACTTCGTTTGTCGATGTTTTCGATTTCTCCACGAGCTTGCTCTGGTGGCATATACGCGATTGTTCCGAAGATGGATCCAATCAGCGTTTCGCTGCAGTTGAATTCGCATTGCTGCGATATCGATAAATTGCCTGCCAAGTCTTTTGGAATCGAACTGGACTTAATTTCTTTGGCTAGCCCCCAGTCCATGACCTGTACTTCATCGAACGCACCGACCATGATATTGTTTGGTTTGAGGTCTCGGTGGATGATATTCTGATCATGCGCATAAGCCATCGCTTCACAAATTCGAGCAAAGATATTCAGAAGACCTTCTCGAGAATGGTTGTTGGGAGTCTCTAGGATTTCCCCAAGCGTTTCTCCCTCGATGAGTTTCATGTTCACGAAGGGACGACCGCCCTCAAGGTGATTCAATTCGTGAACGGGTACGATTCCTGGATGTTGCAACCGACCACAGATTTTCTCTTCTTGCTCAAGCCGCCGTCGCATCTCATCGTTATCCTGAGAATCCAACAGGATCTTGATGGCGGAATAACGCTCGAGACGATGATCAAAGACCCTCCATATTGCCCCCGCTCCGCCTCGGGCAATTTCATTGATGAATTGGTAACGCCTATCTTGCGTCCAAGTCAGGTCTGTAGGATTCGATTCCGAGGAATTGCTATGGTGCAACGTGTCGCCATCTGAGATGCCTTGTCGAGAATCAACATCGCTCGACGAATGCAACTCCGTTTCCATTTGCAGAAGTTCTTCTCGAAGCAACTCACGGGATATGAGCACGGCTTTGTCTACACGCTCGGAGTCGATCCTGTGAACGCGGCAGAAAACGCAGCTGCTAACCAAGTCACCGTCTACACGGTCACTTTCTCGCGAGAAGCAGATCAGTCTCTACTGCAACGTGTCGCGGAAGCGGGTAATGGCAAACACTATCATGCCTCGACTCGAAATGAACTGATAACGGCGTTTAAGGACATTGCGACAAGACTACCAACTTTGATCACGGAATGAACTCCAGGTTAATTCACACAATGACGCGAGGCACACATCACAAACATGTAATTCAACGTCGCGGGGCAGCGGTCGTTGAGTTTGCGATCGTATTGCCTATACTGTTGTTTTGCTTTTCAACGATGGTTGAAATCACAAGAATACTCCTATTGCAAAACTCCGCAGACACGGCAGCCTACGAAGGAGCCAGATGCTCTATGGTTCCGGGTGCCAAGCCAGTTGAAGCAACAGCCGCTGCCAATTCGTTGCTACGCGCAGCGGGATTGAAAGGCTGCATTGTCAAAGTCTCGCCCGATTCGATTACAGAAGAAACAGCACTAATCATTGTCAGCGTGGAGGTTCCAGTAGCGAAAAACGCTTGGATCACTCCATTTTGGTTCTTACCGGATTCGATTACAAGCCAAGTAGCGTTAGTTTGCGAACGCCCTCCGGCCGTACAGTTAACCGCCATTCCGAAACTCGACGCTATTGATACGGCGCTGAAATTGGGACTTGGACCAGCTGATATTCTATCCATTGGTTCGCAAACATCGTCATCAGGAGTTGCATCGGTTGGAGTTAGCTCGAGTAACTTGGGACTTCAGGCGGCAGGCACCCAAGCCAACGTTCCACTTTCCGGATTTCAAAGCTCTCCACGTCCACGATCTCCGTCCAACCTGTAACGAGTCGTGTTGAATTGGCCTCGGAAATGGATCGGACCTTGTTTTTACAAAGGCACACTAGACTAGAATCTAGATTGCTCGCATTTGCGTCACGACTAAGTTCAAAATAACAAGCGAAAAAGGCCAAGCAAACGTTGGCGCATTTGCTTGGCCTTGAGTGGTTCAAGTCTTAGGCGAGTATTTCTCGACGTCCAAACTTCCCCTCCAAGCCTACATCTCGAATCATTGGCGTCCAATCCAGCTTGTTGAATTCAGCTACGAAGTGATTTTAGGATGTTTGATTTAGCGGTTGAGCCGCTTGCGTGCGGCAAACCAAGACCAGTTTTGGAAAAGCTATTTGTGCATCTAGCGTCTAAAATCCAACCCTTGGAAAATGTAGTTCACCGAGCGTCCACGCTCGATTTCAGACAGGAATAGGTTGTACAGTCTCCAAAATCACAACTTTGGGTAACGCCGCGATCGTCATTGCACGAACTGCAGATATCACCAATGATTGCTTAGGCCGATGGTGACGGTTGAGGTTCCAAATTGGGCATGGTTCCTCGCAAGTTTTCAATTGCTTTTACTTCGGAAGTTCGACATTGATGTTCAGTCAATCGGATTTGTTTTGAAATAACAAGACAAATCGGTTAGGGTCGAACGAGTTGCAAAGCTTGAACCATTTTTCGCCATATCGCTGTGCAAATAACAATCCTCTCGACCAAGGAAATTGCGATGAGGGAATTCAAATTTGGTCTTAGCAAAGTTAAGGTCACCTCTTCTCTCGTGACACAATTGGATTCAATCGCTCGCAGGCACGGTTTCAAGTTTGTCGAAGCTTGGACTCCTGATACCAAGAGTTGGTTTTCTGGACAAAGCAAAGGCATGCCATTGGACCAATTGGTTCAAGCAGCCATCGAGAAAGACGTTCACGCGGCTGGATTGCAACAAGATTGAATTGAAGTATTTAATCAGACGGAATTCCCTCGCTGTACCCGTGCTCAATTCATTCAAATTGGATGAGACCCGCGAACATGGGATCCACTGGTGGGCTTTTGCGGAATTTGATATCTCGAGTCAACTCGTGGATGGGAGCGTATCGCGATCGTTTCGAAAAGCTTCTTCGAACGATCGGAGAAAAAATCCATTCCACTTAGCCCACAAACTTCGATTTCCTTTAGTGCATTTTTGACCCTTGGGATATCTTCCATAATACAAGCGAAAAACGTTGTATTCACTGAAATAAGACTAACCCAAACCGCTACGCAAATCTCTCGATTTTGAAGAGTTGCAAGAAGGTTACATGCATCAGCGTCTGGAGGGAGGTCTCGTTCAACCGATAGGCTGGTAGGGTAAGCGAAGAATGTCCAAGGACTTTTTCCAGAACGATGGTACTCATCGGCGTCGAAGAGCATGTCGAATCGAATCGGGTTGGATTCCATTTTTTAACCTCAAGAAATTTGCAAAACATCAAATAAGTGAATGGCCTGATGCTCAGAACACTCCGACAACGTAATGATATGCACTGATCACCCTTGCGAGCGGCTTGAGTCTGGCTGAATTTGTAGATTCGAGCATGCAAATCACCATTCCAAGTAAAAACAAATTGCTGCGCCGGTGGTTCATTCTTTCTGCATGCTATCCGTGAGTGAAGGTACCCGTTAAACCACGGCCGAGCAAGATGATCCACCGGCATCCGCGTTTGGCAGCATCGCTTCGGGAAAATGACGACTCAGCTAAAATGGTCGCCCTTCTCTGCTCGGAATGATCCGTTTCCTACTAGCAATTTGCTCCATCCAGAAAGCTGTTCCACGCCCCCGAATGGCCAAAGTCACTATTCGGGAATAAAGTCGACAATGTCGAACTTACGGGTGTGAATGATGGTATGTTGCATTGCAATTGCGCAGCACCCCATGGCAACCTAGTGCCGTGATCCCGAATCAACCTTGATTGGGAATCGCCTTTGACAGTATTCTTCGCCAATTAGCCAGACTCACTTTTGCTTGGGAGCGACAACATGCCAGGGAAGGCAGCGAAGATTCAGGTAACTGAACGACAAT
>JANPHB010000127.1:0-20465 GCA_031424235.1 Pirellula sp.
CGTCGTTTGTGGATCGTGTCATGATGATCTCGCGGGAATAGGGTTCGCTGCTGGTGACGAAGTTGCCACAAGCAGAAATTACCCCGCGAATCAAGCCCGCGCCGACTTAAACCGTACTGGTTGTGGTGTCCGCTTACGAAAGGATGGTAAATCGCATTTGAATTGAAACTTCAATTCGCTCCTTTCCTGTTCCACTGAATGGGGGTTAGAGTGCCCTCCAAGCGATTGAGACAATCGCTTTACTCTAAATTGATCGAAGAACGCAGGTTTTACCTCAATGGAAAACCACAACTGCGAGCGATCTGCAACACTGGAGGTCTACATCAAGGATGAAGTTTTGGTATGTCCCATGTTTTGCCATTCCATTTCGCGTTCGCAACGTCCAAATTCATCTCGTCCAATTTCGCTTGAACAGCCTGGAAGTCAGCGTCCTTCGACAAGTAATCACCAGGGTTTTTAAGGTGCGTAAAGAAAACATTCGCCTCTGGACCAATATGCGGATCAGCTCCCTTTTCCAAAAGATAGAGAACCACTTTCCAACCAGACTTCATCGCAAAAAGGGATAGAGGATTCTCATAACCAACAATTACTTTGTCTAGGTCTGCGTGTGCATCAATCAGAAGCTTTGCGTTTTCCACGCTTCGCGGGGACCCAGTATTGAAACAGAATGTTGCAGCCAAAGGCGTAGCTGAATTGTTTCTGTGTGTTTTCGTCCAGAGATTCGGATCTGCACCATGATTGAGTGCTTCTCGAAGCCAATAACTATCCTCAAGTAGTGCACATTTGAAGGTCACTGTTTGATTACTCACTAAGAAGAGATCCGGATCCGCACCACAATCCAGAAGTACTCGAAACGCATACTTATTTCCTTTTTCCAGCGCATACTCTAATGGGGTTTTTCTGTTTAGGAACCCAATTTTATTTAATTGATTTTTGGGTTCCCGAATTGCCCTGATCGCTTCAGCATCGTCACTATCAATCGCATTCCAAACATCCTTCGATGCACGGCTGTTCCCATGCGTGCAACCACTGCCAATGAAAAGGCACGGCAGGAATACTGCAATCATGAAGCAACGGAACTTAGTTCGGTAGAATTGCATATCGAGTAACTTTGCATTTGGCATTTTGTTAATTAGGCAGCATTTAGGGCTGGGGTAACTGAATCTACCATTTTATGTCTTGTTCCGAAATCATGTGCTGGATTCGCCGCTAGCCAGTAGGCGGTACCTTGGGAATTGGGCATCATCAGACCTGTAAAGGAGAGTGAGTCCTGAAGTGTACTCAAAAATTCTCCTTGAACTCGGTATGCATCCACCAATTGATTGATGTTGTCGAGTGTCCCTCGTCCGTGTTCGGAGACAGTCCATGGATGTACCCCGGCAGCATTGAAGGTGACGGCTGATCGCTGAAAAACCGCAGCAGCGGCAGTTGCGAGTCCACCTCCAAGCGAATGGCCAACAAAGATGATTTCCTTGCCTTGATTTGCAGGGGCATCAATGATTTTCATCGCATCCTCGATTGCCAAATCGTATTCTGCCCCGCCTCCCACCAAGCCTTGAAAAACATCCGCGCCTATGTCCGGTATGTCATCGGTGCCAGCATAGCAAATAGCGATTTCATTTCCGCGAGTAAAGATTTTTCCGAAGTATCCTGTATGACGGTCATTTCGGAGTTCGTCCTGATAAGCCCAGCCGTTTCCAGCTGCGTTTGGCTGGTCTGAGTAGCAATTGGTTGCCAATTCTGAATATTCAAGTCCTCTGGCTTTTTTGGCTGCTGGGAGCGGTGTTACTTGTTGCCGCCACGAATTGAGAATGTAGGCCCCGACCGTAATTGCTGTTATGTTGGCCGCAACTCTCATCGCCAGGAATGGATTAACAGCTGCCAATGCACCGAGGGCCGCGCCAAACAAGGCCGCCACGGCAATCTCTTGAGGGCTTGCGCCGGCTAGGAAAGCCGTTCCGCCCCCTATCAATGCTCCAGCAACCGAAAAGCCTACGACGAGCCCAGCTAGCCCATCCATTTTTCCTGTCGGATCGTTGTGAAGGATTGGGTCGCCATGCGTAAACGCATACTTGTTGTACGACAAAGGGTCTCGCGGATTGCCTATGAACGGATCGAGCCGCTCAAAGCGTCCGCTACTCGTCGAATACCACCTTGCCCTCAAGTTATAAAGGCCCGTTCGGCCATCGAGCGATTCGCCGTTGTAAAGAACGTTCGTTAGGCTGGCGTTGTTTGCGAGACGAACACCGGAACCATTGTGAATCGCCAACAGTTCACCGTAGGAACTGTAAGTGACCGCTTGAGCGATGGCTGCTGCAGCCACGAATAGAGCCCGAACGCTGCCGTGTCCATCGTGCCCGAATGTCACGTTCGACACTTGAGTCTCTTGGCCCGTGCCCGGGGCAATCGCAGTTACCTGCTGCGTAATCTCATCCAATCCAAAAGTCGTGCTGGTCCGCTTCGTGGCTTGGCCGGTTGCATTCTTGACCGTCTCAATGATCGTTTGTTCGTAGCCGGTCATGTTGGCTCGATCGATCAAGTACTCCGTGCTCGATTGCACACTCCAGGCGTCCGGCGTTTGAGGCGGAGCGGATGAGTCGGTCACGATGAATCTCATACCGCTCGTGTCGTAACGGTATTGAACTTGATTTCTGGACGTGATCGTCCCTGAGCCGTCCAAAGTGGTCGTCATTACGTTCTCAAGCTGACCACCTAAAGCGTAGGACATCGACTGGACGACGCTCGACAAAGATGGGACAGAAACCGATTTGGACCTCTGCTGTGTTCCGCTCCATGTATAGTTGGTCGACTGCGCTGCCGAGCCACTTGGGGAGCCGGTTGCAAACAGCCCGCTAAACCGGTTTTCACTCAACAATCGATCGCTTGCGTCAAACGAATAGATGTCCGTAACGTCGTCAACCGATCCCGGTTTATCGACAGTCCGGCGAACGCGATTACCTACCAAGTCCATGAGATAGGACTCCGTTTGGTCGAGACTGTTGTCACTGCTGTCCAGTCGCTCACTGGTTAGCCGGCCAGCTTTGTCATAAGTCCAATCGTACTTGTTGGTCATGACAGGATTGGCTGGAATAAGACCAGTTCCTGTACCGCCAAACGTCTCCGTGCTGGTGGTGCGTTTGCCATCGAGACTGTAGTCGTAGTCAAACATGTCCTTTAGCAAGTTGTCGGTTAGAATAGCATTGTTGGCGTCCGATTGATAATGACGCATCGCATCAAGACGATCCATTTTGTTGAACGTAAAGTCCTCAACCACCGAATTCGGTAACTCAACATAATCCAATCGGCCTAGCAAATCATAAAACTGAGTCGTTGTTTCCGGCTGTATACCCGTCTCGGGACCGACGTCGACCACGGCACCGTCCCGAACAGTGGTCTTTACCGTTTTGAGTTTCCCAAACGTATCGTAGGTGTATGTCACAACCGAGCTTGGGGCGGAAAGCAAATCCCCGCGTCCGTCTCGGAGATAAGCGGACACGCTGGTCTTGCGGCCTAGGGAGTCGTACTCATAGCCGATCCCACCGTTCGGTGACGATTCTTGAATCAATCGTCCTTGGATGTCATTCGTGCTGGTCCAGATGTCGGCAGTAAACGCGCCAATAATCGGGTTGCCACCAGACGCTCCGTTGGCATAAGTGTGGGTCGTACTCTTCACGCGGCCAAACGCATCGAAGGTCATTCGAACCCGCTCCCATTTGATCCCGGCTGCCAACGTGCCGACTGTGTTCGTCGTGAAGTCGTTGTAGTCCGATGCATTCGCGAAAAGATCGTAGCCGACAGCTCGGCCGCCCCCCACAACGCTATCATCGTAAACAGTCCGTTTGTGAACGCCTTCGAAGGAGATCGATAGCGACAATCGCTTCTGCGCATCGTACGACATCGACTCTGATTGACCGGACGGCAAGGTGCGTCCGCTAGACTGACCTGTTGGGCTGAAGGCGAAATTGGTTGTGGAGCTATTTGCGTCGATTAGCTTGCTCATCAGACCAAACTTGTTGTATTCATATCGGTAGGTTGGCCGAGTCGAGTCGTTGTTGTTTAGCGGATTGGGCACCTCGGGGAGCTTGACTTGAATGAGGCGATTGTCTCGGTCGTAAGTCATGTCCTTGCGATTCCCCAACGGATCGATTTCGGCGATGACGCGGTCTTTAGTGTCGTACTCAGTGCGAGTGGAGGTCCCATCCGGCAGGATCGTCTGAATCACACGGCCAGCGGAATCGTAGACGCTTTCTATGATCCGTTGTTGGGAGCGGTCTGTATCGATTAGCAACGAACTCTTAACGAACAGACCATTCGCAACGGTACCGTATTCGACTATCCCAGAGATGGACTGGAATTTCTGTCCCAGCGCATTGAAAATGGTTTCTGTTCTCAGACGAACGTAGTTGTTAGCACCCCGAGCCGCCAATCCGACGGAGGTGGCCAAAACATGCATGCCAAGCGTTGCGACGGTGCGTCCGCGCGAATCGTATTCAGTCGTAGTCACTTGCCCATCGGCCCCAGTTTGTCGAAACGCTCGGCCTTGCGAATCGTATTCCGTTTGCGTGTGTGAAACTTCGATACCGGAATTGGAAATGCTGGTCTCAATTCCAATTAGCGACACGATTGCGCCCGAGAGGCGACGAGTGCCGATTGAGCGACCACGTGAGTCATAGAGATTGTTCGTTGCATAGACCGGAGGTGAAACGCTGGCCGAACCTGTGTCGAGGTACTGGTCCGTCGCCAATACGGCTCTGCCTTGCGAATCGAACACGGTGCGGCTCACGAGCCAAGCGTTTTGTCCCGTTTCAGTGGTCGTCTGAGTTCGAGTTTCGACCGTTTGGCCTTTCGCGTTGAATGTCGCGCGAGTTTCACGACTATAGCCGTCGGTAGAAAGGATATTGCGTCCCGCTGAATCATACACGCTGGTTTTCCGTGTATTTGGAATCAGTGTCCCCGGAGCAACAATTGTGGCTTGCTGACTGTTAATAGAACCGGACAACTCGATTTGGATGCCATTTACTCGGTAGCTTGCCGTGACGCGACCTGCAGGATCATATTCCGTGCGAGTTGCAACGATCATGTTCGGTGGCAAGTCCTCCGGATAGGAATCGGTGACGGCAACTGGGAGACCAACCGCGTTATAGACCGTGCGAGTGATGAACCAAGTCGTTGGACTGTCGGTGCTGGTGGGGCGTTGTTGAGTCCGAGTTTCGATGACCCGACCGTCGATGTCGAGCGTAGATTCTCGCCGAAGCCCTGTATCGCTGCTCGAGACTCGATCCTGTCCAGCCAAATCAAACTGAGTCTGCGTGCTTGAAATCAGAAGCTGCGAAGGGATAACCGCAGTCTCGAAGTTGGCAAGGATATGATTTCCTGCGGGCAATCGACCTGCGAAACTCGCGATCAATTTATTGTCGTCATCGTAACGGTTAAGTCTCAACGTTTGCACTTGATTGGGTGCGGTACCATCAAGACTCCAGCCAGCGATATTGTTGCCGTTTTCGTCGTAAACGTCTTGTTGCGAGCGTCCCTGACCGGAAGTCATCGAGGTGACTTCGCCGAATGCGTTGTAGGTCCCGTTGACGAGCAGATTGTTATTGCGATCTCGCAATTGGGTAACGTTTCCAAGCTCATTCGATTGGAATCGCGTCGTGTTGCCGTCCACATCGGTCGTGAATGCGATCGAGCCGTTTGGGTTGTAGTTAGTGAGCGATGCGTTGCCGTGCGCATCGACGGCGGTGATCACTGCACCATGTTCATCGTATGCATTGCGAAGCGTGTTGCCAAAGACATCGCGTTGCTCAATCATGTTGAAATCGGAATCGTATAGATTGGATGTCGTCAGATCATTCGTCTCGCCGCTCGCTGCATCGTCCAGGCCAATCACTTGGGTTTGCGTCAGGACATGCCCCTTTGAGTCGAATGTTGATTTCGCAATCGCTCCGGTTTGGTCGACGGTTTGAACCACATTCCCGCGAGCATCGAGCGTCTTGGTTGAAATGAATCCGTTGGCGTCTGTTACTTGTTGCGTGCGAGCCCCCACGTCATACGCAAGCGAAGCAGTTTTGCCGGAGGCGTTGGTAAGCGATTGAAATCGACCGTCTGGGGCATACGTTGCGGCAGCAGCCGTTCGTTCCAGGGCATCGGTAATCGAATGGAGGAAATGCGGTCGGTTCTCGGCATACGCGAATTTTGTTTTGGCGCCGAGGCGGTTGGTAACGGAAACGAGATCGCCAGATCCGTCATAAGCGTACTCGAGCCGCTTCCCACGCGGATCGATTACGGCTGTGATCCGGTTGGCCCAGTCGCGTTCAAACGAGATTCCTCGTCCGCTTTTTGATGTGAACCCGTCGGGGCTAACGGTCACTTCGTTGCCGGCTCGGTCGGCGATCGAAGAGAGCTCTCCGGTTCGTGCATCGATCACCAGTGATGAGCCATTTCTTAACTGCAATTCATACGATCCACCAAATGTCGGATCGGCTGGGTTGTAGAGTCGGCCTGAAGCATAGTCGAGATAATCGTCCCCAACTTTCTTGAGCGTCACCGAGTCCACCACGAGTTTGCTCTTGATTCCGACATCCGCTATGAAGAATGGAACATAATCGAGCACGACCCCGAGGAATGACGTTCTAGCTTTGCCAAAGAATGTGAAGCCTTCCTTCGTACCGTCTGGAAGGGTCACGAAGATGCGATCGCCATCGCGAAAGGGGACGTAGCCGGACAAATCGGGCAATCGATTCGGGTCAATTTGCTTTTCGATCTTAGTCTTTGCAATGTCGAGCGACCAACCGTAGCCGAAGTCCCCCGACACCTTTGCATCGAGCGAATCGTACCGACGCGTTAGGGTAATAGGGACGCCAGCGATCGGAACGGTAAGATCGACAAAGGCGACGTTGAAATTCCCCAGCTTGAGCGCTCCATCGATTTGGACCGAGGCGGTATCGATCATCTCATTGGCTCCAGAATCGACCGCGGTCAAACGCAGCGTGTAAGCTCCATTGCGCAGCAAGGTCGTATCGAGTTGTGCAATCGCGGTACCAGCAACGTTTCCAGTGCCAGTGGCGAGCGTGGATGAACGCCGCGTTTCGTCGTCGATCAGTTCGAGCTTCCAGTTGAGCAGCGGAGACTCGTCCTGCAATTTGGCCCGAATCGGCGTTGGCTCGGATACAGTGAAGTGTGGACCGCCTAGAATTTGGGCGATTGGCGCTTTGATATCGTTGGGGTCAACCACCACGAGTTCGAAGGGAGTGGCCGTTCCAACATTGCCGGATGGATCGGTGGCCGTTCCTGTAAATCGCAACTGGCCGATCAAGTCTGAAGTGATTTGCAGGCGCGTCGAATGGTTCGAGTCCAGCGTCAACGGTTCATTGCGCGGCACCGTGTTTCCGCCTCGGGTAACGCTTACAAAAGTGAGCGTACGCGATTCCACACGAACGTTGTCCTTAAGTGATAGAAAGAGCAGGATCTCATCTCCTACGCGTGGCGCGACCAGTTGGTTGCCGGCCAAATCCGTTGCGCCGATCGAAACCGTGGGAGCCACCGTATCAGCAACGACAGTCAGCGTAAAGAAATACGAAACGGAGGCACGTCCGTCGCTTGCCGAAAGGGTGATGACTCGATTTCCAAGAGGAGTGGCGGTGCCATCGCTTGTTGCGATAGTCTTCCAACCGATGCGTCCTCGCTCAGCATCGATAGTGATGCCCGCCGCCAATGAGGCGGCATCAAGGCTGAACCGAAGTGCATCGCTGTCTGCATCCGTCGCCGACGCATCGATTAGGTATATGTCACCACGAACAATCGTCGCGTTGGCAATGGGCTTGAGGACCGGGGCGGAATTAGCGGGTATGACCTTGACCGAAAAACTTTGGGTGGCCGTTAACTCTCCATCCGATACGCGAATGGAGTAAGGCACCGACTGGTTCAGTTGACTATTCGTTGGCGTCCAGAGCAATAGCCCGGTGGCTTGATTAAAAGAGGCGTTGGGTGGAATGGATGAAGGCGTGAGAAGACTGTAAGTTAGGCTCGTCGAATCGGAATCGAGGGCATCGAGGTCATAGGAGTATAGAATGCCAACCTCTGCGGTAAACGATGGCGAAGTCGTTACACGAGGGGGCTGATTTGCGTTGGATGCGATTACCGCCAGTTCGTACAGCTGAGAGGCTTTCAAGCCTTGTTCGTCTTCTGCAATGATCTCTATTGCAAAGGTCCCGAGCGACTTTGGAGTCCAAAGGAGAAGTCCTGTTTTGCTGTCGATGTCGAGATCGATACCAACCGCTGTCGTTTTGTTTCCCAGGCTGAATCGGATGCGATCTCCGTCTGCGTCGGAAGCGCGAACGGCATAGTTGTACGGCTTGTCGATCGGCGTCGATGTCATCGGCGACGATGAGATAATCGGAGGACGATTAGCTAGAGCAACATCGATCGTGCTGGCTTGTTCGGCTGCTCCTCCGCGCATATCGGAAACTCGCAGCCGAATCGGGTGGATACCGACTTGCAATGTGGTTGGCTTCCAATCGACGATACCGGTCCGTTCGTTGATTTTCATTCCGGATGGTGCAGCAACCAATTCAAAGCGCAGCGTGTCCCCTTCCGGATCGAAAGCGTCGGCATCGTATACAAACGGTTTGCCTGCGATGGTACTGGTCGGCGGCTGAGTGGTAAATCGAGGCGGGTCGTTTTCAGGGTAGTTGGAAACTGTCAGCGTTATCGATCGCGAGTGCGTCAAGAATCCGTCGCTTGCGCCGATCGTGAAGACATTTTGGCCGAGCTGCGACAAGCTCGGCGTCCATCTTAATACCCCAGGTGATTCGAGCGTCATTCCTGCTGGAGCGTTTACGATACCATAAACAAGTACATCGTTGTCCGGGTCGATAGCATTGATTGTATGAACGAAGGTACGGCCTCGCTCGATTTGACCGGACGGGTTCGACAGAATCTGCGGCGGTCTGTTGACGTTTGAGGTATTGACCGCAAGATCATAGCGTTGAATGGATTGAGCTCCGAACGGATCCGCAACGGAGATTGCAATCGAATGCAGGCCAAACGTTGGATTGGACCAACGTACGATGCCAGTGGTTGGGTCGATTGCAATCCCTTTTTCCATTGAGTCGGAATCGAGCTTGAATCGCAGTGTGTTCGCGGCATCATCCAGATCGATTGCATTTGCATCGTAGAGATAAGCCGCCCCAACGGTGCCCTTGATAACCGGAGTCGTTGTGAATTCCGGAGGCTCGTTCGGTTCAATGTTGAGCGTGAACGACTCGATGTCACTGCCACCGTGGCCATCGTCTACTTTGAGTGTAACTCGCGACGCAGTTAGACTCGTATCGGCATACCAAGCGAGAGAGCCGGACGCAGGATCGATCACCATACCGGATGGCCCGAACTCCAATGAGTAAGTCAGTGCATCGCCGTCGGCATCGGTAGCGGTCGGCGTATACCGATACCGTTTACCTTGGATGGCCTTTGTCTTGGGAGTCGAAGTGAATTCCGGGACATGGTTGTTCGAACTGCGTGTCGTATTACCAAAGACTAAATTCCCGGTCGACTGATTCGCAAGAGCGACACCTTGGAAACGTTGGCTCGCAGGAAGCGTGGGCGCCCATCCTGGCTGCATAACGATCGCCAGCGTAAATGGACCAGGCGTCACGTTGCCTAGCGAATAGTCTCCCGTCGCATTCGAAGTTGTCGAGCGTTCGCCTGCGTCAAGCCTGTTATTTTGATTGAAATCCAGGTAGATCGTCCAATTGGAAAGCGGAGGTTCGTTGCTAGCCCGAGTTCCATCGCCATCGATATCAAAGAAGATACTACCGTTCAACGTAGCGGGCGTTGCATTGATCACTTCGAGGACATACGACTGAAGCACTTTCCAGCCCTTACCATCGGTTACTTCGATTTCAATCGGATGGAAGCCTGCGTTCGCAGCGGATGGGTTCCACGCTACCTGGCCAGAGGACGTGCTGATACCCATGCCCGTTGGCGCTGTCGTGAGGCGATACGTGAGCGGGTCGCGATCGGGATCGATCGCGACAGCGGTGTATAGGTATGGCTGGCCCGAAAGAGTTTGTGATATCGGAGTGGAGGTGAACTCAGGGGCACGATTTCCAAGTTCGGGTAGAACTTGCACTTGGAACTGCTGAAGACTTCGACTATTGGGTTTGTTATCGGAGGCAACCAGCGAAACCATATTCAAGCCGACATTCATTGCAGTGGGAGTCCACGTCAGTCTAGCCGTCGTGCCTGCCGAAGTGCTCACGATGGGCGTGAGTGTCATTCCTCCCGGCAAGTTCCCCTCGGCGGCCAGTGCAACCGGATCGCCATCCGCATCGCTCGCTGCAATGACGTATTCATAGTCTTCACCGGCGCGAACCGAAACGACTGGAATCGATGTGAAGACTGGAGAACGATTGGGAATCGGAGTCGTTACGTTTAGAGCAAAGGTTTGTCGGGTCGTTGCTCCTTGTCCATCGGAAGCGGCGATAATAATGCTGTGAATTCCGATATCGCTTGGGGCTGGGTTCCATTGCAGGCCGCCATCGCTCAAAACCATTCCACTCGGTCCTGTCAATAGTTTCAGGCTGATGGGATCAGCATCGGCGTCCGCGACTTGGATGGCGTATCGGTATGTGGTTCCTGAAGAGACCGCAGTGACGGGCGCTGATGTGAACTGCGGTGCTCGATTGAGTTGAGCAAGTAGAATCGTTTCGAAGGTAAATGGGGAAAGTGTTGGATTGAAAAACGAGATCAGGCCGCGATCCGATTTTTGGTTGGGGGCAAGTGTTTTTGAGGGTACAAATCGACTCAGATCATAATAGGGAATTCCCTCCGCAGTGAAACCATCGATGTCGCTTGGGACGACCCGTGGGTTGCTGACATTCGATATTCCAATTACCAAAGGCGTTTTGATTGGGTATTGCCCTTGGTTGGCAATGTCGATTTGGGAGTAGAGGACTTTATTCTTTTCATTCCAGGATGTCACACCATGCGTCACTTGGATGCTCGACAGTTCTGACAGCGTCTCGATCGTGTCTGAGGTTTTCGAGGGATCGAGCCCTTCCAGCGAAAGGTTGGCCGTGGCTGAGGCTCCGTAGGAATCGAAAGCCGTAAAGGAATAGGTCGTTTGCCCGACTCGAGGGACCACGCGTGCGAAGAAGTTTCCCTCGCCATCGAGTGCGTCGACGGGCGAACCGTCCATCGTAACGGCAACAATGCGTGCCGCCGAGATAGCGGCAGTTGCGCGGCCCGTGATCAAGACGGGCGTGTTCGCTTGGTGCGAGCTTAGTTCCGTCGGCGATTGGATCATGATCGTCGGTGATGGAGATATCCATTTCATCTTGGCAGATTGCGTCATATCCCCAATGGACGCCGTGATGAGATCTGTCCCAAGCTTTGTTCCTGTGTAGCGAAACGTCGCGAGTCCTGATCCATCAGTGAACGCGAAGCCGAGTTTCGAGTGTGTCCCAGCAACTTCAAAATCAATTCGAACGCCAATTAATCTCGATCCGTTTTGATCGGTTGCCCAAGCCGTCACGGTGTGTTCAAGACCAGGTTGGGACTCGTTCTTGGCTGGGGTCAAGAACAGCGAGTTTACGTTTGCAATGTCAGCCAACGCCATACCGCCGGGATAACCGTAGGAGTCGAAGACGTTGAAGCCATACGAGTAGATGCCGAACGGGACTTCACTGCTGAACGTGTGCGAACCGACTGGTACCGAAAGTTGTGCGGCAGAATGACTGGTATTCGGAATAGGCGTAAAAAGGTTGGCTGCAAGCGTAGTTCCGTCCATCGTTATCGAAGCGATGGCCACGGTTGGAATCACCAGATTCATGAAGTTCGTGGAGAAATTGGCTGCGGGCGTGCTGACTGTGTAGCTTGGCAAAAACTGCTCCGACGGAGGGATGAGCATCATGAATGGATCGGCGTTCGTATTGTCAAACCCTTGTCCGTTCGCATACTGAGCAACCAGCACAGGCCTGTTGGTCTTGATCCGAGATGCTTGCGAGAGGAGTGTTTCGTATACTTCGCCCTTATTGATAATTTGGGCGACGGTGCTGTTGATGCTGATGGAGGTAGCGTCCTGCGATGCCATGACTCGAACGGTGTCCCCAAGGCGCCGTGTTGCAAGCGGGACGGTATAGAAATTAGTGCCCCAGGTGGATGTTGGTGGTATCTGTTCCACTACAAAATCGCAAAGCGGCACATCGGTCGGGATGTTGGCGCAGGAATGGCCCCCGTAGACCGCGATTGGTTCGTTGGATGAAAGGATAGTACCTGATAGATCGAGCGGGATTCCTTGTGCCTGGAGTTGGTACGATTGACCTGCATTGAGCGAGACGGTGTAGGGCACGCCAGCTTGGCGCCCCAGTGTTGGAGCGGCCGGAGTGATGCGTACCGTAGTGTTGTTTTCGGTGGCAACGAAATTGACTTGAGTGCGAGCAAAGAAAGCATCAATGTTGTTTTTCCAGCCAAGAACCATGTACTCAGTATCTAAGATGTCGAGCGGGATCCCAGTAAACGCATCGGTGGTTTGCTCGATTTGGTTAAGGCCGTAGACGGCTACTTCCTGATTGCTTACGACGTGAATGCCGAGATCATTAATGACGCCATTGGCACCTTTGGGATCGGCTGCTGTAGGGATATTTACGGTCGTGGTCTGATTCGCTTGGACGGTAAAGGGTTGACTAAAATTGAGGCCTGGAATGGATACCATTCCCGTAGTGCTATATGGGGACGAGATGTACAAGTACAGGTTTTTAGGGCCGGCAAAATTGGCGCCGTCACCCAAATTGGTTGGGAAGGCCAGCCAAAATTCGGTCCCAAGATTGTCACGCGTGATGGGCCCACTGTCGTCATCGATTATCGTACCTTTTGCCGTGGCTTGAGCGATTCCTGCGAATGTTGGTTGCGTCAGGGTAACCAGAAAGCGTTCCATGGATTCCGCGATGGAATCGTTGGCGACTTGAACGGACAACGTTTGCGTCGTTTGGCCTGGTGCGAAGACGAGTGTTCCGTTTTGGCTTCGATAGTCCGACGGTTCTACTGCCGAGTCGTTGCTAGTAAAGTAATTGACCGTCACGGCGTCCGTGCTTGGCCGGTTTAGCGATACCGTGAATTGGAAATTGGTTTGCGACTCAGACTGCCGCAGGTTTCGGATTGAGAGCATTGGTGCATCATACGTCAGAGTTAGATCGTTGCTGTTGCTGCCATTGCCTGCATAATTGACGCGGTAATTGCGGCCATGGAGCGTTACGGTCGCGTTGTTCGGAAGGTTTGAAAATGCTCCCGCAATGCCCTCAATGCCATCGTTGTCGATTAAAACGATTTCGTTGGCCGCGTTCGGAATGCCTGTTCGATTGATGGCGACGTTTCCATTGAGCGAGATGGTTCCGATAACTTTGAGTTGGTCATACCCAGTGTTCGGTTGATCCGATTGCCAGTCCAGAGAAAGTAGCCCTGAAGCGGTTTGTGTATACGTGCCGAAAACGTTCAGGACGCCAACGGTATTGCCTATCTTGAATTCACCAGCATTGGAAACGTTGCCGACAAGGGTGCCGATCCCCAAAAGTTGGCCCCCCAATATTCGGATACCGTTGGAAGGACCGCTCTGGGCCGTAATCGTTCCGCCGTCCAGTTTCACAGTGCCTGAGGATTGTTGGTAGCCAATGGTTGTGATGGGAGGTGTGGTTTGCGTCGAAAATGTGACCAGTTGCGCTGATGCTCCGATTGAGACCGATCCTGAGTTTGACATGCCCGCGTTGATTCGGATGGTTCCGGACTCGATGAGTACCGATCCCGCTGCATTGTTGGTAATTGCTAGATGCAAAATCGATTCATCGGATCCATTCGGCTTGCGCAGAGTTCCTGAGTTGCTAAAGGGGCGCGGAGCCAAGTTGCGGTTGGAATTTCCGAAACTTATGTCGATATCATTTTCGATTCGGAACTCACCCGACGCTTGGTTTTGGAAACTTGCGTTATTGCTTAAAAAGAAGCTGCTTAGGGCGATGACTCGTCCGCTATTTGCGAATGGGCGGTCTAACGTTTTGGTGCCAAATCCTGCAATGTCGGTGGTTGCCGACGAGGCGATTTCGATATTGCCCGTGCCACGCAAAGTTCCGCCGTTCCATGCGAATGAATGTGTTACTGAGACGTTTCCGCTGCCTTCCAGGACTCCACTGTCTTCGAGAATAAGTCTGGCAAGTTCACTTGTAGAGGCGGTATTCAAAACGCCGCCAGGAAGGATGCGTATCGGGTCGAGCGAGGCGAGGCTTCTTGCGTTCGCTTGGCCTGTGATTTCGATGTTGAAGTCGCCGTTCGGAACATCGATGACGACGTCATCATTAATGTCAGGAACACGAGCAGGGCTCCAATTGCTGGCTGTGTCCCAGGTGCCGCCAGTGGCACCGATCCAGCGGATGGTAGGCGGATCCGCAATGTCTTCTGGATCCGCATTGTCAGCGTTGAGATTAAAGGTCGTGGTGGCGGCTTGAGCTTGTGAGGTGGACAGCCAATTCAACGATCCCGTGTAGGTGTAGATTTTTCGGGTTCCTTTGTCGACAGTCCAAAGATCAGAACCGCCAGCAGGGTTGAGAGTTACCCCAGTTGCGTTGGTGTTCAATGGATCGAGAGGCCATGAACCTAACGCTAAGCCATCCATCCCATAAACGAAAATGCGATCAGCGAGCGAGTCGGAAACCCACAGTCGAGTTCCATTGGTAACAATACCGGTAGGCTGAGTGTTATTGGGAGCCAACGCGAACGAGTCTGACGCGGTCAAAGAGCCTGACAAGGTGCGAGCTCCATCTTGGAATCGATAGACTCGGTCTGTATTTGGGCTTACGGTCCAGACATCATTTCCCCAAACAGCAATCCCTTCAGTTGAGCCTCCACCGTTGGCAATCCAGCTCCCCATTGCGATTCCGGTCGCCGGCTCGAATACCGAAACACTTTGAGTTGAGTCGACGAGCCATAACTTGTCGCCGTTCGATGACATGGCCGAACCCCGGACGTTTCCGACCGGGGATGTTGGCAAGTAACGTTTGGAACTGCCATCGCTTGAGTAACGATACGCGGCAGCATCCACCGAGTCAGGCACGAAGAATTTGCTTGATGAGGTAGGATTGCTTATGAGTGGTGGCGAGAGCAAGGAACTAAGCGACGCGTCCGCAGTCGACAGACCGGATTGATTTCGCGTGACGAGGGTAACGTCGTTGCTCAGGATCGATGCACTGCCGTTGACATCCATGAGTGGATTGTAGGTTCCGATTCCGGATTGGGCTCGTGTAACCAGAGTGACATCGCTTGAGAGGACCGTTCCAGAATTGTTCACGTCGCCTCGCACAATGGTGAGTGGCAGATTGTATGGGTCACCAGGCGTGCCGTCCCCATTGCCATCGATGAGACTGCCTTGCGCATCACGAATCGTGTCCAGCAGCGTCAGTTGCAGTTTTTCCGTGGTGAATACCAATCCAGAACGAAGGGTGAGTTCTAACGTTTTTAAGTCTGGACGGGCGAGCGTTAGACCCGTGTTGTAGTCAATCGCTAGTGAGGGCGATCCGGAGAGGACGATATCGCTAGGATTGATGGCGGGTATTGGCTCGGAGAATTGGACGCGAAGCTGATTCAGGTTAAACCAAGGCAAATTCCGGGTATTGCCAAGTAGCGGATAGCCAAGTGCAGCGTAGGTAAAATTGTTGCTCCACTGCGTTGAATCAGCAAAGACACCAGCAATGGTTGGCGCTATCCTTAGATTCACTTTGACTGGCTGCGAGAACAACGCACCATCGGATACGCGGTAAGTGAAATAGTCGTTGCCAGTAAAGCCAGTGTTAGGAGTGTAAGTGAACGATCCATCCGTTTGCAGGCTGATCGTCCCGTTGCTTGGGCCTAGATTGTTACCGATCAATTGAATCGCGGAAAGAGTTCCACTATCGATATCGTAATCGTTGCGGAGGATGCCGTTTGCGATTGGAATTTGGAGCGCCTGGTCGATTCGTACGGAGTAGTTGTCGTCAACAGCGACCGGTGCATCGTTGATTGGTGTAACGGCAATGGAAACAGTCGCCAAGTTGGATTGGAGAAATCCATCACTAGCGACATACGTAAACGAGTCGTTGCCTGTGTAATTCGCGTTAGGAGAATAGACAAAACCGCCATCGGGCTGAACGGAAACGGTTCCGAATCGAGGCTGAGCTACGACGATTGACTGGATGGTATCTACATTCGGGTCTGAATCGTTGCTGAGAATTCCAGGAGTTAAGATGTTGAGCGTTGTGTCCTCGGAAATTGAGTAATTATCATTGACGGCAACCGGAGCACTGTTTTGAAAGTAGAGACGAGCGACGGTACTATTGTCGTTGTTTGCCGAGTTGTCGTTATTGACCAATCGTACGAAAAGAGTCCCAGTCGTACCTGCTGGGATCGTCTGTAGATCGAGCGAACCATTTCCGCGGAGCTCGTTACCAATCATCGAAGTGGTCAGCGTCGTCGAGTTTCCGTACGTCGGCGTTTGACCTTCGGTTAGATTCAAGAAACTATCTCGGCTGGCTGCGAAGGTTGGTACGATTGAGTTCCCTAGAGAGTCGATGAAGCCAAACTCCAAGGCATCGTTGACTTGCGCAGCATCTCGATCGAACAGTAAGTTAAAGTCAAACTGCAAGGCATTCGCCGTTGCAGGGACGATCCCGTTGGTGGAAAGTGTAGAAACGAAAGAGCTGCCTTCCGTGACCCGTTGATTGGACCACGTTGCTTGGTCTCCAGGTGAGCCGCCGCTCTGCTGGAAAGTCCAATTGGATTCTGGAATAGAAAACATGTTGAAGGGAGCAGTACCCGGGCCGCCTGGATCGACAATGCGACCGTTTGCAATCCCGTCAGCATCTCCCCGACCGCCGTCTTGCAAGTACAACTGAAAAACACCCGACTCGAGTTTTGCCCCTGTTGTGCCATCAAACGAAAAGTCCATCAGCATCTTGGTTGTGGGGTCCACTTTCCAATATTGATTCGCTGGTGAATCGGTTGGCAACTGCAGTTGAACGGTAGCTGTTCCTCCAATGGGCACGTTCTCCAATTCGAAACCTATCAAACCGTAGGGCAGTTTGGCTTGGTCGGCAGACGTGGTTGGTAAAAACGTTCGAGCATTTTTGAAGATGCCCGATTGGGTCGAAAGTGAGAGCCATTCACCGTACCTTGGTTCCAAAAGGGAGAGGACGTTGGCTTGTTGATGATCAGGTACCATGTCCTGATTGATGTCCGAGTGGAACGTTGTCGACTCTAAGCGATCAGAAACACCATCGGCATCGCTATCGAAACTTGATGTGTAAAAGAACGGGGCGGAGACATATTCGTAAGAGTTTGTGCCAACAATTCTCGCATACAAGTTGTTGTCTGGAAGGAGATTGCCGTTGATCAAGCCGGCAAATGAGCCAGTCGGATTGGGGGACGCGGCATGCTGTTTGGTTTGAAGAATGCCGAGCGATCGAATCGTAGTTGAACTAACACTGTTATCCGGGGCTAAAAGGAGAATTTCGATTTGCGGATTTGCAATGGGCTCGCCGTTGATCGAATTCGTATGTTCTAGATGGTTGAACCGTCCCTCAACATAGATTCGGCTTGCCCCTTGGGTTGGCATCCTTTCTGCTAATGAAATCACGGGAGCCAAATTACCACCCGTTTGGTGTGTAGGAATTTGTTGCAAGGAGAACACCTCTGCAGCAACTGGAGCGGGCTTCGAAACGGCGTTGGATTTTTGGGGAGACTTCGAAACAGGCGGCAACGACTGAGCGGAATTGGCCGATGGACTCGCTGCGACGGATTGCACTGCATTGGTTTGGGCAGCGCTCGGTTGCGATGGAGCTTTCGAAGACTTCGCCTGCACTCCCTCGTCACTGCCAGATTCGAATCCACCTGCTCCGCCATCGAGGTGGTTTCCAGACGGCATGCTTGGTGGCATCGGCAATCCATTGAGTGAAGTTGGGTTGTTCTGTGGTATAGCGGGACATCCACCACCGCCAGAGCTTCCACCAGAAGAGTTGTTTCCAGCTCCCCCCGATGTGATCGGATCGATTCGAGCATTGTCCCGAATAGGGGACTTCGTTGAATCGGCAGAAGAGCCAAAGGGATGTTGTGAGAAGACCGAATCAATTGGGTTCATTGAGCCAGACTGTTTGCTGGCCGACAGCTGACTTGAGTTTATTTGCTGACTGGAAGGGCTTAGATGTAAGTCTTTGTCCTTGGAAGTGACTCTGTTTCGTGTATTCGCGAGGTCGTGTACAGGTTTTGTCAGAGAGGATTGAAAAAGAAGTGAATTTACGAACTGGGAGCCAGCATTCCGAGTGCGAAGCGGACTTGTGGTCGAAAGGGAATTCCGATTTTTAAGAGTGATCCGCGATCTCGTTTCGTCATTAGGTATATCGGGTTTGACTTGAAGGGCCACGAGCAAGCTTTCAAGCGACGCAGGCAGCATCGCACCCGGCGCGTCTCTCCGTTCAAGCGTTTCAATCAGTAGAAATCTCAGTCGCCTTTGCTTTGTCTTATACGATCTCGACTTTTCTCTCTTCGAAAGCGATTGAGAAGAAACGTCGCGACTGGCGCGGACTCGCACTCGATTGCGTAGATAGATTTGGGGCATGATTGAATCAGTATGAGAGATTGAGAGCGGCGGGTATCAAAGAAAGCAACGGCCCCAAAGAAAGTAAAGGGTAGGATAGGATGGGGATGGCGAGAATTAGTTCTTTCGTTGGTAAGTACATTTCTTACGAATTGCTCGACAAGTCATTGCCGTAACCAAACCGGCTATCATGAGAACGAGAGACGTTGATTCTGGCACAGCGACGATGAGAGCCCCATTGTTCAAGATGAATGGCCGACTGTTAGGTGAATTGTAACTGTGTTCGTTCAATAGTTCGTCCGCAAACGCTGGGTCATCCAACGAAGGTGCCCAGTTAATTGGAACGACCGTACCGACGGCAATGGTGCCAGGAACGGTAAACTCAAAGGAAAAGATGTGCTTTGGGACGCCCATGAACTCGACTTCGGTGAAACCATTTGGAATGTTCGAAGCGATAACCAGATCGGTTCCTTTCCGTTGCAGCTGAGTTGGAAATGGATTCGTATCCAAATTCCAACCGGCAGTGAGAGCTGAATTGTTTGCCCCGACATGATTGGGATTGACCGATGTGAACGTGATCCCGTGAGGCATTACCGAGTTTGCGCCTCCCACGTTGTCGCTGCCGACTTCGAATGAAAAATTGTAGCCGGACAGTTTGAAGCTTTGCACGCTGGAAGCAAATACAGGGACCGATATCAAGTTAGGTTGGTCCGTCCGAAGGCTTGACTTCTGGACCACCACTGTGCCGACGGTCCAAACGATATCGGCCCGGATTGAATCGCTTAAAAAAACATTTAGAAGAAGGCTAAAAAATAAGACGATGAAACAACTTCGGTGATCACTTCGAGAGAAGTAATTTGCAATAGGAGTTGTCCTTGTCGCCCCATGAGACGCAAGTAAAACGAACATCGGAGAGAACCCAGATAGTCAAGAGGCCGTTGTCACAACCATGATCAAGTAAATCGTCTTGCTTTTCCATGCCCGACAAAACACGAAAACGTTTTACAGGTAAACGTTTCGAAAATCAAGCAAATTATTCCGGTCTCGTCTTCAAGGCGATTCGGCTCGATGCAAGTGTATTCCAGGAAAGGGTTTGCGTGCTTTGGAAATGTCACTTCCATCGTTCCTGAATCGAAACTTCGACCGACGATTTTACACTCGATCCTCAAGCTTTGCCAATTTGTTCTACATACGGCCATACGGATTTTTTTCGTACTCGATTGTCCTAGCCTTCAAGTACGAGTACTGCCCTTCGGGCGGAGTACGAGTACGAAAAACCTCGGGGGATTGGAATGTAGTGACAAGCGCGGTTGTCTCCGGCAATCCAGCCTTCAGAGGTGGATTTCGTTGTTCGCCGATCCATTAATAGGGGCACTCAGCGAAGCGCTGATATCCGAGTATTTTTCCTTCGTGAACCGCAATTATCAACGTGTCAAAAAACTCCATTCCACCTTCATGTCGAAAATCCCAAAGAGAACACGAAACAGGAGGAAACAGGGGCCATCCATCTTTACTCGAAGAAGAGGGAACACGAAACAGGGGCCATCCATCTTTACTCGAAGAATGTGGAAGAATATGCTTGTCGGCTGATTTTGTTTTTGCTAGATTTCTAGCTTAGTTTTGTAGCGTTGCATTTTTCGTTTGGCATATGCGGAAAGGGTCTCTGTCCATGGCTAGGCAGAATCGTCGCGATATCTTTGATCCGAAAGAGGTTGGCTGCTTCCATGCCGTTCAGAGGACGGTACGTCGGGCTTGGCTCTGCGGAGCCGACCCAGTTTCGGGCAAATCCTTCGAGCATCGGCGGACATGGATCCAAAATCGTCTGCAAGAGCTCGCGGCTAGCTTTGGGATCGACTGCTTATCT
>JANPHB010000128.1:0-15281 GCA_031424235.1 Pirellula sp.
TCGAATCGACTTCGGGGGTAAGGGGGCGGTCTGCCTGCAAAGTGGGTTTCGCCGAACATCAGTGACAAAAACTCAAAAAATCCGCAGACGATCGAAAATCCGTATACTGCATGAATAATCCGCGCTAGCGCCCGCGGCTCATTTTAATTAGTTCAGGCTACGGGCAATTATTCGTTTACGGATACCGCTTCGGCAGCAGCCCGAGTGCACATGGCTGCAAAGATTAGGATATCGATGGACTGGCTCACAAATTGGATGTGGCCGTCGGCAAAAAGACAATTCGAGCCGTTTGCATGGAAGCTGTAGGGTTCGTTGTCGTTCTTCGCATTCAAGGCAACATTGCAGCCATTAGCCGGACGACAACCTTCTCGCGATCCATCGGAACTGGCCCCGTCCAAACTAAAGGCACCTTCACTGTCGCCCCACCCGATTCCCTGCTCATTCGAGAGTGATAGTTGCTGACTGCGGCGCCGGTAGACGGTAGGTCGTGCGCCGCATTCAACAACCATGACGGTGTTCGAAGATCCGTCCAGAATCGATGCGAACTTGTTCCGCGAGTTACGATGCATCACTGAGAAGCGATTGTTTGCGTCGTATTGGATCGGGTCAATGGACGATGGCTGAACTCCCTGAATGGCTTCGTAGTCGGTTCGCCCCAAAGGAGTCGAGAAAACCATTGCGGGACGAGGAGGCTTAGCGACAGCCGACATGACATCCGGTTGTGTCGGCACACTCGCACAGAGGTAAATGGGAATCGGCACGCTGGCAACTGCAACATTGGTTCCCTCCCACCAATGCTTGGTTGGATCATATAGTGTATAAACGTTCGATTGTTCGAGATGCGGCAAAATGGCAGTTCGCCAACTCACATACGTGCCAAGCGGATTTCCCGGTCCTGCCTGAGTCCAGCCAGATGCAGGGAAGACATTCTGATGCGACTCAAAGCTGAGTACTGCAAGTCCGATTTGGCGCTCGCTATTTTGGCACTGCATTCGTCTAGCCGCCTCGCGTGTCGCCTGAACGGCTGGTAAAAGCAACCCAACCAAAACACCGATAACGGCGATCATTACCAAAAGTTCCACCAGCGTGAAACCTCTGTTCGTCCCTCCTGAAGTCATTTTCGTCGCCTCTCTTTGTGCTTTCTCTATGTCCCGTTCTTTTTCAATACGTTTCGATGCTACGTGATACCTTTCAAAACACACTTCATCGGAGAGGCGATTGAGTGCGCGAACCTGGAAGTTCTCAACACGGACTATCTTAGTTCGACTTTTTTGTGCGACATCGGTAGATGCTTTTTCGTCGTCGAACAAGGAAAACATGGAAAAGTAGTGAACTTCCCTATCTTGTTTTGCGGCCGCGGACGCTAAAATAGAGGTACTCCAGCGTCTCGGCTTCCCGGCCGGGGCCTCCCGCCTACCTTCCGTTTGCTCGGAACTCCGAAATGGTTTTTAACTTGAAGACTGTATCCACTCGTCTTTTCTCCACTTGTCTCCTGATTGCTAGCTGGTTCACAATTGGCAATTCCTGTCTGAATGCGGTTGGAACGATTCAGTTTAACCGCGATATTCGCCCTATTTTGTCGGAAAACTGCTTTGCCTGCCACGGACCCGACTCGGCCAAGCGTGCTGCTGACTTGCGACTCGATCAGCGCGATGCGGCCATCAGCAAAAACGCATTCGTTCCCGGCAAGCCCGACGAAAGCGAGATCATTCGACGCATCTTCTCGGCGGATCCCGAGGCCGTCATGCCGACCCCCGATTCCCACAAAACCCTGACGCCGCAACAAAAAGAACTTCTCAAGTCCTGGGTGGCGGAAGGGGCTGAGTATCAAGGGCATTGGTCATTCTTGCCTCCCACCAAACCGGAACTCCCTCAAGTCCGAAACAACGCCTGGATCCGAAACCCCATCGACCGGTTCGTCCTGTCCGAGCTAGAACGCAAAGGACTTGAACCGTCTCCTGACTCGGAACTTCGATCGCTATTGCGTCGGGTCACTTTTGACCTAACAGGCCTGCCTCCCTCCCCCGAAGACATCGATCGCGTGCTGGCTGATCCTTCGCCCGAACGCTACGAAAACTACGTCGACGAATTGCTGAAGCGACCCGAATGGGGTGAGCATCGCGGCCGCAATTGGCTCGACTACGCTCGCTATGCCGACACGCACGGCATCCACTTCGATAACTTCCGCGAAATGTGGTCCTATCGCGAATGGGTTATCCAAGCGTTTAATCGCAATCTCCCTTTCGATCAATTCACCATCGAGCAACTTGCCGGCGACTTGCTTCCCAATGCCGACATCGATCAACGCATTGCGACAGGTTTCAATCGCTGCAATATCACCACCAACGAAGGTGGGGCTATCGATGAAGAATACAAAGTCCTCTACACCCGAGATCGAGTCGAGACGACTGGGCAAGTCTGGTTGGGACTGACGGTCGGCTGTGCCGTTTGCCACGATCACAAGTTTGACCCCATCAGTCAACAAGAGTTCTACCAACTGGCCGCCTATTTCAACAACACGACTCAAAGGGCCATGGATGGTAACATCAAAGATACGCCCCCTATCATTCCTGTTCCTCGTGTCGAGGAACGTGCACGGTACTTCGAACTCGAGCCACTAACCGAACAAGCTAACGCAGCCTTGGCGGCTAGACGAACCGCCGCTCGAAAACCATTCGATGAGTGGATCGCCAAGCCTGAGGAAAAAGCAAAGCTAACTTGGGCTACCCTTCCAGCCAAAGAAGCTCTGGAAACACACATTCCGCTTTCAAGCAACGATACCAAGTGGATTGGGGCTCTCCATCAGAATCAATTGTATCCCATCCCATCGCAACCGGATGCCACTTTGGTCCCAGGCCGCATTTCCGATATGGCTTGGCAAGTCAAAGATAGCTTTCCATCGATGCCGTTTGGCGATTTCGAAAGAGATCAGCCAATGACTTTCTCCGTTTGGGTGAAGCCCGCCAACGACAATCAAGGTGGCTCGCTCTTTGCCAAGATGGATGAAGCTGGCATGCACCGAGGTTGGGACGTTTGGACGGAGAACGGTGCTGTTGGAACTCACATCATTCACCAATGGCCCGACAACGCGTTAAAGACTGTCTCGACCACCAAGCTATCTGCGTCGCGATGGCAGCACGTCGCTATCTCCTACGATGGTTCTTCGAAAGCCGAAGGGGTCAGGATCTTCATCGACGGCAAGGAATCTGGAAAGACCACGCAAAGCAACAAACTAACGGAAACGATCAAGACGACTGTGCCGTTGACCATCGGACGCCGCTCCGCCGGAGCGCCAGCCGCCGGAGCTCAGATCCAAGATATTCGCATTTATCGCAAAGCCCTCGATGCAAACGAAATCACCCAGCTCCATCAAGTCCCACGCCGACAATATCTTGTCTCCAAACCTGCCCGTTCCAACGAAGAGACCGAAGAACTTTACACTTGGTATCTCGACACCAACGACCCCGAGTTCCCTCAACTGAGCAAAAACGTTCAGTCGTTGGTCGCGGAACGCAACGCCATCAAACAGCGTGGGACCATCGCTCACGTGATGAACGAAGCTCCTGAACCACCAAAAGCTTTTGTTCTGATGCGAGGCGATTACGACAAACGGGGCACCGAAGTTCAGCCTGCGACTCCCAAGGTTTTACCGCCAATGCCAGAAGGCTTGCCAGCCAATCGACTCGGTCTCGCAAAATGGCTTTTGCAACCCGACCATCCATTGACCAGTCGTGTTACCGTGAATCGGTTCTGGCAAGAAGTTTTCGGTTCTGGTCTTGTCGGTTCATCAGGTGACTTTGGTGTCACGGGCCAAATGCCCACGCATCCTGAACTGCTCGATCATTTGGCAACATCCTTTCGCGAGGATGGCTGGAACATCAAAAACCTGTTCCGATCGATTGTCACGAGCTCAACGTATCGCCAGTCCTCATGTGTCACCAGCGAAAAGCTGGCGATCGACCCGACCAACAAATGGCTGGCACGCGGACCTCGGTTTCGTATGGATGCTGAGATGATTCGGGATACTGCTTTGATCGCAAGTGGTCTGCTCGTGAATAAGATTGGCGGCCCAAGCGTCCGACCTTATCAGCCACCAGGAGTTTGGGAAGCTGTCGCGATGCCTGGAAGCAATACGCGAGATTATGTCGCAGACAAAGGCGAAGGACTTTATCGCCGAAGCCTCTATACGTTTCTCAAACGAGCAGCCCCACCACCCAACATGGAAGTGTTCAATGCGACGGCTCGCGAGGTTTGCACGGTCAAACGGGAGCGGACCAATACTCCGCTCCAGGCCCTTGTGACGCTGAACGATGTTCAGTTCATCGAGGCCGCGCGTGTGCTTGCTTCTAAGACGCTCCTGGACACAAGTCTCGGTGGCGACGCTGGTGCTCGCATTCAATCGATATCCAACCGAATTCTTTCCCGACCGCTGCGTGCCGAGGAGCTTGGAATCGTGACAGCAGGTCTAAACGAACTGATTGCCCTGTATCAAAAGCAACCCGAAGAAGCGGCAAAACTCATCGCTCTCGGTGAAAGCAAGCCGGACGCAAGTCTCAATGTGAGTGAACTGGCTGCTTGGACGATGTTAACCAACGAATTGATGAACCTGGACGAAGTCCTTACGAAGTAACAACAATCATGCAATCAAACAATATCCATCCGCTTTTTGAACAATACGTCCGAAGTGAAACCCGGCGCCAGTTCTTCCGCCAAGGTGGTAACGCGCTGGGGTTAGCCGCGTTGGCATCGCTCGGGATGCCCAATCTCGCGATGGGCGACGAAGCAGCAGCGACTGCGGATAAGCCATCCGGTGGCCTAGGAACGCTACCGCACTTCCCAGCCAAAGCAAAACGGGTGATCTATCTGCACATGGTCGGTGGCCCGTCTCAGTTGGATTTGTTCGACTACAAACCGCAGATGAATGACTGGTACGACAAAGACTTGCCGGAGTCCGTTCGCAACGGACAGCGTTTGACGACCATGACTAGCGGTCAAGCTCGATTCCCAATCGCGCCATCCAAATACAAATTTGCACAGCATGGCCAAAGCGGGATGTGGATTTCAGAACTGCTTCCTGAAACAGCCAAAGTCGCAGACGAGATGTGCTTCGTCCGCTCCATGCATACCGAAGCCATCAACCATGAACCTGCTATCACATTGATGCAAACAGGAAACATGGTGACTGGCAAACCATGTCTTGGTTCTTGGATGTCGTACGGCCTGGGCTCCATGAACAACAACTTACCGACCTTCGTCGTGTTCGTTGCCCAACCGTCAAACACGGAGCAGATCCAGGCGATTTCAGCCAGGCTATGGTCCTCAGGCTGTTTGCCAGGTGAGCACGCAGGATGTAGTTTCCGTTCGAGCGGCGACCCGATCATGTACATCAACAACCCCGCTGGTGTCTCCGCCGAAGTGCGACGCAAAACGCTCGATGGACTGAAGTCGCTGAACGAAATGAATTTCCGAGCCGTTGGCGATCCCGAGATCCATACCCGCATTCAGCAGTATGAATTGGCATTTCGTATGCAATCGAGCGTTCCCGAGTTGACCAATATTGCGAGCGAGCCTGAAAGCACGTTTGAACTTTATGGCGAGGACGCAAAGAAGCCTGGAACGTTTGCCAACTCGGTGTTGCTAGCGCGCCGCATGGTCGAACGCGATGTACGCTTCGTACAAGTGTATCTCAACAACTGGGACCACCACGGAAACGTCAATGCTCGTTTGCCATCACAATGCAAAGACATCGATCGGGCAACGTACGGTTTGATCACCGACTTGAAAGCCAAGGGACTGCTTGATTCGACGTTGATCATTTGGGGCGGCGAATTTGGTCGAACCATCTACTCGCAAGGTGGGTTGAGCCGAGACAATTATGGACGTGACCACCATCCGCGTTGCTTCACCATGTGGATGGCAGGTGGCGGTATCAAAGGTGGCGTGATTCACGGTGAGACGGACGATTTCTCCTACAACATCGTCAAGGACCCGGTCCACATCCGCGACTTCCACGCAACCGTATTGCATCTGCTAGGCATCGACCACGAACGGTTTTCGTTCCGCACGCAAGGACTCGATCTCAAGCTAACGGGTGTCGAACATGCCAAGATCGTGAAAGAGTTGCTGGCATAAACACAATTGCAACGATTCGCTCATGGGCAATAGCCAAAAGGCATTCGCCTTGCTTCGGAAAGGCCCAATCGCGGGCCGTTAGGTGATCGTTCAAAAATAGCTGCGAAAAAAGATGGGCCGGCGGCAAATTCCTAGAAGAAACGGAGCTAATGGCCGTTGGTTGGCTTATCCAGAGCTCAAATGCCCCTTCTATTTGCGATGGCAAACCAACTGTGGAACGGTAAAATATTGGCCGCTTTGCCTCGTCCCATTCCTCCAGTTGAAGTTTTTAGTAGGTAATTTATGAGTTTGATCGAAAACATCCGCGGCCGACAGATTTTTGATTCGCGTGGAAACCCCACCGTTGAAGTGGACGTTACGCTCGTCGACGGTTCTATGGGACGCGCTGCCGTTCCAAGCGGTGCTAGTACAGGAGCTCACGAAGCCTGGGAACTTCGAGATGGCGACAAGACCATGTACATGGGCAAAGGGGTCCTCCAAGCCGTTGACAACATCAACTCGAAAATCGCTGATAGCATGATCGGCGCCGATGCACTGGACCAACGAGGCATCGACCAGATGCTTTGTGATCTCGACGGTACTCCGAACAAAAAGAACCTCGGCGCAAATGCCATCTTGGGCATCTCGCTTGCCACCGCCAAAGCAGCTGCCGTCTTCACCAACCAACCGCTGTACCGTTACCTCGGCGGAGCGGGTGCACATATTCTGCCGGCCCCGATGATGAACATCGTCAACGGCGGCCAGCACGCGGACAACTCGGTCGACGTCCAAGAGTTCATGGTCATGCCTCTCGGCTTCGAGTCGTTCACCGATGCTCTTCGCGCTGGAACCGAAATATTCCATAACCTCAAGAAAGTTTTAAGCGAAAAGAAACTCAACACAGCTGTCGGTGACGAAGGCGGTTTTGCACCAGACCTCGGCAGCAACCGCGAAGCTCTCGACTTGATCATGGACGCGATCAAACGAGCCGGCTACGAAGCTGGCAAGCAGATCTTCATCGCTCTCGACGTCGCAGCCACCGAGTTCTACGACAAGAAGACCGAAAAGTACACGATCGACGGCAAGCAGTTGTCTGGCGATCAAATGGTCGACTTCCTAGCGGACTGGGTCGACAACTATCCAATCTGCTCAATCGAAGATGGTTGCTCGGAAGATGACTGGGCGACTTGGAAGAAACTGACCGATAAGGTTGGGAACAAGGTACAGCTCGTGGGTGACGACTTGTTCGTAACCAACACCGATCGATTGCAACGAGGCATTGACCAGGGGATCGCCAACAGCATTCTTATTAAGGTCAATCAGATCGGCACCTTGACCGAAACCATCGAAGCGATCCAGCTGGCGCACCGAAACGGTTACACAAGCATCTCGAGCCACCGAAGCGGTGAGACAGAAGACTCCACCATTGCGGATCTCGCTGTTGCATTGTCTTGCGGTCAAATTAAGACCGGTTCGGCTTCGCGGTCCGACCGAATGGCCAAGTACAATCAGTTGCTCCGCATCGAAGAAGAACTCGGTGGCGGCGCTCGTTACGCTGGACCGTTGTTCCGCCGACGGTAGTTTGCTGACCAAACGTGGGATAGGCTTCCAGCCTTTTGATCAAACTTGAGCTCGTAGCGGAAGTTGTAAAACTTCCTGGAGACTCGTAGCGGAAGTTGTAAAACTTCCTGGAGTTCGAGGCACTTCAGGAACTCTTACGAGATTCCGCTACTAACTCAACGCCATTCGGAGCCAACCCGACCCAGAGGGCGATACAAGCCTGTCGGTGGCGTGAGCCACCAGTTGACCTCGTTCCAGGGCTCTGCCTTGGAACTGCTTTCGAGGCTCCGCCTCGCGATTATTATCGCGTTGTGAACTCAGGAGGCGGGAGCCTCCGATGCATTGCGTTCCCAGGCAGAGCCTGGGAACGAGTTTAAAACCGATCGGTTTTTCTGCTCGACGCATTGTTGGATTGCACCGTTGGAGTGGTCACTGCGTTATACTGACGGAGAACTCCACCAGCGCTGGAAGCTGTTCTCGCAACGATAGTCACTATGCAGACATTGAATCTTCACCGTCAATCGCTCAATCTTGTTACGGCTTTCGTTTTTATGCTAGCGATGGCGTTCGTCGTCGCCTCTCCGATGAACTCGTCGGGCGCTTTCGAGGATGTGACAGTATCGTTACTAAGTGGCCCACCGGTGACCGGAACGCTTGTTTCAGCAGATACTGGCAAAATAGTCATCCAAACCAAGGCTGGGTCGGTCGAGAAATCGGCAGCGGACATCGATCGCGTTCGATTTGCAAACAAGCTGGATTCGCAAATACCGCCTGTTCAACTACTGCTGCTGGATGGTTCCAAAGCGTTCGGCGATCGACTTACAGGAAAAAGCACGGGTTGGCTATTGAAAGAGGCATCTGGTAGCGAAACTGCTGTTCCGTCGAAGTCCCTGAAGGCAGCGTTGTTGAAACCTATCGCACCAGAGATGGCTGGGGCTTGGCAAGCGGCCATCTTGGAAACCAAGAACTCAGACGCCGTCATCGTTGCCCGGCCAACGAAGACTTTCGACAGAATTAATGGCGTCATTTCCCAGGTCCTTGAGGCAAGTGTCTCGTTTGATCTCGATGGCCAGCAAATCGACATTCCGATGGAGAAGCTAGCGGGCCTGGTCTGGTTTCAGAGAGAGTTGGAACGAGTAAAACCGACGATCGAAGTTACGGTTACCGACCACTCGGTTTGGATGGCGGAATCTTTCACCGTCAACGCAGACTCGATGGAACTCAAAACCCAGCTCGGGCAATCGGTTTCGATTCCGTTCAAGAAGTTGCTCAGCATCAACTACTCCACGGCGAACATTCGATGGCTTTCTGAAATCGAGCTTTTAAGTGCAGTGGCAGACAAACAGATTGACTTCAAAACTCCAGTTGCGAACATAGATCGAGCATTCTTGCCAAGATTCGTTGTGGGTGGACGGACAGCTTCGTCGACATCACCGCCTGGTGATCGCGACCTAGTTTTCCCAAGTCCAGGCGAATTCATGTTTCGCGTTCCCCAGGGTTTTTCCCAGCTACAGTGCAAGGTCGAGCGATCAGACGAAGGGTCGCAACGGACGAATTTGAACATCGAGGTTTGGCAAGATGACCAAAAAATTTCAGAGCAGTCACTTGCTCATAACGTTGACTTTATCGAAGTGAACGTTGCTCTTAAGCCTGAAAAGAAAACGAAGCTGGTGGTTGCGTGCAAATCGAAGCTCATGGTAGGTACAGAGGTTACATGGAAACAACCAAGGCTCAAACGATGATCGTTCGATTCGCAAGGAACTGGTTCTGTGGCCGCGTTGCATCTGCGAGTTTGATGCTTGCTGCTGTCTTTTCGGGAGGCGTTGGTTTCACCGAGGCAGCCTGCAGTGCTCAAGACGAACCGGCTAAAGCAGAGGCCGCACCTAGTCCAAACGATGCGGTCCTCAGCGCTCAGAATCAACGCATCGAGGCCATGGAGCGAGCGTCACGCGCGACAGTGGCTGTGTATGGTACGGACGGCCAAGGTGGAGGGAGCGGGGTCTGCGTTTCAGCCGACGGGTATGTTCTCACGAACTTCCACGTGTCCAGTCCTTTTGGCCATCGAATGCGGTGCGGACTCAACAATGGCACGATGATGGACGCAGTGGTTGCAGGCATCGATCCGACAGGTGACTTGGCTGTTCTGAAAATGATTGGACGGACAGATTTCCCGGTCGCCGCGATCGGAGACAGCGATACGGTTCGTATTGGTCAGTGGTGCTTTGCTGCTGGTAACCCATTCGTCTTGGCGACCAATTTGCAGCCGACGGTCTCTTACGGTTTGGTTAGCGGCGTTCGTCGTTACCAATACCCAAGCGGAACGATCCTTGAATATAGCGATTGCATCCAAACCGACGCAGCCATCAATCCAGGCAACTCAGGTGGACCGCTTTTCAACATTCGAGGCGAGTTAATTGGGATCAACGGTCGCTGTTCCTTTGAAAAGCGAGGGCGGGTAAATGTCGGTGTGGGGTACGCTATTTCGATCAAGCAAGCCATGAATTTCCTAGGCCAATTGAAATCGGGACGCGTCGTAGACCATGCAACGCTCGGCTTCACCGTGACCACAGACACGAGTGGCAAGGTTGCGGTTTCGAACATCCTAGAAAGCAGCGACGCGTATCGGCGAGGAATTCGATACGGGGACGAAATTCTGCGGCTAGGGGATCGCGACGTTGCAACCACAAATCAATTGAAAAACATACTTGGCATCTTCCCGGACCAATGGCGGATCCCAATTCGGTTCCGGAATGAATCAGGCGTTGTGGAAACCTATATTCGATTGCAAAGCCTACACCTGGCTAGTGAGCTTGAGGAAATCATCAAGGGAGAATCGGCTCAGCAAAAGCCCCCCCGAAAACCTCAAGACAAAGATAAGGACAAAGAAAAGCCAGGTGCTCCAAAAGAAGTCAAGCCAGCCGCCAAGGATGCTGTCGATGAACTGGTTGTGGAGAAGCGAGGCTATTCGAATTATTACTTCAATCGCTTGGAACTGGATCGAATATTGTCCCTGCAGGCGACTCAAGGTCGATGGCAAGACACTTCTAAAGCATGGAAGATAACCGGCGAGATTCCCGGTGAGAACACAAATGTAGAAATGCTCTTGTCGGACGAAAACCTGACGTTTCGCCTAGGAGACAAAACCGAAACGCTTCATCCGTCCCAAGGCTGGCCAAAGTGGATCAAGCAACGATCGTCCATTGGTGCACTTATGGGGATACGAATTTGGCAGCAATGGAACCGCATCGGGCCACGGTTAATGGGCGAGGCCGTTTATCTCGGCCGCAACCCAGTCGTCGGTCGTGAAGGCCTACTGGACGTGACTCGAATTACCGTGAGCGACTTCGATGCGATGGTTTACACGTCACCAGAAACGGGCCTGATTCAGGTGATCGAAGTCTTCTCGGACAAGCAAACGGACCCGGTTGAGTTGTTCTTCGACAAGTACGAAACAGTCGATGGCCGGGCGACTCCGCGAACGGTCCGTTTGGTATATGGCCTGGAGACGCAATTCGCGATTGCAATCGGCTCGATTCAAGTGGGCGAAGCGACAGCAGGGAGTGGTCTGTGATGCAAACTTCTAACATGCCAAATGTAAGACGCAGTGCAGCAATCGTAAGCTGGTTGTTCATAAGCAATTTCTGCTTTGCTTTGGCCGACCGCGATGCCAACGTCGTGATCAACAACGAAGCGCTCATTGCGACCAGTCAAGAAAAGGTGGTCAAGCTTTACGGTGCCGGTGGTGCACGTGGCCTCGAAAGTTATCAAAGCGGCATCCTCATCAACAACTCGGGGCATATTTTAACGAGTTGGAGTACGGTGTTGGATGTTGCCAAGGTACGAGTGGTTACATTCGATGGCCGAAGACTCGATGCGACTATGGTGGGGATGGACCCACAGAACGAGTTGGCTATTCTCAAGGTGGAGGACGCAGGCCTCGTAGGTTTTGATTTAATCAAAGCAGCCCAGGGGTCCACTGGCCAGCGCGTTTTCGCAATCAGCAATTTGTTTGGAATCGCGACCGGCAACGAATCTTGCAGTGCCCAAAAAGGAGTCATTATGGCATCGACTTCGCTGACAACCCGTCGGGGTAAAACGAAATCACTATATCAAGGTCGCGTGTATGTGCTGGATGTAATGACCAACAACCCTGGTGCCGCTGGTGGTGCTTTAGTTGACCTACAAGGACGATTGGTTGGTGTGTTGGGCAAGGAGATACGTGATGAGCAAGCTGGGATCTGGATCAACTATGCGTTGCCGATGGATGTTGTTAAATCCTCGGTCGACAGAATCTTATCAGGAAACACATCCGCACAAGTATCCGAGCTCAAGCCAGTAGCTCAGCCGCATCGGATCGTTGATCTTGGTATTACGCTGATCCCGGACGTGCTGTCCAAGACCCCGCCATTCATCGATCAAGTCCGAGAGGGGTCGATTGCCCAGCGGGCCGGTATGCAGACCAACGATTTAATATTGCTCTTAAATGACCAGCGGGCGGACTCTCGAAAAAGCTTAGAAAAAATGCTCGCCACGATCAACCGCGCCGATTCCTTTTACGTGCTCGTCCAACGCGGACAAGAATTGATTCGGATCCATGTTCGACCTTAAACAAAGTTCTTTGATGCTGTGCCCGCAGCTTCGTGTTTGCACTCGTTCCCAGGCTCCCGCCTGGGAACGCACTGCCTTGGAGGCTCCGCCTCGCGAGTTGATTCATACCAATCCAGACGACTGCAGGCGGAGCCTGCTGTTCAGTGAGTTCCCAGGCAGGAGCCTGGGAACTAGATGCTTACTCGGGAGGGTGAGGCTCCTGCCGAACCGTGGCGTCGCAAGCTCGGCAGGAGCCTCGCTCTCCCCAAGCCTGGGAGCTGGTGGATTGCGCCAAGCTAGAAGGTTGCTCCAGGCCTTTCGTGCATTCGCAATTTTTGCGAGCTTAATCGCCTACATGGCGGTTGCATCACTGGCGGCAACTTCACTGGCCGATGATCCACCTTTGGATGAGCAGGAGCAGCAAGCCTTTCAAGCGGCTGCGGATTTTGCTCAGGACTGCGTTGTTCAAGTTGAGACGTTCGGTGGCCAAGAGATCGTCAATCGTCAGTTCATAGCGGCCGGACCATCGACTGGAACGGTTGTTTCGCCCGACGGTTGGATTGTTACGAGTATTTTTCAGTTTCGCAGCCAACCTGCTTCGATCACCGTCGTCTTGCCTGACGAACAACGCAAAGCGGCAAAGCTGGTTGCGCGCGATCACAGTCGCGAGTTGGCACTCTTGAAAATCGATGTCGACAAACCTCTAAGAGCGGCTGTTGTCAGTGATCGCAAAACGTGGCGTGTTGGTCAATGGGCGATCGCACTTGGCAAAACATTTGACGTCAAGGTCGCAAGTCGCAGTGTGGGGATTTTGAGCGCTCAAGGCCGTATTTGGGACAAAGCCATCCAGTCCGATGCCAAAATCTCGCCGCAAAACTACGGCGGACCCTTGATTGATTTAACGGGCAAAGTCATGGGGATTTTAGCTCCGATGAATCCGGGCATAGCGACTGAAGGAGAGACCGAACAGTGGTACGACTCCGGTGTTGGTTTTGCCGTGCCTCTTGCCGACGTTATGGAACGACTACCTCACTTGCAGCGGGGTGAAGATATCTATCCCGGGCGGGCTGGTTTCCGAAGTTCAAGCCCGGACGAGTTTTCTCCAGAGATCCTATTGAGTGGTGTGACGCCTGGTTCGCCAGCTGCCAAGTCCGGGATGCGTGCTGGTGATCGAATTGTTGGAGCCGGTAAAACTCGCGAGGTTTTGAAGGCGGTCGCAATGCACTCGCAGCTCAAGCATATCATGGGGCCACTCGATGCCGAGCAAAGCATGGTATTCGAGGTGGAACGCGAGGGTATCAAGAAACTGTTTGACGTCAACTTGGTCAAAGAGTTGCCGACTTATCGCGAGCCGTTTTTGGGTGTTGTGATCGACACCAATAGTCCAGTGACGTCGCCGCGTGTTCTCAATGTCCTGCCTAACTCACCGGCCGCCAAAGCTGGCATTGAGGTCGGCGAATCCATTGTGAGTGTGGGAGAATCCGCTATCGACGAAAAGTCGCCGCTGAATACCCGACTTGCATTTTTGGACTATCGTGAGCCGATCGCATTGAAGTTGGAACGGGACGGCACATCGAGGAGCGTCGAGGTTACGATGGAGTCGCATCCAGAGCAAGACTTGGAGTGGCCCATTGTGAAAGTACCATTGCCCGAGAATCCGCCTGAGCCCAAGGGAGCCAAAGGGACAGTTCAGTTGCCGCTCGGTGACGTCAAGAACAAAGCTTTTGCGATTGTCCCATCCAACTACTTCGACACCATTCCTCACGGATTGTTCATCATCTTCGCAGAAGCGGGAACACAAGATCAAAAGCAATGGGCCGACGCATGGGAACTTTTTGCACGAGAAAATCGTTGGATCATTGTTGTGGCACAATCGGCCGACGAGAAGGGTTGGGCGTTGGATGAAGTCGAAATTAGTGTGCGGCTTCGGTCTTATGTTTCCAACAATTACACCATCGACAAAAGACGCACTTGCGTTGGCGGAATATCCGCGGGCATGCTGCCGGGTCTGATCTCTGGTATCCAAGGTGCAGAGACTTATCGTGGAGTGTGGCTGTGCAATGCCAAGATCCCGCCGAGAGCACGAGTCCCCGTCGCTGAGCCACTCAAGTCACTTCATTTTTTTATTAACGGTACGGACCCTACTCTCACCACCTTCGTTCAGCAAACGCAGAAAGTGGGCTGTAGCGTTTCGTTTCACTCCGATGACATGACAGCGGCCAAGATGCAAGACTCGCAGATAGTCGGCAAGTTGCAGAGTTGGCTCCGATTGCTTGAGGCCTATTGATGGTAGGCAAGCCGAATCGTAGCGGCAGTTCAAAACCTAAGTCGCCGCCGCATCTCGTCGGCAACGAAAGGACTCATGTACGTTGGATGGTCTTGGCCGCGGGACTTGGTTTGATGCTGCTGGCTGTTGTGCTGCATTTTCGACCGTCGCTATTGCCAAAAGACTCCGCGTTGGCGTCGGATATTTTTGGTAAAGTTGGTATTGTTTTCGTGTGCACTTGGCTCGCCTGGCCTGGAATCGAAATGTTATGGAAGGCACCAAGTGGAGCGATCTTGTTCTTTGCGATCGTCTTTGCCGCTGGGCTTTTTGTTTACAAACCTAAGACGCTCTATATCACGGGCCCATTTCTAGTGGTGGGTGTTGTACTCGCAGTCATGCTCGGTTGGGTTAGGAATCTCCGGCGGTAGAGAGAACTTAGAGGCTGGGGCGAACGCCAAATTCCAATCAAGAAACAGTGCAAAACCCCTCACCCCTAAAAGGCAACGCTGTGAAGCATTTCAAACAACGAAAACAATGACTACGATTCAATCGTCGCGTCGAAGATGTACGGATTTTGGCAAATCACTTTTGCCGACAGGGACATTTGATATTTGTCGTTTTGTCCGGTTCGGGCTTGACGCGACGAACAATGGCGCAGCCCCCCCCGGTTAGCGGGGGGAAGGAGAAAAGGGTTTGGGGGTACCTTATATACAATTCGGATTTCATCCACGTGAACTTCAATTTGCTTTACCAGGAG
>JANPHB010000129.1:0-20609 GCA_031424235.1 Pirellula sp.
TCGAATCGACTTCGGGGGTAAGGGGGCGGTCTGCCTGCAAAGTGGGTTTCGCCGAACATCAGTGACAAAAACTCAAAAAATCCGCAGACGATCGAAAATCCGTATACTGCATGAATAATCCGCGCTAGCGCCCGCGGCTCAAATCGAACTATCAGTCACTCGGAGTTTTTTCAGCATGCTTTTTACCTCTCTGAACCTTGACTCGCAGGGTAAGCAACAAGGGTTCATGCAAGTCCCCTATTCGCACAATCTCGGCGGTTGGGCGAATGTAATGATTCCAATGACGGTCATTGCAAACGGCGCTGGGCCGACCGTGTTGGTGCTAGGTGGTAATCATGGCGACGAGTATCAAGGGCAGATCGCAGCTATGAAGTTGGCCCGAGAGCTGACTCCGGAGATGATTACGGGCCGAATTGTCCTGATTCCGTCGCTCAACTTTCCAGCGGCACGTTCTGCAACGCGTCTGTCGCCGCTGGATGGCATGAACATGAACCGAGCATTCCCAGGCCAACCCGAGGGGCCCGTTACCAGCCAGATCGCTCATTATCTCACGACGGTTTTGTTTCCGATGAGCGATGTCATCATCGATATCCATTCGGGCGGTCGCAGCATGGACTTTGTGCCCTGCTCACACATGCATGTTGTGCCAGACAAAGAACAGCGCAAGAAAATGCTGGCAGCCATGTTGGCTTGGAATACGGATTTCTCGTTCCTCTATGCGGATATCGCTGGCTCGGGTTTGCTGCCGGTCGAAGCCGAGAATCAAGGCAAGTTAGTTGTTACTACCGAACTGGGTGGCGGGGAAGGCGTACCGGCTAGCGTTCATCGGATCGCGCAGTCGGGACTTCGCAACGTCCTCATCCATGTCGGCTTGCTGAAAGGTGTCGAGCAAACGCGCGAGAGCCTTGGAAAGCCGCCAGCCATTTTAGTTCAAGCCCTCGATTGTAACGATTATTTGCTGGCACCTGAGTCGGGCATCTTTGAGATCTGTGTCGATCTTGGTCAGATGGTACAAGTTGGCGATTGCGTTGGAGCCATCCATCATTTGGAACGTCCCGATCGAACACCGGAACCGATCATCGCTCGCAGCTCAGGGTACTTGATCACGGCTCGCGTTCCCTGCTTGACGCAGCAAGGGGACTGCGTGGCTGTGATCGCTCGGCAGGTCGGGATCGACGAGGTCCTTTCTGCATGACCGACAACCAGGAACCGATTCGCCAAGCCGATTCTTTAAACGACTCCAAAGTCTCGATCCAAGCCATATTGCTGTTGGGCTTCATGTGGTTTGCTTATTTCTTGAACTACTGCGACCGGCAAGCTGTGTTTGCTATGTTCCCATCGCTCAAGTCCGATCTTGGGATGACAGATCAGCAACTAGGACTGACCGGTGCTTATTTTTTATGGGTATATGCTCTGGGCTGTCCCGTCGCCGGGATCATCGGTGATCGAGTTTCCAAACGCATCTTGGTGGTCTTGAGCTTGATCATCTGGAGTTTGGTGACTGCCGCGACTGGTTTGGCGCGTACTGGAAGTGAACTGCTGTGGCTGCGAGCCGCTATGGGTATTTCAGAATCGTTGTTCATGCCAACAGCTATCGCTCTTACGGCGAGTGCGTTCGCACCAGCGTTGCGATCTCGCACGATTGCCATTTTGACGACAGCTCAAATCGCCGGCACCGTGGTCGGCAGTTGGTTCGGAGGATGGATGGCAGACCTAGGAGCTTGGCGAACCGCATTTTTTGCGTTAGGTGGTGTTGGGCTCGTTTATGCATTCCCGTATTTTGCATTCTTGCGGACACTCAAGGGTGAGGGTGCTGCTGCTGCTCCAATCAGCTTTGCAAAGCCAAGTTTCTTTGGGAGGGCGAGGCTCCTGCCGAGCTTGCGACGTTATGGTTCGGCAGGAGCCTCACCCTCCCGAGTGACAAATTCCTTGGGGGCAGTCGATGAAAAACGTTTACCGGGGACAGCTGAACCCAAAGTGGGTGCCTGGGCCAGCTTGTTCGCGATTGTCACTGTACCGACCTATCAAATTCTATGCGTTGTCTTCCCTGTTTTTGTTTTTGGGTTGTGGTTGTTGTACGGTTGGCTGCCAACCTTCTTGCACGACAAATTTGGCCTTAGCCAATCGGATGCTGCGTTCAACGCCACGTTATTCCTGCAAAGCAGCACGGCCGTTGGATTGTTGAGCGGTGGCTGGCTTGCCGACAAACTGTTGCGTGTGACCAAGGCGTCGCGATTTTATTTGATGTTAGCTAGTCTGATTTTGTGTGCACCATGTCTGCATGCGATTGGCGCTTGTGAAACGCTTGTTCAAGTGCGTTGGGCGGCGATGGCGTTTGGATTGTTTAGTGGACTATTGATGGGGAACATTTTTGCGTCTGCCTTCGAAGTCATCCCCAGCCAATCTCGAGCTACGGCAGTTGGTGTACTCAATTTGTGCGGAGGACTTGTCTCAGGGTTCGCTACGTTGTTTGGTGGACTTTGGAAGTCGACGCTCGGCATTGATCGATTGTTATCCTTGACCGGAGCTGCTTACTTTGGCGCCGGGCTTTTGCTGCTCGTTGGCATCCTTGTGTTGTTTCCTCGCGATGCGATCAAGCAGTCTGTTGATAAACCTCTATTTAGAAGTTAGGAACTTATGAAAATCGATTCCGTCGATTTCTACTACTTGGCGATGCCACAGGTCTTGGACATTGGAGATGGAAGCCAAGATGCGTTGCTCGTTCGGATCGCGGCCGGTGAGCATGTCGGATGGGGCGAATGCGAAGCGGCTCCGTTGGTCTCGATTGCAAGTTTGATCTGTCCGATGTCACACAGCGCGTGCAAACCCGTGATTGCTTCCGTGCTGGGCCAGAAGATCGACGGCGTGAACGACATTCGACGCATCGGAGATTTGGTGCGTGCGAATAGCTTGGATCTGCTTCAAGCCGATCATACGCTTTCGGGAATCGATATCGCTCTATGGGATTTATTGGGTCGGCGGTTGAACGAGCCGGTCTGGAAACTGTTGGGTTACAAGTCTTGCTTTGCCAAAACGCCCTACGCATCGGTACTGTTTGGCAATACGGCTGATGAGACGCTGGGCAAAGCCAAGACCATTGCAGCTCAAGGCTTTCGTGCGGCCAAGTTTGGCTGGGGACCATTCGGGCAAACGAGCGTCGAGGAGGATTGTGCTCAGCTGGCTGCGGCACGAGAGGGGCTTGGGGAAGATGGAATTCTATTGATCGATGCGGGAACGGTTTGGAATACGGATCTGGTAGCAGCTCGAGCGCGACTCGAGATGCTCAAGGAGGTTCGAGCGACTTGGCTCGAAGAGCCTTTTGTATCGGGTGCCTTGTCGGAGTATCACGCGTTGTCGCAGGAAAGCGGTCTGGTTGGAATGGCTGGAGGCGAGGGGTGTCACAATTTCCATATGGCCAAACACATGGTCGATTATGCGGGCCTCAAGTACGTGCAAATTGATGCTGGCCGCATCGGCGGAATTACGATTGCGAAAGACGTCGCTGACTATGCTGCGGCTAGAGGCGTTACCTATGTCAATCACACGTTTACCTCCAATCTCGCGTTGTCGGCTTCGTTGCAACCGTTTGCAGGTTTAGAGTCTCATGTGATATGCGAATTTCCGACTGAGCTCAAGTCACTCGCCCGAGCGATGACCAAGAACCACATCGCTCCAGATGAGAACGGACAGCTGCATGTTCCCGATGCTCCTGGGCTCGGTATCGAACCGGACCTGGGGGGAATTGCCCCCTACTTGGTCGACGTTGAAATCCGAGTGCGAGGCGAACGCATTTACGCGACTCCACCGCTATGATGGATACTCGTCGCACCGAGCTCGATTCGTTGGGTGTTACACTATGAGATGCGTCGCTATGGTTTGCTTTGAAAAATTGGGCCGGAATATGAAAGATTTTCAGAACGTGTTTTTGTTTGCCTTCGTCATCATGTTTGCTGTCTCACTCGAATGCGACCGATGTGCAGCGGACTCTCGGCCGAATATTGTTTTGATCTTTGCCGACGATCTTGGTTGGAAGGATGTCGGGTTCCAAGGAAGTGATTTTATGGAAACGCCCAACCTGGATCGCCTTGCGACGGAGGGAATGGTGTTTCCGTCCGCTTATGCTGCCGCCGGGAATTGTGCACCCAGCCGAGCTTGCTTGCTCTCGGGCACGTACACCCCGCGTCACCATGTGTACGCAGTTGGGAGTACTGATCGCGGCCCGAAGCTGCAGCAGCGCCTTGTTCCGATTCCTAACAAGTCAGGCTTGCCAGTAGACAATGTCACGTTCGCCGATGCATTGAAGTCGGCCGGTTACGCTACAGGACATTTTGGCAAATGGCATCTAGGTGGAAAAGACGGCGCCAAGCCGAAACAGCAAGGCTTTGACGTATCTGTGGAGACGTCCGGCGAAAGCCAAGAAAGCGAGGGGGCCCAAACGAAAAAGAATGGTCCCAACGCCGATCCGAAAGGAGCCTTCTCGTTAACGCAGAAAGCTTGCGAGTTCATCGAAGCCAACCAGAAGGGGCCATTCTTCTGCTATCTAGCTCACCATGCGATCCATAGTCCACTCCAAGCGAGACCGGAAACGCTTGCCAAATTCAAAGCTAAGAAGCCTGGATCGCAACATAGCAATCCACTTTACGCCGCTTGCACGTACGACCTAGACGAAAGTGTCGGCATCCTCATGGCCAAACTCAAGCAACTCGGCTTGGACCAAAACACGTTACTCGTTTTCACAAGCGATAACGGAGGGACGCAACAGTCCTCGCAGGAACCGCTCCGCGGCAACAAAGGATGTTACTACGAAGGTGGAATTCGTGAGCCATTCATCGTTCGTTGGCCGGGTGTGACCCAACCAGGAAGCGTATGCAAGGAGCCTGTCATCAACATCGATTTGTTTCCAACGTTTCTAGCTGCCGCAAACGCAAAGGTGCCTGAAGGTAAAACGCTCGACGGTGAAAGCCTTCTGCCGTTGCTCAAGGGGGACGGGACACTAGATCGAAAATCGATCTTCTGGCACTTTCCTGGCTACTTGGACGATCCCGTTATCCGTGGACGTGAGTTGGATGTGCGAACCGGTTTCCGAAGTCGTCCGGTTAGTGTTATTCACAAAGGTGATTGGAAGCTGCATATGTACCACGAAGAGTGGCAACTCGATGGTGGTCGTGACAAGATGGAAACGAACCAAGCGATTGAACTCTATGATCTCGCGAGTGATATCGGAGAACGAAACAACCTTGTGTCAAAAAACCCAGGCAAACGCGATGAGTTACTCAACGATTTGATTGCTTGGCAAAAAAGTGCGAATGCACTACTCCCCAATGAAGTGAACTCGCAATACGATCCGACTGCGGCCAGCAAAAAGCAGCGAAAGGAAGAGCAAGAGCAAGTTCTCGCTTTGAGCAAATTGACAGTTGCTCCAGAAATGAGAGCCGCCGACAGGTTTGCGGACGATGGCGAGCTCAAAGCGATTTTCTACGACGCGTTACCTTGGCAGGGGAAACCGACGAAGGTGTTTGCATGGCTGGGAATTCCCAAAAATCGAACCGACAAAGTGCCTGCTGTCGTGCTCTTGCATGGCGGCGGTGGTACTGCGTTCAAAGAGTGGGTTCGGAAGTGGAACGAGCGAGGCTATGCAGCGATCAGCATTGCAGTCGAAGGCCAAACAGATGCGATTGATGCTGCTTTCAAGGGGCCAGACAATCCAGCGGGTTGGAAGCGGCATGCTTGGCCTGGTCCGAACCGCAAAGGTATCTATGCGGACTCAGGAGTTTCGCTCAAAGATCAATGGATGTACCACGCGGTCGCGGATACCGTACTTGCAAATTCTCTTTTGCGATCGTTACCTGAAGTGGACTCGAACCAAGTTGGCTTGATGGGGATCTCGTGGGGTGGCGTCATTGCCAGCACGGTCATTGGAATCGACGACCGCTTTGCGTTCGCCATTCCGACTTATGGGTGTGGGCATTTGTATGATTCGGACAACCAGTACGGCCGAGCTCTTGGACAGAATTCTCTCTATCGAGAAGTCTGGGATCCGATGGTGCGTATGAATCGAGCTACGACGCCGATGCTTTGGTTCTCATGGCCCGAGGAGACGCACTTTCCTTTGGATAGTCATGCAGCGAACTACAATTCTGCGCCGGGGCCGCATATGGTTTCGTTGATTCCTCGGATGGGGCATGGTCACGAACCACCTTGGAACTTGCCCGATAGCTATGCGTTCGCCGATAGTGTCGTTCGCGATGGCAAGCCGTGGTGCGTGCAATCCAAACGAAAGCATACAAATAGCGTAGTTGAATGTGAGTTTATGTCCACGAAGCCATTAGACGTTGGTGTACTCGTTACTACGACTGATACCGGTTTTACGGGCAGTCGAAAGTGGATCGAGACTCCTGCTACGTTGACCAAACAAGGGGATGCTTGGCTCGTAACAGGCACTTTGCCTGCCGGTACGACGGCTTGGTTTGCAAACGTACGTAGCGGGAATCTCACCGCGAGCTCCGATTACCAGCAGGTCCCTTAAAAGAGTCGTCACAACCGATGCGTGGTGGCTAGTTGATGTAACACTCGCGCAAGCGCATTTCGTTTAACAGTCAGCCGTAGGCGTACTGCCAATAGAACTGAGTACGCCATTGGCTGGTTACAAAACGCTGATAAACAACGAAGTCGTGCTACACTTTCGCAGAAAAAACATGAATCGAAATTCCCTCAGACTATTCGCCGCACTCATCGTTTGGATGACATCGACGCTGTTCGTCATAGATCGCTCTTATAGCCAGGAGCAGATCCGATTGGTGGCAGGAGGGCAAACGAATGCGGTCGACATACCTGCAACGCAAGCCTTACTGAAAGAGCCATTCGGTACAGCTTTCGATGCGACCGGTCAGATGTGGATCATAGAAATGGCCTCTGGCAACCGGCTATTGAAATTGGATGAGGCAGGAATTTTATCGCACGTAGCGGGTCAAAGCCAACTTGGTTTCGAGGGGGATGGCGGGCCTGCGTTATCCGCCCGATTCAATGGCCCGCATAATTTAGCCATTCGGCCCAATGGACGGATTCTCATTGGCGATACGTGGAATGGACGCATTCGCGAAGTGGATCCAAAGACCAATCTGGTCGATTCGCTTAAGGGCTTCGAAGTTCCGTTCGACAAAGCAAAAGCGGCTGGCCCCTATTGCATTTCGATGAGCATTTCAGGCAAACAGCTTTACGTTGCCGACTTGCATCGCATTCATCGACTGGATTTAGAAACGGGAAAATCGACCGTCGTGGCAGGAAACGGCACCAAAGGTATACCGAAAAATGGAGCGGTCGCAAAAGATGCACCTCTAGTCGATCCGAGAGCAGTAGCTGAAGATCGACTGGGCAACGTCTACATTCTCGAACGCAACGGTAATGCGCTCCGGGTGGTTCGGCCCGATGGTACGATTGAAACGGTAGTCAACGCGACCGGAAAGAAGGGAACCGAGACTTCGCAAAAAGAATCGGCAATCGAAGCCATGATGAATGGCCCCAAGCATCTTTGCGTCGATTTCGATAACAGTGTGATTATCGCCGACGCCGAGAACCATCTTGTACGGCGTTACAACCCAGCCGACGGGACCCTCACCCGCGTCGCAGGCACAGGAGTATCTGGCAAGGACGGAGTAGGTGGCACACCGACAGCCTGCCAACTCTCCCGTCCACACGGCGTCACCATCCACCCGAAAACGGGCGATCTCATCATCACCGACAGCTACAACAACCGCATTCTAGTGATACGACGTTCAAACTAGAGAGACACGGGGCTCCTCCTTCGACGAATAGGGCTAGCACGGACCCCATCGAACAGATTTGGCGACGAACACAGTGAGCGGAGCAGGCCTCGAAGGGTCGGAGTAACCGACTCAATCGACAAGCAAATCCTAATTCCGACCATCAATTTGCTAAGCGATGAAGCATCCAGCAACTGCGTTCTGCCCAGATAAGAATTTGCGATTGCGGTTTTGAGCTGATTCCTTGAGGCTTTTGGGTGAGCCAGCCGCGCTGCCTCGTCCGAAGTACTTCTTAAAATTCCACACCAAGTCACACCACATTTTGCCATCGATACCGATCTTCTGAAGGATCGGCGCCAGATCTTTCGGGATGTTGGGTGTTTCAAGACTGCCAACGCGTTGTCGGCTCGTCCAATTCAACAGCTTCAAGTAGTCGGTCAAGTTCATCCAAAGGAAACCTTTGTCACTCGCTCGCACACCAGTACGGCTTGGTTGTGGTCCTGGTTTGTCAAGTTCATGGAGCGTGAGAGGCGAAAGCCATGCGTCTCGCAGTATCGACGGGCCCTGTTTCTTTTTAGCTTCGGCTTTCCTTTTGCGAAGCTGTGTCGGAGTGGAATTGCGAAGGATTTTGCCTGCTTCTTCGGTCTCGATAGCGACCAAGTCGGCGGCGGCGGACTCGATCGTTTTTCCTTCGAGCGCCTTTATTCTATCGTATGCGGATGTGTGGATCGACACTTGAGGGGATGAGGCCATCGCGGCCCGAATGGGATTTAGATCGACGTACATACTGCAAGCGAGCAAGCCCGCTTCGTCAGTGATGGCTTGAGCTTTGAAGCGACCTTCCCAGAAATGGCCGGTGACATTGTCCTGAAAATTCGCGAGTCTGGCAATTGGTTCGCAAAGGGCCTTCATGAACCAGGAGGGATCGGACAACCGCAAGCGAATCATCGCAATCCGTTCAGAATTGTTGGCTAGCGTATCGACTGCATTGGTAGTGGGATTCGCGAGGTGCTCATCAATCCGCTGGCCGGGGAAGATTCGCAACCAGCGAAGCGCGACTTCTTTGTCGGACCATTCTCGCACAACATCAGGTCTGGAACGCGCGACGAGGTGCAGGTGATTCGACAATATTGCGTAAGTAAGGACGTCAAGCCCAAAGACGGAAGCGAGGCGTTCCATTCTAGACCGAATCCACTCCCGCCGGTGGGAGTAATCTTTGCCAGAGGCTTCATCGAAACCGGTCAAGTAAGATCGGCGTACGCATCGCTGGATTAAATGAACGATACAGACTTGGTTCGGATCAAACTGTTCAGCACGGGGTGTACGGGGCATCTCAATTCTCCTTCGCAAATCAAGGTAGCAAAAAGCCAAATCCAAGTCAACAGGTGCCTGGCACCTACTTTGCCTATTTTGCTATTTTGGTAGCCACTAGGATCAACCAAGTAGGCAGCAAACGAATCGCCGAGCGCACTCCGTTGATCGGAATTGTCAAAGTGAGGCGTAATCTGAAATTGGATCTTGCGAGTTCCTATGGATTGGCCAAGCGTAACCACAATGGGAAGCTCTGTCACCGCAGAAGAGTTCTGTTCAGTTAGCGTGCGCACACCTGGGCCGACAGCATTGATGTGGTTAATCAGGACCAAAACATCCAGAGGCGAAACTGTTTGGTCACCATCTACGTCGATGAACTTCTCAGAAGCCGGTCGTATTGCGGGTAAACCTGCCTCTCGATTTTCGTTGATTCGATTGATGATCACGAGCGGGTCAAGCGGCGAAATCGAACCGTCACCATCCACATCCAGACTATCGATTGGATTGCGCCAATCGGAGGCCAGAACGCGTCGGGACTCAAGTTGTTCGATCAAGAGGGATCGGAATCGACTGCGTGAACCGCGTGCAACGGTCGGTGGGGTTGGCTTCATGGGGGACCACAAGTTGAAGGCGTGATTTTTGCGGAAGTAATCCGGTCGGGGCATGCTGTTACTAGTTACATGCGTATTCTGTCTGCAAATCCGCCAAATTTGCTAAAACGGATGGGATTGGCGCAAAAGCGAAAAGTGCTCAAGCCTCAAGCTTTTCTAACCGAAATTGTTTTCGTGCAGTACGGGATCGCTGAGCCATGAATCAAGTGCAGGTTTCGTCAAAGCGAGCGTCGAATTGACCCTCGCTATAAGTACATGCGTATTTTGCTCAAAACCCCCGCCAAAAAAACGCACTTTTCCGCTTGCCCGGAGGATTTAAGTTGCTCGGCACCACCATTCATCCGAAAACGGGCGACCTCACCATTACCGACAGCTACAACAACGGCATTCTGGTGATACAACGTCCAAACCAATGAAATAAAGAGAAAAGGCGATCCACATTCGATGAATGGGGCTTCTCGACGTGAGACAAATCGCTGGTCACCGATCTGCGTCGTTGGGCGAACTCGTTGGCTGGTCTTTGCCTTCATTTTCTAAGAAGTCGAGAGGGTAGCGAGCCAACGAAAGGGTCCACGGATATTGCCGAATCGACTTGACATGCTTGCTGAGATCGGTGCCGAAATAAATCCGGTCTACTTCCTCCAGGTCGACCATGCACTCGCCAAACAATTGGCTAACTCCGCTAAGTTTCCCTGCCTCTAGGCTTCGAGGTTGGAATGTGATTCCACGGTCATTCTTGCGAACTACGTGGACAGAGAATTCCTCCGTAGCCTGCACCGGTTGAGCCACTTCGCCCTTGGTAACTTCGGATTGTTGCCAGTCACGGTGGTGAAGCCAAATGATCGTGGAGACGCTCGCACGAGGAATCTTAGAGGTGTTATTGCGAACAACCATTTCGATCTCATCCTGGTTGAGACTTTGCAATCGACCTCGCACATAATCGCCCGAAATGGAAATCAACAAATGGGTAGGAGCGTGATCTTTTTGTATTCTTGGAACAGTCGTTAGCCGCTTCATTAAGTCCGATGACAGTCCGGACTTCGAACTTAGGGGCGCGAGCAAGATCGATTGAATCTGTTCGTGCGAAGCGAATTTACTAGTGGTTTGCTTTGACTCAAACGTTACTCCTTGCTCATCGATTTGGACGATCTTGCCGTCGATGACATCCCCATTCTCGAACGCAAGTTGGCCGGATACCGAATTGTCGGCTTTCTTTTTGACCCCAAGAAAAAGCAGCACCTCATTCGGCTTGGTAACTGGCGTTTCGCGCTTTGGTTCTTGAGCTTTTGCTGAAGCCTCTCGAAAGACGATCAATCCACTGGCGTTCTCATTGAGACTGCTTACGTTTCGGCTACTCGATGGCTGCCACACCAAGGCCGTCGCTCCTTTCCCCTCGCCTTCAAAAGACAATCGACCACGCAGTTCGGTTTCAACCATTTTAAGAATTCCTACTTTACCCAGAAGCCACTCGTCGCTGCTCGTGGCCTTGGTATCACCTTCTGTTTTCCTCCTGGACCCAAAAACATTCTCAATGTGGGTGCAAGCGATCTCGTAGTTGCCAGGCACCCCTACGACCTCAAGTTTCAAACGGTCTGTTGAAGAAGCTAGGAATTTTGCTTGAAAGCGACTTTGGTCGGAAAGTACGACAAACGGAAAATCACTCGCTTGTTGGTTTTGTGTGACTTGAATAGGTACACCAGCAATGCGTGAAAGTGATATCTGCCTCAACTCGGATTGCAGGATACTGGTTTGCTCGCCGTTGGGTGTCTTCATTAAGAACTTCTCGCCAGCCGCATCCCAGCTATCAAGGCTTGCCATCAATGTCTTTCCGTCCAAGAGCAAGACTGTGTCTTTCTCGACCTCCGTCCGGACAAGATTTTCGCTCCACTGGCGAACCTGCAAATGGTCGAGCGACAAAGGGTCGCCATAGCTGGAGATTTGAAAACACTTTCCCACTTGGGCCTTCTTGGATTGTTGCTTCAGTTTGCCAAGTAGCCGCCCAATTTCATTCGTCACAGCGATCTCGCCATTGCGTTGATCGAGATGTATATTGATTCGGATTTGTTTGACGTCAGGATTTGAAAGATTAAGCAGGAATACAACCTCGCTCGACATATCTGTTTCGCGAACGAGGACGAGTTTTGAATTCCAGACTTCCAGACGAGCCGAAGCTTTGGCCTCTTCGATTCGATTTGGAAAAGTCGTCTTCGTTGCTCCTAAAAGAATCACAAAATTTGGCGTTCCGTCCCAAGTCAACTCCAGCGTTATATGGGATTGCTCTGGTAACTCAAGGTTCGTCGCAACCGTGATGCCCCCTTCCAAAGCCGAAAGACTAGTGGATTCAATCTGAGCGGTGATTTCACGACTCTTTACTGCAAACCATCGATCACCCGTCGAAGGGCCGTTGTACAGGCGCTTACCCAGGTTGTTGTTTGTCGAAATAGAGCGGAGTTTCGATCGATCAACATCCAATCTCCCCAAGACCGACGATTCGATACGAAGTCTTTCTGCATCGACTGACTTGAGCTTGCCAGTAAAGCAATTGCCATCGACCATTTCGAAATGAAGGATGCCTGGCTGTTGTTCGTCAGCGGCGTCGGTTTCAGAGCCCTGACGGGATAGTGAGACGATGGCCGACGCATCGAAGTGAAATGGGGACTTGAAACCGATCATTTGAATTGCGATGGTATCGTCGTTAACAGAGGGCACAAGTCGCCCCGGTGCGATGCTGCCATCATCGAGCCGAACCCTACAGTCTTGTCCGATCGATTGATTGACGGAACTGGTAGCAAATGAAACCAAGCAAACCAAGCAAACCAAGCAAGAATGCATCGGACTTGACGGATGGAACGCGGTTCTCGAAACGCGATGCGCAACTACCATTCAAAATTGCCTTCCATTCCTCGAGCCTGCTCCAGCAACTTAACCAAATGCTCGCACTGTTTTTTGTCCAAGCCTGACTCTACTTCAATTCGCTTTCCAACTTTTCCAAGAATGACCATCCCGACCATGCCTTCCAATTGCGGATGTGATTTCTTGGGTCTACCGACGGAAATCATGATTGACAATAGCTTCACTCGTTGCTCGCCGGTCAATGGAATCTCGCGGCTTAGATCGGCGATTGCAGTTTTGCAGTTTGCCCTGAATGCATAGTCTCGCCGCTTTGCTTCGGCGGTTTGAAACTGTTTTAACTGATCCGGATTCAAAGTTGTATTCAACACGGAGTGACATAACGAACTGTCATCGAAAATACCTTGTTGTACCCTTTGGTAAAGAGGGCTGATGATCGGCCATGCCTTCTGCCAAGCCTGAGCATCGTTCATTGTCATACCTTTGACTTCGGACTTGATCCGCTCAAACTCGCGATAAAACCGAACCACATCACCTTCCGCGGCAAGCTGAAGATTTTCGAGTTGGGTTGGACCAAGTTGACATACAAGCTTCACACGTTCAATCACATCGTGACTGCGCGAGACGACATCCTCACGAAATGCAGTCTCAGTTTTTTGCTGGAGAATGTACTGCTGAAAAATGCCTGGCTGTTCAGGTTGTGCAACTTGCGCCATTAGAGTCGTCGAAGTCATTGACGAAATGCCTAGCCATGCCAGGAGCAAGCAGACGATTTCGGTTAGTCTTAAGTTCTTTCCGGTTTTTAAGTTTAAATAATGGTTGTTCCAGGGCTCTCCCTTGGAACGCACTGCATTCGAGGCTCCGCCTCGTTTTTGAAATACACCTCGTTTTTGAAATATAGTTATGAACTCAGGAGGCAGGAGCCTCCAGTGCATTGCATCCCCAGGCGGAGCCAGGGGACGAGTTCCCAAAAACCGGAAGGAACTTCCGGTTTTTGGAACTAGTCGGATGGGCGTCATAAAAATCATTGATCGGAACTCAAACGTGAAGTTTAGTAATCTTGCTCAGCTAGCTGAGGTTGATGTTGAAACATCTGGAGGTCGATGCTCAAGCGGTCCCTCTCGACTTTCTGCATCCCATTGAATCGCTTGAGTTGTTCTGAGGTTAGTACCTTCTCAACGATCGACGCTGGCATATTGGGAAGGTATTTTTGTTGTGTATAGTACTGCATATAGAGGGACTTGCCTTTTAGCCAAGTCGCAATCTTGGGCTCAAGCGATTCACGTTGTTCCTCTGTGAGAACAAACATCTTGTCCATCTGGGACACCAACACCTGAGCGTTGGCTTCGCATTCGTATTTCTCGGAATTCTCGATCGCTTCGAGAAATTGCCCGCGTTGTTCAGGGCTTAAGACTTCGGTTAGTTTTTTATCCAATTGACTTTGTATTTTCATGATCTTGTTCGACTCGTTGGCTCCATTCGGTTGGGGCGCCCCTCCGAAAACCAATGCGAGACCTTGGTTGAGCACACCATCTTGTTTGGGAGCTTCCTTGTCGAGTTCCTTTTTGATCCAATCCTCGCCGAAGGAGTCCAAGTTTTTGATGTCGGCTTCACTAAGCTCGCAGGTTCGTTTGATGAGACCGCGTCGCACGTTGAGGTGGCGTTTCAAGTAGAACAGGATAGGATCTTTTGGCCTCTGGACTTGGACGCCCTCAGGAGCCTCAACCAGAAACTCATCTTGCCCATTTACAGAACCATAAACGCAAAGAAACAGAAACAGCATTTGAACGAACCGAGGTACCCTTTGACGCCGGCAAGGTAAATGTGGAGGCATGTTTGGTTCCCAAGTGCGAAAGAAGCGGGTCGGACGTGACGCTCTTGACGAGGGCAGTATCCCACAATATGAGTCGGGTTTCAACAAATACCGAGTTCTTTTCGACACATTTCGAAACCGCACTGCGTTAAGCGGCATTGAAATATCGCGGCAACATCCATATTCAATCAACTTCGATTACACAATCCACCATTGAGCCGGAGAGTGTTAGGGGCAGCAATTCGGACCGCGATTCATCGATTCCAATTTTGTCCGACGATGAACTTGATCTGCCGTCTCTTTTTCTGTCCCTTTTCTACCGAACAATTGGAGACGGCCGACAAAGTAGTAGGCACATTCCATGTGCCGTTCACCGGGAATCATTGTCAATTCACTCCAGCGGACGGCACGACGGAGCGTGCCTGCTACTTTTGTCGACGGAGTCACCATTCAGTTGCGAATCGCATACAACGCTGCGTAGGATCGAATATACAAGGTGCCATTCGATACGATCGCTGACGCAGTAATCGCTTCGCCCATCTCCATCGTGCTGACGATCTCAAATTCTTTGCCTGCTTTGACTACCGTAAAATGGCCGTCGTTCGAGCCGAAATAGAGATGGCCGTCTGCGTACAACGGACTCGTTCGGTGCTGGCCAGTGTAAGTCCGATTCATGTAAACTTCTTTGCCGGTCGCCAACTCCACGCATTGCAATTTGCCGTCCTTGTTCAACATGTAGACAAGCCCATCGACCACGAGCGGAATCGAAACGTCTGGTGTTCTTGGCAAATTCCATACGACAGCCGATGCTTTCGCAGAACTATCACCTTGCAACTCAGAAACCTTGACCGCGATCACAGGTCCCTCCTTGGCTGTCGGGATGATAATAGTGTTGCTCTTGGGGTCAACGCAGGGGGATGCAACAAACCGGAAGGTAATATCGTTCGGTTTTGGATTGAGCGAGGTGGGACCATTGAGTGTCCCAAATCGCCAAAGTTCCTTGCCCGACTGTAAATCATGGCCCGTTGTGCAATCCGCACCATGTACGACCAAAACCGTCGTCTTTTTGTCATCGTAAACGAACGGGGATGCGTAGGAGTGTTTGCACTCGAACTGAGCATCGGTCACTCGGTCTACTTCCCAAACGGTCTTCCCTGTTAACTTTTCGAGCTTTACGACTTTGCCTGTTCGGGACTGGTCCCCTTGTTTCATGCGACCATGGATGAGTTGCAGATAGAGTCCATCGCCATCGAGCACCGGAGTGGATGTCATGCCGAATTGGATATCCAGATTACCAAAGCGATCACCAACATTGAACTTCCAGACTTCCTTTCCGTCTTTGGTAAAACAAGCAAGTGCACCGGTGCCGAAGAACACCCAAACGTGTTCGCCGTCGGTCGATGGCGATGGCGATGCCGAGTTCCCTTCGCCGGACCGCGCGTCCTGATTCCCTTCACCTACTTTTTGCTTCCACAATATCTTTCCGTCCGACGTATTCAAGCAAAGCACGACCAGATCGGTCCCTTCGGCGCTGGTGGTATAGATTCGATCGCCCCAAACGCATGGTGTCGCACCGGCTTGCCCAGGCATGGGTGTTCGCCAAGCGACCTTTTCGGTTTTGCTCCACTTAGTTGGGATATTCTTTTCTTTGGAAATGCCGTCCCCTTGCACGCCGCGCCATTGAGGCCAGTTATCAGCTTGTGCGCTGGTTGTTTGGAATAGAAGCAAAGAAGCGATGCAGACAAAACGGTGTAGACGCATGAGGTGGATGTTGATTAGGAAGGAAGGTGGGTTGGTTACGGCACATGGAATGTGCTGCTGGGTTAATGGTTGCGGCACATGGAATGTGCCTACTACTTTGGATTATACCAAAAATTGAGGAAGTCTTTTGGACTCTTCGCTGATCACCACTCTTCTGTCGCACCATCCAAAGAATCCCACAGGTTTACCCTGTGGAAGTTTAGGTTTTCCGCTACGAAACCGTCTTGTCGCGACTGTCGCTGGGCCGCTGGATTTGCCTTCGGCAAATTCAGCGGCTCAGCGAACGACGGAGGCGTTCAGGAGGTAGCGGAAAACTCGAACGAACCGCCGGGCAAGCCTGCGGGATTTGATGTAGAGTCAAACACAAATTGATGGTAATCCGCAAGAAGTGTCAAATCTTCTCCGCAACGACGATGTAGCGTTTGGTTCGCGTCGTGGGCATTTTATTGGTCGCGTCCATCATTTCGACCGCATCAATGCGAAAGCCCGAAGCTTCTAAGAGGTATGGGATCATCGCCATCGTTTGGCAAGCCGAAAGGGGCAGTACATCCACCTCTTCTTCCCATATGCCACGCCATCCGTCGCGGCCATAAAACCCGTCGATGACGATAATTGTACCACCGGGGACCAGCCAATGGTGCCAGTTTTGAAATGCGACCAACGGGTCGAAAAGCCCGTTTGCGACCTGCCGGGAAACAATGACGTCAAACTTTGCTTCGCCAAAGATCGCTCGATCTTCGCAGCTATCGCAGCCGCCTGCGACCAGAGCCACTTGCGATAGCTCTGGCTTCCCACGAAACAGGTTCCGCATCGACGGTGATGGCTCCATTGCAGTTAGGCTTAGGCCATGTACACGTAATAAGACTTTGCTCAACGAACCTGTCCCGGCTCCGACGTCGAGCACAGACATGCCTGGCTTGAAACGGAACACGCGCGACACATCGGTCAGATACGCGATTTCGTCTTCGTCTGAAAGTGTGCCAACGTATCCGTCGTAAGCTTTGCTTTCTGCGTCATCGTATTTCGCGACGTACCGAGCTCGGCAAGCGGCTCGGCTTTCTTGCCAGTTCATGGAAGTTCTTTGATGCTGATGTTTCGGAACTGAACGAGGGCCGGAGGACTTGTCCACTTGCCATCTTTCTTGCTTCCGTGGTGTTGCAAGCCGACGGGGCCTCGGAGCGGCATGCCTGGGATGGTCGCTTCGGAGATGACGGTCTCGTTGTTCAAGACCACCGTAACGGTCTCTTTGCGAACCGTGATTTCGAAGCGGTTCCACTGGCCGATCGGTTTATCCGCTTTCATTTTGGGAGTTACGGCTGCTCGAACTTCTTTCGGCATCTTCATGTCCCGTCGCACGCCATACATTTCACCCGATCCGATAGGCCAGCACCAGATGTTCACTTGATGCGCCAGACTTCCTCGCAACAAGATGCCCGAATCCGAATCTGGGATCGATAGCTTGATGGGCTTGCCGTCCGCGTCAACCGCTTCGGAGCCATCCGCTAATATTTGTGCCGCGTTGGGATTGGTATACGGGGTTTCTTTGATTCGCCAGTCGACGATCAATTGAAAGTTTTCGTATTCACGTTCCGACCAAAGTGATTTTTCCCCTTTGGCTTCGCTCTCGCCATCGTAGTCCAGTACTTCACCGGCTACCTTCCAGTGACCATTGTCTCCTTCAGGAACTTTCCAGTTGTCTAAGTCGATGCCGGTGAAAAGAGGAACCCGTCCCTCACCTGAAATCGCAGTTTCTGTTTCGGTCGCATTGGTCGAGGGGAGTTCTTGGATGCGAAGGTTGCGGAAATGACATTCGGAACCTTCGGACTCCAAGAAGATATAGCCTTTGCGAGGCCAACAGCTCTTTCCGACGGACACTTCTTTTCCGTTGACGCTCAATCGGATTTCGCCATCATTGGCAACGACGCGATAATGGTTCCATTCCGGCGAGCTCTTGGACAGTTCTTCCGATGGGAAGCTCCTTACGCCACTTAATGCGACCTTGCCAGCTGGCGTCATCTTTGCACCATGGATAGGAAAAATGTCACCGTGGGTTGTAAACCACTCGTTTTTGCCTTTGGCATTGTAAGCGTTGTCGAGGATCTGGACTTCGATCCCGCGAGTGAACGGGATGCCGGGCGCAGCGACACCGTCGCCCCAGAGAAACAGGCCGGCATTGCCCCCTTCCTTCATGTGCCGCCATTCAAGCTCAACGATGCAGTTTTCGTACATCTTTTCGGTTCGCAGGACGCCGGTCGGCTTGCCGGTCGAAATAATCATTCCATCGCGGGCCGTAAATGTTTTGGGAGATACATTGACTGGTACCCAGCCCGAAAGATCCTTGCCGTTGAATAGAGGCACCCAGGGGGCTTGATCCTTCGGAGCTTGTGCCTGAATGGGTGTCTGGGCCAGTGACAGGAAAGTAGCAAGCGTCAAGAAGCGAACATAGTTAGGGACCATTTTCATCGCAGAACTCCAGGAGGGTGGCTAAGGAAAGGGATCGGTATTATAGTCGAAACCGTGGCGTCGGTTTGCGAGATCGGTCGCAAAGCGCAAGCACACGGTTTTCGCTGCCAATCAATGGAAGTTCTCGTCCCCCTGGGGACGCAAGGCATCGGAGGCTCCTGCCTTCTGAGTCACCAAATCCTTGAATAACGCGAGGCGGAGCCTCGAATGCAGGGCGTTCCAAGGCAGAGCCCTGGAACGAGGGTGAGAATTTGTTGTTAGCCGAAAGAAACGCAAGAAGATCCAATGTTTATGTTGTTTTGTATTCATCCTTTTTTTCGTGTTTTCTCGTTTTTTCCGGCTCAATTCCTTATGAGTTTTTCAGCTACGCATTCGGTCACAAAACTACGGCTACTTTACCTAAGCTTCGTTCTTGCTTTGAGTTATCTGCACTTACTTGATAATGCGATTGGTAACGAAACCGAGCCGACCGGCAAAACGAATGTCGTGTTCATTTTGGCCGACGATCTAGGGTGGGGCGAACTCGGTTGTTATGGCCAAACAAAAATACCGACACCGAACATCGATCGGCTCGCCTCGCAGGGGATGCGTTTCACCAACCATCACAGCGGAGCTCCAGTTTGTGCGCCATCACGCTGCGTCCTGATGACTGGCAAGCATCTCGGGCATGCCGAAATTCGGGGTAACCAACAGGCCAAAGTCGCTTTCCCGCAGTTCTCGGAAGGGCAACATCCGATCACCGAACAGGCTCTTACGATCGCTCAAGTTTTTCAGCGAGCAGGCTACGCAACGGGAGCCATGGGAAAATGGGGACTTGGGCCTGTCGGGAGCACAGGCGATCCAAATCGAAAGGGTTTCGACCTATTCTTTGGCTACAATTGCCAAGCGGTCGCACACAGCTATTACCCAAAGCATCTTTGGCGGAACACGGAACAAATCACTATCAACAGTAAGCCAATTCCGGGCAGTCGCAAGCAGCCAGACGGGGTAGTTCAAATGGACGATTGGATCGGCGAAGCTTATGCGCCAGCCTTGATGATTGCGGAAGCGGAGAAGTTCATCAATTCGAATCGAGAGCGACCTTTCTTTCTCTATCTACCCTTCATCGAGCCTCACGTTGCCATGCACCCGCCGAAAGCATCGGTCGATCGATTTCCGCTCGAATGGGACGACCAAGCATATCGAGGGGAGTGTTCTTATCTCCCGCACCCGAGGCCAAGGGCCGCTTATGCTGCGATGATCAGCGACTTGGATGGCTACGTCGGTCGAGTCATGCAATCGCTCGAACGAGCCGGGGTTACTGAAAACACGTTCGTTGTTTTCACTAGCGATAACGGGACGACGCATCCTGGCCAACCCGATTCGCATTTCCATATCGGGGGTGTGGACCCGAAGTTCTTTAACAGCACAGCGGGCTTGCGAGGATACAAGGGGAGTGTGTACGAAGGTGGCATTCGCGTGCCGATGATAGCGAAATTACCTAGTCGGATCGCCGCAGGAACGGTCAACGCTAGTCCCTCTTACTTCGCGGATTGGTTCCCTACCCTGTGCGACTTGGCGGGTCTAGAGAAACCCGAGGGGCTCGATGGCGATAGTTTGTGGCCGACACTTATCAGCGGCAAACTCCAGGAGAATCGCAAGCCGATGATTTGGGTCTTTCCAGAATACGGCGGCCAAGTCGCAGTGACCATCGGCGAAAGGAAAGCCGTTCGGCAAGGACTCAAGACAAAGAAACCCGGCCCCTGGGAAGTCTATGACTTAGCAAAAGACTTCTCGGAATCGAAGGATGCCTCAGCGGTCAACGCTGAGTTCATCGCGCAAGTCGAAGAACTATTACATCGGGAAGTCTCAGACAACGCAACATTTCCTCTTGAGATTGGTGAGCGATGAAGAAGTGTCAAGCGATTGTCCTCAATGAATCCTGTAAAGCCGTCATTACCTTGCATTGAGTAGAGCTTGAGTTGCGACGTGTCTTGAGCCGTTGAACTTGCGTTTTGGCCTGGGTTTTGTTGGCCCACGAACATGCTTTCGATATCGTTT
>JANPHB010000130.1:0-16777 GCA_031424235.1 Pirellula sp.
TCGGCAGGAGCCTCGCCCTCCCAAATTCACTGAATCATACCAGTTTTATCTATCCCTGTTCTTGAAGCTGCTTTGCCAGCAATGCAAATTTTGCCTCGTCTTCAGGGGAGACCTTCGGGTACTGCAAATCGAGCGATTCCAAATGGCCCGCAATGATGTCAGCTACTGCAGCTCGAGCATACCATTTGTCGTCCGCCGGAATAACGTACCAAGGGGTCGATTTGCTACTCGTGGCTGGCAAAGCGTCTTCGATGGCCTCTTCGTATTTCTCCCACAGCTTGCGTTCTTCTAAATCTCGCTCGTTAAACTTCCATCGCTTTTCCGGCTGCGTCAAACGTTCCAGCAGTCTCGTCTTCTGCACTTCTCTGGAAACATGCAAGTAAAACTTGAGGACGCTCGTTCCGCTGTTTACCAGTGTTTGCTCAAACACCCGAATCTCTTCGTAGCGTTGCTTCCAAAGATCCATCGGCTTTTTGAACGGAGGCAAATTTTGTGGGCCAAGAAACTCTGGGTGAACGCGCACCACCATGACCTCTTCGTAATACGATCGATTGAAGATCGAGATCATGCCGCGTGAAGGCAAAAATCGCATCGGACGCCATAGAAAATGATGCTGAACCTCTTCCGTATTCGGAGCTCGGAAACTGTAGATCCGAACTCCCTGCGGATTGACGCCATTGATCACATGACTGACCGTTCCGTCTTTTCCGGATGCGTCCATCCCCTGCAAAATAACGAGCAAGGATCGTTGCCCGCCAGCAAACAATCGATTCTGGGCTTCCTGCAACGCAGTGTTATCCTCCTTCAACGCCTCGATGCCATCCGATTTCTTAACAAGTTCGTTGCCCGCCTTGGTCGAGAGCTTGCTGAGCTTGATGGACTCTCCCTCTTTGACTCGAAATTTCTTTGCCTCAAAGTTGTGTTTCGCCATTAGTTCAATATCCAATCAAGCCCTAAATCCAAATTGATGGCCGAATGCGTGAGGGCTCCCACGCTGATTCGATCGACACCGGTTAACGCAATGTTTCCGATCGTGTCCAAGTTGACGCCGCCGGATGCTTCTAGTTCGACCGAAGGTGCCATTCGGTCCCGTATCTCTACGCATTCCTTCAGAAGATCGCAATTCATGTTGTCGAGCAATACGATGTCTGGAAACGCTTTCAACGCGGACTCCAATTGACTAACGCGATCGATCTCGATCTCAATCATCGGCGGATTCTCAAAACGATATGCACCGCTGACTAAGAAGCTCTTAGCGATCTGCACGGCTTTGCCGGGATCGAGCAATTGTCCATCCTTGGAGGCTCGACATGCAAGATGATTGTCTTTGATCAAGATGCCGTCGTACAAACCTAAGCGATGGTTGCGACCGCCGCCACATCGAACCGCATACTTCTCAAGTCGACGCCAACCCGGCGTCGTCTTGCGAGTATCGTAAACGCGTGCTTTGGTCCCTTCGATTTTGGAAACGTACCGGCTCGTCAACGTCGCGATGCCACACAGCCGACCGAGAAAGTTCAAAATGGTACGCTCGCAAGTCAGCAAATCGCGAGTCTCGCCTGTCAGAGTCGCTATCGGCTGCTTGGGTTCGAAATGCTCGCCGTCCCCCAAGTGCTGAGTCCAAGTGATCTGAGAATCCAACTCCTGAAGTATTGCTTCGATCAATTCCACGCCAGCGGCCACTCCCGCCACGCGAGGCAAAATCACAGCGGAGCCCTGAATTCCCTGCGGGACCAACGCCAAGGTCGTCAAATCGGCGGTTCGATCGAGATCCTCCCGAATCGCAAGCCGCACCAGATGCGACAAATCGTCAAGCAACGCAGCATCAATCGTTTGTGAGCGGTAGTCGGTCGGCATGCTGAACCTTGAAATACGTTCCTGAAGTGATGATGCAATACTGGTCAATTCGGCCGCAATCGTATAGTGTAACTAAGCTTGAGACTTCAGAAACCGAGGCATTGACCGTTTTCGAGATGGAAACCTCGATTCTGCCCAATATTTACCCGTCAAAACAGACCGTTTACCTACAACCTACCGGAGTTCTATCGATGAATTGGCGAAATTTGCTTGCGATTGCAACCCTTTGCGTCTTCGTTCAACCCGCCCTCTGCCAAGATAAAACGGAAAAAAAGGAAGCTGCCGCGAAAGCCGAAGTGTTGGAAATCGGTGGCGGCAAAGTTGTCATTACCAAACCAGAATCGTGGAAGACCGTTCCGCCAGGCATGATGATTGACAACGAGTTCCGGTTTCCAGCGGAAGGGGACGGTGCCGCTCGGATCACGATTTCACGAGCCGGCGGTGGCGTAGAGCCCAACATCGCTCGATGGATTGGCCAATTCGAAGGTGCGACCAAGGAAAACACGAAAGTCGCAAAGAAGGACGTCGATAAGACGGTAGCGCACATCGTCGAAATCGAAGGCACGTTCAAGGAATCCAAAGGACCAAATGCCCCAGTAAAGAAGCAAGAGAACTACAAGATGCTCAGCGCTATTCTCGAACAAAAAGACGGTTCCTTGATTTTCGTGAAATCCACAGGCCCCAAAGACACAATCGCCAAGATGCGCGAAGACTTCATCAAGATGATCGACGGCTTGAAGAACAAGTAAGTATTAGGCACATTCCATGTGCCGCAACCTCACTCATCCCATAAAGTTCTTGCTCCCCTCGCCCCTTTTAGGGAACACTGTGAAGCATTTTGTAGCGAAACTCGTCAAGAGTTTCGGTGGTTTATGCCATGCAGCCGAAAGTCTTGACGACTTTCGCTACACGTTACCGATCCCCCTCACCCCCCGCCCCCTCTCCCCGAATCGGGGCGAGGGGGAGAATGAAAGTAATAGGAAACGTTTCTTTGCGAGTTGTCATTCTAGAATCCTCTGAATCCGTAACCCAATTCGCTGCAGATGAAGTCTGCACACTCCTCAAGGAACGCAATGCGAAAGGTTTTGGTGCCGTACTCGGACTCGCAACCGGTGGTACACCACTCGGCCTCTACCGTGAGCTGATCGCACGTAACGCCCGCCGCGAAATTACGTTTGCCAACGTCGAAACGTTTAATCTCGACGAATATATCGGCGTCCCACCAGATAGCCCATGCAGCTACCATTACTACATGCTCGAAAATCTCTTCAAGCATATCGACATCGATCTCGCGATGACGCATGTGCCGATCACTTACGGTGTCGAACTGCAAAAGAGCTCTGAAGCTTTCGAACTGCAAATCGAACAGGCCGGCGGTATCGACCTGCAGATACTCGGCATCGGCGCAGATGCCCATATCGGATTCAACGAAATCGGATCCTCGCTCGGTTCACGCACCCGCGTCAAAACTCTGACCGAACGAACACGACAAGACAACGCTCGCTATTTCGGCAGTATCGACGACGTTCCAAACACTGCTCTTACCATGGGGATCCAAACCATCCTCGAAAGCCAATCGATCCTTTTGCTTGCAACAGGCACAGGCAAGGCCAAAGCGATTCGGGATACCGTCGAGGGGCCGATCACTGCGTCGGTCCCCGCTAGCGCTTTACAATTGCACCCCAACGTCACGCTGGCCATCGATCGCGATGCGGCCAGCGGCTTAGCCAACGTCGATTATTTCTTGGCCGCCGAGCGCAACAGAGCTGTTGCCTCGCGGTCGTCCTGAAGCAGTTTGTCTGTGCTCTCGGCATCCACTTGTCGGCAGCATTCGGTCAATCGTTCGATGAGCGCGTCCCAAGGCTTTTCCCAAGTTTCTTCGTTCGTGCTCTCCGGAGCGATTTGGCTGATCTCTTCCGCCAACAAAATGAATCGAAGCACATGGCGGAACAATAGCCCCTCTTGCTTCTGAAACCCCTTGGCCAAAATGTACTTATTGAATTCGCAATTGAATTCCAGCAACTCGCCTACCACCCAAACACCCCGCGTGTACAAATCGTGGACGCGAGGAAACTCATGGTTGAATAACCGTCGCATCTTCTCCGCCAACGCCAAAGCAGGAGGAGGTGGCGGTTCCCATTTGTCATTCCAAGTTCGCGAAGTTCCACCGGTTTCTGATGCCAGCTTCTCTAGATCAGGCTCCTCTTTTTTCTCCCACTGACCCATCAGCTCAGACGAGCCAGCCAAGCCGAGTTCTAGTAGTTTCGGGTGCAATACATTGGTGGCAAGCGGACCAAATGGGATAATGTCAGGTGGCGGACAAGCGACCAGCTTGGATATGTTGGCTGGCAACTCCAGGACGCTTTCGAGAGCCTGAATGCGTTCGGCTTCGTCGGCATGCTGCAACAGGTCGATCATGAACAACCCAAAAATCGGATTCACGCTTCGCAGCTGAACAAGCAACTCCAGTTTGTCGGTTGGCTCAGCTTTCTCAGGGCGATACGTATCCAATTCATAGCGAATCTCGGCCCCGTCGATCGAATTGGCCACTTCGACGTCATCTTCCTCGTCATCGACAACTTCGCTCGCGTCGGCGGCGTTCGCATCGGGTTGGACCGAGAACGCAATCCAGGGCTTACGATCGGGCTCAGCTTTGCTTTTGTCCTTTCCATTTGCATCTTTGTTCGAAGGTGCATTTGAAATCGGGGTGGGCTTCGGCGATAGGTCGATGTAGCCAGCGGACCACAACGTAACGAGCATCTGATTGAGCTCGCGCTGCGCCTGTGGGATTTCGTTAGCGGGTAACAAACGTCGTCCGACCAAATCTCTTAGCGGCTGCACGTCGGACGAATTCAAAAGCATGTAAGCCAACAACCGCCACGGCAAGAGGCCTTTGCTCGCCAGTCTGGCCGCTGGCGCCAACCTGAGCTTTTCGAACTGTTCGCGAGTCCAATACGTTTCTCCCGCTCGCTTGGTCGGCATCTTCTTTTTTAGGGCCTTCCGAGCTCGGAGCAAGCCGGGGTCTTTGGTGTCTTCTGGAATCTGCTCATATTGAGCTTTCCATCTCAGATACTTGACGTCATCTTCGTGTGCTAATACGTAAACAAAGCCTTGCGAATCGAACTGAGGTCGACCGGCTCGACCAAAAATCTGCTGAGCGGAACTAGGCTCGACGATTTTCTTTTTGCCCCATGGTCCTTTGACGAGGCTCGGCAAAATAACGCTTCGAGCCGGAAGATTGATGCCAGCCGAAAGCGTCTCCGTGCATACGCAAATGCTGAGGAGCTTTTCTTGAAAGAGCTGTTCTACAATCCGTCGATACTTCGGCATCAAGCCTGCGTGGTGGACACCGATTCCTCGGATGAGCACTTGCTTGAGCTTGGTCCCGGCCCCCTGTGTGAAGTCGTAGGCTTCGATGCGTTTGGTCAAGATGGCTTGCCGTTCTTTGTCGATCAGCTTCTTACCCTTGAGCACTTCAGCGAGTTGCCAACATTGATCGCGATTGAAACAAAAGACCAAGCCTGGAGTTCTACGTTTGGCCTCGTCCCCCTCTGCGATCCGTTCCAGATGTTCGTCTAGGTAAGCGTCGTCGACATACTCGAATTGAAGCGGGACTTTCCGGTCGGTGCTTTGAACCAATTCCATGTTGCGACCGTGAGCCCGCATCAGCCAACTGCAAAACTCGACGCTATTGCCGATGGTTGCCGAAAGCAGCATGATGCGAGTGTGGCGTGGCAGCATGCCAAGGCTTAGTTCCCAAACAATTCCGCGTTCCGGATCATTGAACGAATGGAACTCGTCCATCACAACAGATGAAACCGAATCAAAGGACTCGGGATCTTGCATCAAACGATTGAGCAAAATCTCCGCAACCACGACGAGGACCGGCGCATCGGGGTTCACCCTTCGATTGCCAGTTACCAATCCAATGCTGCTAGCGGGATAACCCCATCGCATCGCCGTTTCTTGGATCTCGGTAAGCTTTTGATCGGTCAAGGCAATCAGCGGCGTGGTGTAATAGCACTTCTTGCCAGTCCGAAGCGCTTCGTAAATGGCCGCTTCGGCGATAAGTGTTTTTCCAGTCCCCGTCGGCGCGCAGACCAGCATTCCTTGTTCGCAAGCAAACCAAGTTAGCAACGCCTCCTCTTGGACAGGGTACGGCGGATAGAGAAGTCGATCGAGATATTCAGAAGCCAGCGAATCGCGATCGACAGGTGGAGTGTTTTGGTCTTGGTTCATGGGTTGGCATTGTACGCACCAACCTTCATTTGCGGTAATCCCTCAGACAAATCAGACAAATCAGACAAATCAGACAAATCAGACAAATCAGACAAATCAGACAAATCAGACAAATCAGACAAATCAGACAAATCAGACAAATCAGACAGATCATCAATCCCAGTTGTTGGATGACCTGTTTTGCTTCTTTTGGGCGACGTTTTTCTTGTCTTCGATGCGGCGTCGCTGCGATCCGCGGGTTGGTTGCGTCGGTTTTCGGATGATAGGTGGTTTCATCGCCTCTAGGATCAGATTCTTTAGTCGCTCGCGGCAGGCCTGAATGTTTCTTGGTTGCTCCCGATGCACTTGGCTGGTAATTTGCAAAACGCCAGCTTCGGTCAAACGATTACCGGCCAGGGCTCGCAACCTAGCCATAGCAGTCGGGTACAATACCGTGCTGATTGACAAATTCCAGCAAAGGGTCGCCTTGGTGTTCACTTTATTTACATTTTGACCTCCAGGGCCGCTGCTTCGCGCGAAGACCAACTCCAACTCGCTTGCCGGTACGATCAAATGTTCGGTGATGATGAGATCTTCCATAATTAATAGAGTATTCCTAAATGCGTCGTTTTTCGATCTCAATTTTACCCTTTCTTTTTGCCGTTTCCATGGCGACCACAACGGGGTGTGGAGCGGACACCAATTCTCCTAGTTCGGTTCAGGAAACTGGATCATTGTGGACGCGAAAGAATGGAATGGATTGGCCGCGGATGCTTGGTCCCAACTACGACTCACGCAGTTCCGAAGTTGGGATCCTGACCAAGTGGCCAAAATCCGGACTCAAGGTGGTTTGGACTGCGGACACGGGGATGGGATACGGAAATGGTGTGGCAGCCGACGGTCGTTGGTTTCAATTCGACCGTTTTGGCGATGTTGAGCGATTGAGTTGCCTCAATGCTGAGACGGGGAAGCCGATTTGGAAATGGGAATCCCCCGTGCAGTATCGAGACGCCTACGGCTATAACAATGGTCCTCGCTGCAGCCCTGTTGTGGATGGCGATCGGGTCTATGTTTTCGGTGTTACTGGTATGCTTGCTTGCCTATCCGTTTCCGATGGGGCTCCGATATGGAAGCTGGACACGGACGAAATCTACCATGTCGAACAGAATTTTTTTGGCGTTGGAGCTTCTCCGCTCGTTTACCAAGACAAGCTCCTGGTCATGATTGGTGGTAGCAAAGCCTTGAGACCCAGCGGAACCGCCATGGTCGCTTTCGACAAGGCCACAGGCAAAGAGCTTTATCGTGTTGGCGATTACTTGGCAAGCTACTCAGCGCCTGTCGTTCGGCCGATTGAAGGCCGCGATGTTTGTTTGTCTTTGGTTCGTGAAGGATTGATGGCGTTTGATCCCAACGACGGTTCGGGCATGCGATTTTTCCCCTGGCGAGCTTCGAGCCAAGAAAGCGTCAACGCAGCATCTCCAGTCGTATGGGGAAATCGAATTTTCATCTCCGAGGCCTACGAGCGTGGAAGCGCGCTGCTATCGATTACAGACAAAGAACTGAAACCCATTTGGATCGACGGAACTGGGATCAAAAACAAGGCGATGCGGTCCCACTGGTCGACCCCACTGCTAGACGGAAACGTTCTCTATGGTAGTAGTGGCCGCAATCAACCCGACACGGACTTGCGATGTCTGCTTCTAAATGAAGCTGGTGTCGAAACTGCTGGTTGGACCCCCGAAGTGAGATGGACCAAGCGGAACCATGATCGCATGACGGGATTGATCGTCGACAATCATTTGATTTTGCTAGGGGAAGAGGGTTCATTGCAATTGCTTGAGTTGAACAAAGATAAACTTACCGTTATGGCGCAAATGGAATTAGATCAAATACGGGACTCAAGGGACGGCAAGCCGCTCATGCGACCACCCAGCTGGGCGCCGCCTGTTCTTTCACATGGCCTGTTGTACGTGCGCAGCGAGGGCAAGGTCGTGTGCTTGGAGTTGATACCGGAATAGAGTATTCCCCAATTCGCACCAAGGCCCCCAATGCTCTGCAGATTACGCCGCCGTCCCCAAAAAAGTGGGTCGCATCTGCCGGATGCGACCTTGAACGGCTGAACGATCGCAGACGATAAGGTCACTCTCGGCAAGAGTGACCCACTTGGTTTTCTGCGACAGTTCTGCGAGACAGACCAAATCGAGAGTATTCTTGACTACAATCTCCCTAGAACAAAATCAGCCCACATGCCCGAAAACGACTAGACGGTTCATTTATGGACGAAGAAATTCAAGCCGAGACCTTTCGCAATCATTCGGTTGGATTCTCCGGCGCTAACGATTTGACGTATATTTTATGGGCTTATCCGCTAGTTAGTTTCTTGCTGATGGCCGTCAATCTTTTCTTCATTGTCCATGCCATCAAAACCGGTCGTCCCTACTATTGGGTTTGGCTCATCTTTATGATGCCGGTTCTTGGCGCAGCAGCTTACTTTTTTGTTGAGATGCGGCCAAATGTTCGTAGCATAGACTGGGCCAGTCTTCGCTGGCGGTTCGCATCACCAGCCGCTCGCATCGGGGTGTTGCGAGACGTCGCAGAAAACTCGCCAACAGTAAAGAACCGAACGCGTCTCGCTCAGGAATATGAATCACAACTGCAGTGGTCCCTCGCTGCCGAGACATACCGCGAATGCTTGTCCGGTGTCTTCGATAACGACCCACGGTTGCTCATCAGTTTGGCCTCAGCGCTGATCGAGGACGGGAACTCCGAAGAAGCATACGAAATCGCATTCAAGATTCCTTCCCAACGGGATTTTAAACTGGATGACGATAGAAAGCTCATTCTGTATCGCAGCCAAGCAGCTGTCGGAATTATGGATTCTGCGATTGAGGGACTTGAGGATTTGGCCAGCAGGAAATCCGGATTTGCCCCGCGATACTATTTGGCACAAGCGAAAGTGGCTGGCGGCAAAGACTCGCAAGCTGACGAGGATCTGCAAAAGATTATTCACACGTTTCGCAACGGAAACGCTTTGCTGCGAAAGCATGAGCAGCAATGGTATTTGGCAGCAAGAAAATTGCTAACGAGAAAACGTGGCTTTGAGGATCTATCTGGTAACCCGACGCGTCAGCGAGGAACTTGAATGGTAACCCGACGCGTCAGCGAGGACCAGTAACCGTTCACTTAAGCAAACGGCGGCTCAATTTGAGCAAAGTGAGTACCATTTTGCTAACGCCCAAAGGCTAATTAACCGAGCTAACGCCCCTTCTGCTAATTGAACGGAAAACACATCGCACTGTGCTTGGAATCGCGAACGCGATGGCATTTTCTAGCCTGGGGTGAAGTTCGCTCTGCGAACGAAACCCCGGTCACAGGATTCATCGATTGGGAGCTCTGAAGGAGCGGCATTCGTCGCGAATCCCTCAAACCATTGCAGCTATTGATCGCCATTGGCCTATCAACCTAAGCGAAAATGCCGTCGCCTTGCGACTCCGATCTCGTATGGTTGTCGCCCACCACGGATTGCATCCGTGGCTACCTAATGCCACTGCTCCGCAGTTCAAGCTCATTCAAATTAGCCGCATTGCTAAGTTTGGAGAGTGTCCCAAACTAAGCTCTATATCGACAGTCACTACAGGATTTCAATCGGCTCTCAATTAGAAATCTTGTAGCAGAATATCTGATCCAGAGATCGCACGTACAGCATGCCATCGACGATGACTGGGTGCGCCCAACTAGGGCGTTTACCGCTACCTGGGATCTTGAATTGGCTAACAACGTTGAATTTGGCTGGGTCCGCTTTGGCCAATGCGATGTCGCCGCTTGCGAATTGGCAATAGAGCATGTCTCCGCCACCGATCACCACGGTGGAGCCTTTTCCAGGTCCTCGTTCAGCCCATTTGATTTCACCTGTCATAAGATCTGCACAGAACGGTAGTCCTTTATCGTCTGAATCCCCATAGAGATAATCACCGATCAGAATGACGCCGCCGTGCTTATTGTTCAGTTTGTTGTTGAGTCCATAGATCTCTTTAACAGTAATAACGCCAGCATTTTCAACTTGCTTAAGCAACGCGCCGCCACGACCGTACCCAGCCGTGAAGAAAACAAGATCGCCCTGCACGATGGGAGTCGGGCAAACGGCGGTGGTTTTATCAATCGGATAGGACCAAAGCAATTTTCCATCCGTAGCCGAAACTCCGAGCGCACCACCACCTGTTGTTTGAACATAAACGCGGGTGCCACCAATTTCCGAAATTACGATCGATGCGTGCCCAGCTCCTCGATCCTCGGGGCGAACTGCCGTCCAAATCAACTCGCCCGTCTTTTTAATGAGAGCAACCATCGTTGCTTTGACTCCACCAGGCGTGCACACGACCTTATCGCCATCGATGAGAACGGACTCACTATATCCCCATGGGTCGTCTTTCTTGCCGCCTAAGTCATCGACCAAGCTCTTGCGCCAGACTTCTTTGCCGTCCGCTGTGTTGCATGCAACCAGAACACCTTTCGGCGTGACGACGTAAACCATTCCATCATCGACCGAAGGGGTGCTTCTGGAATTGTGCCATTCTTCTTTCATTTCCTTCCAAGCAGGTCCGGTCTTGGTCGCCCAGAGTTGCTTGCCCGACTTGCGATCGAAGGCAGTCAAGTACTCTTCCTCGTCGCTCTTCGTGGACAATGCGTCACCCAACGTAAAGATCTTGTCGCCAGCGACGGCTAGACTTGAGTAACCCCGGCCTGCACCTGTGGCCTCCCATACAAGCTGCGGGCCACCTTCAGGCCAAGATTTTAGAAGATTCGAATCGGTAGCAACGGCAGTTCTTTTAGCTCCTCGAAAGGTCGGCCAATCGTCGCCTAACGCGAACGTCGAACCCAAAAGTGTTGCTCCAGAACTACAGGCAATCGCCGCGACGCGGGCAAAACGAACCAATGACATGAACAAGTACTCCTTAGGGACAGATCAAATTAGCCAAATTGCGAAGCCATGATTCTACCCGCTTCACGGCGATTGTCTGCCCTCTGCCTGCCGACTGCAGTGAAAAGGTTAAGGCAGGGAAGAGCTGTGAAAATGTCCTAAACATTGCCCTCAATGGCTTTGCAGGCATTTCCAGACCTATTTAGCAAAATGGGCTAGCCAAAACGATTGAGGACAATCGTTCGACACTAAATCGCTGCGGTTATGACTAATTCCACTCGGTAGCCCGGTGCTGCAAGCTGAGGGTGAGTGCAAGCTCGACACGGAGCATGCCCCATTGGAATCCACGCGTCCCAAAGTTCATTGAACAGCGGCAAGTCCTCGGGAAACGGCAAATACACTAACACTTGAACGAGTCGAGTCAAGTCGCTGCCAATTTGTTGCAACCTAGCCTCGACTTGCCGAAATATTTCTTCGATTTGGTCGCGAGGAGAACCGTCCGGATGGTCTGGAACCTCAACAAAATACCCCAAGCCACCAACGACAACGGCATCCGACCATCGTTTCGTAACACCGTATCGAATCAAGTTACTCATGGAACCGCCGCTTATCTAAAGATTGAATTGATCTAACTCATTCATCAGTAGATCCAAGTCAGGAAAGTCATCTGAATCAGCAGATGTGACTGCCGCAGGCTCATCGACTCGCTTTGTTATCTCAATCGGCTGAGAGATCGAATGAACCGCCGGTCTTGCCTCTGCAGGAGTTGATTTCGCAGTTTCTGTTCGAGCACGGTGAATCGGCGCTCCGATTGCGAAGACGGGGGTCGATCGCGACTGGAGAAGAACTTTGAGCGTTTTGATCGTGGTGTCGATACTGACGTTCGTCGCTAGCGATATCAGAAAAATCTTTTTGGCCGGAACACTTTCGACACCGCTATGCGATTTGGGGCTGCCGTCGACCGGTATGATCTCAAGGGACGGAACGCCCAGTCGATGCAAATGTTCGCATACGTACTGCGTCGATTCCCACGTTGCGAGTGCAAAGTCACCTTTTAGACCTTCGATGCAAAGGTGGTCCGTGGTATCGAGCTGGATGGCTTTCAAGTCAGCAATCAGAGTCGCATCGAGTCCGCTCTCCATCACGATACGAGTGATTAGCTGCTCCTCATAGTCGGCGATAGAGCCGGCACGACGTTCGTGTTGGCTGATTACAACCGGAATTCGAATGGCCATGCGAAAATCGCTACTTTCTAAACACAGTTGGGGCGAGAGTGATACGAGTCCGTCGCTTCTCATTACGGTTTTGATGACGCAACTCGTTTAACAGTCAGCCGTAGGCGTACGCTACAACAGTACGCCTACGGCTGACTGTTAAACGAAAAAAATCCACAAGTCGTTTGCTTCTGGTTTTGATTTGCCGTTCACCTTGAAACGGTCGATCTCTACAGTTTGTCGAAATCCAATTCGAAGAGTTTCATCATCCCTTTGACGTCACCCGATGCCAAGCCGGCCGAATACCACTTGACTCGTTGCTGCGATGTCCCGTGAGTAAAATTCTCTTTTCGAACGCGACCTTGTGTAAGTTTGTCGTCACCGATCTGATTGGCGGCGGTCATGGCACTCGCGACGTCACCTGCTTCGAGGATATGTTTACTCGCTTGAGCGTGATGTGCCCAGACCCCAGCTAAATAGTCAGCTTGAAGTTCGAGTCGTACGCTTAGTTCATTGCTTTCGACCTTGCCGGCACGATTCTGCATGGCTTGGACTTTGGAGGAGAGACCTAATTGGTTTTGAACGTGGTGCCCGACTTCGTGTGCGACGACGTATGCCATGGCAAAGTCTCCAGGAGCGTGGAAACGACTGCGCAGTTCACGAAAGAAATCGAAGTCCAAATAGACGTTGCTATCGCCTGGACAATAGAACGGCCCAACTTGCGCTGTTGCCTGTCCACAAGCTGAATTGACTTCGCCTTTAAAGACAACGAGTTTAGGCTCTTGATAGCGGGTCCCAAGCTCTTCGCGAAAGAGTTTGCCCCAGACGTCTTCATTGTCCTTCATCACTACCGAGACGAACTCCATCAGGGAAGCGTCGGGGTCGTTTTCTGGAGTCAGCTTGGCACGCGAGAACTGCTCCTGCTGTTCGCCCACCTGTTCTAGTAACTGTTGAGGATTGCCACCTAGAAACATCATGATGATCATCAACACGATGCTTCCGACTCCGCCTCCGGCAACGAGGCCTCCGGCGGCCATTGCCATACCGCGTCGATCCTCAACGTTTGTCGATTGCTCCCGGCCTTCCCAACGCATAAATCATCATTCCTATTTTCGGCTTGCTCAACTTGAGGCTCTCCGCACCGGAGAATCCTGCTAGTAATGTATCAAATTTTCAGGAAAGAACAGCCCATTGAAGATGCCAATCGACACGATTGGAGTTTCCGGTGCAATCCTTATGAATAATCAGTCCTTGAACGAAAACTTTGCCTCAATGTCACTGTTTGCGTCCTAGACTCTGAATAGGTGAACTATCCAAAGAATTTACACTTGCCCTTTGCCAGAACATGTCCGCACCGAAAAAACCAAAAGCTGAAGCTCCAGCAAAGCATGAAAAAGGCGGCCATGGAGCCGAGGGTGCCCCCGAAGCGAAAAGCGGCGGCGGAATCAAAGGGAAGCTCCTGATTGGTGCTTTCGTAAGCTTCATTGTCGTAGCGGAAACCGTGGTTTTCTTTTTCATGGTCCCGTCAGGTGAGGAGGTGGCTGCTCTCGCGGAATCCCGGCTGATCGCAGTCGCTCAAGAGATTGATTCTAAAAAGGCACAAGAGCAAGCCCACGACGACTCGGACACCATTGTTGAGTTTTCCTTCGGCGAACCGTTCGGCGTATCCTTCATTCCCCCCGGGGCTGATCAGACTTATCGGGTCGAATTCGAGCTTTTTGGCACTCTTCGAAAGGCGGACGAAGAGCATTTGAAAGCATTGTACGAAGAACGCGTTCATCGATTCCGCGCCCGAATGCTTTTGGAAATAAGAAATGCCTCCCTTCAAGAGCTTCAGGAAAACCAACTGGGCTTGATTCAGCGCCGAGTTTTAGCGACAAGTACCGAGTTGCTCGGTGAAGCTATCCTCCTCAGCGTAGGCTTTTCCAAGTACCAAGTATTGGAAGAGTAGTTTTGCCCCAAACACACGGATGTGTTCAATGTCGGAATCCAACACCGCTGCAAACGCTGCAACGACCGAAGCCAATGCCGGTCGAGCTCAACCGGATACCGAATCGCTTCTCAATCAAGCCGAATCTGCCCTTCGCGAAGTCGAAGATACACTTCGTGCTCCCAAAATGCAGCAATATCGACTAGAGGAACTCGTTGGCAGTGGCGGCCCCCCCGAAAAAGTCTCGATGGACCTGCTTCGCGACGTCACCCTCGATCTAAAAATCGAACTCGGTCGAACTCGCATGCATCTCGACGAGATTCTGCAGCTCCGCAAAGGTTCCGTCGTAACTCTCGATAAGCTGGCCGGCGATCCCGTAGACGTCTATGTCAACGGACGGCTGGTTGCGCGTGGCGAAGTGCTGGTCCTCAACGATAACTTCTGCGTTCGAGTGGCTGAACTCGTCGGCAGCGACTCCGTTCATTAGGCAATAGCGATGCAAAACTTCCATGCCTCACTGAATCATCGATGGTCTCTGAGTCTCATTTTGCCCTTGGTTTCCGGGTTTTTCATGAGTCCCTCGGTGGCAGCTCAAGATCAAAGAGGCTTTGCTCCATCGCAATCTCAGCCAACTTGGGTTAGGCCCGCTGGCCAGAGCCTCAATCAGCCCAATCCACACACCGCATCGGTACTGCAGTCGACCACGCACGCCAATGGTCAACGAGAATTCAATCCTTTGCCACAACCACCGCTGAATGCAAATCCACGGCCGATCGCAAGCACCGCTCAGGCCCCAAATCGAATGGCGCAAAACTCATTTCCGGAAGTCCACGGCAGTAGGTCCGACGTTGTTCAAGCAAGCTATTCCGATATGCCGGCACCCGTTAAGTTTGTCGCGTCCACAAGCAATTCGCAAGAGCCGCTAGAGCTCCGTCCGTCCTCAAAAGACAAGGCTGGGAGTGTAGAACGACCCAAGAGCTCATGGGGAACCGCGGTTTCGATGTTTCTATCGTTAGCGGTTGTATTGTGTTTTTTTCTGTTGGTCGCTTGGTTGGTCAAAAAGTCACAACCGAACTCGTTTTTGAAGCTGCCCGGCGATGTGGTTCAAGTGATGGGGCGAACTCCGATGGCCCCAAGGCAGCAAATGTATGTTGTCCGGTTCGGCAGCAAGCTATTGCTTATCAGCCACCAACCTGGCCAAACCCAGACGCTAGGCGAAATCACGGATGCCGACGAAGTGCAACGTCTCGCTGGTCTTTGCGAAGCAAACCAACCTGGCAGTATTTCGAATTCGTTTCGGGATGTATTAAAACAAGTTTCTATGGGGAAACCGGCCCCGGAACCCCGACCGACCACACGGCTAAGCCGCGGTCGAGCATAGGGCGCTTTCTTAGCACGAAGCGCAAGCTTGTGAAATGGATGCTAAATTCACTAGCTTGCGCGCTTTGAAGTTGCACACTAGTGCTTTTGTAGCAGAATTCGTGAGAATTCTGCAAAGCGTCTGAATTCTCACGAATTCAGCTACATTTCTCAATAAAGTGCAACTTCAAAACTTGCGCGTCATGCTATGGTTGTCTGTATGTTGACGCTCTCCTTGGCACAATCCGCACAATCCGCACAACCGTGATTTCTCTTAAGCAAAGGGGCTAGCATTCCAGTGCGGACGCATTCTTTGGAAATCTAACTTGCCATTTCCCCTTCGTAACCTACGTTTGGGTTGGCTTCCTAATACCAACCAAAATACGCCTTGAGAGGGAACAAACGCACAATGAGCCTGGCAACACCAGTTACTCCAACGCCGGCAGTCACAGATGTTCCATTCGTGGACAGACGTCAACAATTGGGTACCAGCGAACGCGGCGAACGGCGGCAGTTCGGTAATTCGTACAATAACCTTTCTCAAGAAGGTCGCCAATTGGCCGAGGCTATCGACTGCTACAAAGTCGAACATCACCGCAGATACATCACAACGGATGAGTTGATTGGTGTTCTCAACCGACTTGGATACAAGCGTTCTGACGCTGCCCAGTAATTAAGTCCGTTGCGAAACTCATCAAGAGTTTCGTTCCTAGCGTACTTGACCTAGCTAGATAATTTTCGAAACGAAAAAACAAACATCAAAATGGGTCAAGATGGCTTTCACGGTCGACGAAGTGGATCGAATCATTCAGATGGCTTGGGAGGATCGAACGACATTCGATTCAATCCACGCACAGTTTGGACTTTCGCCAGGTGAAGTAATCAAGCTGATGCGTGCGGAGTTAAAGCCCTCTTCATTTCGCCTTTGGAGGGCCAGAACAACGCACCGCCGGACCAAACACTTGCAACTTCGCAGTCCCGAAGTCAATCGGTTTCGCTGCCCTGATCAAAAGAATTCTTAACTGCGAAGGTGCGAATTTTGGCTGGTCACTTTTGCCGACATTGACTTTTGATGTTTGTCGTTTTGTCCGGCTCGGGCTTGTCCCGACCGGACACCGCTTTGGTGTTCTAGCGGTCCGCGTGATGAAAATGACACCTCCGGATTCGTGGGCCCCCCCCGGGGGGGGGGGCCCGGGGGCGGGGGGGGGTTTTGTAAAGCACGCGCCCGCACTAACCAACACGGGGAGCGGGGGGGGGCCCCCCCGGCGGGCCACAACACCC
>JANPHB010000131.1:0-31698 GCA_031424235.1 Pirellula sp.
CTGACAACTGACAACTGACAACTGACAACTGACAACTGACAACTGACAACTGACAACTGACAACTGACAACTGACAACTGACAACTGACAACTGACAACTGACAACTGACAACTGACAACTGACAACTGACAACTCAATCCTCCCCCATCAATTTCCGAAACGCTGGAATCGACTTCTCTCGAATCTTCTCACGTGCCTCAAGAAAAAGCGATCGAAACGCAACAATCTGCTCTTCAGTCGCTGGCTCTGAAGTCCTAGAAAGCAATTGAAACTGGAAAGTCACAGGCTCTGGCTCCTGCATCTGCCTTAGCTGCTTGAGCATCGTTGGAAGTATCCATCGCGTATCTCGATCCCCATTACCTGAGCGGACATCAGATTGGCTATAAACAAACGGCTCACCGTTTTTCAGGAAGTGCGAAAAGTGTAGCGTAGCGAACTCGCCATCCGCATTCTCAAGTCGGACCTCAAAGTATGGCCAGTCCATCTTGTCTCCAGCGCTCGATATACTGACCAATTTATGTCCTAGTTTTTTCCAGCCTGTCAATTCATAACAAATCCATAATTCGTGCCAACTACGAAAGGGCAAGTCGAGCGACAACGTCTGGCGAATATCTTCTAGCGACAAAGACCATATGCGTGAGTGCTGGCCCATCAAATCTTCGCGACCACGTTCTTGAATTGAAAACTCGATCATTTGCCCACCAATTTGTGATCGTGGTAGGTCATTTTTCTTCGGCAACATACTCGCTGTCTTCGCTGTAAGCTTGGGTAACGAAAAAGAGTTAAACTGCGAAAGCAAAGCATTCGCAATCAAGACAGGAGTCGCGAGCATCATCGCACCCGGACACACCATAGACCAGCGTGGCAACAATTCAGAAATGGTCTCCGTTCTTAAGGAATCATTCAGGACGTTTTCTTTCGGTACCGCAAATTTTTCGCTTAAGAGAGACGCCTTCGATGGAAGTAGCGATAGCCAATTCAAAAATTGCACAGAGCTCCAGTGCGCCCAAGCTGCAAGCGAAAAAGTCGCCAGCCCAAGAACCGTATGCAATGTCCCCGCTGAAAGATCGATCCCCAAGTACTCGATACCAATCACAATAGAGTAGATACGAAGCAGATTACCAAGGATTGCCCAAAGAGGGACAGTGACAATCGTGACCAGACTTACAAACAAACCAGCCCGACCAACGAGCAACAACGTACCAGCTACCGCCATCAGTGCGTACTGGCTGTCCACACCGCTACAAGCTTCTTCAACAAACAGTGATTTAGACTCGATGTCGATTACGTTACCGCTTTGAACATGCTGAATGTGCGTCACATCCATGAGTAGGCTGGACACCGTCGTCGACAGACTCTGAAGTGACTGCACGACAAGCTTGTCACCGTTATTGGGGGGCGGCAATGCCACGGCTAGCAATCCACAAATACCAAGTATCCTCAATACAGATAGATTTGCAAATTTACCTAAACTCCAAGCAAAGACGAGTACGATCGATGCCACGTGTGCAAGCCAGGAACTGTAGAGAAGAATTGCGCTGCTACAGATAAACATGCCCACGATGCAAAGCACGAGCGACGCGTTTGCCCTGGCTTTGGAAAGGCTCAAAAACGGAATCCCCTCAGTTCGAATAAACCAAGCTGCGGCAAGTACCGCGAGAGGAAAGAACTGGAGATGCTGCTTCGACCAAAGAATCGTTGCTTGCAGATAAAGCAATGGTGATACTGCAATCATCGGCAGGATCAAGCAAAACCAATCCCAGCGAGTCAATCTAGTTTGGAATTTGGCGATTGACATGGGTCGCATTTATCGTCATTTGAATAAAAGTGCGTTGAAGGAACAATATCGCGTTGGCTATCTCGGATCGCGGATAAATAAACGGAAAACATCGCTTCGTAAATTGACATCATCCTTGCATACTGCAATCCAGAGGCTCCATCTAAAAATCCGAACTTGAGAAAATATTGGTAAACGAAGCGGCAAGTGCTTTTGAATGGTATTTTCGATGCAAGTTGCTTCATTGAACGGCGTCGAATAATCGGATCCGGTGAAAAACCTCTCAACAATACGTCAGTTAGACCAACTTTCTCTTTTTCAAATCGCATCGCCTCGTCTGACGCGTATTTTGCATGTTTTTCGAACCATGCTTTTAGGCCCTTTGAGAAAGCGTAATGTAAGTAAGGCTCGGTAAGAAACCCAACTGTTCCAGTTGCGATTTCGCGTTGGCCATGTCCCTCGTTTTTGAACCGCATTCTTTCAAGATGGAACAATCGAACTTGATAGACAGGGTATCCACTTGAATACCTGAGCCAAGAATTGCCAAGCATTAGTTTGCTCGGAACGTAAAACCCAGCTTCAATCCTCTCCGTCGCCAACAATTTCTCAATTGCGCAGGCAAATGAAGGTGTTACTCGCTCGTCCGCATCCAGGTGGAGAACCCAGGAATGACGATGAGGAAGTGAGTCTATGGCCCAATTCCTTTGGTCTCCAAAACCTGTAAACGGATGCGTATAGACAGGAATCCCGCGTTGCTCAGCAATTTGCAATGTTCCGTCCGTTGATCCTGAATCCAGAATCAAGATGTCATCGCTTAGCGTAGCAATCGAGTCTAAGCAACTTGGTAAATTGGCTTCCTCGTCTTTGGTTAACACCACTACCGTTACTTGACTTTTCATGCGTCATCGACCAACACAGTTGTGAATTTGTAAAAAAAGCAATTAGAACGATTTGAGGAATGCCGTCATTACTCACGGTCTAAGATTTGATGTTCGTTTCCCGCTTCCCCAATTCTTTTGCCGGGTTCCCACCTACTAAAATCCCGGCTGGAGTATCTTTAAATAAAGCTGCTCGGGCACCAACAACGGTTCCCATTCCAATTGTAATATTGGGCCCAATAAATGCATCAGCACATATCCATACATCATTTTCAATCACGATGGGCAATTTCAGTAATTGCATCGTCGGATCACGATAGTCATGTGAACCCGCACACAAATGGGCTCGTTGAGAAATCGTCACTCGGCTGCCGATTTGGATAAAACCAAGGTTGTAAACTAATGCGTCGAATCCGATTGACGACCAATCGCCAATCGACAAATTCCACGGAATAAAGATAACTGCAGTCGGATGTATGTTGACATGCCTTCCTATCTTTGCACCAAATAATCGCAATAGCAATCGTCGCCAACCCCAGCATATTTTAGGGGAGTATCGGAAAAGTGGCCTTGCAGATGCCCAAATCAATCGACCAGCGAGCTCACGATTCGTCCATTTTCTATTTTGTCGATTCCGTTCGACTTCAGTCATCACGTTGTTTTCCATATTAGTTCGATCCGTTTATGACGTTTCTCGCATTCATTTGGCGTCACACATTGGGAGACAAGAATCAAAACGGCCTCGCATTACAGATTTAGAAACTGGTGTTAAAGCAGTAGGTTCACCAAAAGAATACGATCCATCTCATAATGCTTTTGCAAAAAAATTTGCTTTGTGTACACCTTCGAGATCGTGTCAATTTATTTGTTTTTGTCAAGCAATGCAACTCCCACTACTCATACAAAACGCGTATAGAAATCCCGCATTTCTCTGCCGACATTTCTCCAGCAATAATTCTCATTGGAATAGATTTTCGCACGTTCCGCGATTGACTTTGCCTCAGCTTCTCCCATACGTAGTGCTTGCTCCAGTGCGGACTGGATTCCTTCGACGGTTGGTGCGACCTGCCATCCAAGGTGCTGCTCATTCAAAACGGACCATGGAGTACCCGTTGTTGCTATCACGGGTATGCCAGCTGCCAGTGCTTCGGCGACAACGATTCCAAAGTTTTCGCTATAAGATGGCAACACAAATAAATCGGCGTTAGCGAAAAACTTCCATTTGTCGGAATCATTTATTGAACCGACAAATCGGACTTGCTCTTGAATTTCCAATTTCGCAATTTCAGACTCAATTACTTGTTGATGACCGTTTTCATTTGGACCGGCAATCACCAACTCCCAATGATTCGGTGGATTTGCGTTTTTCCAGGCGCGAACCAGGTTCAATAAATTCTTCTTTGGGTGAATTCGCGATAGGAACAGCGCAGTCTTTTTCCCGAAATTTGTCCGAGTTGGCATTTCGGACGGAAAAGATACGCCATTTGGAATCACAGCAGCAGGCTGATTGAAACCTAATTGCCGCAATTCATCTGCCTCCAGCTGGCTAGTTGCATGGAAACCGTCGGCTGATTTAAGATCGCGTCGCTGATAGAGCCACCAAACTATTCTTTTTTTCAAGCGACTATGATTTAGCGACCAATTGGACAACATTCCTCTTGGACTAACAATGCGAATAATGTTGTTCTTGCAACAAAACTTCGCAACCGCGCGATTCGAAGGCAACCAAATCCCATGGTCATGGACAATCATTGGAAGTTGTGTCCCAGACCTAATTAGTGATAAGAATCTTCGGAAATCTTTTTGAACGTGCCATTGGCGAAGCCAATTTGAATCCTTCGACCAGTGAGCATGGATGCTTGCGTGTAGGGCTGTGCATTCTACGTTCGAATCCGCAGCTCGCGATGACAGTAGATGAACTTCGGTGTTTTGTAGACAAAGTGCTTCGCACAATGCTGGGACGCTACGAGAGGTGCCTCCATGATCACTTCGCAAAGAGGCAATCGAATGGGCGGCAACGATACGAGATTTATGCTTTGACATCACAGTTTATTAGTATTAATCCAGGCGAGCAGATGGGCAAAGCTGAAGCGAAGTGACGACTGCGATGCTTCTCCAGCAGAAATCGCGAGTGCCTTGGGAAAAGTAATATAACATCAAGCCACAACAGCAACGCCACCGCGTCATAAAGAAAAGTGGAACTAAATAGTTCGTCTATAAAGTATTAGTTGTATCCCTGCCGCCCATAATCGTAGCGGTTTTAAATTAATCGTTACTTGCCGATAAATTTACGTCTTTGCGAAATTTAGAAATACCATTACTCGTAAGGAAGTGATTTAGCGACATTAGTGCCCAACTGCGAAACCAAGAATTGAGTGGAACCGGAGAATCGCTCTGAACCCTTTCAAAGTCAACGCGTAGCGTCTCTTTTGCCCAATTTTCAAAGGGAAAGACGAAACCCATCTTTGGTCTATTTATGACCCATTTCGGTATTTCTGGAACTGACTCAATGAGCAGTCTCTTACCGGCACGCAAGCGAATGGAGGCCGGGATACTTAAGAGTTTTTCTACCAATCGGGAATCGACAAAAGGAACTCGCAACTCTAATCCCCATGCCATACTCATTACATCGCTATCTCTAAGTAGCTGATTGACCATGTATCGTGTGATCTCCATTTCACTAACGGCGTCGAGGCGAGTCGGAGGATTTCCCAACTCCCAGCCGATTTCCATACCTGCACAATTTGTTTTTGGTGATCCAGAAATATAATTTTGGCATATCTTATCGACCTCGTTGGGAGTAAATATTCCTCTCATGGCCCAATATGCCGATGAGATATGTGGAGGCATCTGCAAGCACACCCCGGCCCGTTGGATGCTGCTTCGTGAGCCATAAAACTCCATCATTCTGCCAACAATGCCATTCAACCCAACGCTACTCGCCACTCGGTGAAACCGTGAGATTCTAGGTACTTTTTGAAAGGAAGGGTAACCTCCAAATAGTTCATCCCCCCCTAAACCACTTAGAACCACTTTCATATTATTGTCATGGGCGAGCTTGGAAACGCAGTAAGTATTAAAGCCATCGATACTTGGTAAATCCGTTGCATCAAGGAACGACTTAAGCAACGCAACTCCATCCGCAGCCTTCATGCACCAATCATGATGCTCAGTTCCAAAATGGTCCGCAGTTCGCTTGGCTACGTCTCCCTCATTGAATTCAATATCATCAAAAGAGATTGAAAATGTCTTTATGTTCTTCACACCCAACCGACGCATAACAGCAACCAAAGCAGTCGAATCGATTCCGCCACTGAGGAAGACACCAATTGGCACGTCGCTAACTAGGTGTCGGGAGACCGATTCCTCAATTGCTTCACGTGCGACAGCGATTGCTTTGTCCTTTGGGACCAATGTGTTAGGGTGATGTAGTTGCCAATAGCACTTTGGTTTTGGCTGCTCAGAACCTCGAATACCAATTTCCCATGTCAATGTATGTCCCGCCGGTAAGCTAGTGATCCCTTGAATAGGCGTCAATGGATCCTGCACCGAACCAAATAAAAGGTACTGTTGGAGCGATTGCACATTGATTTCTTTAGAAATCAAATTCAGTTTTAACAGTGCAGAAAATTCAGAGGAAAACGCCAAGCCGTTTTCAAAGTGCATTAAATAGAGAGGCTTGATCCCCATCGGCCCGCGAGCAAAAAACACAGTTCGGAGTTGACTATCCACAATGGCAAAGGCAAACATACCAGCCAATCGGGATACCATTTCCTCGCCATATTCAGCATATAGCGCTAACAAGACTTCGGTGTCTGTATGGGAGCGAAAAACATAGCCTATGGTTATCAGGTCCTCGCGAAGCGATTGGAAATTATAGATTTCTCCGTTAAAAACGATAGTGTATCGACCGTCAAGAGAGGTCATGGGCTGGTGCCCAGCTTCGGAAAGATCTAGTATGGCAAGTCGCGTTTGAACTAAACCAACAACGCCGATGTCATCAACCCATTGGCCGGCATCGTCTGGTCCTCGGTGCGCAAGAGACTCTTGCAGTTTTTCGAGGTGTTGCGAGACACCACAGAATAATGTGCCATCCGTAATTAGTCCGCCTATGCCGCACATCTCTAATCACAATCTCCGCGCATATCAATTCTCACTGAAAAGTCTCGCCAAAGTTGCAAAATTCTAAACCTACCTACACTGAAGCAACAATCGAAAATCGTCCCAAACGCAGTTCACGTGGGGCAATTTCCGGCTATTTTGTTCTTCGAACCTTCGTTTTACAATCAAAAAAAGGTTGAAGCATTGAAAAACAACGTGTTTTGTGGAAACTACTCATTGAGTCAGTTCCCAGCTGCCGCATACAGACATACTTATATTTGGAAACTGTTGTGATTGCAGGAACTATTCCTATTAGTCTTCGCATTTGCGGTAATCACGCCGAATTGAGACGTTACGATTTGTTGGGGAGTTCGTTACAACAAAGAGAGTAGAGATCTTCGTATTGTTTCGCAACTCTTGATAAAGAAAAACGAGCGACGTTGCGTAATCCGGCACGCACCAATTCCTCTCTTATGACAGAATCCGACAAGGCTCTAAGGATCCCTTCCCTAATGCTCGAAACATTTGTTGGGTCGACAAAAATAGCGCCGTCCCCAGCAACCTCGGGCATCGATGAGCAATTGCTCGTTACAACAGGTCTGGCCGTCGCCTGTGCTTCTAAGATGGGAAGACCGAACCCCTCATTGGTGGAAGCGAAGATCACCAAATCGGCATTTTGATACTCTTCCACCATCTGTGCCTTTGAAATTCCGAACACGGTTGAGTAGTCGATTCGAGCTTTTTGAAGGGCAATTAGATCTTTTTCTAAGGGGCGCCCCACAATACGCAGGTGGCAAGTAACGCCTGTAAGCGCTTCCGCAACACGGTCAATGTTTTTGTTGAGCGACGAGCCAATTTGCAAAAGCCTGGGAACGGAATTCCTCGGCATGGGAGCTTCTGTAAACTCCCGCCCAATCGCGTTTGGAATAACGCAAATTTTGGATTCGTCTACGCGAACCTGTCTTAAGAGGTCTTGTTTGGTAAACTCAGAAATGACACTAACATACCTCACATGACGGATGGGCAAATAATACCAGAAGGTTTTTGCGACAAATCGCCGAATCCCTTTAAGTCGCATAAGTAGGGTTTGGTCATGGATAGTTAATATGCTTTTACCTTTTGGCAACCCCAATGCGACATAGTGGACGTCACCAGTCACGTGCAAGACGTCGCCATTCAATCGACTGGCCCATGCAACATTAGCAAGGCGAGAAACTAGTCCTGTGCTAGGGTGCGGCGCGAAAACGTCCTCAATTTGGTGTTCGCTCGAAGCCGATTTAATGTCTGAAAAAAGTCCTTCAATACTGTACGCATTCGCGCGTGGCGCTCGAAAGAGGCGGGTAACACTTGCCATTATTCAGACGTTCTGTGCGACAAAAGTAGTAATTCAAGCGAAAGCGAAACACACTATATTGCCTGTATAAGGCATTCAAGCCGTTCCGAACAGTTGATTTCTTTGAGCGAACTTGCTTCGTAACAACCACAACCCAAATGTATAAACGCTCCAAACAAGCGCTATTGCCGGCAAAGATGTCATTATGGCTTCAAATGCTTTGTCTGAAAAAATGCAAATTACCCAGCCTAGGTGAATCGCTAGACATTCAAATAGAACGTTGGTCGAAAAGTAAGTTAGCGATTCGATTTTTGCGAGAAAAAGCCCCAGCAGAGTCATACCGAAGAAAACTCCAAAGTAACCAAAATTAACATACATTTCGAACATATAGCTCATAGCGACGGAGGTTGTTCCTCCAAATTGTACGCCCGAAAAGCGAGTAACAAATTGATTCCCACCCATTACAATTGGTTTGTCTGGCCAAATCGCCCGCGGTACGACAGCGACGAATATTTGCCAATACGATTCCCCCAAAGCAAATGGCTCGACCGCGGGGGTGTGTACCAATGTTGCTGCCATCAGGTCTGAAAAGTCTCCTCGATCTCGGTATGTTTTAACAAGTGAGACACTTGTTTCCGGTGGCGTAAGAAATACATCGAGAGTCATCCAGACTGTCGTCGAGAGACTAGCATCCTCTGAGATTGCAGTTCGGAGGGTTTGTCGTCCCTGCAACCAATATGTTGCAGGAATAAAGAAAACCAGGGCTACGGCAAACATCACTGGGAGTCGACTTATACGGAACTGCTCTGTGAATTGCCAGATTGCGAATATTATGATGCCATTAATAAATAACCAGCCAGCATGACCAGACATCGTGGCAAACAGTAGGCACTTAAAAACGTAAAGAACGCTTGCCAAAAGCAATCCCTTGCTTTGTTTTGAAAACCTCGAGTTGATACACAATATTAACAATCCTGTGTCTGCTAAGAAAACCGATTGTGATATGATCGCACCGAGAGTTGGGAAAGAAAGCATAAATTTCGCGAAAGGAGAAACGGCGATTCCCACGATGAGAAAGAACCAACCGAAATATTTCTCAGTCTTTAGTCGTGACGGAGCTCGCATCTGCGATCGCCATTCGATAGGGATGATTGATTTGCGTCCAAATAATGCAGGCGCAAGCCAATAGGCCGATGTGATGTATGTAAGAAATGCAATGAGCGCGATGTTAATCGCAGGGCCCATCGGAACATTCGTAAATCGGGGGTCTTGTGTGTGCTGATCAAAGATTGCACCGAGCAACGGTCCAAGCAGGAAAAACAAAAATAGGTTCACTCCGTACATAAAGCGAACACCGATCCCAATTCCTCCGTCGCGGCTAATCGAGACGAACCAAAAGGTCAAAATGATTACATACCCGACAATGGATTCAAACGGCATTAGACTTCCTTTGCCCAACCGAGTTTTGGCGAAATTTAACTTTACGGAACATGTCTTGCACTGCGTTTTAAGGTTCGAAAAAACGAATGATATAAGTCTGTTGCTATTCGCTCCTGCCCGTCCAAATTTAAGTGAACGCCATCTGAACGAAAACTAGAACCCAACGCATCCATATCTGCGCCGATGACAACATCCTCTAATTCTAAACTCGCCTGAATTTGAGCATTCCTTACTGGTAGCCAAACTGCACCTGCCCGGTGGCTAGTCGAAACTATATGCCAAGTAGAACCATGCGCCACATGGCGAAACTCACCGATAATTCCAGTCAAGCTAGACAAGTAGGTGGAATAGTCGGTTTCTTCCGCCCCATCTTCTTCACCTTGGAACCAAATTACGTCGGAAACCGGTAGATTGCAAGTATCGAGCTGTATTGCTGTATCTACCATATTTTGAAAAGCGGCAGTTCCGGGCCGCCAATCCTGAATACGTGTCGAACCGATGCCGACGGACGCAATCACAACACAGTCGGATACGCCACTGTCGAGTACTTTTTGAGCCAAAATCGGCCATGGGCTTCCACGCTTTCCCGTCGCACCAGGTAGCGGATCTGAGCAGAAGTAAAACACACCCTGACTGAAAGCATAGGCTCGGTCGTCCGCACTAGTTTTTGCCGCAGCAAAGTTAGCGGCATTAGATTGCCCAGCAACTAGGAATACAATTGGATTGGAATGGTAGGGTGGTTGTTGCCTCTCAATTTTGGGAAGACGCTTTACTGTGAAAAATGCCAGCGTCTTACTGTGATAATTGCGTGTAAGAAATATGCCCGAAACGTTGCCACAAAAAAATACGACAACAAGCACTAGCAACTTCTTGTTCTCCAGATTTAATAACACGTTATCAATTGCCAGTCGGTTTGTAAAGGAAGGTCTTTATTTCACCTTTGCCGTCAAACTCTTTACCGGAATCCTCGACGCTTAGCACCTCCTTAATTAGTTCAGACGGCAGACTGAAAGGCGGTTGATTGAGATAGACACCTGATCCGCGATAAAGTCTTATGTCAGCACCGTGAACCTTATCAAGATTAGGCACGATTTGACTGGAGTGCTGAGGGTAATGCTCAGTAATGAAAACCCAGCGATATTGCTTTACTTTCTGGAGGATCTTTAGGATTTGGTTGTTGGATAGATGCTGTAAGACTTGACGGAGAAAACAGACATCGCCCTCAGGCAGATCGTCCTCGATCATGTTGAGATGTACGAACGTTGTTTTTTGGTCCGCGAAGTTCGAACAGTGTGATTCAATCATTGACTTGACAATGTCGGCACCAACATAACTGCTGGAAATATCACGCAGTCTATTTCCAACGCGGAAATCACCACATCCGAGATCGACAAAACGGCTATTTTCGAACCCCATTGTTTTTGCAAGTTGGGAAATCGTGTCAACGTATTGATCTACAACATGATTAGTGATCGAGCCGGAACCCGAACAATATTCCCCTTTACTCCCTCCCCATTTATTTGCAGAATATATTTCTGTGAATACTTCTTCCGTAGTTCTTGCTCGATTCCTGGCGTTGGAAAGAGCTCGACGGGAAAATCGGTACAAATCCAGTAGGATTTTTGGAGTAAGCTTCTTAATCGTTTTTTTCATCGAGATTATTTTTTTGTCTGCCGATTGAGACGAGCGTGCATGATCAAAAGAATTGTCACCTTTGAACTGTACTGCGCACAGCCTCGAGGATTCCCCGAGTGGCGGTCTCCACGCTGTAAACACTTGATTTTTTTGCTAAATCGAGGGCAACTCGAGTACGTTCCCATTGCCCAAGTGAAAGCTGAATGAGTAAGGTTGAAAGTCGTTCGATATCACCCACCGGAAATGTTGCACCTGTCCTACCCTCATCAATCATGTCTGGCGCGCTCCCGACGGCATCGGATACAAATGCAGGACATCCAGACGCCATGGCTTCGTTGACAACCAGACCCCATGTCTCGCTCTCCGAAGGGAGAACCAGCACGTCAGCGGCTCGATATGCTAGTGGCATTTGAGATTGGTTCATAAAACCGGCAAAGTAGCAACGAACATTATGTTCGCTGGCCAATACCTCCAGTTGCAATTGAAGTTCCCCGGAGCCAACGAATACCAACACAAGTCTTTGTTTCGTTTCTAACGGGAGCCTGGCTATTGCAAAAATCAGGTCTGAAGGTCTTTTGCATGATTGGAGCTTGCCAGAGAAAAGTACTATTCGATCCGAGTTCGTCCCTCCCCACTTTTCGCGAGTTTCTCCAACGTTCTCTTGAATCGCATTGCCTCTATTTTCAAACCATTCGCGGTCGACAAAATGTGGCGCAAAATGCATTTTGTTATTCGGTGCACCATAGTGTTGAAGATATTCCCTGTTCCTAACGCCAACATAGAGATATCTGTCGAATTGGCGAATTAGGTGAGGATATGCGATTGCCTTAAAGAATCGCTTCAGTCTAGAACGTGGCGCGAGTAAATGAGAGTCACCCCGAATCAATGAGAGCGTTCGCGTCTTTTTGCATGCATTGACCGCCTGCCAAAACGACTTAAGATGCCATCCTTGGATCAAAAAGGCATCGAATCTTTCGGTTTCAATCACCGATTTGACTTCGGGCGTATCGCATCCAAAGAAGGACTGGAGGCCTGGCTTTTTCGCGATGTTTTTAAGAAACCGGAATTGGTATCCGCTCTTCAAATCGATATCCCACTCGAATCGACTACCAAACCCAGCCCCCTGCTCCGCGGCACTTGGGGAATGACAGAAATAAACCGTTAAGTCACAAGATTTCGACAAATTTCGAAAGAGAGGCGCCTGATACTGAATCGGGTGCGATGCAATTGCTCCGAGTTTCATGATTTGGCTGTCGGTGAATTTCGTAAAAGTCGTCTTGTGGCATTCGTCAACCATGGCTCGACCAACGCACACAGAATAATTAGTAATAAAACGGCAAGGAAAGCCGTTGCCAGTGAGAAGTCGTAGGAACGCAGTAATCGTAGCAGCGGATAGTGTAGGATATAGAGGAAGTAGCTTCCATGACCGATGTACACCAAAGGCGTTAGAGAACCAACTATTGTATTGAGACGGTTAGATTTTAGGAAAAAATAGAATGCAAAGGCGATTGCGAAACCATGGCAGAGCGATGAGATGCTCGCAGAATGCAGTCTGGATTCGAAGGTTATTCCTAACAAACCAATCACACCAAGCACTAAAAAAAACGGGGTTCTCGACTCGAGTGGGTGCCTTACCAGTGCCAGCCATCCGCAGAGCCAAATTGGAAAGGACGACATGAAGGCAAACCAGGGGGTGAAAAAAATTCGATTCGCGCCGACGCATAGGATCGCCACCAAAACTGTTGTGGAAAATTTAATTGGCATGCTCCATCGCTGCAAAAACCCTAGATTGATCCAATATAGGACAGGAAGAAGAGCATAAAAGAACACCTCATACGAGAGTGACCAAAGAGGACCGTTTCCACCGAATGGAGCAACCCAATAGGTTCCAACGTTCGGACTTGTTTGGAGGAATAGAAGGTTCCCACCCAATTCCCTTAAGGACAAATCTTGTGGTGCATCGGAACGCATTTGGAAAACACAAAAACCAGTGAATGCCAATGCGATCAGATACCCGGGCATGAGACGCCAGAAACGGCGCTGCAAATATTCGAATACAAGTGCTTTAGAAGTCAAGGATTTGCCACGTAGGGAAAGCGCGATACAGTACCCCGAAAGGACGAAAAAAAACAAGACTGCGTCATGGTTAAGGTCACTGACCGAAGAACAGACAGAAAACAGATTGGACGGCAACTTTGTTCGGATGGCTTCACCGTAAAAAACCAACATGTGATGAAAAGTAACGATCAGGGCAGCTATCCCCCTAAGAACGTCAAGTGCCGTCAACCTCTGACCATTCATGTTTGTGGCCACATAAATAGTTTATACACAATATTGCTTAATAAAAGTTAATGCGATCCTACTACCAGCATTCAGATACATCTTGCGGTTTAAGTGATCAGGAAAAGCTATTATGCTTTTTCGCAACCGCCAAATCCAATGCTTCTGCCAACCGGCAAGCGGATTGCCGTGCCGAAAAGGGTTCTACAAGTTCCCTTGTCGGCGGATCATATAGTTTTGGCCCCTGTTGCATAGTATCCAAAATCGCACGCGACACTTGGTCTATGCTCGGAAGTTGCGATTCCGTCAAGGTCAATACGGGGCCGCGATTCACACTCCGCATAAGAGGAACAGCCGTACTGTTCTGATGTAGGAATGTCAAAACCGGCTTGCAACATAGAATCGACTGGTAGCATTTCGAAGGTGAGTAATGAGGTTGCGTTGAACCCATTACTAAAACGGCGGAACATTGTTCTAAGTGATTAAGAACTTCGATATAACCTATACGATGAGGATGCTCACAGACAATATCCTCGACCTGCAATTCTCTTGCGAGGGGGAGTACATTATAACCCTGCGGATCTCCGGGCGACTTACCCGTACCTACAAAATGGACTTTGAGGCGTGAGATGACTTCAGGGGCAAGATTCTTGAGGGCTGCGACCCCCTCGAGGATGCGCCTCAAAACGGGAAAAGCCGCGGGTAACATTGCACCAGCATAGATCATGTTAAAATTACCACGGTATTTGTCGAAAAGGTGCGCATTGGTGGGATGATTGCGAACGTAGATGTGATCCGATTCTGCACCGCCATATGGCATCGCGGCCAAAATCGCATTCTCGCGAACCTTCGGATTTCTTTCCAAAACGCCGCGGAAGTACTCGTAATTGATACCGGTGATGAGCGACGCTTTTTGAACGCACCATGGTTCGAGCAACGACGCAAGCGTCTTTGAAAACCATGCCTTTGATCCGACAATGGACGAGCCAGGAAAATCGTGAACCCAGGGGTCAATATAATCGATTCCATATAACATGCCCGTTGAACGACGCAATAATCTTCCAAGCGGAGCGGAGAAATTTGACGGAATGGTAATGTGACAAAAATCAATTTTCTTTTGCCTGGCAAGGCTTTTCAAAGCCTGTAGGTGTGCGTAAAACCCCCTAATTCCCACGTCGCCGACTATGCGCAATGGCCCAATTGGAATTGCATTAGTACGGATAATCTGAAGCCCGTCACGTACCAGAGCGCTTAGGGCGTCTTCGGATGGTTCTTCATAGTAGGATGGTTTGGTTGTAACGATGATCGGTTCCCATCCAAACTCATGAAGGTGCAAACTCCACAGTCTTGCTCGGTGCACGCCAGCAAGCGTGCTAGGAGCAAAATGTGCCGCGACAATCGCAACCGACTTCATATACGAACTGCCATCCTAGTTAGAATTGAAAGCGTCTTGAATATCTTGGAAAAACTCTCTCGGGCACGCGAATACATTTTGTGCAGAAGTTTCCGAGAGGTCGATTTCCCCACACTTGTTCAGTTGAAAAAGTCTGAAGTCAACCGATTCAAACAGCGATTCAATTTCACTATTTACCTTCCCACCAAGGGATTCAAACATAATAACTCGCGGGCGATCCGTTCTTAGAGTTTCTAATGCACCACGTAGCACATCAAGTTCAAATCCCTCTACATCGATCTTCAGCAATCCAATTCGTCCGTTTAACCACCGCGATCGCAGACTGTCTAGTGTTAGCACTTTTGTTTTGCACACGTCACTCGTTTTGCAATCAGATGGCAGTTGCCGATTTGTTGTGTCTGGATGCGATGGATTTGGGAAAAAGACAAAGGATGCCTCCCTCCCGACGGCGACATTATGCAGTCCCTCGGTAGGGAAGTCGTTCTCGACCCAGTTCTGTCGTAGGCGTCCGAAAGTGACAGGAGTTGGCTCGAACGCAATAATGTCAGAAGGCAATACGATGTCACTTAGTAATAGTCCTATGTGGCCGACGTTTGCCCCCACATCAATCATTATATCGCCCTTACTAAGAACGCGACGAAGGAATTGCAGTTCATGATATTCTGGCCAAGCAGTGTAAATGAGTGCCGATGATACGACACAATCAGGATGAGCAACGAATCGCCTTCCATTGCTCAATTTTATTCGTATTGTTCGAGAAAACGTCCTCTTCCAGCCTTGCCATAAAAACGCTCGACATAACCGCGTTAATTTCTGGCCTTTGTTGCCTGGATTGGAAAAAATAGATCTTGCGACAAGTTTAATGCTCATATTTATGCTCTTCGTTGCTGAGGAATGGTGACCTGTAACTATGCAACTGCGGTTATTTAAAGTGACGGTTTAGGGATTTAGGCATTCCCGGTCGAAGACAGGCAGCTTGTAGAAATGAGGAGGGATGGGAATCTCATTCAATGCGATTCAAAGCGAGTTAATGACCTTTCTAGCAAGACGCCACACTCCGTGAATGTTGGCGACAAATTCCGTAGTTTTTTGGCGTTGTCCCACCATTGTAAAGTCTCAGACATCCCTACTTTGTAACAAAGCATTGCTAGGTCCTTTGCGGTCTCAGCCCGAGGAAGCAATTTGTCATCCCAGGTGTATCCTCGCGATCCAATGAAAGTAGTAACAAGGGGCATTCCCCAACTTAGAGCAGTCGCAACTTTTGTGCTAGCTCCCCTTGCATAGCAAAAAATTGGGTTAACAAATGCGTTCCAAGTAGACGCCTCTTCCACAAGCAGCTCTTCCGATAGCTTGCCAAGGTATTTAATCGATTTGAATCTGTTTTGCAGTTCCATTCCGATGGACTCTGGACCTCCAACTAAACGTAGGGAAAGACCCTCGATGTCGAGAAGTTCGCGTGCAAGCGCTTCAATTCCCTGCAGGTTTGGACTGTGATTTAGTGTCGCGACCGTCCCAATTCGCCCGTAAATGGCGCGCGAGTGAAATTCAATATTTGTGATGGTTCTCGGCAGGAACAGTGTTTCAGGCGCTCCTAGCCATTTTTCTATCGCCAAATCCTGTTCCGATATACAAACTGAAAGGTCGATAGCCTTTCTCTGCTGAAGTTCGCCCAGAATTACCTTTCCAATCCAAGAGGGGGTTCTCATTCGCCGAGGAAGTTTCTCTGGATGAAATCGCAACGAATTTACTAGGTCCGTATTCTCGGCTCCATGTGATAGGAATATGATTTTGGCCATCGGTCCGAGCAGTTTTCTAATGGCGGGAGCTGCGGTGAGTGCGCTGGTGTTGTTGAGAAACACGAGGCTCTTTTGGCTCCCTTTCAATTTGTTTTTGATTGAATTCAAAATCGACTTTGGAACTTGGTACTTGAATGGATGAGGGAAAATCCTCCTGACCAACTTGCGAAAAAGCGTCTGCGATTCATTGTAATCAAGCACCTCGTACTCAATCCCAATTGCAGAAAGCGTATTTAAATAATCATGTGTACACCATTGCACTCCCCCACTTGATTTCCCTTGAATATACGTGGTCGGCGACAAAAAACAGGCATCATAATCTTTCATGTTGTGTGTTATTTAGGATGGTCTTCTTTTTGAACCTGCGAATTGCACTACCATTTCATGGTTTCTCGAAGTTTTCCGTTTCGTTTCACAAATACCATGTCTACCTGCCATAAAGCATTGTCGATCGGTCTCCGAATCAATCCACCGATATCGTAAACTACATAGTTTTGCTGTGACAGCCAGTGAACGACGTCGTGGAACAACGCGGCACCCTTGTAGATTTCGAGCAAGTTTAGCTCAACAAGAATCACCTCAACCTCGTTGTTTAGGAGGATTTCCCCTCCTTTTAAGACGCTAAGCTCATAACCTTGGACATCCAATTTCAACAATGAACATGGCCAACGGCTTTTCTCGTTTGCGTATTCATCTAGTGTAGTCATAGGAAGCATCAGCGTTGGGTACTGTTCGTCTTCGGTATGTTCGAGTACGGACGAGGCTGTTTCTCCCACATGGAAAGGTACTTCTGCTATGCTGCTCTCGCCTAGCAGCTTTGACTCAATCTTGATTTGTAAGTTTTTGTCAAGCGCTAAGGAGTCTAGTGCGATTTTCATCTTCGGCAGTGGTTCAAAACAGGTTACCTTAGTTCTCGGCCAGATCCTCAAAGTCTCTTTTGCGAAATCTCCTTGATAGGCGCCCACGTCGTAAACCCCCTGCGGAGTAAACCCTACCGAGGCGAGTTGCTTCAAACAGGCAAGAACCGAGGGGACTCGAAGGCGTTCAGCCAATCTATCTCGGATTCTTCGACGAATATTGGCTAGCACAAAAACCTCACTTTTTTAGGGTTTGATAGGCGTTAAGATATTGATTTGCAATAACAGTATCTGAGAATCGGCGTTCAACAGACTCTCGGCAATCTTCTCTTCGAATTCGCTCTAACTGTCCAACAACTTCGACCAACTCTTCAGTACTGCTTCGGACAAAACCTGTAAGGCCATCGCAAACGACCTCAGGAATGGATCCCATTCGTGTGCCAAGAATGGGGGTTCCGCAAGCTAATGCTTCTGCCATGACAATTCCAAACGGCTCGTTCCACTCTACTGCCATGACCAACGCAAGCGCACTACCAAGCAGCTGATTCTTCTGGCTGTCGTCAACTGGGCCGATATAGCGAATCGTGTCGCAGAGATGAGGCTGAATCGCCATCTTGAAATATTGCTGATGCTCTTCGCCATCGGGAATATTCCCTGCAATAACTAAGTGCCTACCCGTTTCTTTCGCAATGCGAATTGCATTGTGAGTTCCCTTGATCCGCTCAACTCTACCAAGAAAAACGAGCGGCGCGTTATTAGCTACTTTGGAAATGAAATTGTAATGCTTTAGCTGTACGCCATTGTAAACGGTGATTGCATTCGCGCGCGTTGCAATCTGTCCAGTGATGTAGTCAGAACATCCGGTAAACAGGAGCGACCCACGCCTAGCAATTCGATTTGCAAGCGAGATTCCCCTAAGTGTAGGTTCGCGTTGATAACTCATTACCTTCGGGATGGAAAGGGGCAAGATGGGTAGTAACTGGACCAACCTGCCAAAACTGTGTACGATATCCGGTTTCCATTTCGTGATGTGCCTGGCCAGTGAATACGCATTCTTCGCAACGTCCGCATATGAGGCGAATTGTAAACCGGGTAGCGGAAAAAGCTCTCCAGGGGCCGTCGAGTCCGGTCTCGCCATATACGCGATTTCGTGCCCTAACGCGATAAAGTTGTGACAGAGCATATCAACGATTCGCTCGATACCGCCATATAATTTGGGTGGTACCGCGATCATCGGGTCGGCGACTAATAGAATTCGCATGGGTTATCAATTCGAAGCATCTTGTGTGTTTTCACGGAATTTCTTATCATACCGATTCGTGTTTGCTACAGTGAATCTCGAGATACCCGCTTTTGTTACAATGCACAATATTGCTGATCCCAACAGCATCTAGCCAGCAAGATTCTCCGTAGCATGCGCTATCTAACCCAGTCCAATTGAAGCGATACTGCGGTGAAAGTTCTTGGAGTAAAGCAATGCATTTGAGAGTTTCTTGCTCGAATATTGGCAGATTGCATTCAAACGTGATATACGGGATTGAAGTGCTTAGGCCCTGTAAAACCTGTAGCTCAAAACCCTCTACGTCGATCTTGATCAAATTCGGCTGTCCAAATTGGGTTATCAGTTGATCCAGCGTCGTGGTACGAACTTTAACAATCTTTTGAGCGCGCATTCCAATACTAACCTCTCGATTTCCAACCCATTTATCCGAGAATGTATTGAAGGCGCTGCCGTCACTCCACTGCTTGAACTCCAATTCCCCCTCGCAATTAGCCACGCCCTTCTCTACGACAACAATTTGGCTTCGATTTGCAAATCGAGATTTTAGGAAGGCCACACAAGTCGGATCGGGTTCAACGCAAACAACTTTTTTGGAATACTCCGCGAAAACTACTGCTTTGTGCCCTGCATTTGCCCCGACGTCGAACACCAACTCGCTACCGACCTTGCTAAATACCCTCTTGTAAAAGTTTCGATCCGCCTTTTGATTCCTCCAATATGCTGGAAACCGCCATCGTACGTACGATTGGTAAAGCCATGTGTCGTTAAGTCTCTCCGGGGCGACGAGAATACTAGCTGCTTTCCGAATCCAATTTTTCATTGTGATCAATCTATTATGTATTTATTGGGGCTATGGTAGCTATGTATTTTGAGTACGGAACCCAGCAAAGTTTTTTAGCAGTTGCATTCCGAATTGATGGCTTTTTTCGGGATGAAACTGCACGCCGAAAATGTTCTTTTGACGAACGGCGCAACAATAGCGATGACCGTACTCGGTGGTGCCGATTATCGTCGCTGGTGATTCAGGTACCGCATAATATGAATGCACAAAGTAGAATCTGGGCGGCGTATCCGAAGGTAGAAATAGACCGCACCCAAGTGTCATCTCAACTTCACGCCACCCCATGTGTGGGACTGGGAGTCGTTGGTTTGGATCTTCAAATTGAAACTTGACTACGTGACCTCGCAACCAACCTAGTCCCGGTCGTATCCCTTCTTCGGATGTTTGAAACAACATTTGCATTCCTAAACAAATTCCTAAAACAGGAATCTCCCTTCCTATAACTAGTTCATTCAAGCACCGTAAGAATCCAGTATGTTCCAATTTTTCCATTGCGCTGTCAAACGCGCCAACTCCCGGTACAACTAGACGAGAAGCACCGAACAATAGTTCAGGTTTTGCAGCGATGAACGAGTCAACTCCAATCTTCTTAAACATGCGATGCACAGAGCCCACGTTTCCTGCACCATAGTCGACTATTCCAATCATTACTGGCCTCCTCTAGCTCGCGGCATTGACAAAATCACGCTGGCCATTCGGCGCGTTGTCTCATCCGCCGAAAACTGTTGCAAATAGCCTGAATTAATTTCCGTTTCGAATCCTCGCTCAACGAGTTCTTTCATCTGACTTGCGCTCGCAACTTCATCATCGGGTTCACACATCAAGGCGATGTTGCTGCCCAGTAAGAAGTCTTTTTGCATTCCATTTGTGACAAATGCAAGAACGGGTTTTCGCGCCGCAATATAGTCAAAGGTCTTCGATGCAAGGCAATAGTCTTCCTCGCCTTCGATTTTCATAGAAGTTGATAGACATAGATCACTATTTTCCAGAATCTGTTTCGTTTCCTGTTTGGACTTAAAACCGTGCCAAGTGCAATACCCCTCTAAGTTGAAATCACGCGCCATCTTTGGCAGCCAACTCTCGATATTTCCTAAGTAATGAAATTCAAACCGATCTCTATAATGTGGGTATAGTTCCTGGAACTTTTGCCATGCACGAAAGAAAAAATACGGCGTACGATAGATCCAGCGCTGACGTGTAGCGTGGTAATGGAACCATCGATGTGGTTTTTTCCGGTACCAGGGTACGATTCCAAACGGTGTCTCGTAGAGCGAATTATAGTAAAACTGCCCCACATAAACTACTTTATATCTGGGACGATCTGATTCCGCTTTGAGCATTCCAACGGGCAATGAAGAATGATCGTAAGCATTTGGAATCCAATGGAATTCGCAAGCAGGACTGCTCACAGCGATTGGCTTCCGCGAAACCTTTCTTTCCATATCGACTAATTGCGGAGTGACGGCCGTGATTGCATCAGCGGCATGTAACAAGCGGCGTTCACGAGAAAGGATGCTACGATAGTGAAAATAGGTTCGAAACGGCGAGGAGCCCCATTGAGACCAAGCATCACGCATGTCCAAAACCATTGGGCACTTAAAAAATTTCTTGGCCGCATGCGCCAACAAGTCGACATTAAATGGCGGACATGTCACAAAAATAGACTCTATACAATGTTCTGAACGAATACGTTCAAACATGTCCGCTATTTTATAAAAATGACGACTTAGACGGTCCTCCAAAGGGTCAGAGACAAGTGCTTTTCGGCTCGGCTCGAGAGCAGAGACGTCCAGCTGGTAGATTGGAGTATCGCTTGGTATTAACGCCGAAAGACTGGGATTACATACATAGATAGGGTCTTTAACAAATTGCTTGGAATTGTAGCATACAACAATAGGTTGAATACCAAACTTTGGCAAATGTGTGACAAATCGCAGTGCTCGAAACGATCCCGCAACCTGCACAGGGGGAAATTCTAGCGATATCAAGAGTAATTTATGCATTTTGCGTTCCAGCGTCTTGCCTATTTCTTCTGTCAAGCTGTAAAGACTATTTTTGTCAACCTCCAAACATGTCGCCGACAATTTGCGCAATTCGCACGCCTGCTTTCCCGTCGCCATAAAGTGGTTTCCAGTTCGTTACTGGACTTACCTGCGAAAAATCAATATCCTCCCCCTCTGGATTCCACAGGCGATTCCAACCACCATCCAACGTCTCCAACCACTCTGTTTCGTCGCGAACGGTCACGCATGGCTTCTTTGCCCAGTATGCTTCCTTTTGAAGTCCCCCTGAGTCTGTTACCACGACTTGACATAGACTAAGTGCAGACAGCATTTCAAAATACGAAAGTGGTTCAACGATACGAATATTCGCTGGAATGTGCATGCCAAGCATTCGCTGCTTAAGCCTCGGATGAATCGGCCAAATGCATGTCATACCGATGTCTGCCAAAGAATGAACAATGGCCTGTAGACGTATTTCGTCATCGGTGTTGGACGGTCGATGGATTGTTGCTATGCAGAAACGATCGCCATCAATTATCGACGGCGGCAATTGTTGTTGAGCCCGTGTAAACATCAAAAAGGCATCTAGCATTACATCGCCAACATCAATGACGGGCGCTCTGATGCCTTCCTGCTGCAATTGCGTTACCCCTCGACTTGAGCTACAGAACAATAGATTTGAAAGATGGTCAACTACCACTCGATTTACTTCTTCCGGCATCGAGCGGTTAAAGCTTCTTAAGCCCGACTCCACGTGAATAACAGGGATGTTCATTTTGCTTGCCACCAAAGCCGCTGCAATCGAAGAATTGGTGTCGCCGTAAACCAAGACAGCACGGATCGAATCGCGATGTTCCAGTATTGCTGATTCAAGACCTACCATCATCTGTGAGGTCTGCTGAGCGTGTGTACCCGAACCGCAATTCAAATTAAGCACAATATTGTCGATAGCTAGTTCTCGAAGAAATCGACCACTCATAGCATCGTCATAGTGTTGCCCTGTATGGACAATTCTCTCAACGATTCCAGCGTTTTTCAGTGCTCGCGATACCACGGCGGCCTTAATAAACTGGGGGCGAGCCCCAATAACACTCAATATTGTCACTGTCTCACACTCAATTTGAAATTGTAAACAAACCAACAATCCAATAACCGGATGTAACTTGCCGAGGCCAGAGGTGCTTTACCAGTTGCTTCAGTTGCGACGGCGGTGACTTGCCATCGACAATAGACCTCGAACTAGACGGATCCGATTGATCGCCCCCACTGTTCGACGAGACGGGCAGCAGTCCGCAAATAGGGCAGATTGAAGCAAATTTTGTGCGTCGACTCTCTCCTGAAAGCCATCGCCGCAACGCATAGTAACTTCGAAAGCCAAAGTAGTGTCTCTGCGGAACTGGAAACAAATGCGAAGTCAAGAAAAATCCATGCTCTTCAAACAATTGCTTGAAGTACGGAAGCGTAAATCTTCGAAGATGTAAATCTGAGTTAAACTTCGTGAAGCATGCGGGACATGTACTCATGTTTCTTTCAATTGCTTCGTCATATGGTACACCAATCACCAAGTATCGTTTGGCGACCCTCGCCAATTCCGAAATTGCCTTTGGAAAATCAGGGGCAGTAAGGTGCTCAATTACCTCAAGGCACGTGACACAATCAAAAGCGTCGTCCATAAAAGGCAAACCTGTAATCTCACTCTGTACCAATTCGTCGGCTTGAGCGTATCTTAGAGCAGCCGAACTGCGATCAGTACAAGTTATGTGCAATTCCGGTCGAACGGATTTCAACATTCTCGCAAACACGCCGTTTCCGCAACCGACATCTAAAATTCGGAGCGCGTCGCTAGGAATTAGATCACAAGTTTTCTCAAGCCGTGTAATGTTTGCTAGGTCTTCAACCATCCCTGGCTGCCACCAGTGATCGCTTTCGTAGTACTGCGATTCAAAATTCGACATTTTTACGCCTATGTAATATAGAATGCTTACTTGTCATTGCGCCATCCTGCTGCCTTAATAATTTTAGTCAGGGGCCGAATCCACCACATGAAATTCCTCAACCGAACTATTGAATTCGTATCTGTGCCAAACTCTTCGTGCTCTCGATTGGGAAGCTTTAGCAATGAATCAAATTCGGAATCCGAGAATCCTAGTTTTTTTGCAACATACTGCTTGTCTTCCTGTTGCAAAACTGGGTCGTAAGTCGGGGCTTTCAGCTCCACGATCGCATCCTCACGTGACATTTGGCCGCTAAGGATAAGGTTGGTCAGGTGCGCTTTCCTCTTATCTATGTTGAATTTGGTAGGAAGGATGTGCCCTTGATAAAATCGAGTGAAAATCGACTCATAGTGTTTGCCACCGTAATCACGCCAACCGTATTCTTCCATCAACAGTTCTTTTGCCTCTTGCTTATTGTAGTCAATTAGATCAAGAAGTTTTACGTCTAGTATTTTATTTGCCATTCGGTACCACACATTCTGCCACAGCCCCAGCGCGGGCAAGTGTTTTAATGGGATTTCGCCAAATTTGGAGTGAATCGCAAGAAGATTTTCCAGATCGAATTTGCGATAATACCATCGACGAGGGAGGAGCCACTCCGTTGCGAAGTTATTGCCAGATATAATATATCGTATCCGGTGTTGGCGAGCGATTTTATACAGCGCCCCAAAAATCATATGGTCGGTTGGTACTTCGAGATCTAAGACAGATGCTTTGAAATATGCTCGTTGTAAATCCCGAAACTCGGGCCAATTCATGACAAATGTCTGAAGCGGTAACTCCAACTTCGTGCAAATACGTTCGATATTGTGTACTGCCAATTCATTGTTCCACCCGTTATCAAAATGGACGACCAGTGGACGAAGATTCACCGACTTAACCAAGTGCGCCAAATACGAGCTATCAACCCCACCGCTCAAGCCCAATATGCAATCGTAGGGTCGGTTCTTTCCTGCATCTTTGACACGGCTTATAACCTCAGAATACAATCGGTCTCGTTCTTCGGTAGACGGCAAAGATTTTTTGAAATCCTGGTACTCGTGCCAGTAGTTGCAAACACCATTCTGGTCAAAAACAATATCGGGATCCGTAGTGTCCATGACCGTTCGTGTGCAAATCTGAAATGCACGAGCGAGGCCGGCAGGGCACGATTTGTCATTAGCATCGGTCCGTAACATCAGTTATTCATACTCCTGTACATTTGTAGCAATTCTTTTTCATTCGGATAGCTTATTAGCACGCCACGAGATGGTTGTTGATACACAAACATACTTCCGGCAGCAACTGCAGACGCCATGCCTTGCGTTACTGCGAGAACAAAGTCTTGGATATTTCGGGCTCCCCCGCAGGCTACAACCGGAACGTTTACCTTGGTTGCTACCATTCGTATTAATTCCAAATCCATTCCCTGGAAACTGCCGTCGCGGTCGATAGAATACACTATAATCTCTCCCGCACCTGCGTCCTCCATCTGCAACGCTACTTGCACTGGATCCAATTTTAGCAATCTAGCCCCCGCATGAGTTGTTACTCGATGCTGTCCAAGCCAAGTTTTCTTTACATCGAGACAGACCACAATGCTCTGGTTTCCAAACCTTGCCGAAGCCTCTCGAATGAGATGGATGTTTCCCACTGCATGGGTCGACAAAACGACTTTTTCGAGCCCGCATTGAAACAATCTCGCCATTTGGTCAGTTGACGAAATACCACCTCCAAAGGAAATCGGCATAAATGCTTCACTGACAATTGCTTCGATCTTAGCGTAGTCTGGCGCCCGTCCTTCTTTTGATGCGTCAATATCTAACAAAACAAGTTCATCAACGCCTTTGTCGTTGAATATTTTCACCGCATTGATGGGGTCTCCAATATAGGTTCGATTCCTGAATTTTATGGTCTTAACCAACCCTCCGTTGGAATCGATCAACAAAGTTGGAATCACGCGGACTCTTCTCATAATTCTGCTGCTACTGCAATCATGCCGTTTTCGATTTTGCGAGGGAAGGAGATGGTTCGCTCTTTCTATAGAGAGATTGCGGTTGAGAAAAGCTATGGCAGTAGGAGCGAACCATAAACACTGTGTATGTCAAAGACATTCCGAGTGAATACGAGATGAAAACTAGCGTGTCGGAAGCATTAAACAGAACCGTGGCAAAAACGAGAGCGACAGTTATTGTGCCCAAGCCTATGGTAAGATAAAAATCCTCCGCTTGCTTGCCTGTAATATAGAATACAGTACTTAGTGGGCTACAAATCACACGCAACAAAAGGGTGGGCGCCAAAATTTGTGCTACACGACCTCCATCTCTCCAATTGCTCCCAAGAAACCATTCGAACAAGTTCGGTGCGAAAACCCCAAGAACGAACGTAGGGACAGCGCCCAATGCCAAAAGTGTCCAAAAGGTTGATCGAAAAATCGCCCGACAATCTCCGTTCGACTTTCGTTCCAATGCAGCCTTTCTCTGAAACACTTGAGCAACCGAACTTCCCAAAATAGAAGCCGGTACACCAATCAATTGATTTGCTCGTTGATATAAACCAATAGACGACTGATAGTTCAAAAGCGTAAGCGCGTAAATCGGTGTGTTCAAAGCAAAATTCGAAACGAATGACGTGGGCATCGTATACAATGCAAATCTCCGGTGCTTTCGCAGCATCGCAAAGACGCGCCGTTTCGATCGGGTTTCTGAACGCGTCCGAAGTCTTGGAACTGCAACCAGTGAAAGCAAAACAGTGACCGTTTGACCGACGGCATACGCAATGAACAATCCGTGTACTCCCCATCCTCCATTCCCAAGCCCGATCGAAACTGCAACAGATATTAGCGTTGGGATCGTCGTAAGAATGGCAAGTCTTTTATAGATGCCTTGGCGATTCGCGACAGCTGACTGGCATGAACAAACTCCTGCAAACAAGGTTGAAATTGGCAGAAACAAGAACCACCACCGCACCTTCGCGTATCCAAGTGTAGTAGCAGACAAGATTGCAACGATTGACACAAGCATTGCAAAAACGCTTGTGAGTAAACTCAATAACAGCCCTGCATGATAAAGCGAAGCGGCGTTATTATCGGATTTGTCTAATACAATTGCCTGAGAATATTGCCAGTTCGCAATACCGCCGAATACTGCTGCGACACACATGTAAATACCGAGCAGGCCGTTTTCCGATGGGCTATAAAGCCTACCAAGAATTGGGGCAGCCAAGATGGGTATAGCCAACGCAAGTGAGTTACCGGATATTAAGGTGAAGACATTTCTTATGAATGTAGACCTCAAGGCGTGTGAAGTATAGTGGTATGCAAAGGACCTCATGATTATCTAGTAATGAGATCCGAATCGCTACAAAATCCAGTCCACTGACAGGGAGATGGGCGATTGACGATTTGCACCGAATGTAGCACCATTATTTACCCAGATTCTTTTGTATTGATCTGTAATTCTGCTTGCCATTAGCCAGTTCAATTGGAAGCTGTAAATCTTCGGGTAGGCTTATGCACCGAACACCGATTTTGCCCCCATAATTTGTAAGTTCGTATCTTAAATTGGATTCAGGACAGGATGCTACACCGGTTGCGTCGAATTCGAGTGGGTGTCCATGTCGACTCATCCAGCCAGCATGTCTGGCTGGAGAGCCTTTTACGAGCGAGTAGTCGGGAATGTCTTTTGTAACAACGGCGCCTGCCGCAACAAAAGAATAGCGTCCAAGGGTCACACCACAAACAATGGTGGCGTTTGCACCGATTGTAGCTCCACGCTTAATAACCGTCGATTCGTAAACGGATTTTCGGTTTACTTGGCTTCGTGGGTTAGACACATTCGTCAAGACACACGAAGGACCAAGAAAAACGTCGTCTTCAATTGTCGTTCCGGTGTAGATCGAAACATTGTTTTGTATCTTGACGTTGTTTCCTATAGTTACACCTGGTGCGATAAACACGTTTTGGCCGACATTACATTTATTTCCCAGGGTCGCCTGAGAAGAAACGTGAGAGTAGTGCCAAATTGCGCTTCCTGAACCAATAGCCGCTCCTTCGTCAACGATGGAAGTCTCATGAAGGAAGTACTGCCTTGCTTTCAACGGCGCGATCTCGACACTTTGGCCCTTGAGTTCCAGGCTTCTTTGTGCAGCATCGAGTACTTTTAAGACATTTAGCCCTTCGCGTCCATCGGTTAGCGGTCGTTGATTCTCTTCGCAGCACTTTATAAAGTGGTCGCATTCGTTAAGAAGTGGTTCTTCTTGTCGCATTTCTATCGCTAGTGCATTGATCTTCTTAGCTACGGGGATCTGACCGCTTTCCCAGGTCAAATAATCACTATAGACGACCAGCTTTTCCTGCCAAGGTTTTGTATCATCAAAGACAGCCATGCCGTTTGAACCGATGACAGTTAACTTTTGTTCTTTGAATGGGTTGAGCCAGCTAACGAAAACGTGGGCACGAAGTCCATTCGAAAAGGTCATTTGAGTTAGGGTCGTATCGGCAACTCCTTTCGTTAGGTAGTGCTCTCCAGTGCACTGCACAGTTGACGGCAACTGATCGGAGAGCCCAAGAATAACGGAGATGTCATGAGGTGCAAAGCTCCATAGCGCATTCTCTTCGCTACGAATTTTACCCAGATTGAGTCGGTTTGAAGTGATGTAGTAGAGTTTTCCTAGGTCACCATTTCGAACCATCTCGCGGAGCTTGATGACGCAGGGATGGTACTGAAGAAGGTGCCCAACCATAAGTACACGATTGTTCTTTTCCGCTAATGAAATTAGCTCTTGCCCTTCTACTATTGATAAACACAGAGGTTTCTCAACATAAACGTGCTTCCCCGCATCAAGGGCTTTTTTCGCAAATTCGTAATGAGTAACCGCTGGTGTAGCGATCGCAATTTTCGAGATAGTTTCGTCCGATAGAACCTCCTCAAAAGAATGTGAACGTCGTACATGCTCGTACGAACGGTCGTACGCATTCAAAGTCTGCGCATTCGAATCACATAGAGTGTGTAAGGCTCCAAGTTGAAGAAAATTCCGAGCTAGGTTCTTTCCCCAATAGCCGCCTCCAACTAACGCTAAATCAGGCATTCGTTTTGTCACGTTGTTTTTAGAGTTGAACTGTATTACTAGGTTATTTGGCCGCAAGCGACTTACGCACTTCGGACACCACTTTATTCACATCTGCCACTTGCATATAGGGATGCATGGGTAAACTAATTACCTCCCGAGAAGCACGTTCTGATGCAGGAAAGTCTCCATATGTGTAGCCCAGTGCGCTATAAACGGGTTGTTCATGTAGGCACTTTGGATAGTAGACTGCCGTTGGTATTCCAGCTTCCTTTAGAGACTTCCCTAGCGCCTCGCGAGCATCAACCCGGATAGTGTACTGGGCATAGACGTGTGAGTTGCCAGGCATAATTGTCGGGGTTACACAGTCGTTTTTCAGGTGGTCTGTATACATTTGCCCGATTGTAGCACGCTTCTCGACTTCCCATTCAAATTTGGGGAATTTGGCCAATAGAATAGCTGCTTGAAGCGTGTCGAATCGCCCGTTTGTGCCTACCAAGGTATGGTGGTGACGAGCCACGCCTCCGTGGGTGCGAATTGCCCTCATGTCCTGTGCAAGCTGGTCGTCGTTGGTAAACAGCGCCCCTCCATCGCCGAAGCATCCAAAGGGTTTGGCAGGAAAAAAGCTTGTGCTGGCAATCCTTGTGAGGCTACAACTCCGCGAACCATTTTGTTTTGCACCAAAACTCTGGGCAGCATCTTCAATCACCGTTATACCGTGCTCTTCGGCTATCTGACAAATCCTAGAAAGGTCTGAGATTTGACCGAATAGACTAACCGGCATAATAGCCTTGGTCTTAGAAGAAATTCGCGATTCGAGAAGATGTGGGGCAAGATTGTATGTTTCGAGATCTATATCGACAAAGACAGGTGTTGCTCCAACGAGGCTGATCGTCTCTGCACAACTGATCCAAGTGAACGGTGAAGTGATGACTTCATCTCCAGGACCAATCCCCAGTGCTCTCATTGCGATTTCTAGACTCATTGTTCCGCTGGCAACGGTTATGCAGTGCTTAACACCAACGTACTCTGCTAGCTGCGACTCGAGCTGAGCAATCTCCGGTCCCATAATGAACTGTCCATGTCTTAGTACCCTAAAGATGGCTGAGTCGATCTCGCTCTTCAGCGATTCATATTGCATTTTGAGGTCAATAAATTGCATGATTGTCGTTTCCACCTGAATTTGTTAGGCCTTCCAGATCTGATCCTGCTTGGCTATTACGGATTTCAGAGCGTTACGGGTGTCAATGATCAAAGGACACCAGTTGACGAGTTCCTGAAAGTTAATGTTGTTATGGGCCGTCGATATCAATGCGGCATCGTAAACTTGGACAGATTCTCTATTCCAATTAATGGACTTCACTCCCGTCCATTGAGCGTGCTCGCGAGTCGGCGTAATCTCGGGTATGTAAGGATCGAAGTAATCGACTTTTGCTCCAAGCGCCGAAAGTTTGTCCATTAGAACGAAGCTCGGCGATTCTCGCATGTCGTCCACATTAGCTTTATACGCAAGCCCCACGACAAGAATCTTAGAACCAGATACTGGCTTTCTGTTTTTGTTTAACGCATTGAAGACATTCTGGACGACCCATTCGGGCATTGAGTTATTTATTTCCCCCGCTAATTCGATAAAACGAGTCGCTTGACCGAATTCACGGGCTTTCCATGTTAGATAAAAAGGATCTATAGGAATGCAGTGGCCCCCTAGGCCAGGCCCTGGATAGAACGGCATGTAACCAAATGGCTTGGTTTTGGCAGCTTCAATCACTTCCCACACATCTATCCCCATCGCGCTGTATACCACTTTGAGTTCATTCACAAGGGCGATATTAACACTGCGAAAAATGTTTTCCAAAAGCTTAGTTGCCTCCGCTGCCCGGCAACTGCTCACCGGAACAACACGCTCTATTGCACGTGAGTATAGGCCCATTGCGCGTTGCAAACATTCTGGGCTCAGTCCTCCAACCACTTTTGGAATCGTTGCAACTTTGCTATCCGGATTGCCTGGATCCTCTCGCTCAGGCGAAAAGGCCAAATGAAAATCTTTCCCGGCAACCATCCCTGAGCCTGCCTCCAAGACGCGGCGGAGGTCATCTTCTGTCGTTCCTGGATACGTAGTAGATTCAAGTATAACTAGTTTGTGAAGTGGTTTCGAATCGGTGCCTGACGAGTTGGGGGCTAGGAAGGGTGCAATTGCCTCGCCTGTTTTGAGAATATATGAAATGTCAGGCTCGCGATTCTTGTTGAGCGGAGTCGGAACGCAGATTACAACCGCATCACAATAAGAGACGTTTGAAAAATCACTGCTGGCAACAAGATTGTCGTTGTCAATTTGTTCGCGAATTGTTTGCGACGAAATGTGGTGGATGTACGATTGGCTTGAATTAATCGCTGCAACTTTTTTTTCATCAATATCCAGACCGATGACTTTGCATCCGTTTCTCGCAAACTGGAGGCAAAGTGGTAGGCCAACATAACCCAGGCCGATAATGGCCATGTCGAAGTGTTTCATATATTCGCGTTATGCTCGCTGACTTGAAATGCCGAAGTAAAGAATTGATAGGGGGATATCCCCAGTGTTGCTCAGCGAATGAACTGATTTCGCTGGGACTACCTGGTAGCTATTGGCCTCAAGAAAACAGTGGTTACCGTCAACGAGAAGGACTCCGAAACCGGATTGCACGAAGTAAACCTCAGCCATGTCTTGATGTCGATGAGGTGTTGTTGATTCCCCGGGCGCGATGATGGCTTGCGAAAAACTCATCAGGTGTGGCACCTTCCCACGCGAAATCATGACGCGTTTTGATATGTGAGGATCATGGGAAACGGATTGCCACGGTATATCACTAAGTCTACGATTCATCATTTGTCATTTTGGCAGGTTCTTCGCCAATTTTAGTGGCTGGAAACATTGGGGATTAGCTCCAGTCTTCCGCAGAAGAACAGGATCCTTGTTCGGTAGTTTTCATAGTTTCTAAAACCTCGCGCGGCGCTTTTGATCGATTGGATACGACTGTTAA
>JANPHB010000132.1:0-5088 GCA_031424235.1 Pirellula sp.
CTGCAGAGGATTTGGCCACGCTAACGGAAACGGTGCGTCAGGACTTTCAGCAGCGATTCTGGAATGCGGAGACAGGGCGTTTCGTGGGCTGGATTGATGTGGAAGGGCGGGCATATGACTACGGCTTCACCTTTCTCAATCAACAAGCAATCCATTACGGTCTCGCCTTGCCCGAGCAGGCCCAGAGCATCCTCGCGTGGCTCGATGGCTCGCGTGAGGTGGCTAGTGATACATCACGAGGCGCGGACATCTACCATTGGCGATTCGCCCCGCGTCTGACTACGCGTCGCAATGTGGAGACGTATCAATGGGTGTGGAGCGCACCGGAAATAATTGCTTGGGGCGACCAAGTCCAGGACGGCGGCGCAGTGCTCGGCTTCAGCTATTACGACATCATGTCGCGGCTCAAAGTGCGAGGTCCCGACGACGCATGGCAACGGCTCGAGGAGATCCTGAAATGGTTCCGCGAAGTGCAAGCCGAAGGGGGCTACCGCGTTTATTACGCCAAGCCTGGTCGTGGCACGATGCAAGGCGGAGGCCCAGCCGGTGGCCTGGGCATGGACCAGGAATTTATGGATAGCGTGCTGGTCCCACAAGTCATGCTCTACGGCTTCCTAGGCCTCACGCCAGAACCCACAGGTTTCGCCATTGCCCCTCAACTGCCGAAAGGCTGGCCATCGCTCACCGTGTCGCGGATGCGATTGCACGATCACGAAGTCGAAATCACCGCCGAATCGACTGGCCGAGTGACTTTGAAGACCCTCGTGAGCGGCACCGGTCCCGTCACTATTCGCATAGGAAACACCCAAAGAATGCTAAAACCCGAATCCCCCGGCACAGTGACAAAATTTTGAAGCAGCCCGATCTGCCCAACCCGGGCCTTTAGCAACTCCAGCATCAATCCTGACCGTTATGCAAATCAGCGAGCCGCTATCATGCAACACTTCTTAATCTCCTGGTTGCTCGTCATTACTTTTGCAGTGACGACCGCCAATGCCGACGAGAATCCACCATTCAGGATCGCAACTAAGAGGGAAAACGACCGGGTAGAAGTGAAGGCCGATAAGGACAAAGTGGTGTTGTCGGTCCATAGCCCCTTCGGAATCAGCAACGCCGTTATCGAGCGGGCCGATGAGAAATGGCCTGACGCTGTGGTGCTTCGTTTTCACTTGAAGGGACTGGAGAACTTCAGCGTGTCGAACGGCAAAGTGAAGCTCGAAGCATCGGTATCGAGTCTGGACGGCAAGGTACGGTTGTGGATTGACGGCAAAGAAGACAATCCGCTCAATGCCAAGAGTCCGTATTGGATTGAGATTAAGATGGTCGGCAGTGATGGCAAACCAGCCAAGACCATTCCGCTTAAGGCCGGCTACTTTGAGTTGCCGTTGCCGAAGGCGTTTTTCGAGGGGAACCCGAAGTCGATCACATTGAACTGGATCGACTTCTATCGAAATTGATCGAGCCGCAATGAACTTGTCCGTTGACGTGATTTCTGACGTGATCTGCCCGTGGTGCTTTATCGGCAAGCGACGGCTGGAGAAAGCCATTGACTCTCATGGCAAACCAGTGAAAGTGCATTGGCACGCATTTCAACTGAACCCGGCAATGCCGAAGGAAGGAATCAGCCGCAGGGAGTACCGGATCAGGAAGTTCGGGAGTTGGGAACGCTCGATGCAACTCGACGCCAATATTGTTGACACTGGCAAAGATGAAGGAATCCTCTTCGACTTCGACCGGATGGAGCGGACTCCGAACACACTTGATGCTCATCGGCTCATTTGGCTGGCCGACATGGACGGCGTTCAAGATGCGGTCGTGGAGGCAATGTTCCTGGCCTACTTCACTGAGGGCAGGGACATCAGCCACCCGCAAACGCTGATCGACGTGGTTGCCGAGGCTGGCCTAGGCAAGACACGGGCCGAGGCCGTGCTGGCCGGTGATGAGGGGCTGGAAGCGATCAAGTGGGCTGGCGAGCAGACACAGCGGCTTCGGGTGGACAGCGTGCCGTTCTTCGTCGTCAACGGCAACATCACTCTTTCCGGTGCGCAGCAGCCGGACACGTTACTTGAGGCGTTCAGACAGGCGGTCGGCTCGTAAAAACGACAGCGCCAATCAGATGGGCGACCGTAACGATGGTTTTTTGCCGCAGCTAAGGGCCAGACACCGCTGCCGAATTCGCACCGGTTTGACACGCCGGAGCGGCGAGATCCGGATGATCTGGCCTGGACTTTCAAACATTTACGCTTCGGCCTCGAATTCCAAACCGATCGACTTTGCGACATCATGCAATTCTGATCCAGGCCCCGGGTCAGAGGGCCGACAAGGCGAAGGACCGAGCCGATTTTGAGGCGGGGAGAGCCAATCATTGCTGATTGAGTTGCTCTATACGAAACCAGCATTGGGCCTTCATCTGGGATAATTCCGTTGACAGACCGGTTATCGCTTCGGAGAATCTATGACTAGGATTTGAAACAGGGGGAGAATCATGAGTCATTTGAAAGGAATCAAACATGAACTACGTAGCTATGGCGGCACTTGCTGCGATTATTGCATCTTCTGTGGATGGATGCACATCAAGCAGTTCGATTTTCCCACAAGAAAGAGTTGTGGTCGATGCAGTCAAGACAGATTTCGGTTTCGTCGGTTCTTGGCGGTCAGTTCCGAAGGGAGACAGCGTTAAAGAAGAAGTTTCGGATGATGTAGCGATCTCAATGGCTGCTGATGGAGTTTATACTCTCGAATCCAATTCACTAGTCGATTTCAAAATCACTCTGCGTGCGACTGAATTGACCAAAGATTCCGGGTATGCGATTGTCGATGCCGATATCGTAGCAGGCGAAAAGCTCTACTGTAGATACCTTCTTCTGGCAAAACGCAAGGACGACGAGCTTTTCGTTTGGTGGATTTAGTCGAAGAACATTGCAAAATTGCTACATGACTCTGGTCACTCCGGTGTAGTCGAACATGGTACATTCACGACGCGCGTTCATGCTAAACCCGACGCCTTGCTTGATTGCGTTCGAAAACATTCAAACGCATTAGTCGGTGAGCCAACTCGGCTTAAACTCGTAGGCAAATAGATCGTTTAGGCTCTCCGTTTCAGATGCCGTGCATGATGATCCGAAAATAGCAGCTTAACGGTGTCGAACAAGTGGACTGAAGAGAATCCCCAAACTCAACCTCCCGTTTTCTGGCCTCGTGACGTTTTTCCTCCCCTGGCGTGTTTCTTGGCTAAATTGTAAAGGTCTCGAATCGCTCCAAACAGGTTGCTCCATTCTGCAAACCACCCCGGCATGCGGGTCTTTGATCGGAGGTTTCTACTTGGAGCAAGCTTGAGGCAAGGGCACAACAAACCTAAGTGAGTTCGTCCAGTCCCAACTCGCTCCGGTTTGACACGCCGGAGCGGCGGCGTTTACTCGGCTGCCTGCCAATCACTCACCTCCAAATAGCTCGCCCGCCCATTCAATCAGCCAGATCTTCCCTTCGCCGCCGCATCGCTATTTGTTTTCTTCGAATCGATCAGATACAACAAGGATTCCGCGTGAATCATCTTCGGACTTTTATCGCCCCGGCCTCGTGAGATTTGAAATGCGATCTGTACTGCTTTGCTTTTTGCTTGTGTTCGGTTTGTTGACGCCGATCTACGGCCAGCAACTTAAATCGATTACCAACAGCATCGGGATGAAGCTTGTTTTGATTCATCCTGGCTCGTTTACTATGGGATCGCCGGTAGGCGAAGTCGGTAGAACTGAAAAAGAGCGGCAACACGAAGTAACTATTGACGAGTCATTTTACATCGGCGCATTCGAAGTTACACAGGAAGAATACGAGAAAGTTATCGGTAGTAACCCAAGCGCGTTTAAGGATGTTAGGAACCCCGTAGAAACTGTGAGCTGGGACGATGCAGTAGCATGTTGTGAGAAACTTTCGGAAGTGGCAGAGGAGAAAGCGGAGGGAAGGAAGTATCGCTTGCCGACTGAAGCGGAGTGGGAGTACGCATGTCGGGCTTCAAGCACAACCGCTTATTCATTTGGGGACTCAATGGAATTACTTGAAGACTACGCTTGGCGGGGACAAGAATTCACAGGAAAAACTCATCACGTTGGTGAGAAGAAAGCCAACAAATGGCGTCTGCATGACATGCATGGAAACGTCTGGGAATGGTGTCAGGAATCGCACCCTGATTTCCCAACTTACCGCGTTTTTCGCGGGGGTAGTTGGACGAGTATAAATATTTTCTGCCGTTCTGCATGTCGGCGTGCGAATGTTCCAACGTTGCGATCTCACGACATCGGTTTCCGCGTCGCTATGAGTCTGCCAGCTCAGCGACCAAAACCGGAACACCCAGCGTCCAAGTAGGTGCAACCTGATTTCAGGCCACTATCGCAAACAACCAATGATCAACCCTCTTAAACCTATTATACGGAGCTGGGTTAGCCTACCCTTCAACTCGCTCCGGGTTGACACGCCGGAGCGAGTTCAGGCCTCAAGTGAAGTCGGTTTTCCGCTGGAACGAAAATTCCGCCCCTGTTCCCCGAAGCAGGCTCGACGGCCTTCCCCCTCGAACTCTCGTTTCATCCCCTCCAAACGCTTGGGACTCGAAACCGAGCGTTAGAGGCGTTTTGACCGAATAGCCTTGCCCCATGTCTGTCGCAAACTCGGGTAATCCTAGTAAGTGCGTTGCGGAGTGTCGGTCTCTCCAGTCAACGCATTGTTTAAGTCATCGCTTTTAGCTAGGAGTCACCCATGAATCAATTCCCACTGTCATCGTCGAAACACAACTCAAGAAATGGACGTCGCCTAACTCTTATTGTTTCAGGCCTTTTTGTTCTGATGCTCCCCCCCGGATGCAATTTAGGCCCTGCACAAAATGCGAACAATGCTCAGGCTTTCGTGGAAGTCGAACTGAACAAATGGATTGGCGGCGAATCCAATCTTGTGAAGGAGCGGTCGATGGCTATCGGTGCCCTCTTCCTCAAGCGTCCCATCGCTTATCAAGTTTTGTCGGTGGTCGAGGCCAAAACAATGGCTCTCAAAGCAGGCACGATTGACCTCGTCGACTCGACCAAAGGAGTGGACAAAATTTAC
>JANPHB010000133.1:0-8151 GCA_031424235.1 Pirellula sp.
GATGGACGAACAGCCCGCATCGCTACTCCGCTGGACCAGTATCGAAGTTGAACCACCCAAGGCCCATACATCGGGCAAGCTAGTAATCTGCGGGCACTCGCCTGGCCCCGTTCGCGATCTGGGGCACTGCATCTGCATCGACACAGGTTGTGGCTTCGGCGGCAAGTTGACTGGCCTGGACCTGTACAGTCGCCAATTATTTCACTCGTAAGATTGACAGCGGATGTCGCAAGTCTATTGTGTGGAGGCGGGGGGATCGAACCCGTTGCGAAACCGACCGTAAGTCACGATTGTATCGGCACTTGCGGCACTTGCGGTTCTTGCCAATACTCCTGCGCTGCACAGGCGCTGCATTCTGGGGTCAATGGATGTCCCCTCTTGGCAACGTTTGACAGTGACTTGCGCCAATTGATTGAGGCTTGGTCAACCCTCCCAGCTCACGCAAAACAGTCGATTGTTGCACTTTCGCAACTCAAGTAAGCGTCTGATTTACAGGGGAACTGACCACGGACTTGTCACACCAACTGTCCATTCAAAGCATCGATGGCGGGGGATTAATGCAACTTGTCGTTTCTAGGCTCAAGTGCCAAACTTGCTTGCAAGACAATCTTGACGCTCGGATGCTTACGATTGAAATTACGCGGCGTTGATTTCGAAAGCCCTCTGCTAGTTAGCACTCAGCTCTGGCAACCAAAGCAAAAGGGAACCCGCTACGCACAAGATTCGAGCTGGCTCTGGCTTCCTTCCTTGCGACCTCCCTGGATTACCGGATGAGCCACTCGCCTTTCCGATCCGTTCGCTTGTCTAAGACATACGAGGAGGACACGATCTTCACGATTCGATCACAAGGGACGACCGGCTTGGCAGCAAGCGAGTCTCACTCAGCCAAAACGGAAAGGTAGACCGAAAGACGACCTACCCAGATTTGGGAAAAAACCCCGCAGAAACGAATCGCACTCATCGAAACTAAATTTCAGAAAAAAGGCAATTAACCCCTTGAAGAAAGTGTTCGACTTTTTAAAATTCTTCGGTCTACTCGCACTTCTTTGGAATTTGCATGCAGGATCTGGGCAATGAAGCGTTTACTTTTGAAGCTTCTTCTCGTTAATGCGTCTTTCTTAGCAAATGAGGCGCAATCTCAAAACCCTAGCTCGGAAATGCAGGGAAAGCGACCAAGGTCACTTGATTCGTTGACTCCTGGTGTTATTTTTGAAAAACTTCCTGCGGTACGAGCGGACGCAACAATCGCCAAGATGGATGCAGTATTGGATCTGGGAGAGCTTCGTAGTGGGAAAAATTACGAAGTGGAGGTGAATCTTGTAAACAACCGAAGTGAACCACTAAAGCCGGTCAGGGCAACTACGTCTTGCAATTGCGTTGTTGGAAGTATCGAGAGCTTAGAGATTTTGCCTGGAAAGCAGGGATCGCTTTTTTTGCGGTTCCGCGCTGGGGAACAAGACCTCAAGCATCTGGCTAGGTTGGAATTTGATGGGCAGTTATTTTTCGACATTAATCTGAAAGGCAAGGTCAAGCTTGGATTCACATCTAGTCATGATTCGATAATTCTTGAAGGTTTGCATGGCAAAGAATTTGAAATCACGCTTGCGGCCAACTTCGCCGATATTGACATTACAACTGTTCACGTGGAGCCTACTTACGGTTATTTAAAAGTAAAAAGCGTAGAGGCGAAAGAACATAGCGCTGTCATTACGCTAGTTGAAGGGGAGGCGAAGTGGGTGAGTTCCGCAAGAGAATTATTGGAGGTCAATTATTGTCTGCGTGATGCAAAGAGTGTTGTGAAAAGTCAAAGAGTTGACTTGGCAATAAACTCAAATGTCGTTTTTGCTCGCCCTAGAATGCTTCGAATGCAAACGACCCATTGTATTGAGAGTGGAGACTATCTGATTGTCAAATTCGAGGTGAATTTGCACAACCTCGTCGCTGGTACTCTGCCAAGCGAGGGAGACAAAGTGTACTTTTCATTAGGATCGAATCGTGAGAGTTATGAAGCAATCGTTTCAAAGGTCGAGCAGCAAAGTTCATCTTCGTTTGTCAAATGTAGCCTAAATGCAAAGTTGCCGATAGACAGATGCAATGACTTTTTGCGTTCTCGTAACTGGCTGGATTTGTCTATCAACTCAGATTCCATTCGCGTGGATGGAATGAAATGTCTTTTTGTTTCAGGAGATTGATTATGTTTATGAAATTGGGTTTGTTTCGCGGCATCTCTTTGATGGTGATGGTCATCGTGGCGGGAGCTACTTTCTTCGCAACATCGGTGCAGAGTCGGGATGTAACTATCGTTGTATGTGGGATTCCCGGGGCGGACTGGAATTGTAGTCAGTTTGAATCCAACGGGGATTGCCCATCCGCTGGGAGTTGTTCTCCAGAGGGCTACTGTTCGCTTTTTTCGACTGATCTCTCCAGGCCTTCGTTTGATTACACGTCGGTTGATTTTTCGGAAGGCCCCGATGTGCGAGAATATGAAGCGAAGGTTATTTTTTGTGGGTGGAGGTATTTTTGCGGCCCTGCGTGTGTAGACGTAAATGGAACCGACAAATGCGTGAACCTATTGAGCACTCCTCTTGGTGGTCTTGACTTGATTAGAGAGGTCGGTCCCTGCCAACAACCATGAAAGTTGAAATGGATCTGTTTAGTTGAACCTTTTACGAGGACGCAATATGTTGTTTTCGAAGTCTGGAGTTATCGCTGTCTTCTTAGTGCTATTTTTGAGGACGGCGAGCTTGGGGCAAATCCCAAGAATGGAGTCTGGGGAAGACTGCATAGACTGGTTCTTGTTATCATGGAACGAACTCGAAAAGTGCCACGCCGTTGTAGGGCATGCCGAGAGTGCCGATTCATCGAGCGGAGGGTTCGTTGAGTTAGAGTGGTTCGAAATTAAGTGTATAGATGAAGCCACGAAGGGTAGATTGCATTATTGTGAGACCAGAGCGGTGTATGCTGATGCCCCCAAAAATGGATTGGGGATTCCATGGACCAAGTCTCTTGCCGGCCGCAAGAAGTTGCTAGCGTGTGTTGGGGGGCATTCAGAACCATTGGAGGAATTCGAGCCGCCGGTATTTGATTCCAAGGGAAAGGTGGTTTCCGGAATGGTTAGGAGAGAGTTCGCACCCAATGCGTTTGCGTTGGCCGTCATGACAGGCTCAGGGTTTCGGATGAGCGAAGAGTTTGGTTGCCAATATTTTACCAAAACGTTTGGTGAAATGAAGAAAATCGAACAACAGGATGATTCCATCGGCAATAAATCTGTTTTTATCTTCAATGCGGTTCAGTCTCGAGAGATTGTTGCCGATCGAGAACATGGAATGCCTATCGTCACTAGGGGTTACTTTCGCGATAAGGCTAGAAAGGGCGAGCCAGACCGCACGTTCTTTCCGGTTCTTAACTATGAAGCAAAAACAACTTGGGAGTGTTTAGACAATGGAGAAACTTTCGTACCAACCACAGTTGACAATTTTGTTAACAGAACTCATCCACTCCATAAAGGTTCATCTGCACATGTGCAAGTAGCTGTGGCCTACGCTGTAAAGGATATCCGAGCGGAGTTATTGTCAACGGAGAATTTGTCTAGCTATTTAATCAAGAAAGGGCCAACAGCGGAACTTCGGGCAGAACTGCAGGAGAAAGTGCTGAAGAGGACCGCTGAGCTGAGGAGAAAATAGCGTCTCGCTTTTCGTGAGTTTTTGCTAGTATGCAATAGCCTACTGCCTCTGATTTGAAATTGCGTGGCTCTGCGGCAAATTTTTGCCGCGAGTTTCCATTTTGCCTAAACGCATAGTGTTGTGTTATCGCTATGCTCCGTGTCTAGCGCAATTGGATGTGTCTGGTAATCGTTACTGCGGACCAGATTTGAATCAAGTGCAGGATGTAGTAAAGGTCAGGTGGGATTTGAATACTGATGATCCAAGCGACGTCGGAGTTCCTTAGTGAGACGTGGGTTAAATGACTAGGTTTGGACTTTGCCTGAGGGGAGTTATGCGATGTTGAGATGTGCTTTGTGTATAGCTGTTTCGGTGTTTATTGCTTCCCCTAGTTTGGCTCAGAATGACGCCGATGAGGCAATTGCAAAATTTTTCATCGAGTACGATGATTTTTATGACGAAAGTTGTTTTCGATATAAGGGAACGCAATGGGTTGAAACCCCTGAATCCTCCGATGGGAAATTTCTGGTTTGGGAAGGTATGGTAGCAAATTCCGTTGCGAGGAAAATGCAGTATGTGCGTCAACTTGTTTCGGCGGTTGATGCTCAAGCTGATTCGAGCCCTATTTGCCACGAGATGCTTACAGTTAACGGAAAAACGCTGACAAAGAACTATTCACTGTCTAGTGAGTTCCTTCTTCGGAATAAGGCATTCGAACCGGACTTCAAGCAAGACCCGATCATCAGTATTCCGATACTTGAGCCACATGCACTCGCCACGTTGCCGTATATGGCAATATTCGGAAGAGGTTCGGAGTTCAAAAAGCATGTGCATACATTCCTGACAGGAATGAAGTTTGTCAAGTCGACAACTAAAGCCGACATTGTGAATGGGGCGTGGATAAGCGCGAATCAGGTGATGAGTATTTCGATAGATTTTGATACGAAGCAGGGAGAGCTCCCAGTCTATGCTGAATACTCGTTGAACAAGGAACGGAAAGCTGCTCACGATCGCTTCTCGTCGATAACAAAAACCAAATGGAAGAAGTATAGTGAGGAGAAATATGTTCCAAAAGAGATCGTTATTTCAGGCGTCCTTGGTGAAAGGAAGTATGAATACGAATTTGCCTTCGATTGGCTCCCTAGTGAGTTGTGGATGAAGAAGGTAAAGGATGTTGATTTGGACAAGATAAGTAAACTCCAAGGACGCGGTTGGTTCGATGCGTTCAATGAACTGCTGGAAAAGTGATCGTATTGCACTCAGCGATAACGCTATTGCCCGGTGGGAAGTTCCGTAGCATTCGTAGCCTTGTCTTCAAGCGTTTTGAACTGTGCTGAAACGCTTGAGACACCCAACACAAGTACGGCAAGAAATGGCAGCGGATTCCTGATTCTGCGATTCATTGGTATCCTCCCTGAAATGAAGAGTTGGCAACCGGTACACCACTTTTAGGCCTAGCCGATCTGGCCAAGGCTGTAAAGATGGCTTTTCGGGCGAACCGCTTCGCTATTTCCAAACCGATATCACCGGCATTTTTGACAGCAGTCGGTATCCCCCCCCCAAGACTACCCAGCACCTCTCGGTGTTAACCATTGGGAAACAGTTGGCTGATTCGCTTATGCTCCTTGAGAACACTTTCCTTGGACGCCACTACCGCTTTCTCTTGTGAAATAAGAGTCTCCGCCAGCAACCTCCAGTCCTCATCTTTCGAAGCAAGCAGCCTCCCCGCAGCTTCGATGGAATCCCCAAACCAATGATCCAAATACGCATCCAAACTGACTTCGGTATCCTCTCCAGCGTTTTGAACCATGTTTTGGGTTTCAACGGCGACGGCGGTCGCATCGATTACTGCTTTTGCCACTACGCGAATGTCAGCATCTTCGGACTTCACAAGGCGTCGTGCTCTGTCAAGAAGCCATTCCGAGGGGATGGAAAACTTCAGGTCCAGGTTGAATTTCAGTGCGTCCATGCAAGCACTCCCTTATTTGTCGTTTTGGAATCCGCTAAATCGTCCACCCCTGCAAAGCATTTGCTCTGCCAACTCGCTAGCCATGCTTTTGAAAACACTCCTTGCATCGGTTTGCCATACTCGACACTGTCAAACCAATCAAAATATCCTATCGTTTCAAGTGCAACTCCATAGAGGATTTCAGCAACGCTATCGCCTTGTTGTACGGACGGGTCGAGTTCAAAAGAGCATTGCCCACTCTTGGAATTGTAGAACACCGACTTGACATAGTTTTCAACTTTTTTGACAGCACACAGCTTAGCAAATTCCATCATCTCAATTAGTTCATCGACATGCCCATAGCGACTGCTAAGCGTAATGCCGAATGCCAATACCGACGATGGTGATACTTGACTTGACTTTTCCTCAAACCATTTGTCCATGATAGAATCCTTTTTGATTAGCCAACTTGGAATACGACTCGACCGCGAAAACATCTTATGGCCATCCTTGGCGTTAACAAGTAGAACGAAGGTGTAATGAACTCCGTCCTACCTTTCGGTGCTCCCTGCACTCCAAAATTACGGCAGAAACGGGTGAGTAGTCAATCCCTAATCACTTCGCAAATGGGTTCTCGAAAACTAAAGTCTTGCCCAGCGGTCGCAAATTCGGGAACCCTCGCTGCCGTGGTTGCGTTGGTGGTGCTATGGCACTTGAAGATTGTTCCCGATACGAATTGCTCGGATCAAATGCCAAATATGATTGGTGGCCCGCCTTAACAATCCCTTTAGGAACCAACTAGATGTTGCCACCTTGCTTGACCACCTGGAATGGTCTTTGGATTTGGGCAAGCAGCAAACTGAGAATGGATGTCTTGATGGCTGGTCTCTTGTGGGATGGAGAAAGGCACTTAAAAAACAGTCAAGGTGTAGGCGTAACGTATAAACGAAATTCTTCTGCTGTCATTTTGCTATGCCTTCCGTCAGTCGTTGAAGAGTCTTGGTTGTAGATGGACCCGCTGCCGAAAATGACAAACACACCCTCGGTAAATCGGAATATCACTTTCGAGCCCGGTGGGAATGGGATTACATTTCCACCATTGTCTTGGGACATGAATTGATCGTCCCAACCATTTCGACTGAGGTAGGTTCCATCGGGTAAGCGGACAAGTTCCTCGCATGGGCTCGCTAGACTTCCGTAGACATGGGGTGGAGTCAATGGCATAGACTCCAGTCTGAAAAATGATTCGGAAAGATTTTCTGGAAATACTTCCAGGGTAAGGACTGAAGGCTTGAGAGTTGCGATTGAGCTACCTAGCAGGAGGTCCAAGCAACCTTCTTCCATTGACTCTACAGCACCGGTCAGCTTAAGCCCTCCCATTCTTGGGAAGAATAAATAGTTTGCATTAGCGACTTTGCCGATATGCTTAAGCACCGATAAAATCTCATCGGACGTTTTCCATGTTGTTGACGTCGAGGCCGACCCGGGAATTAGTTCGCGTATTACATTTCTCCAGCCTTCGATGGTGGAATTCAAAAACTCTTGTTCATGTGACATAGGTTCTCCTTGAAAATTCGGCAGTGTTAAATTCAATATTCGCTCAATGCAATTCCTATGCCAATTGATTTTGGCAATCTCTGGTCATGGTAGTTGGTCCTCCTAGACTTCTTGTGGCCTCAACAGGATCGAGAGTTTTATTTGTTCGAGACTTGTGATGTCTTTTTCGAAATCGGCTGAGAGTTGCCTGCAAAGCGTTGGATTCCGCTGTAGTTCGATTGCAACAGCTTTGACTATTCTTGCAAAGTCTTTTGGGCTAATGTGAACGAAGTGATTATGAACACCACCACCGCTTTGCTCTTCGTCGTGATACAGTCGAACTCGAAATTCCCCGCTTTGCTCACTCTCGCCATACGTCACATCAATGTCGGGAACTGAGTATGCTATTTGAATGGGACCGTGGTTTCTTGTTCGACCGGTGCGAGTAATTTTCATTTGAACATCAACCTTCGTAGTTCATAGACTACACTGTGAAAACTAAAAAACCTCGTTGACCAATTACTTTCGAAATTAGTCTACGAGGCTTCTACCATCAATTTGCTGGTGTGATCGTAACCTATTTGCAACGACAAAGCAATAAGTTTTATCTGACGGGTTCTAGTCGTTGTTTTCAATTAATTTAATATCGCTGCGATTGCGAGCAGTTGGCAGATTGGTGGTGAACCGTGGGGTGGTTAGAGCCGCGAAAACTTGATGGCCTAGGTCGCTACTTCCAAGTTCCTCTCCAAGCTGAAAAAATCTGAAGCAGCCACCTTGTAGCAATTTGCCTGTGTCACGATTCCTTTATTCGGGTACTGATTCTAGCAACCTACACAAAGGAAAAGCAGAATGATCAAAGTTAACGTCGGCATGAGCCGGAAAGTTTCGAAGGATTACAACAGTACGGGCTTTAGCATCAATCTCGAAGGAGAGATCGCTCTAAGTCTTGATGATCCCGAACTGGCTGTCGAACGAATCAAAGAGTTTTATGATCTCGCCGAGGAA
>JANPHB010000134.1:0-7380 GCA_031424235.1 Pirellula sp.
TTCCTCGGCGAGATCATAAAACTCTTTGATTCGTTCGACAGCCAGTTCGGGATCATCAAGACTTAGAGCGATCTCTCCTTCGAGATTGATGCTAAAGCCCGTACTGTTGTAATCCTTCGAAACTTTCCGGCTCATGCCGACATTCACTTTGATCATTTTTGTATTCCTTTGTTTAGGGTGCTAAATTTAGTACCCAGACAAAGGACAGAATCGTGACGTAGGCAGGTTGCTCAGTCGTGGCTTATCCAGATTTATCAGTCTGGAGCGAAAAAATGCTACGTATTGACCGAGGCCATCAAGTCTGCAGGCGTCCATTTATCAAAAAACGAATATGCTTGTGCTGCGACTCGTTCTCACTTACCTACTTTATGGCCAGTTTGAGACTGTCGATATCCTACGGCCACGAGTTTCGTCTAGCGGGATCCATTTCCGTCAATTTTGCCCAACGTTATGGCTTAAGTCTTGCCCGTTGTCGAGCATCAGCCGGACTGATTGTCGAGTTATCGTACATAAAACTCCAAAATGTCTTGGCACGTAGCTGGGCTGCTTGACGGCTCGAACCTGTGCCGGGACATCGCTGTCGAAACATGTGGCGGAGTCTTGTACCTCTTGTTTTGTCCCGTGGATTCGAGATTGGAGTCAGCTTTTTCGGCTCAGTTAGCCGGTCTCAACCGTATTGAACCAATCTACTATGTACGCCTTCAATTTTTCGTTGATATGTAACGCCTTGTTTTCTTTACAACGGATTGTAGATATGTATCCTTTTTGTTTTTATTCATCCATCCTCGCATGGCATCCCACCAGGAATCAATATTTAGAAAGCAACTCTCAACCGCGTCGCCGACGCACTTTAGGTCTTTAATGGGTTTGAATAGGAATTCCTCCGCTCCAAGGCGCGTGGCATGGAGCACGGTTTCCATGGACACCCTCCCGGTGAGCATAATCGTCTTGATGCCCGCGTCACGTTGCTTGATTTCGCTCAACAGAGTCAAGCCGTCCTTGTGTGGCATATCAATGTCCAAAATTGCAACTCGAACACCCGTTTCGCAAAGAATGGAGATTGCGGTCATGGGATCGCTTATAGAAATGACAGTGTAGCCTCGTTTGCGAAGGGACACTCCGACGAGATCTAAAATTGCTTGGTCATCATCCACATGCAGGACAGTCTTTTCGGTACTCACTGAAAACACCAATTCTTATTCGAATCACTCCAAAGGGATGCAAAGTCCTTGTGTCTATGTGCCGACGCCAGCCAACTGAAGTTTTTCTTGAATCATGACTGGTTCAAATGGCTTCATGATGTACTCGTTTACACCCGCGTCAAACGTTAATGCCAGCTGGGACATCTCCAGTTCGGTCGTAACCATGATAAGCGGAAGATCTGCATAGACCGAGTTTGCCCTTACTGCCTTGACAAACTCCAAACCATTCATCCCAGGCATATTCCAGTCCACCAGAATTACGTTTGGTGCCCCAAGCTTTTTCAGTTTCTCCAACCCTTCGAAGCCGTTGCTTGCATTGCTCACTTCGTATCCCAGAGTATTTAAAATAGTGGACATCATTCTGAGTATCGTGGGATCATCGTCAATAACAAGTGCTCGCATGAGTTAGCGTTCCTTCGTGAATTGAAAGTACCTGGATGGGGGAATTGTTGCATCGGAAGGCATCCCGATGGGGATGCCCTATCCTAGAAGTTGTTAGATCTAGTTCTTAAAACTTGAAATCCGAAACAAGCTGTTGTAGTTCAGCAGCCATGCGAGCTATTTCACTAGCCGCCTGTTGCGTGTTGCTTGCACCTTGGGTCGTATTTTGAGCAGCCGTGGCAACGGCTGTGATATTCTCCGAGATCTCACTCGATCCCTTTGAAGCTTCGGACACATTTCTTCCCATTTCGTTCGCGGTGGCGGTTTGCTCCTCGACAGCACAAGCGATGGAGGTAGAGATTTCGTTAATCTGATTGATTACATCGCTGATCTGTCGAATGGCCTCAACTGCGCCACGAGTATCGGACTGGATGGTCTCGATTTTCTGACTAATATCTTCAGTTGCTTTGGCTGTTTCTTTCGCCAACTCTTTGACCTCATTGGCAACGACCGCAAAGCCTTTTCCGGCTTCGCCAGCACGTGCGGCTTCAATCGTTGCGTTGAGTGCCAAGAGATTGGTTTGTTCAGCGATAGACGTGATAACCTTAACAACTTTTCCGATCTCGGTACTGCTTTCACCCAATTTAGCAATGGTTCCGTTAGTTTTATTGGCGACTGACACAGCTTGATGTGAGACCTTGGCTGATTCCGAGGCACTTTTTGCAATTTCCTTGATGGCTGCGTTTAGCTCGTCGACGCCCGAGGCCACGGTTTGAACATTCTTGCTGACCTCCTCGGAAGCGGCGGAAACCACGTTGGCCTGTACCGAAGTTTCTTCAGCGGTCGCGCTCATGGTAGTGCTAACCGAGGAAAGCTCCTCAGACGCCCCAGCCAACGCCGTAGCATTCTCAGAAACGGTTGAAAGCATTTTCTTCAATGCCTCCCGAGCATTCACTTGCGATGTGATGTCTGTTGCAAACTTGACGACTTTGTACGGCTTGCCGTTCAGATCAAGAATCGGATTGTAAGAAGCCTGAATCCAAACGATTTTACCGCCCCGACCTACTCTCTTGAACTCAGAGGACAAGAACTCGCCTCTATTTAGCTTCGCCCAAAATTCCTTGTATTCTCCTGAGTGGCGATAGCCTTCCTCTACAAACATACCATGGTGTCGCCCCTTGACCTCGTCGATCGAGTAACCCAAGGTGGACAAAAAGTTATCGTTGGCGGTCTGAATTGTACCGTCTAGTCCGAATTCGATCGTTGCCTGGGACTTGCTAATGGCTGCCAGTTGTCCTTCAGAATCTACGTTCTTCATCCTTTCTGCGGTGACATCCGTCGCAATTTTTACAACCTTAAAGACTCTTCCCATCTCGTCTTTTACAGCCGCATACACTGCTTGAATCCAGATTTCTTTGCCATCTTTGTTGATCCGCTTGAACACACCTGATTGGTTATTGCCCGCATTCAATTCGTCCCAAAACTGTGTGTACGCATTTGAGTTGACGAAGTTCTGATCGACAAACATGCGATGATGCTTTCCAACGATTTCATCGAGACGATACCCTAGCGCCTTAAGGAAGTTGGCGTTCGCCGAAATTACATTACCCTTTGTGTCGAATTCGATATAGGCAAAGCTCACGTCGATTGCAGACAAAATACCTACAGCATTCTGGCGCGCGATTTCTGCAGCGGTAATATCATATCGGACCCCGATGTATTTTTGTGGCTTGCCGTTTGGGCCCATCACTGGTGCAATGACAGCGTCGACATAGTAAGGTGAACCATCTTTGGCTTGGCTCTTGATTATGCCACGTAGCGGTTTGCTGCGTCTATTTGTTGACGACAATTCCTGGAGCACTTCTTTGGGGATATCTGGATGCCGAGTCGTGTTGTGAGCCTGGCCGACCAATTCTTCGCGGCTGTACTTGGAGATTTCAATGAATTTATCATTGACGGTAAGAGTGTCTCCGTTGAGATCTGATTCGGCGACGATGCTGGTCATATTTATGATGTCTACGCAGACGGAGAGCTCATTGATTTTAGCCGCTAACGCATCTTTTTCGGCATTAAGCGATTCCTTTTCAGTAGAAAGCAATGTGTTCGCGGCATTGAGCAAGTCCACTTGTTCTTTATAGTACTTTAGTTCCAAACTTCTTGTTTGTTCGGGATTCGGAGCGGCTTTTTTCGCAGTTGGCTTGGTCGCTGTTTTCGATGTACGTGCAGTAGTTGACATGATTTTCTCCAGGAATTGTTTAGTTGGTAATGGTCTGTGTTCACACTAGTGAACCAGGGTAAGGAACGGATTCGTAAAGTTCAGTCGTTGACAGAAGTAACGTCGATCACGCGGTTGGTATCGAGGATTAGGAGCAGTCGATCTTTCATTTTGTAGGCTCCGAGAATAAGCTGTCTGGTAGACCCACGAAGTGTTTCTGGGGGCGTTTCGAAGTTCTGGTGGTCGCTATCTTGAACGTCACCGATTTGGTCGACTAGTAAGCTGACAGCGCCATCATCGCTTCTAACCACGACGTTCATTGGCAATTGCCCTTCCGGGCGACCTGGTAAACCAAGTCGCTTCCGAAGATCGATGGCAGTTACGATTTGGCCCCGAAGATTGATTAGTCCGCAAACTGCGTCCGGGGCTAAAGGGATATCCGTCATCTGCTGATAGCGTATGACTTCTTGTACGGTCTGAACATCTATTCCAAACATTTGATTGTCGAGAAAAAAGGTACACAATTGACTTGTCGTTGACACTTTCAAGCTCCACTAAACGAGAGAGGGAAGAGAACTTGGGACGGTTTTATCGAGCATTCGAATTAATGCCGGCAAATCCACGAGGTCGGTTACGCGATCGTGTATCAATGCGGATCCCAATAATCCTTCGCGAGTGGAGGGATGATTGATTTGTAAGGCAAGTTCAACAATGTCAACGATTTGGTCTATCACCAGCCCAAAACTTCGATCATTTTCGATGTAGACCACCACGTTTAGCAAATCGTCCTCAGGACCTGCCGCATTTTCAATACCAAGGTATTTTGCCAGTCGAATTAACGGAAGAATCTTGCCTCGATATTGAACTACTTCTTGGTTGTTCGCAAACTCAATCGCTTTTTTCGATATCTTTTCTAGCCTCGCAACTTGTGAAATGGGCAGAGCCAGTCTGCGGCATGTACCGGTTCCAAGGATCAAAAGTGTTTGTTGCGTACCATTCGATTCCTTGGCAAAACTATTCGATTCAGAGAGCGAAACATCGCGGAGCTTGGAGATCACTTGGGACGCATAGGCAAGACCAAGAACATCCAATATTAAGGCAACTTTGCCATCCCCCATGATGGTCGTACCGGAATAGACAGATACACTTTTGAGCTGTTTGCTCAAAGGTTTGACAACGATCTCTTCTGTGTCATTTATTCGATCGACAACCAGCCCGAATTGGCGGTCATCTGCTCGAAGGATGACGATATTAATTGTATCTGGCGGTACTCCATTTTCTTCCTGGATTTTGAGGACCTTTCGAAGATAAACCAGGGGCAACAATCGTCCTCGTAATCGATAGACAGGTGCACCCTGAATCCATTCGATGCTTTTGCTGCTTTGGTCTCCTTCGAGACGAACGAGTTCAATGAGATTGACTTGGGGGATTGCGAAACGATTTCCTGCACTCGTTACAAGCAAGGCAGGAATAATTGCGAGAGTCAAAGGTATCTTGATCCTGACCGTCGTTCCCACTCCTGGACTAGTTTGCAAATCGACGGAGCCGCCGATTTTCTCGATATTTGTCTTTACGACGTCCATTCCGACGCCTCGCCCCGATACATTGGATACTTTCTCTGCTGTGGAGAAGCCCGGCAAGAAAATAAGTTGGGAGATCTCCTGCTCTTGCATTCGAGCGGCTTGTTCTTGGCTAATGAGACCTCTCTCGACAGCCTTGTGTTTGATTCGATCGAGGTTCAGACCTGATCCGTCATCGGAAATTTCTATGATTACTTGGCCACCTTCGTGAAAGGCGCGAAGCGTGAGGCAACCTTCGATAGGTTTACCATTGGAAAGGCGTACTTCTGGCTTTTCAATACCATGGTCCACGGTGTTGCGAACGAGGTGAGTCAAAGGATCTTTGATTGCCTCGATAATCGTCTTGTCAAGTTCCGTTTCTTTACCTTGCATTTCAATACGCACTTCCTTGCCGCAAATGACAGCTAGGTCGCGAACCAGGCGTGGAAACTTTGTCCAGACGTTTCCAATCGGTTGCATGCGAGTCTTCATGACCCCTTCCTGCAACTCTGTGGTAATGAGGTTCAGCCTTTGGGTCGTTCTCATCAAGTCGCTATTGCCCAGCTCGCCCGTAAACTGCAGGATCTGATTTCGAGCAAGAACGAGTTCGCCAACCCTCGTCATAAGAGTGTCGAGGAGTACTACATCGACACGAATCGTGCTATCCGCAGCGGATGTCATCGCTGTATCATGAAGTAAGGGATTGAGTATTTCCGTCGACTTTGGAGGAACGGGAGGGGTGACTACTGATTCCGTTTTCGCTGCAACATTGCTTGAGACTTCAGTATTCGATCCTATGTCGACATTCAATCCAACAGCGAAGATTATTGCATCGGTTGATTTGGATTCGATTTCTTCGCAGTCGTCAATGGTTGCATCCAAAACATTTTCGATGGATGTGTCATCTGGATTCTTCAATAACGCCTCAAGGGCAATGATATGCTCCGTCACATTTTGCTGATTGGAAGATTCAAGAGAGTCCAAGAGTTCTTTCAGGCGATCGGTGGCCCTTAAAAGGGTATTGATCACTAAGCTGGTTGGACGCATCTCGTTATTGCGAAGGCGATTGAGAACCTCTTCGCCCCGGTGGGCTAGGCTTTCAAGAACCTCAAATCCGAGAAAGCCCGCTGCACCTTTAATAGAGTGGACGGCCCGGAAAACCTTATTAACTAGCGCAACATCAACGCCATTTTGTTGCGACTCGAGCGTCAACAATTGACTTTCAACATCGGACAAATGCTCCTGCGATTCAACGATAAAATCCTTGATCAGCTCGTCATCTTCAATAGTCATTGAGCTTGCCTAAAATATGGATAAACGGAAATCGGCGTACATCGACGAAAAAAACTCCGTGGGGCAACCGGCCAAATATCGCAAGGTAGGGTGGACGCTTGTTTCCGATTACTTGGATTACTGCCTAATGCAGTACTATAGTTTCGCCTCAAACTGTCGTGACTGCCGAAACTATATGCATTACGTAGGATGCGAGAGCAAATGAAATTGAACTTAAAAAGTGCGCCTGATCAAATTGATAATATCCAGACACTTTTAGATTGGTAAATAATTACTTTGACGAAATCGAAGGCTCTTAAAACTGTCCAAAACCACCACCAACAATTCCAACCATTGTATGGGTTGTGCCGATATTAAGATCTAAATTGGGACGCACTTGCCGCGAAATGGCGGCTTCGGCTGATTACCGGCAATTCAAGCGTTGAGTTGACATGGGGCAATCACTCCAACGTTTCTGTTGGCCTTAATGTGGGGGCACGGCAATCGCACGTTAATTTCCGAATGGACCAATGATTGCAGTAGGAGGTTGGGCGGGTACCCCACGTTCGGGTAGCCGTTTCAGGATTCTTTTTTGCATCGGATGTGCGGTATGGTCAATGCGTTTGTTACCCAAACTTACAAACACTTTCAATTTATCGAGGACCCACGGGTCAATCGCGGTGCGAACTATCCCTTGATGGAACTGATATTCGTGACGCTTTGTGCTGTAATTTGCGATGCCGATAGCTGG
>JANPHB010000135.1:0-2717 GCA_031424235.1 Pirellula sp.
ACAAAGCGGAGCGGAAGCAGTACGACCGAGCAAAACGCCTGCTGGATGCGAAAGCAAAGCGCGCTCGCCAAACGTAGCCCTCACCATGCGGCCCCCCGCGCCGCTACGCAAAATCACACTGGTTGTCGTGAACGCTTACAATTGGATGCATGGATCGACTTCAATCGAGACGGCGATTGGGATGATGTTGGCGAAAAAATTGCGAACTCATTGGCTGTCCTCAAAGGGGTCAATTTAGTTAGTTTTGGTGTGCCAAGTGGTCTGCCGTCTGGCAACGCATATGCTCGCTTCCGCTTGAGCACTCCGGGCGGACTACTTCCTACAGGCGTAGCGGCAGACGGCGAGGTAGAAGACGTGATGCTTCAACTTTCTAGTTCAGCGAGTCCAACCGACATGCTGTTTCAATTGCCCATCTCGAGTACCGTTGAAATTGGTAATGGTTCAAGCCAGATTTCACTTACTACCAGCGGCAACGTTGTTTTTCGTAGCAATAGATCAGAGGCTAATACATTCCGGTTGCAGGGAAGTACTGGGGACGACACATTCCTCGTTAGAGATATTGCGCCAAGCAATCTAGCGAAACTAAGCCTAGCTGGGAATTCCGGAGCCGATCGTTTGCAATTCACAGCCACTGGATTCAATTTGGATTTGACCCCTCGCGCGGACGCAATCGTGGACGTCGAGAAAATAGACATTCGTGGTACTGGCGCAAACTCCCTCAAACTCAATTTAGCAAACGTTCAACGGTTGGGTGGAGCGTCTGAGCTTAGAATACAGCACGATGCTGACGACATTGTCTCTTTTGATCCAGGTTGGAAAGTTTTCGAACCAAAATTTGTTTCCGGTACTTTCCTGCACGTACTCAAACAAGGGACTTCATCTATTGCGATTCAAAACGATCGTCCTTTTCATAATCCGTATTCTCCCTTGGACGTTGATTTCTCTGGAGATGTAAGTCCTTTGGATGTCCTAACCGTCATTAATTTCATCAACAGCCGCGGGACTGGGCCACTCGCAAATCCAATATCCAATACGATACCAATCGATTTCAATTACATCGATACGATTGGCGACAATTCGGTTGGGCCGTTGGATGTTCTGGTCATTATCAATTTTCTGAATGAGCGAGGAAATGGGGAAGGTGAAGCTCACTTTTCAAGGACTTTGGTCTTTGCTTTACAGGCAACCGATACGCACATAGCCAAAGACGGGATGCTCTTACTGAGCGATGACAGATTTCGAAAGAGGGGCATTTATCAGAAAGACGCCAATTCGAATCCACTTGGCATTAGAATGGGTATCGCATCGATATCGGATACCAACTCTTCAAATCGAATTTCGCAGAGCGCTACGAAACATGCCATCGCGAGTACTTACGACTTCGTTTTGTCCAACTATTTGCCTTTGGAACCTTTTGAAGTCACAAGTCAGCTTGAATTGGATTTTCCCGGTTACCGATAGGAACTTGCCAGAATCTAAGTGACGTCCTGCGTGATTATCGAGATTTGATTGTGGTTTGCACGAGTGCTTGGACCAGTTCGGCGCATCGAGCAGAATCGAATCGATTTGCCGTTTCCAAAATTTCTTTCTGTGAGTCCAAGACGCTTGCTTCTTGTTCAATCCGAAGCTCAAGTCGCAGCAACTTTTGAAGTTCTTTTTTCGTCGCATCGACCGCCTCTAACGCGATAACTTTGTGTTCCACCAACTCGTCGATCGCCACACAAACCATCCAAGCGGTCTGCCTTGCAACCCAAAAATCATTCATGGAATCCTGGCGACTCTCCGTCAAAAACTGCAGCCATTGCAACACGTCCTCTTTTGACATGACTTGCCGTTCCATCTTGCGACGATCTAGGAATCGCTCCCCAAACGATTGCCGCTGCCGATCTCGTAACTGATTGATTCGCTGTGCGTCTCCGAAGGGAACCGAGTTAAAGGACGCAAATAACTCACGTCTGAGAATGTCGTGCGTTTCTGGACTGGAAGCGTGGACTTTCGGATAGTCAAGCGTTTGCCAGTTTGAGGGAAACGGACGACCAGGGATTCGCGATTCTAGCCGGACGGTTGTGCTGTTTTTCTTTATCTCCTGGTGGCAACCCATGCAATTGTAGTTTGAGTAGTCTCCCCAAGTCTCTATTTTTGCGGCCCCTTGGTGAATGAGATCAAGGCCGACATCGTTTGCTACAAGGCCACCGATCATGCTCCGTCGAGTCTTATCATAGCTCGCTTTGATCGTTGTTCGAATCTCGTCCGAGTTCCCTTTGATATCGAAGTGAGCCAGGTAGTATTCTGACTGCTTTTCGAAAGTCGGTTTTTCTTGAAGAGTTCGCCAATGGCGAGGCATGGCATTGAGGAAAACTTCTAGATTAAAGGGCGGCAAAACTGGGTGGCCAGCGACGTACATCTCGTGGGTCACGAAGCGATTTTCGGCGATGATTCCCAGATGGCAACTTAGGCATACTGCGGCAGCCGTAGACGGGGAGGTCAAGTCCCACATTCATAACTCCGATTTCGCCTCAGGCGTCCTCGCACGCCAGGAAGTTTGTTGATGATGTTCTCGTTTTGTGTACTCAGACCCCCGGGCCATGACAGGATTCGCATCGAACACCAAACTCAAGATCTAACTTAACTTCTCGACTGTTATCGTCCTCGTTCTCATTCAGGCCTGCATGACAAGTTAAGCAGTTTCGCTCAAAATCGCCTTCCTTGTATTTCTG
>JANPHB010000136.1:0-21967 GCA_031424235.1 Pirellula sp.
CTGGTCTTCACCTGAAATCCTCCGTGCTAGCGATAAAACGTTTGTGTTGTTACTACGTTAAACCGCAAAAACACCAGGAGGTTTCAGGTTTTTTTATGAAATCGTCAAGAAACCTCAAACAAGCTTCGCTTGATTGAGGACTAATGGTAAAACTTGAGGTTAAGTGGAACAGACGAAAGAAAGACGACCCGACGACTTTCCTGGACCAAATCTCAAATCAGTTGAGGCATGTTGACCACGAACTGGATTACTCGATTCAGACTGTGGGGGGGGCGACTATTACGAAGGACCAGCTTAAACTTAAGCATCCAGTTGCGGTCGCAACAAACGAAAACGGTTTACCTAAACGGGAGGAACTTTGGCTAGCAGTTCATGCGTGGTTGACAGATTTAGTGACAAATCAGAGGGTTTTGTCGGAATGAATTCGATTTCTGAATGGAGCAAGCGAATTGCCTTTTATCTGCTATGTCTGCTTATCGGATATGGCATCGATCATTACGCGCGGTACTTCGGAGTTTCCGGATCTTTTGAGAAGTCCCTGTTTTCGAATATTGCCATTTCACTCGGCGTACTTCATGCTGCTTGCTTTGCAGCAATGAAAACGGTCGCGGACATCAAATTTGACGAGGGCTTACGGTCCTATGTTCGCGAAAGACTGTATCGTGAGGCCACAGAACGAAAAGCAACGACAAACTTTAGGCTGATTTCTGGGATAGTGTTTGCTGTTGTCTTGCAGCTTTGTTCATCGTTACTACTAGACGACAGCAAAATCGCGCAACAGCCTTGGTCTTCTGTTGGATTTGGATGCATTCCAATCGTCATTGGTTGCCTTATTTTTTCGATAGTGGATTACTGCCGCTTTTCCGATTTGGCGATGCAGATCAACAAGATTGGAACTGATGAGCGGTCCAGGAAGCGAGAATTAGAATCGCTCAATCAATAGTAGTGTCCTTTGTGGAAACGAAAAAAGCCCGCCATTCCTGACGAGCTTGATTCCGTGTCGACTGCGATCGCTAAACCGCTGCCGGTTCATGCTTTGGAAATTTCGCGACAATGTCGTTCATGTCAGCGAGCAAGTCCGATACCTTCATTTCAGGAATCGCGTTTTCCTCACCGTAGAGATGCGCGAACAAATGACGAAACCACCATTTTTCACGGTCTGGGATTGTCTCGTCAAACATATCAACAAGACTCTCGTCGCAACCAGCTTGAAGCTTTTCGGCAATGTCTGGCATTTGAACGTCTCCGTTTTGTCCATAAGTGAACGGTTCTCTGTCCCCACCTTGCCCGCTTGCTGCGAGGAATTCTAAATGGCCTGCAACAAGTCCCAATTGGTAAAAGTCCGTGATCTCCTTTTTGTCGATGAGAGTGATCGCTGTTTGCAAAAGTTGCTTGATAAGTTTCTTGTCGCTAAGCTTGAGTTTCTTTGTTCTTGCCATGATCTAGTTTCCTGTGAGTTCGTTGAGTTCGGATTGTGCGTTCTTTAGCTCAGAAAGAATCGTTCCAAGCTTTGCCAATGCGTAGTGATCATTGGTGTCGACTGTTGCGATCAGCTTTTCAAAAGCCGTGCGCGTCGCTGTGAGTGCTTTGGTAGTTTCTTTGGTTTGCATCATGCCACCGCTTCCACTGTTTCCCAAACACCTTCCTCTAGCAACGCTATCAACTCTGGCACTGTCGATTCAGCGGGCGATTGAAACCAAACCACTGCGTCCTCTGGGTCCTCGAATCCCTTTTCAGCAAGTTCACCGACGAGCGACTCCAATTCGTTAGCGACGATACCTAAGTCGCCTGGATCGCAAATCAAACCCTGATTCACTGCTTTGATCGCATTTCTAAAGAGCTGCTTGATGGCTCGTTGCGAACCTTTGTCGTAAGTTCTACGCATAACCAGTTACTCCAACCCGTTGAAAGCATTGCATCGGAACCACCACGGGTTCACGACGATACCGATGGTGCCGATTAGGCGGATTGGGTGTTCTGGTCTGAACTTGGAAGATAGCGAAAACGCTGTTTGAGATTCTGCGGGCGCAGATTTGCGGATAGAATAACCATCGTTCTGACTCTTCCTGGAGTTAGGACCACGGCCTCCGGATGCTAGACACATCGCGGGGGCCAATTTTGTTTACTGGTGAAACAATAGCGGACTGGTGTTTAGCTCGTCAAGATAGGTGACGTCGATTTCTTGGGGGGGTTCAATTCCCCTGTGTAGCATGGCGCGACGCATGGCGCGACGCGCTTGGCGTTATTCCCTGCGAAATTTGGGGAGGGTTCGAATCCCCACCCTATGTCAAAAAAATGTCGACAAATTACTGCTATCGCATAAGTTCCCCTTCCCCGCTGCGTAGTTTTTTGTTTTCAGTCGTCTTTCACAGTTCACATTGTTTCGGGCTTGCAGTCGCATTGGATAGGCAGAAGCGACCGAAGGAACCTAGATAGCATGGGGGGCCATCGCGCAACGTCCCTTTACCCTAAACGCTGCGTCCTAACGCACTAACTTTCTGACGTAATTTTCGGCGTGCCGTCGCAATCGATATTGAGCAATGCCTCCGAAGTACCTTGACGACAGGGGGCACTACCGCACCAAAATAACCCTGGAATCGCTCGGATGGTACAAATGCACTCCAAGTTCAACCCGCCTGCGATACGTTTCAATCCGCTCTGGTGATCCAACCGGATGCGGACAAGACGTCGATGGAAGTTCGGGATTGTCCATTGGCTCTTCTGGCTCTGGCTCTTTTACGACGGCCGGAGCTCGCTTGCGAAGACTGACTTCGAACATGCTACTCAGCATCAATCAAACCCAAGTACTGAGTAAGGCAAAGGCAGATACTTTTCTGTTTCTTTCCAAACTGCGTTAGCCGGGTTCTTTTCTCGGAATCCGTTTGCTTTTAGAAGAACTGGTTTGACTACTGGCTGACCCTCATTCGCTGCATGAACGATTCGAACTTTGTAACCAGTTCCACCGCTAGAAACTCCGACAGCCGCGATCTGTTGACCGTATTCGAATCCTCGCGTGACCGTAAATGTCGCTCCTGATCCAACCGATACGCTCACTGTTGGGTCGCTTGTGTATCCGCTGCCTGGATTCGTTACGAAAATCCCCGTCAAGACGCCTGCATCTGTAGCGTATGCAACCGCCTCGGCGCCAGTACCGCTGCCACCACCGCTAAATGAAACTTCTGGCCCAAGTCGCTCGTAAAATCCTTCCAGTCGTGTCCTACTCCACCAAGCCTTTGCTGGAGTCGTGTTGTATGGGTATCTAAATTGAATGGTTCCAGATACTTCGTAGTATTCAAAATCTTTGAACTTCATGGGTGTTGCTTCGCACGTCATCAGCTTGCCAGTACCAGGAAGTAGCGTATCCGGACCAATGCTTATTACATCCGAATTGACTGAATCCAAATACGCTTGCTTGGTATAATTCGAAAACGTTTCGAAGTTCTTTTTGAATGTCAAAACACTGTCGTTTATCGTTTTTGTTATCCCGTTGATTTGCTCACCGTTGGGCGTAACAATTGGTCTTCCTCTAGCGTCAAGGTCAATCGGCTCGGTCGATGAAACGGCGCTCCATTTGTACTCAAGCGGTTTGTTTAGTGGGGTGTCGTCTTGACCGCCTGGACCGATTTCGCCGCTGTACTCACAAGCAACGATAGAGAAGATGAGACCGATCTTGCTAACGTTTCGCTTCTTGCAAACCGCAAAGGTTGTTTTGTATCTATCACCAAGCTGCGTAACTCTGCTGTCAGCCAGAATCTCCTCCTCTTCCGTATCGTAATCGTGCAATACCTGCAGGCCAGTTGAGCGAGTGATTTGATATCGTTGTCCATCTTCGGTCGAATCGCTGCTACCTAGTCTAGACCAAGCTGGTGTTACGCTGTGAATTGTCATCGTTACTTTGCTCCTGTGTTACGGGTTGTGGTTGTGGTTGTAGTTGTAAGCTTTGGTCGAAGTTCGGATTGCCTTTGAGTACTTCCGCTAACTCGGCTTCAAAGTTGGGGCTATTGATCCATGTTTCGTAATGATGTTGCTCTGAGCTTCCCTGCAGGAATCGATTTTCACTCATGATCTTCTCCGGTCGTTTCTTTCTTTAAGTTATTGCAATCATCGACGCATTCGGCAATCTGCTCTCGTAGTTTCTGAACGCGTTCATCGAACAAGTTTTTGAAGTTCATTCCCTGGCTTCATGTATTATCAAAATAAGCCAGCCAGCTAACGGGTAAGCTGGACTGGCTCCGCACATCGTCCCGGTAACGGGGTCGGGACAACATGCGTTTATTGGTTCGCTGCAATTTTGACGGCAATGGGTGACCATTCGTTTGCAACTAAAAAAGGTCCTGTGAATCCAAAGTAAGTTTTGCCTGCTGCAACGCGGGCTCCTGAGTTGATTGAGAATTCCATAGTCACCTCATGGCTTAACTCTCCTGCGTTCCACTTTGCCGCAATCTCTAGTGCCTTAACATCGCTCGCAAACTGAACCTGCCCGTACAACACCCGTTCGCTGGTAAATAACGCCAAAACGCTTCCTACGATGCTGCGAACTGTGTCAGTGCTGCCGAACACCAATGGCACCCGTCCTTTCGAATGTGGTCGAAACTGCATGCCAGCTAGGTCAAGCAACGTCTTTCCAAACTCTGGATGGTCGAAGGGTAATTCCGATGCAAGGCGGACTTGTGAAGGTTTGGTCTTGGCTGCCGCTCGTTTCACGGTCCTGGCATGAATTAACGGCCAAATGATCCTGTTAGCCACATCGCATAGAAATTGGTAGTCAGTCGTTTTTGCTTGCGTCATTGGTTTGCCTCAATTGCATACTTCCAAAGTCGGACAAAGAGTTCTGGTGTGGGTGTTTGCAGGATCTCTCGGATTGATCCTGTTTGCTCGAGTTCTTCGCCAAGTGCCTGCATGAAATGATCCTCATGGACGATACAGGAATGGTATGGACCAATGAACCGCAAATGCTCTGGCCGGATATAAACGCTGTGCTGTGCTCGATATGCAAGATGGCAACAAGCTCGCACAAAATCGGCTTCGTGGTCATGCCAACGAGGGAGTTGAACACCCATCGAAACAGGAGGCGGTTCGTGTTTTCTTTCTGCCCACTGCAATGGAAGCCAGCCAATTACTGTTTGCGATCTGTTTACAATTTCGTCGCAATCTTCATGGGGTGGAAGAGTGAGGTAGTGCCCAAACTCATGTAGCACCGCACCAGCATAGTCCATCCATCGTGGCAATAAGTCAGCGTGCAAGATGGTCGCAAAACCTCGTCCTGTCCATCTGCGTTGCTTGGTTAACCAGTCCGCAAGTATCAAATCCATAATCGGACTTGTCCAACCTGCTACTCGCCCACCGCGTAGCCTTGGTTCGTAGGCTTCAACCTCCGAGAAATTGACGATGTAGCAACCGCGGCCAACGAGGTCATCGGCCGCGATCTTGCGTATCAACTCATCGGATTTTGGTAGCCAATCTTCCATAACCTACGGCACCAACTTTTGTTTGTTAATGTCGGCAAGTTCGCGATTGATTGGCTCTAGCTCTTCATCGATTTTTGCGATGGCTGCCTCTAGTTGTTCTGCATATGGTTTTTGCCTTGCTAACTCATCTGCACAACTGCGCTCTTTTGATCGGATGTCGGATTGCTCTGGCTTGTAGTTTGGGTTCTTTTTCGATTGGTGTTTCAGGCTTTCAAAGCTAATTTCGCAATTGCGAATAATTGCCTGTGCGGTACGCAGGTCGGATTGCAATGGCGTTCGCTTGCTGTGCAATTCAGCCCGTTGCGATATCAGTTCTTTTTCGCGAGTGAGCAAACTTTGATCCATGCAAGACGACACAAGTTTGCCTTCAATACCGTGGAACAGTAGTTGTCTATTCTCTGCCGATCTAAGTTGTTGAGAAGCAAATTCAACCGATGGTTGAAGCTTGCGATATGCTGCCTCCAGTGCTTCGCTGGCTAACTCTAGATTGCGCGTCAATGTTGGAATAGTTCGTTCCAACGCCTCTTTTTCTTTCAGCTGGCCAGCTTCAACAAAACGCTGTTCCATTTTTTCAACATCAAGCTCGAAATCTCTCTCGGTCTTACTGAGTGCGTCCAGAATTTCAGCAACTTCGTCGGCGTCAAGTTCTTTGCCCGATGCCATGTCACGAATCGTTTGAAGATACTGGTCGGCTCGGCTTAACTCCAGTTGCCTTTTCTTCGATCGTATCTTGTCGAGTAGTCCTGAGATGATTGCCATCGTGTTATTCCTGCGTTGAGTGATTGATTGAAATCGATGACTCAATTGTGGCGATGTCGCTATCGATGCCAACTGGCTGTTTACTAGACAAGAATATTTTCGCGATTGTTTTTGAAGTCTCTCCACAAGAACTGCAACGTCGATAACGCGTAACGTACTCAGTGCCCTTGATCGTCGCGTAAACCTTCGCTTTTCCCGCCAAGCATTGATTGCAATCGTCTGCGATCCTCATGAAGCCACCTCGCCCAAATCGGCTAATGTTGCAAGCTTTACGCACCGCCCCTTTACCCCAACAACACAGCTAAACGCCGGACTATATGTGAGATTATTTGGGATGTTTTCAACCGTACTGGGTGGCTCAAACCCATAAGGTAGCTTAGACCATAGGGGGTAGGTGTGGCACCTTTTACGATAAATGATTCTAATGGTAAGTGCATTGCATTGCAAAGTTGTGATCCTAGTGTGGCACCTTTACGCCCCCCTATCAGCAAAGGTACTTCCAGGGTAAGCGGCTTATTGAATGCGACGGTACCGCCCGAAATTGGTAGACATAGTCCGTCCGTCCGGTGACTTGCTGGAGGGGTTTGGGGAGCTTGTGCAATCATCGCGATTTTTTCGTTGTGCTCGGTCATCGTGTGACCTCCTTGTCTTCCGATGGCTTTCCTTGTTCCGTGATGTCGATGCATCGCAAGCCATAGCTTCGAAGCAAACACTTCAACAGCTTACGCAGCCGCTGGAATCCGCTTGGCTCGTTCGGTGGCATACTGGACGGCATAGCGATGGTTAGCGTAATAGTCCGACTTGTCACTTGAAGTCTCCTTCAAACTGTCCAAGTGGTGACTCGAATTCAAAACGCTTGGCATTGTATTCCAATTGAATCCTCGCAATCGGTCCATTTCGATTCTTGGCAATGAAGAGTTCAGCCTCAACAGCATTTCGCTTTTCGCGATGGAGTAGCAAAACAATGTCGGCATCTTGTTCAATGGCTCCAGAATCTCGGAGATGAGACAACTTTGGAACCTCCCCTTCCGAGTCTCGACTGAGTTGGCAAAGTGCGAGAACTGGAATCGATTCAGTTTGCGCCAACGTTTTCAAATGGTTCGATATTTCGCTGACTGATTCCCATCGCGGCTTTCTACGGTCGCCTGCAATCAATCCAAGATAGTCGACCACTACCAGCCCTAACTTGTTCCTCGCCGCTGTGGAGCGAACCAGCATCGACAAGCGGTCGATATTCAGCCCACGCCTATCTTCGATGAGGAGCGGAATAGATTTGTAAGCGGTCGCGATTTGTTCGGCCTTTTGTATTTCATGGCTAGCCAGCTCGCCGTCAAGGATACGACGCATATCGACCCCGGTCTCCATTGCCAACGCTCTAGAAACGGTTTCGTGGCTCGTCATCTCCAGAGAGACAAACAGAACGCTATGCGATTCCTTTGCTGCTGTCGTCGCGATTTGTGCAGCAAGAGCAGACTTTCCAACGCTTGGACGAGCGGCCAGAATAACCAACTGCCCTGGACGGAACCCACCGATACAGCGGTCCAAGTCGTGCAAACCAGTCTGGACTGTCACCGCGGGTTTTTTCTGCTTGGATTGCTCGATAACTTCCAGCATTAGCGAGCCGGCGTTTTTGGTGTTCGTCTTGGCACCGGACGCGTAAAGCTGCTTAGTGACCCATTCCTGAATGTCGTTAGGACTGTCTTTTGGATTCCCGACCCTATTTTGAATCTCTGCAGCTATGCGTAGCAATCTCGAGCGTTCCAAGTCCTCTGTCAGGAATGACAAGTGATAGGCATCGTGTCCAACCAAGCCAGCATCGTTTGTGGCGAGTCGAGCGACTTCAGCCACCGAAACGCCAACTGACTTAGCAAGCATCGCCACTGAGCGAGTATCTGCGATTGGATCGCCTTTCCGCCTCATGTCGATGAGGATCGGCCAGAGAGACCGGCAAGTGTCGTCTGTCCACGAGTATGAACCCAATTCGATTTCGGTTCTGTCAATCGTTGATGGGTCGATAAGGACCAGCCCGACTAGAGCGCGTTCGTGATGTACCGTTTGTTCACTCATGCTCTTTTCTGTCCCTTGCTTGTGAAGTCTTCGTACTCGTCCCGCTCGTCATTTCGTGTCGCGCCGATTTCATCCCGATAGCGTTTTGCGTTTAGCCATGTCGCTGGATTCGGTCGGTACCGACTTTCCAACGCTGTCAGACTTACCAATCGCTCTTGAGTCCATTGGAGTAGCAGAACTTCCGCTTGGTCTGCGTTAGTTCGTTCCGCTCTTTGGATTTCTGCGATTGCCTTGGGGTAGGCTTTTTCTGCTGCCCCCTTCGCTACCTTCTTTGGGTACGCGGCATACCACTGGTCGAACCCTGCCACCTTCGCTGCCTGCGTTTTGCGATTCTTGTCTTTCGCTGAAACAGACTCAGACGATTTTTCGTCGGTGTGTTTATTAGGTATAGGTATAGGTATAGAAAGGAGGTCGTTTCCCGTTCCGCTTCCTGTTCCGCTTCCCGTTCCCAAAACGACCCGCAAATCTGTTTCCTGTTCCGCTTCCCGTTCCGTACTTGGAACAGTTCCGCAAGGTTCAATTGGCTCGTCATTGAACCTCGAGACTCTGCTGGGAATCGTCGTCCAATAGCTGCCAACTGCTCTGTCGTGGCTTCGCTCATATTTAAGCCAACCGCCTTCAATTGCCCTGTGTCGAGCGTTGTTCAAGCTTTTCGGACTTCGGAATCCAAGTACTTCGTTGAGTTGAGAATTCCAAAATCTGACCGGTCCTTGGTACTTAGCTGCGTCCTCCGTGTGTGCGATATGAATCACGAGCAAGACAGCATCTTGTCCAAGCGACTGAGCCGCGCACGACTTGAAGAGCAGACGCGTTAGTTTGTGAGCGTAGAACGGTTCCCGATTGGGATAGCTCATTCCGCACCTCCTTGTCGCTCAGCAATCGCATACACTGCCCTATCCCAAGTCGCCCCCGATTTCATTTCCGCTTTGATCTTCTTTCGCAACGACTTTGGAATCGTAGCTTCGGCGGCGTTGTCAATTGCGTCCGCTCGGATGTTCGCAAGTTCTTGATTGATTTTCGAGACAGCAAGCGCTCTCCGATATGCTCGTTCAAGAATCTCGTCATCCGTTGGAATCAGCCTTTGAGGAAGATGTTCCTTTAACTTTCCTTCAAGCCATTCCACAAACTGAGGCGCTGTGAATGCGTTCAACTCAACGCGGCGACCAGTACGCATGAAGTCCCGCTCTTCCTTGGTCATGCCATCCGTTCCGCTGGTTGGCTTGCACCTTTCAGAGGCGAGCTCGTACTTCATCGCGTCCACAAGTCGCAGTCCAAAATCTGTAACGTTGACTTTGTTTTTGAAGTGATATGCAACGCGGTCGGTCTGCTCTGCCCAAATCGATTCGGTCGTTAAACACTCTGCGATCTCAAAACCATACTTGTCGAAATCATGCACGACAAACAGCGGAACCTCACCGTTCTGTGCGCAAACATGGTCGACCAGTTTTCTAGCTGCAACAACGCTTTGGCCTTTGCAAGATAGGATAGCAAGGTCGAATCGTTCCGCAATTTTTGCTTCGTTGAGCAGTGGCTCGAATCCCTCCTTTTCGATGTACAGCACAGCTCCATATCGCTGCCCTTCCGCAATCGATGGCCACTCTTTAGGCAGGGAAACGTTAATTCCTTCAAGAGTATCGCCTCGGTTCCGATCTCGCTGCAAATACTCATCAATGCTTATCGTCCCAACCGGAATTCGCTTTATGTGACTAGCGTTTGGAATCGTGAACGTTCCACGCGGATCTGCAGTTATCTTCCAATCCACATCATTTCGATTTAGATACTGCCGCAATATGGTTTGGGCAAAGTAACTGTATTCGATCTCACGCCCAGTCGCCTCTCTGAACCCATCGCGGCTAGCGTAGTAAAGTTGGCGTTGACTGACCGTATACTTTCCATTGCCTGACGCGAAAGCATAAGCATCGGGGAGTATCTGGTCGGCAATCTCTGTAAAGTTGACTCGGTCGGAATAGTAGTACATCCGACGGCTTCGCGAGTTGGAACTTCGCTCCTCAGCCTTACGTTGTTTCGCCCAGCCTTTTGTAACGGATTCCACCGCATCAATTATTGAATTTGCATCCATGTTATTGCTCCACGATTACGGATGATTTGCCACGATCCGCGTAAGTGATTTTCGGACAAGCGATATGCAAAACGAACACGGTCGGTTCGTCCTTCCCTACCCTCTGATTCTCAAGAATCGAATCGAGTGACTTCCCAATTTTGCCAAGCTGACGAAATGGGTTAAGAATCCCGGGCGACCAGTTAACTCCAGTGATTATGCGTCGTGAGCGTTGTTCGCTTGGGCAGTACGCAAAACAAGTCTCTAGCACCCAAGGCATCCCATCGCCGGTATTAACTACCTTTTTGTAGTTGAATGATTTTGGATCGCCACCAACCGCTTCGCATCTCGAAACAAGATGTTCCTTTCCAATAATCCCCAACGCTGGTGATTTCACTGGCGCTGTCTCGCTCTTAATGGCCGATAGAAGCCTGGAGACTAAGCCTTTGTTGATCTCGCCATTGAGCACCAACTCAGACAACTTCGTTCTTGCCAATCCAACCGATTCAAGAACCTTTTTTTGTTTGGCTGTTCCTGACAGTCCGCGAAACTCGCAAACGAATTCACGAACCAGCCTGTCCTTGTGACAGATGTTCGCAGCAACCAACCTTTCGAAATCTTCCACCGTGTACCAGTGCGAGTCCGTTGGGTTCGATGGCTTCCATTTTTCCCAAGTTGGATTGGATGCCACGATACTGAAACCGTCATCGCCCCACTGGACTTTGAGCGATAAGTGAGGGTTTAGCCAAGTGTAGTCTTCCGCAATTTGTAAAAATCGGTCCTTTGCAGAGGCGAGGATTAAGCTTGCTGAATCGTCCGACTTTGAGCCGTTTTGTAAGATTCGCGACTTTTCATCGATCCCGTTTAACCTTGCTAAATCTGGCCAATCGACAGTGATTTTAGTTCCTTGGACAATGCTGGAATCGCTTTGCAAATGCTCCACTTTTGGCGTTTGTCGAATTCGATCAACTGTGATGGAGATTTCGTGTCGTATTCCATGCGACTCAATAACCACTGTTCCGTGACCAGCCAAAACAAACGGCATTGCGACCAGTGTTTTGAGTGCATTCCCTTGCGCACCGCGGCATGGTGAAACGTATGCTTCCCGACTGGATACGCGAATCGTGAAGTCCAGAACAGACTCAATAACGCCTGCCGGAATTCCAGGACCGTTATCGCGTACGGTTAACGTAGTTTCATCCACTGCGATCTCAATGTCCGGCGCGACGCCTGACTCCTCGCATGCGTCCAGAGCATTGTCAAGCAACTCTTTCAGGCAGACTAATGGCCATTCGCGAACTTGGTGTCCAGTCTGAGCCGTTAGTTCTTTCCGAGATAGGAAATCAAGCGCCCTACTCGTTTCAAAGTGTTGCCGTGTGATTTGATCCTTGTTCACGATCGCACCTCGCAGTGGATAGGGCGATCCGTTGCTAGGCAGTGGCAAACCGTCCAGAGCCGTCTTGCTGCTGTCCCTGTGCGTCGCTCTTCCTGCTGAGCGGACAAATAGAGGTCGATAGCTAGAAACTGCTGCATTAGCGTTCCTGGCTCGTTTGGCGCTGGGCGCCTTTCTTCTCTCGGTCGAAAATGCCGATAGGCAAGATTGCCCGTAGGTGCGTAGTCCGTTATCATTTGATTTCCTGTCGTTTGTGTTGCAGTGGGTTGATTTGCGGTCGTGCCAACTGCCTAGAAATGTGATTCTTGAAAAAAGCCTGTGGGTGTTAATCCTGCAGGCTTTTTTCGTTGCGTACTGCCTGGCATTCATCGCACTGGCAAGTCGCTGGACAATCCGCGCAAAGCCCGCACTGGCATCGCTCTGGCTCGCAGCTTGGCACCTTTGGCGCTGGTGTGACGGCTTCGAAATACTGAGCTGCGGCGAAATGTAAAAATGCGATCATGTGTTTGCCTTTTCTAGTTCAAGCTTGGTTTAGGGAAAAACGTTGTCTCAATCGATTGCTCGTGAATCTCTCGATCGGTGTTCAACTTCTTGGCCATCTCATCACACTTGCGCAACCAAGCGAGTTTTGTCTCCAGCTCAGTAATGCGAGACCGATGTCGCTGTTGCTCACCGGCTGACATATTGCTGACGTCGAGGGCTTTCAGTTTTGCGAGTTGAGCTTTTAGTTTTTTCTTCATGGGACTTTTCCTTTAGCTGGGTGGATGCTTGCTGTATTTGGATGTCCAGAATCAACGCAGCAAGCAGTTCGATTGATTTGCTGGACATAGAAGAAGCGACCACTATTTGCGGTCCTTCGCTTTGGTGAGTTCATCCATATACCTGAGAACGGCTTCCGGGCTTGTGAGCCGTCTGCCTCCAAGCATCCTTGAAGAAAGCCTAACTCCGAACCGGTCGGTTTTTGCCCACCGTAAACACGTGCTAAGATGCGGCCGAATACCGGTCGCCTTTTCAACTGCATCAGGCAGTGGAAAGAGATTTTCTTGATGGATCAAATCATCATCATTTTCAAAAATCGCAACCGCTGCGTTCTGCTCATGATCAGACATTGCTCAGCTCCTTGTTCGAAAACAAATAACACTGAGCGAATCTTTGCAGTACTTGCGATATATGGCGAGTCGCTAACCACCCGCGCTAAACGAACTAAACTAACTAAACAAACTAAATCGTTTGAAAGCCTAGATCCACAAGGGCAGCGTTGACTAAGGCGACTTCGAAGTGCTGCTTTCCAGGTCTCTTGACAGCTTCTGGAAACTTACCTGCCGTGATCAGTTGCGATAGACGGCTATCGCTGATATTTAAGAGCCCTTGCGTCTTTGGGCTTTTCCCGTTGACCAAAACGCTCCTGGCAACCAAACCATCAGGCCAGTTTTTCGGCGGGGATGGCGTTGTCGCAGGCGATGGATTTTGCATCGCAAGTTTTTTCGCTGCGTCAAACTCTTCCGAAACTCTTTGCTCTAGCGATGCTAAGAAGATCTGCAATTTAGATTGAGAACTGTTTCCCAAAGACGGTTTGCAATGGCAGTCCATCAAGTCACTTGACTGCAAAACACTTTGGCAAAAACTCGTCATTTCGGTTGATATTCCAGCTCGCAGAATTTCAGGACCGCATTGCAAAAAGCCATCATCGAGCCACTCAACATCTCGGCTTTTTTCATTCCATACCCTAGCACTTGGTTCGGGCAAAAACGCTTTGACAAAATGCTCATGTGATTTGGAAAGTAACGTTTTCGCATACTTAAAGTTGCTTTGACCGACGATGTCCAGAATCGCATCCGATAAGGTGTTTTTTTGCTCAGCGAGTTTCGCCCGAAGCGCACCGATGCTTTGATCCCACTCCCGCGTATCCTCGAAAATACGCACTCGCCATTTAAGCCAAGCGGTATCGTCTTTTGGAACAGACAAAAACGGTTCTGAATGTGCGAAGTACCCAGGCAACTTTCCGAGTGAATGCGTTATCGTCCAACTGATTTTAGACGCAAGATTTTGCAATTCTTGGAGTTGGGCCAACGCGCTCAAGTTCGAATTCACTTCGTTTTGTTTTTCTTGTTGCGGGTCGGCTTTCAGTAGTTCGTCAACTGCATGAGTGATAATGTCTTTTGTCCATCGTGTCGTTGCCCATGTATTGGATGCAATTGGATTCTCTCTAAAATCAAAATAGAAATCGCGACCACCATCAAGGATATAGCTTGGAAAAGACACATCCGGTTTGACAATCGCAAGTAATGACTCGAGCTCTCGACATGCTTCGATGACCCATTGTTGTCGTAAAAACTGGATTCGGTGTTCGTGCGGGTCAAACTCCTCGGCGGTTGGAAACACGACTAGTTCTGGAATCCCTGAGATCAGAACTACATTGATCAAGACCCCATCGAATGACTTTTTTTCAAACGATGCTAAAAGCACTTGGAGCCGTTGGCGAATTTCCATTTGATACCTCGATTTTGTGTTGAAGGTCGCCGCCACCCATTGCCCACTGAATCGAGGTACAGTGAGCAATGGGCAACGCGGGTTAATTACTCCCTAGCGACCAAGTGGATTTTAACTTACAAACGTCATTTTTGAAAAAGGGGAAAACGTGTCGGTTCTTTTAGGCGCTCACATGAGCATTTCGGGTGGATACTTCAACGCGGTCGAAGAGGCTTCGAGGCTTGGTTTTGATTGCGTCCAGCTCTTTGTCTCACAACCAAGGCAATGGCCTTGCAAACCTGTCCAGGTTTTGACCAAGAATAATAATCAATGGGCCGCAAAACCGATAACGGAAAGCGACTGTTCCCTCTTTCAAGAATCGCTAAAACGTACGGGTGTCACACGTCCGTTGTCGCACTCGTCCTATCTCATCAATTTGGCGTCACCCAAAGACGAGCTTTGGCGGAAATCGATCGATTCGATGATTGTTGAATGGCAGCGAACGGAACAGCTTGGCTTGGACGGCGTTGTGATGCACCCCGGCTCTTTCGTCGAATCAACTCCCGAAACTGGCCTCGAACGCATCGCCTTGGCGATCCAAGAAATCTACGAAAAAGTCGCACCCAAAAACGCATGGCTGCTGCTTGAGAACACAGCCGGCCAAGGCACGAATCTTGGCTGGAACATGGAGCAACTCGGTTGGCTGCTGAATAAAACGGGCGAGGCCATGCAGGTTGGTGTTTGTCTGGACACGTGCCACGCCCACGCAGCTGGCTACGATTTTTCAACCGCCGAAGGATTCAAGGAATGGGAAAAAGAAGCGAAGAAGCAAAATGTTCTTGGCGCCATCCGAGCGTTGCATCTCAATGATAGCAAAAAGGGTTGCGGCTCTCGTGTCGACCGACATGAACACATCGGTCTCGGAACAATTGGCCGCGAAGGATTTCAACGTGTCTTGAAACACAAAACTCTAAAGACCCTTCCAATGTACCTGGAAACAGAAAAAGGGACCAACGACGACGATGAGGAGTGGGACGCCATCAACATGCGAGTTCTTCGAGAACTCGAATAGGCAAGTTGGTTCAATCATGCGGTTTCAAACGCAAATCCGACTGGCTCCCGGGACACGCGATCAAACAGGCCCGGGCTTGTACGAGGATTTGATAGAGGAGACTGCCGAGTCGGCATTTAATTGCTTGGCAACAAGTTGAATCTTAGGCCAAATAATTTCTCTCTTCGCATCTTGTAGCAGCCCAAGGACCCATTTCTTGTACTCCTCCAACTGACGTCGATAGTACGCTACGTTCTGCATCTTTCCTTTCGACATTCTGGAGTCGTTGGACAAGGCGTCGAGTATCGGCATCAAGAGTCCAACGGAGTCCTCAAGCGTTGCTACACTGACGCTCGCTCCATAAAAATCGCGTCGTTCCGCCTTTTCGAGGATTTGATCCAAAAGAGAAACCGGGACATTGAGACGGCGGAATATTGCGCCATACTGCGGAATTGCCGCTAAGACAACTTGATAATCGGCGAGAGACTCAAACTGCAAGTCGGCATTGAGCAGGCACTCCTCGGGATTGTGTGCTTCAAACAATCGATTCCACGCTTGCTCGTCACGAGAATCCACAACGATGGTCCAATCGGTGGTGTTAGGTTCAAGAAGATTTGTGTCGACTCTTGGCCTTAGTAAAGCGTATCTAACTCCAGCGGTGCTCATTACGCGATCAAGAAGTGCGAGCGAGAGTTGGTCTCTGTTCTCTGGCAATGGGAAATGAATCAAACTGCAATTCTCAGAGGCCAGTTCGAGCGTTGCAGCTGTTGGCACCAATGCCATGTATTGAGTCCCGATCTTCGAACAATCGATGCCTGCGTGTTTGGCGGAATGCCAAAGGACGGTAAGAAGTGCTGATGGCCACCAACGTGGACTCCGCTCGTCTCCCTTGATCGTCCTTCCAAGTTCGTTGGCTAACTTCTTGGCAGAGTCTTCGAAACACTTTACAAAAGCGGCGGTATCTTTGTTCTCGATACAAACGCAAGTATCTACAAAATGGCTTAGCTTCTTTTCCTTCTCGATCTGAAGCTTCAGCGAGTTAGGGACATTCAGCGGCGATGATCGCAAGGAGCTTGTTGCCATCCCTGCGATGGCCATAACGCAGGCTGTTGGCTCTCCATAACCTACTTCCATCTCAAGATCCAAGCTATCCACCAACGACTTCATCCACGTCCCGTTGTCCGTTGCAAACGAGGTCGCCAGCGATGCCAGCCAAGCCATCGTCCACTCTCTCCCTGTCTCGCTCATATTTTTCTCCGCGGACTTCTGTAACAGTTCAGCAAACTCGATTGGACTCCTTGAAACATTGAAACCCATGTGATGCAAAAGAAACATTAGGTAATGATCCTCGGGCGAGGCATAGCCCTTCGAAACACTTTCATCGTAGGCTCGCACCGCTCCAGCGTAGTACCCAAACATGGCACAGGTCGCAAAGCCAGGAATCGAGGAACGGAACAAACGCATCGCGTCGTGAGAGCGCCCCAGTGGAATTTCCACCGCCTTTTTCTCGCTCCTTTTCCCAGCCAAAGCCTTCCGAGTTTGGGCAGCCGCCGATTTCGCCGTGGGTACTAGATCAGACGCAGGGGCAGCGGACGCTTCGATAGAGGTAGCCGCCACGCTTGCCGAGGATTCTGTCTTGGAATAGGATAGCGAGGCAAGTTCGATGTGCTCAGAATCCACTTCGTCGGAGGTAAGTGAAACCGGTTGTGAGAAACCTGCGGGAGCAACATTGGCCCATCGCTGTGCGCGTTGCAATCGAATCATGAATTTTCGTTTGGCAGTACGAACTTTTTCCGGTCCCTCTTTATCTACGATCGCAACCAATTCCAGGATCGACTTCTTACTTTTCCCTGTAGCATATTTATCGAGAGCCATCTTTTCATTGGATGTAACCGCGATACCTAGAGTCGAATGGGCTTGTAAAACGATTTCGACTAAGCCAAACGCATCTCTCGGGTCGATGTCGATCGTACAAAGCAATCCAAGTGCAAGCCGACCGATTTCCCACGCGTGCAGATTTGAACGCGTAGATACGGGAGCAAGAATCTCCGCCCACCGCTTGAGCATGCACCATTCGTACTTAGCCAGTTCCCCCGCCGTTCGAAGGAGCAACTGTGAGTTCAATCGATCCGTTTCAACTAATTGCGACCAGACTTCTTGAAGCCAGACTTTGGACTTGTCCCCCTTGGTTAACGAAGCCAGCCACAGCGCCATGGCGGACTCTTGAGTCAGCGGTCGCTCGCTTTCCAGCCACGGAGAAGTCGTTTCCATCGAGAATATCTCGTCTTTCTTAGCGGAACGAAGGACGAGATTATTGAGCAGTGAATTCCAATACCAATCCAATTGCTGAGGATGTTGGTTACGGTAAAGGTTGTACTCGTTTCTTACGAGAACTTGACTGGCGAGGAATCGTGTTAAAAAAATGTTGCCAACAAGATCGCTCGAAGCGTCGATGGGCTTCCCCGGTTGAATCGTTTCCGTTGTTGTAGGCTTCCATCTCCTAAGCTCCCCACCATCCAAAGAAACAACGCACGCTTTTGGACGTGAAAAGTCCCCAATCTGGTTCTTGAATTCCCGCTTCCATTTCGCTGGCTGTAGGACGAGTTGGTCGCCGAGCCCTTTAGCGAAGGCGGCGCTCGAGGGAATTTCCATCGACGGCTCTCTCCCCCGAATCGCAGCGATCCAAAGCCGCTTGGAGCCAGTCATTTCTTCCCAAGGAATGAATTCACCCATCACAAACCTTACCATCAACGCGTGAGAACCTTCCAGCCTGCGCGCTCGCTCAAGTAACTGTACATTGCGAATCGGCGTCGTCCTCCCATCAGGAGCTAATCTCAATAAGGCCAGTTCGATGTCGGCCAACAAAAGGGAATCCCCAGCGACCTGAGCGGCCTCTAGCCTATCCAACCAAATTTGCGGATCAATCCAACCGCCACGGTGTGTTGGTGTCGAAGTCAATGAAAACGCCCGCCCCTCCGCTACCCATGGAATAGCTGCAGCCACAACGAAGTGGGCTAGCTCGTCGAATTGGTTCTTAACGAATCGGTCAGGATTGGAAGGGATTGATTCACCTAGCCAATTTAAGATGACCAACGCATAGTCTGGGTAGCCCCATTGATTCGAAAGTCCAGTCACCGAATTACTTAGCGCATTTTTTTTGATCGCAGCTGTTTTGGATTGAAATTGTGGATCCATCGCCCTCGGAAATCGGCAAATGCCGTCAAGAATGAGTTCGGGCTCCTCCAAGTCGTTTTCTTTCGCGTGACCGAATCGACCGATGCGCAGTACAAGCTCATCCATCGTCTGGATCGGCTTTAGTTTTTGACAGCTTGACAATACAGCCGCGTTTTGAATTCCCCAATCCAAGGACAATGGAAGCTGCGCTCGATGCGAAACGAGGCAAGCCTCTTTGCAATGCAGTGACTGCCGAACCGCTATAGGAACACTCTGCAATTGTGATACGAGTTCCTCCCAGCTAAACTCGGTTTCCGATGATGCGATTGAGCCAGCCTGATAATCCGTAGGCGAATTGGAATCGGTTCGCCCACAACTTGCAAAGTAGTCGCTGATCGTTTTCCCCAACGTCCCTTGGACCATCTGCCTAGCCTGCTCGATCTCATGCAACACCGATTGGTTCGCTTGGGGCAATGCGGGCAGCAGTACCTTCCAAGCCCGTTCGGCGATCTCACGTTTATTGTGAAGCAAGGCTTGTGCCAATGCACTGCAACCACAATCCAACGTGTCAGGCGAGTCCAGTGCCCCTTGCAAAAGTTTAATCGCAGCGGTGGATTGCGCGATGCCAGCACGCGAGAATGCAGCGCCCACAGAAACGCAAACCATCGGCCCGTCGATTCGCTTTGCAGTGACCAACTTGTCCAGTTTCTCAAAGACGAAGGAAAAACTCACGGGCTTCCCCTGATCCAAGACCGCGCATAAATCCGCCTGGCAATCCGCTACTTCGTCCAACGTCGGAGCTAGAAAATCAAAAACCATTTCGCAGGCTTTGGTCTGATTTTGATTCTTGACCAAATGCATCCCGCTCAAGGAAGATCGAAGGAGGCGTACTCTGTCGAGTTGCTTTGTTTTGCTAAGCTGGTCGATGAAGTCCAACGCGGTGCGACCACCGTCAATAATGGAGGTAACGAACCAGTTCTCGACTTCGCACATGCGATAGACGATCTCATTCCAAACGGGATCCTGCTCTGCCAACTTTGGAATCGATTTTGAATCAGCGGAGAACCCACTATGGCAAATCATCGAAACCGTCCGATCATCCCAGGACATCGGAATAATCCCGTTTTCAACAAAGAGAGCCCAAGCCGGAAACGCGTCACTAACGTCCGAGATCAAATTCTTGGCGATCGCAGGAAACAGTTTTGTCGTCTCGCGCTGCTGCAAAATGGGAAGGACTAGGTCCGGAAAATGCGATACAGCCGGACGAAGAGCGTACAAGACTTCATCCCGATTGCCCACGGCCAGATCGAGCAAAATGGCGCCCTCAAATTGCTTACGGCTCGTCCGAAACATGGCCATCGGATCTTGGCGGATCTCACTCATGGATGCTTCGATGGTCTGAACCGTACCGTAAAGCGAGTGATTGACTAAGTACTCCTTGCGAAACGCGCTGCGCTTCGGTTCACTCATGCCAGCAAACAAAGTTGGGATCGCTGAAAAGTTGTTAGCCTCAAGCTCGGTTACGACGGTATCGACTAACTTGGCGGCTGCGTTAGCTGGGGAGGAATCTGACATAGAATCGCTTTCAGGTTCAGCGGTTTAAAATGTAGTTTATGAGAATAGTCAGTCGATCACAGTTTCATTCTTAGATCGTACAAATAGTTTTGCTGCCAACACATGTTTGCAGCTTCCTCGTGTGCCTTGATAGCGGTTGTACCAAGTGCACGTGCAAGTTTCGCGGTCAGGTATTAAGTTCACATGATATTCGCAATGATCGCCAATGACGGAGCAATGGACGGCCTCACCCCTTTCTAAAGCTACGCGGCTGAGAATCTGCACACGTGTTTGGTCCAGTATGCGTTGAGCGTTTCGATAGCGAGGTTGAAACTGCTCGATTTGATTGACCAAGAAGGGTAGTTTGCGTTGAAAGTAGTAACCGGAAGCTGCGTCGAAGCCGGCCAGTCCTGAAACAGCCAACGCGGCGAAGACCGAGGTGAGGTCTGCGACTCGCAATCCAAGTTGAGTAGCTCCTTCGGCTGGATCAAGCGTGCCGCGTTCACCCAGCCAAGCAAGGACTCGATCCAAATGTTCTTTCCAATCGGAAGCGGCAAGCAGTTCGTTCGCTTGCCCCTCACCGGAGAAGCCGCGTTCCAATCCCGGACTAAGTACCAACCAAAACGACCCCACTTTCGTCTCGAGCTGCCATGCAGAAACATCGGTCTCCTCCGAATCTCGCCATGCGTGAACTTTGTCCGTTACGCTTAATAGCGGATGTATCAATTTCAATCTTTCGAGACCTGCGATCGGGATCGATTTGGGCGAAGGCATGAAGACAGGTTTTAGAATGGGTCCTTGCAGTTCAAAATGCTGGACTCCAAATCCAGTGGCCTTAATGGTCTGAAAAAGCTTGGACATCGTCATGGGTGAGATCGTACAAATCGGCACCAGTCGCGCTTGGTAGACTTGAACTTCCCCAAAACCGCGTATCCAACGTTCAGGGAGTTCGACTTTTTTTTCAATCGACTTGCCGTGCTCCGTTTGAAGCTCAACGGCTTCTCGTGTTACTCGCAGATGGGCATCGGATAGGGAGCCGAGCCTTGCAAGATGCGAGACTATATTAGAATTGAAGTCAACATTGGTTGTTCCAAACGACTGCTCCAATTCACTGAACGCGCGTTCATCAAGATCGACACGTCCGTAAATTCCACAACAACCGCTGAACCCCTCCCATCGGAGAAGTTTCTGGTGTGAAGTGACAACGGGATCGCGCATGGGAGGTTTATGGGTATAGAACTGGGCCTGAACAACTCGTTGCAAGCTGGTTAGCATCTGCCCGACAAGTCGAGGCTGCCTCAATTTCGCTTGAAAAAAAGAGTTGCCCTGGTTGGGCTTCGTCGATGCGGCGAAATCGACGCCCAAGTTGTCTGCTCGCGATTCAAACGCATAATCCATTGTGGTGTTTATCGAGCTCATTCCAAAACCATACTTTGCAATGACTAGAATCATACGATTTTAAAACGATGCAATTTTCGCACGATACGATAGCAGATCCAATCGGCTGAATCCATTAGATGGAGCGAAGCACTTTCGGGGGCGATAGCCCCAGAAGTGCCGAAGCGGAAGTTGTAAAACTTCCTGGAGCTGCCGAGCTTAATGCGTAAATGGCTCGGCAGGAGCCTCGCCCTCCCAATTTCCGCCAAGCGTTTCATTGGGTTTAAAAGTGAGACGGCCTCCTCGTGCCGCTTGGTGAATATGGTTTCAAGCTAGAAACCGAGGCTACGTGATTGGAAAGACCCCTGTGACCTTGCGTATCGGTCGCGTCACACGCCACAATCAATGGCGCAGCTTTTGGAGTTTTGCTTTACGTTGTTTGCACCCGAGTTGATGTAAACACGAGAAAGAAACGATCCAAGTAAGGATGTTGGACTCGGGGAATTTCCTTTGTTTTAAGGGGTTTCCATGTCATGGCAGACGACAAATCGAGAGGTGACCGATTGGTTGCCTTTCTCTTTGAAAAAAATCGCGAC
>JANPHB010000137.1:0-11152 GCA_031424235.1 Pirellula sp.
CATTTGTTTGGGGTATCATCGAATGTTGACTCATCGCAGTTTTCAGGTGCCCAAGTGGTTGGAGTATATCATTGCTACCGTTGGGGCTTTAGCTCTTCAAGGCGGACCAATTTTTTGGGTAGCAAATCATCGCCTACATCATGCCTTTACAGAAGATGATGACAAAGATCCTTACTCCGCAAACAAGGGTTTTTGGTGGAGTCACATGATGTGGATTTTCTATCCCAGAAAAGAGTTTTTTGACCCAGAAGCTAACAGAAAAGCCGCACCTGATTTAGCCAAAGATCCTTATTATCGCTGGCTTGATCGTAATTTCTTATTGTTACAAATTCCCGTTGGTTTACTGCTTTATGCAATAGGTGGATGGTCATTTGTCATCTGGGGCGTGTTTTTCCGGGCAGTTGTACTTTGGCATAGCACTTGGTTGATTAACTCAGCCAGCCACATGCGCGGTTATCGTAGCTTTGAACTAGAAGATGGTTCACGTAACCTTTGGTGGGCGGCGCTGTTGACTTATGGAGAAGGCTGGCACAATAATCACCATGCTCACCCACGATTGGCCCAACACGGTCACAAGTGGTGGGAGTTTGACATGACGTTCATGATCATTCGGATGTTGCGAGCTGTTGGCCTTGCGAAGGACGTGATCGATCTCAAGAGCATGGACGAAAAGAAACGCCGTCACTTAGAACGCGCTTCCGCATAGTTAGTCATATCTTTTTGGCTTTGCTCCCCTAGCCCCTTTAAAGGGGAGAGGGGAGCATTTTGTAGCGAAACTCGTCAAGAGTTTCGGTCGTTTAGCCGATGCAGCCGAAAGTCTTGACGACTTTCGCTACACAAAAGCCTGTTTTTAGCTTGCTTCGAAGCGTTGCCTTTAGGGGAGAGGGGCTGGCGGTGAGGGTTTTGCACTGTGTTCTAACTGTGGCATTCATCGTTGTTGTAATGCTCCATCGTGGCTAACGTCGCCGATTACATTATCGTAGGATCCGGTTCCGCAGGCTGCGTTCTTGCTGCAGAAATCTCTCGCCGACATCTCGGCTCCGTTATCCTCATCGAAGCTGGCGCTAGGCCAGCGTCGCGGAATCTCAAAGTCCCTGCCCTGTATCCGCATGCCTTCAAGGGTTCGTATGCTTGGCAGCATGAAACGACACCCCAAACCGGTCTAGCAGGCCGTAAGATCCAGCTTCCAGCAGGCAAGACGCTCGGCGGCTCCAGCGCTATCAACGCGATGATCTATCTCCGGGGCCACGCCTCGGATTACAAGCAGTGGGAGCAACTTGTCGGGCCGGATTGGTGCCCCGCCAAAGTCGCAGCCGCTTTTCAATTGATGGAGAAATCGATTGGAATTGGCAATGCTCCTAATCCCGAATTGCATCCCGCCACGCAGGAATTCTTGGAGTTGGCAGCTCGGAGTGGAATCGCTCCGTTGATCGGGCCCTTTGTGCAGCCAGCAATCGGTGTTGGCGCGTACACGCGTTGCCAATCGAACGGGAGGCGACGCTCGGCTTGGGATTTGTGGATGAAACAGCAGTTCATCGCAGATCGTAAAGAACCAATTATCCGAATCATCACGAATGCTTCGGCGCAGCATTTGGTTCTTGAAGGACAAAAGGCCGTCGGAGTTTCTATTGTTGCTTGCGACAAGACCAAGTCCGAAGAAATTGTCCTCGCGAACAAAGGCGTAATTGTATGCGCTGGAGCGATTCAGTCACCGCGTCTTCTGCTTGCCAGCGGTATTGGAGACGCTAGCGAACTTGAAGGCATCGGAGTCTCATGCAAGGTCGATCTGCCGGCCGTTGGAAAGAATCTTCAGGACCATCTGCTGTACCCTGTCGTTCGGACCTTAAAACAACACAAGCCTTTGCCGAGTCGGATGGGTGATGCCCAACGATACGCTTATGCAAAAAGTCGAACAGGGCCAATGACCTCAAACATTGCTGAGGTTGGCGGGTTTCTTCTGTTACCGAATCCATACGCCGAACCGAGAGATTTTTCGAACTTCGGACCTGACTTCCAGTGGCATGTTACCCCTACTCACTATTTGGATTACCCAACCAATCCCAATCCCACCGCAGCGATCAGCATCGCCGTTTCGCTCTGTCGGCCATCCAGTTGCGGAAGTGTCAGGCTAGTGCCAACCACGCATAATGATTCCAATTCCAAGTTGGAACTTGCTATTGATCCAGCCTACCTTACAAGCCCAGATGACTTGCCGAGGTTATTGGCCGCGGTAGAGCAAACGCGACGGATATTTGGAGGGGATTCGTTTTTGGAGTTGGTCGGAAATGAGTGGATTCCGGGAAATAAACGGCAAACGGATAAACAAGTCGCTGCGTCTATCATGCGTTTCGCCACAACGATTTATCACTACGCAGGAACATGCGGTATGAGCAGCGATTCAAGTGGCGTCGTCGATGGGAGATTTCGAGTGCGAGGTGTCGATGGCCTTTGGGTCTGCGATGCGTCCGCAATGCCGCGATTGGTTAGTTGCAACACTCAGGCGACCGTAATGATGATGGCCTATCGGCTATCGGGATGGCTTGAGTAGGTGAGCTGTTTTACCCAAACGGTCTTGAATTGTGGTAGTATGTTAGGTGAGCGTTGCGCTAGGCGGGGAGATGGAAATGCGTTTTATGGGGTGACGATCGCGATGGCCGCCCTCATCAAAATACGCTAGGAACCGCAATACGGCTCATTTATCCAACTGAACACTCGCACAACTTGTGCGAAGAAGAACAGGACTTTGTTTTGGCACTACCCTCGACATCACTCAGCCGTTGGCAATGGACCGTTAGCATTTTGCTGTTGCTTGCTACCATGATCAACTACATGGACCGCCAAGTTTTGGCAAACATGTCAAAGCGAATCATTTCTGAGCTAAGTCTGACAAAAAGTGAATTTGGAACTGTTGAGTCTGCGTTTGGAACTGCGTTTGCCATTGGCTCATTGGCATTTGGCTTTACGGTTGACAAGGTTTCGGTTCGATGGCTTTACCCGGCAGTTTTGCTGGCTTGGTCAGCAGTTGGCTTTGCGACCGGATTCGTGTGGAACTACAGTTCACTTATGGTATGTAGGACAATGCTTGGCTTTTTCGAAGCGGGGCATTGGCCTTGCGCATTGGTCGTAACTCATCTTGTTTTATCGAAAGAAGATCGGCCATTTGGAAACAGTATTCTTCAGAGTGGTGGGTCTCTCGGTGCGATCATCACGCCGATGGCCATTAAATACTATTTTATGTTTTATCAGGACGAACAAGCCTGGCGAACGCCGTTTCAATGGGTAGGCTGCGTCGGCGTTTTTTGGGCAATTGCGTGGTTTATCACAATACCTAAAGGATCGCTAATACGAGTAAAGGATATCGATTCTGGAGAATCGCATTCGGCAAACTGGTTTTTTAGCTTGCTGCCCAATCCCAAGTTTTGGGCACTTGTTGTCATGGTTTGCTCCATTAATACTTCTTGGCAATTGATTCGAGCTTGGTTGCCATTGTTTCTTCAGGATGGTCGCAACTACAGCGAATCGGCGGCTCTAGATTTCAACTCTGCATACTATTTGGCTACGGATTTCGGTTGCATTGGTGCTGGGTTTTTCGCAACTTGGTTGACACGTGGTGGCTGGAGTGTTCATGCGTCTCGACTGTTAACTTACTCTCTGTGCAGCATGTTGGCCTGCCTGACTTGTCTGGCTGCGGTGTTGCCACAAGGCTGGGCTCTTTTGATCGTTTTGCTTTTTGTTGGCGCGGGAACGCTCGGTTTGTTTCCTTGCTATTACTCCTTTACGCAAGAGTTGTCAGTGTCGGATCTAGGCAAGGTAACGGGGCTCCTGTCGTTTCTCGGCTGGATTGCTTCGGCGCCGGTCCATCGGTTGTTCGGAAGCTATATCGACAAAACACATTCGTTCGATCTAGGGCTGGCATTGGTCGGCCTAGCACCAATGCTGGGCTTGATCGCAATGCTCCTGTTGTGGCCTGCTACTTCCCAATGCAAAAACGACTAAAGAGCGCATCGAGAATATCGTCGGTATAGACGGTACCAGCCACCAAACCGATTTCGTCTAGCGATAATCGAATCTCGCTCGCAATCACCTCATCTCCAAGTCGAAGCTCGGCTGCTTCTTTTGCATTTGCGAGGGCGAGAAGGGCGTTGTTAAGCGAAGCTTGGCATCGCGCCGCTGTGAGTGGCACCACCTGATTGAAACTCTCCATTTTGGTGGCTACCCAATCGCTCAATCCCTTGAGGACCCGATCGATGCTTTCGGTATGTTTGGTGCTGATCGAAAAGACTGCGTCATAACGCTGCGACAAATCCCGGTTGATAGCCGGGAGATCGCACTTGGTCCGGATCATCCAAATCGGAACCGATCGGCTTTCGAACTCCCATTCGGCGGATTCGGAATCATCGACCGACAAGCAATACAAAATCAGGTCCGCGTTTACCAATTGCTGTTGCGTGAAGCCTTGAGCGAGCGCCCGTGGGGTTGTCCCCTCAATGGATTCCAGGCCAGCGGTATCCAGGATGTCGATCGACGCACTTTCCAAGTTCAAACGCAATCGGACATAGTCGCGGGTCGTACCGGGTTCTGAGCTCACGATCGAAATTGGCTGCTTGGCGATCGCGTTGATGAATGAGCTCTTGCCTGCGTTGGGCGGGCCCACGATGGCAACTTGCAACTGCACGGTTTGACCCGCGCGCGACTCCATTTGATGGAGCATTTCGCGAACCACGTCGAGCGATTGCTCCAGTCGTTCCGCGATCTGGGACTGGCTGATGAACGAGATATCTTCGTCGACGAAATCGAGTCCGGCCTCGATATCGGCGAGCAAGTTAACTAGCGTCATGCGCAGTTGAGCAAGTGGTTCTGATAGACCGCCGGCAAGTTGAGAAAGGGCAACGTTCAAGGAGCGATCGTTGGACGCATGAATCACTCCGAGTACGGCTTCGCATTGCGTGAGGTCGAGTCGACCAGCTAGGAAGGCTCGCAATGTGAATTCACCGGGTTGGGCCAGGATGGCACCATTCTCAATCAAACGAGCTTGAATCGATTGGAGAATCTGGATGTTGCCGAGGCAATGCAGTTCGACGGAGGGTTGGCCGGTGTAGCTTCTGCCATTCGGCCAAACGAAAACCGCAACGTCGACGCTTCCCAAGACCGTCAAGTCGATCGAGCTCGGTAATCGCGTAGCTCGAGAGACATTCCAGTCAGCAGCGTTGGTTTTGTCCAATGCTTTCGCAACAATAGCGAGGGAATCTGGCCCGGTAACTCGGATCCCGCCGCGGAACGCACCCTCGGCGCCGGTCGCGATGGCGCAGATAGTGGATTCGGTATCGAATCTCATGCCTCGATGAACTTGTATTTCCCTGGCATTCGGACTTCAACCTCTGGGGCCGGTCCCCAGTCTGGCTTGTCTGGTCCAAGCTTGAGATCACTCGCGATGGCGTCATCCCATTTGATGATTTGGCCCGAGTAGGCTGCTTCGCGACCCATGATGGCCATGAGAGTGCTCTTGCACATGTAGTCGCCGTTGTTGATCGGCTTTCCGTCGCGTATTGCCTTCATCAGGGCGATGTGCTCGAGCTGATACATGCTCGGCTTCTTGCCTTGGAATTTCCAGTTCGTTTCGCCTTTGATTTCATTGGCAAGCACGCGCGATGTTCCCTTAGTACCGTAGATGAAGTCCTCGGTTTGGTTGTAACAGCCATCCATTTGACGCGTTGTTGCAAAACACCGCGTTCCATCAGCCCATTCGTAGACGATGGAGAAGTGATCGTAAATATCACCGTACTGAGGCTCCGTTCGTACTTGTCGTCCTCCTGTGCCGTAGCACAAGACAGGTGGCACGTCATTGTGTAGCCACATGGCTTTGTCCAATGAGTGAATGAACTGCTCAACGTAATGGTCGCCGCTGAGCCATCGGTAGTAGAGCCAGTTGAGGACTTGGTTGTGCATTGGTGTCCACTCTGGTTTGGGTGTTCGACTCCAGAGTGTGCCGGTCAAATAGTTTTCTTGGATCGAGATGATTTCACCGATCGCGCCGGACTGGATTTTCTCGATGGTCGCTTTTACACCCAGGTCATATCTCCAGCATAGGCCGGAGACCACGCAAAGTCCTTTCGATTCGGCGAGCGCCGATGCGGCCATGACGCGTCGAACGCCGGGTGGGTCGACGGCGACTGGCTTTTCGCAAAACACATGCTTGCCCGCTTTGACGGCGGCTTCCATTTGTGCAGGACGGAAGCCTGGAGGAGTCGCCAGCAACACGACATTGATGTCTGTCTGCAGGAGTTTATCGAGCGCTTCCCAGCCGGAGAAGCATTGTTCTTCTGGGACTTCGTATTGAGCCCCAAGTTCCTTTTTCAACTGTTCGCGTCCGTTTTCCATTCGGTCGTAAAACACTTCTGCCACGGACGTCAAACGGCAGCCGGCATCCGCTGACATTGCGTCTTTGGCGGCTCCCATCCCACGTCCACCGAGTCCGACAAGTCCGACCTTGATGATGTCACTACCGGCAGCATGTGCACTGCGTTGCAAAAGGCTGGCCGTGGTGGCGGCTGCGGTCGTAGCTGCTGTGGCTTTGAGAAAAGTCCGTCGACTGGCTTCGGTCTTGGACTCGATAGCGGTGGTTGGTTGTACGGGCGTTGGCAACTTGGAGGGGGCAGAAGTCATCGAGTGGGACCTTGTTCTTCAGGAGCGAATGGATTTGGAGGCAGGACCGATGCGAATAGGAATTAGACAATATCCACTCCAGTATAGGCTATCGGTGTTGTGAAATTTGCGTATCCTGGGAAGTCGCAATTCAGTCAACCTTTCGGTTATAACCCAACAAACTCGGTATGCAACACGATCCTCGCTCCTCGCATGGCAAAATTCCACCACTAAGTCAGGAAATCGCCTCGGCCGACGAGACATCGCTGGAGAATCGTCCCTCAGACGCAAGTTTCGACGAAATCGATTCGGACATGGATGCGGACGAGGAATCGGATGATCCAACTCAGCACGCCATGCGAGGGCGATATTACCGAGAAGAAGATCATGCTGTCTTTTCCGAATGGATCAAGACGGATATGCCGATCGAACTGGAGGTCGGTTCTGGCAAGGGGCTTTTCTTGACCAATGCGGCCAAGCGGTCGCCGGGTCGGCGTTTCGTCGGATTGGAGCTTGCGGCCAAGTATGCGTTGGAGTGCCAAGCTCGCATTGAGAAAACCGGCATTCCCAATGCAAAGTTCTTTGCCTGCGACGCGGTTGCCGTTCTCGATCAAGACGTGGCTGACAATTCGCTCGATGCGATCCATGTTTACTTCCCGGATCCCTGGTGGAAATCACGGCACAAGAAGCGTCGCGTGCTCAACGAAAAGTCGCTAGTGAACATTGAGCGGAAACTGAAGCCATCGGGTTCGCTTCATTTCTGGACGGACGTATTGGACTACTACGAGGGAACGCTTGAGCTCATCGATCAAGTGACGAAGCTTAAAGGGCCATACTTCGTGAGCGAGCCGCCTGCGGCGCATGACATGGATTATCTAACCCACTTCGAGCGAAGAACTCGCCGAAATGGCCTACCGGTTTATCGGTCTCGCTTTACGAAGGATTAACGACAGCCTGCAGTTCTTAGTTCTTAGTTTTCAGCGAATTACAACGCCATTAAAAACGCTTCCAACGCAGTCAACTCCGTTTGAGTCCACGTCGGCTTTGCGTCTGGGTGATTTGAGATTAGCTTTTCGAGGGATTTGTATCTGGCGTCGTGGAAGTAGGCTCTTCGATAGCGGAGGCCTCCTAGGGACGGTGGATTGAATTTGGTTTGACCTAATTCGTCGAGTACGCTGACGTCGTAGGTTTCTGAAGACGTGTAATGCGATTCGGGTTTGTGACATGTCGCACAGCCTCGCGATTCAAATAGGGCTTGTCCTTGTTTGCGCACTGCGGTGTCCTCGACCGGTTCTTTGGGTAACTGCAGCTTGCTTAGGTATGCGACGATGTCTTGGGCTATCGACCGATCGCTTGGTTCAGTCTCCGGCGAACTCGGGTCTCGATGCATACTGGTGGCGATCGTCTTTGTGATTTGATTTTCTAATGTCGTTTCGCTGCCATTCCAGGCCCATGGTCCGGTATGCGCAACGTTGAAAAGAGATGGGATCCGTTTGGCATTGTCGTAACGGCCGTCTCCTTTTGTGTCCGCCAAGAGATCCGGCGAGTGACCGTCCAGGTGGCAGCTACTGCAGGACATCCAGCCATCGTGCGAAAGTCGACCCGAGAAAAATGCTGCTTCACCTCGTTCCTCTGCTGTGGCCGGAACGCTTGCTGTGCCTAATGAGCCAGAAACCGCGATCTCTTTGTCGAAGACATTAGTCCTAGTGGCCGTATTTCCGAGCGGACTGATCCACATCATTTTGGTACCGCTGAATCGAACGACTCGCGTTGGCGATTGTTCCACATGGGTGAAGCGAAAATGGCGGTCACCTTTCTTCTTGAAGGCAATTTGACTTGTGCCTGTAATGGCAACCGCCAGGCAGCCATCCCAGGCAACAAGGCCGCTCGGGTCGGCAGCCCCACGCCCGACATCACCAAGCATTATTGTATCCGCAGATCGCGCAATGCTCTTGGCCGGATCGAAGAGGAGCGATTCAGGGAAGAAGGATACCATGTTTTGCATCAAGAGCCCCCAATGGATATCGTCGCGGGTGGTTCTCGCGTTGGCGCTGAGTCTCTGGTGCGAGATAGCAATCGTTTGCGTCGAATCGTCGCGAGCTAAACCTCCGATGTGATGGCCTACGATCTTTTGCGTAGAGACCACTTTTGCTTGTTTGGAATCAACGACCGCCAAGTTTCCTCCGAATGCATCAGCGACCAAGAAACGACTGCCCGATATTGGAAGTAGTTCTTTGGGTTGAAAGCCTAGAGGGATCAGATGGCCAGGTAGACATTGCCCCGAAGGCGAGGTCGGTAACTTGCCATTCACAAGCTCGATCAAAAAAACGGCATGTTTCCAAGTCATGGAAATGCAGACGTATCCTCCGTCTTGTGAAATCGCGAGTTTGGCTGGGATACCTGGCAGCTCGCTTGTATTGGTTCGTTGAATGACGCCGGAATCCATTGAGAGCTCAGTGATTTGTGGCGGGTTTTCGGACACGACCAGCAACTGTCCTGTCGATGGACCTATCGCAATGTCGGTCAAAGTGTTCCAGCCACCGGCCAATTGCGTTACTTCCAGCGACCTCATCTCGATGACCGTCAGCGATGATCCTCGTTGGTTGCCGATGAACACAAAATCTCCATCTGGAGAAACGCAAATGGCCACTGGGCGATCTAGATCTGCATCGTCTGCTTGAATCAGGTTGGCCAAGAGTACGAAAACACAAACCACAGCAATACAAGAATACGGTTTAAGCCAGTTCTGGTGGAATCTAAGTATCGGAAAATGCGGAAGCCCCATTTAGTCCTCAAGATTACGGAGAACTTGATTCAATTCGGAAGTAAAGTTTATGAAATCCGCTAACTTAGGACGATTTAGTTTCGGCAAGTGCCGATCGATAGCTCTGGCATCGATCCGTTCCCCAGTTTTGGTCAACAAACGGTTCGTTGCTATTTGGATAAAGTACTCGGTTCCTACAACGGGAATCGTATTTCGAGAAAGAGAGTTTGGCCGAAATCCGACGTCGAACTCTGTGCTCGAAAAGGAAATCACCTTCACCCCGGCTTCGACTGCCGCCAGTGAGAGCAAGTCGATTTCGTCTGAGATTCCCGGCGTTACGAGGAATACGATTTTTCGATCGCCAAACAAAATGCCATCCTCTGTTTTCAGGTTTCGAATACCATCTCGACTTTGCACTTGTCCAAGGCTCATTTCGTCTAGAAGCCCGTCTGCAAAAAGATGAAGATAATGGATATCGCTCACAGTGGTGTTACGAAGATCTAAAACGATTGTTCTTGTTGGATTGAGACCTTCCTCGGCCTTAGCAACCAGGTTCTGTAGTTCATTTAGGCTACTTGCTGTAATCCTGTCGAACTTGATGAGCAACGCACGCTCTTGATGATTTTTGTCCGTTAAGGTTGCCGTCTTAATAGGAACCACCCGCCGGACAATCGATAGCTTTCTAGCCGGCTGCCCATCGGTTCGGACAGTCACCGTAACTGTTGAAGACTCAGGTCCTCGCAACATCGTTATTACGTCCTCCAACGAAGTAGACATTGTCGGCTTGTCATTTACCGATTCAAGAATGTCATTCTCCAAGATCCCTGCTTCTTCAGCTGGGCCACCTGCAAAGACGCCGATGAATCGTTGACCTTCTCCTACAGGAAGCTTAGAAAGTTGAACACCGATTCCGACGTAGCGGTTCGATGCAAGTTGCTCTTCTGCCCGTGCATTGCTTTCGGTAACAAAATTGAAACCATGGAGACACGAAATGTAGGCGGCTTCGACGACTTTCAGATCGACTGCGGATTCCGTTTCGTTTACGCCAAGCTTGGTCAATTCGGAAGCGAGCAGTTGGTAGAGTTCTTCCGCATCTTTGGTGTCGGAAATTTTGGTGGCCAAATCCAACGACACGGATTGGTGTGTGGCGACTGCGATATTGCGAATCACGCTCAGAACCATTTGCTGCCGCGACGGTGGTTCGATATGCGACGCAAGCACCGTTTCTGTTACGGAACGAACCAACGAGTTCACAGCTTTGGCAAAGAGGACCTTTTTCGCGGAACCTCGTTCTTGGCCTGGAGCCTGTTCTTGGGCGGGAGCATGGGCCGCAAAACAGCAAGTCAACATCCAGAGAGCAAGAAGGCCGGAAGCCAAAGAAGAGAAGTGAGGGATTCGAGTCATAATGTTCATTCTTGATAATCGATGGATTCAAGTATCGCGTGACGAAGATTTGGCTAAGAAATGAAATTTTAGCACGATCGGCCAATTCTGCGACTTCGCAAAGCGAACTTGCGAGGCAGGCTCTGGGCTTTGCGACAGCAGCGTGGTAGCACGAACGGTGTTTTGTGTTTAACATGAGCATGCCAAATGCACTCACTTTGCAATTGATGCAGACAAATTACTGAGCCGCGGGGGGGAGCCGCGGGTAGGTTTAGCCGGCAAACACGGGTTTAGGGGCGCGGGCCCCCCGCGCAAAATTAACAAAATGATTTAAAAAATGAAAATAAAAGAAAGAGCGGTGGG
>JANPHB010000138.1:0-16896 GCA_031424235.1 Pirellula sp.
ACTGGTCTTCACCTGAAATCCTCCGTGCTAGCGATAAAACGTTTGTGTTGTTACTACGTTAAACCACAAAAACACCAGGAGGTTTCAGGTTTTTTTATGAAATCGTCAAGAAACCTCAAACAAGCTTCGCTTGATTGAGGATTAGTGAAAACTGCGAGTGAAAACGAAAAACAAATCGACTCTGTTTTTCTATTGAGGCTTTCGGCAAGTATCTATCGACTGCCGTTGGACTGGCAAACTATTAAAAAGAGACCTGACCCCTTTTCGACGCTTCTTGGGGTGGCCCTGGTGGACCTCAATGAGGAACGTCTTGCGCACTTGGATCATTCTCAATATTATTGAACTGAGGTTGTTGAATTGACTGCATAACCGGCTTCGGTGAGTATTCGCCTTGATTCGTCTTTCCTTGCGGCAACGATTTTAGCGCGGGCTTCCCCTGCAGAGCTCGAGCATTGTTCAAGTGAATTAATCTCTTGTCGTCATTCCATCGTTCGTATTCTCTTTGCCCAAACTCTTGCAAAGATTGTAATTGGCTCTCGATACCGCACTTTAATGCAGCAAAGAATTCCTGGAGCCAGCGCCCAAACGCATTGAAATTATTTTTGGTTTGTTCAGAGATTGTAGGGCCCTGTGAACTTCCCTCAGGAACTTGTTCGTATTCTGGCTTCCACCACGGCTCCGTTTTTCTGTCGCTTGGAACCGGTGCCTTTTCGTGGCCGCTGGGATCCCTTGCTCCTAGTGGTGAGTTTTCAACATAAGCGAACAGATTTAGTCCGCCAGCTAGTCCAATGGAGTCCTCGCTAATGAATCGGCCGTGTTGAGCGTCATAGTACCGAGCACGACTGTACTGCAGCGAAAGTTCTGCTTCATACTCTCGGCCCGTGTACAAGTAGCGAGTAACCTGCGCTGAGTTGGCTTGCGATATCAGGTTTCCAAACGAGTCGTACCGCAAGTGGTTTGCGACGCTGCCATCGCTATTGACTAGATCACGTGTAGTTCCAAGCAGATCAGTAAGCAGCCATTGCGTGACTCCCGCTGCATTCTCTTGCGCAAGGATTTGATCAACGTTCGGTCCATGCAGGTATCTCATCGTCTTGACTGCCGGTTTGGGACCATTGCCGTCTGGGTCGGTAAGTTCAAGAAGCACATTGTCTCCGTCATCGATAAAGTAGATGGTTGAGTTGCCGACAGTCTTCGCCAACCGGCGATTCCTCGCGTCGTAAACAAATTCGACGATTTGCGTTGGTTCTGCCGCAGCGCTCGGTCTATCGGTGACTCGAATAAGCCGATTACGATGATCCCACCTGAACTCGCGCACCGCGCTAGTGGCGATGGTTGTTTGTTTTATTAGGTTGCCTTCTGCGTCATACTCGTAGGAATTTGTGCCGTCGCTGTTCAGACGGTTTCCAACGCCGGTTGAGTAGCCGCTTCCATGTCGGTGAGACGAAGTCCGATTGCCGGTCGCATCGTACGCATACGTCTCGTCCGGGTTTGCCACGTCGGCATGATTGGCACCGGTCAGTTGATCGCGTGTGTCATGGCTGTAGTCGGTCACACCATCGTTGTCGGTGATCCGCGTGATTCGACTGGTAGCATCGTAAGTGAACGCGAATCCATCCAACAGGCTGTTCGACGAATTGCGATGAGCGATATTGGTCACGCGATTCAGCGTATCGTACGTGAACTGCGAGGTTGCAATCGGCTTTGTCCCTGCCAAGTCTCCATAGCGTGCAATGCTGGTTGTTTGGCTGAGGATGTTGTACGCGAAGTCGACTCGTTTTTCAGCCGTCGAATTGGTTGAACCCGACGCTGTGGATTGGGTTTGCCTTGTAAGCCGATCGAGCGCGTCGTAAAGATACGTATTGGTTGCACCGAGATTTCCCTGTATCGTGTCAGTCAGTGTCAACCGGTTTCCGATCGCATCGTAAGTTGCGTCGAGCACTGCAACAGGCACGCCCGCTACTCCTCCCGATTCGGATCGCGTCGCGCGATCGAGCACATCAAAAGTCACGCGAATATCGGTTGTTGCATCTTGCATCCGCACGAGCCGACTAGCCGCGTCGTATTGATAATCGACCGTGTTCACAGTTGTGTTGGCGGTGTCGATCCAACGTTCATGAATGAGACGGCCGACATCATCGAAGTCAAATCTTGTGGTGCGTCCCAGGCGGTCGGTCTTCGCTACCACTTCATTGACACCGCTGTAAGCATACGAAGTGAATTTGCCGAACGGATCGATCTCGGCAACGCGCCGCTTGCGAGCATCGTATTCGTACCGAGTCACATTGCCGGAAGCATCCGTCAAGGATGTTAGATTGTTGTCGAGGTCGTAACTGTAACGTGTTTCAAATCCGGCTGGATCGACGCTGGCGATCATTCGATTTCTCGCGTCGTATCGCATTCTGGTCACACGACCCAAAGGATCGGTCGACGAAATCACGTTTCCGTTTTGATCGTAGCCGTATCGCGTGACTTGTTGATTGGCGTCGGTTGCTGCGACCATTCGGTCACGAGTATCGTAGACTTGACTGCTCACATGTCCGGCGGCGTCGGTTAGTGTTTTGACGTTTCCAGCGGTGTCGTAGGTGAACTGCGTGACGGGGGCGAGAAGTGGACCGGCTCCGTCCGGGTCGGGTTCTGTGATCGTCGTGCGTCGATTCATCGCATCGTACTCAAACGTACTCTTATGCCCATTGGCATCGATGCTTGCTGTCATGTTTCCCGCAGCATCATATTCAAAATGCTGCGTCGTTTGCAACGGCGTTCCCTTGACGGCGGTGATCGTCGTAACTCGGCCTTGCAGGTCGTAGTCGTAGTCCATGATGCGACCGAGCGGGTCGTTCGCAGTATCGATTTGACCCGATGGCGTGTAAGTGAAGCGACTCACGAGATCGTCAGGGCCGCCAACTGCACCGATAACTTTCGTCGCCGACCTAACGTTGCCAGTGGCAGGGTCGATATCGAAAAGCGTTTGCCGCTGTTGCTCGTCTACCATGCTCGTCATTTGGTTGAACGCAGCTTCGTAGGTAAAACTCGTTTTGCTTAACACGGCGGCAACGAGCGGTTGGGACGTCTCGACAAAGGACGACATCGTTGCAGCGAAGTCCCGAGACTGGCCGAACACACCGCGCCGAACGAGCAGATATTCGCCAGCCTTTGGGAACGTAACGACCGCTTCAAAAGCGAACACTCCGGGCACGATTTCTCTTGGGCTCGAGGGTAAATCGAGCCGAATATAACTCTGGGGGTCGGCGGAATCGACCAGCATGTAGTACCGCGAATCGACTTGAAATAGTCGTTTCTCTCCCGCAGATGCAGTGAATCGCCAAAGCATGTCGTCGTGAACCCGTGCCATACTGCCTGTTGATTCAACGCCGAGGTTTAATCGGGGCACGGTCGCAATATCGACGACTCGCAATAATGAATCCACATTCAACTCCGTCCTCGCACCTACGACAAGTGGACTCCCACCGGGAATTGTGATCATCCTATCGTTGTAACCTGCGACCGATTGAGGAAATCCATCGGCCCTGGCTACGTCGAAGGTCGTTGAGAAAACTTTTGGAGGATTGTTGAAGATCAATTCGTTGTGGTCATCGGGCTGAATCAGATCCACCCAGACTTTCTTTCCGGCACCTTGGACTTGAAATGCAACCCCCAAGTCGGCTTCGCTGCTTGGCGAAATCGTCTGTAAAGTACCAGGCTCAAGTATTGGCAAGTCGCCTACTTGTTGCAATCGGAAGCGATATCGAGTTGGCGTATTGAGCGTGTAGGGATCTCCATGCGCTTGCAACGTGTATGTGCCCGATCGGGGTAAAAAAAGAAACCGAGAACCCGATGGTGCCAAATCTGCGATCGATTCGCCCGATGGACCAAGAACTCGCAAATAAACGTAGTCACTGAATTGCGTGTCGGCTCCTCCCTCAAACAGAATTCGCGTTCCAGCGTTAGCGGTGAACGTTGCCACGATTTCGTCTTCAATCGCAAGGCCATCGTGCAACGTGTTGAAACCAGCCGGCGTGACCGCCGGCTCGGCACCGTCAGTAATCGTCCAGCGCGACGCGACCGGAGTCGTCACGCTTTGATCGCGAGCGGAAACGACGAGATAATAGGTTGCTGTTTCGCCAAAGGTCATCGTAAGCGACGCGTCGTTCGCAGCGTCTCGCAATAGCTCACCACGTTTGGTGAACACACGCACTGTTGTCGCTGCCGGTGCGGACTGCGAGAACGTGACGCGCTGTCCAGACGATGCCGCAAAGCGATAAATTTCAAGCGCCGCACCGTTCTGCAGCGGGCGTTCTAGTGGCGAAAGAAAGTTAGCCAATGGCGTTTCATTCATGTCGAACAAGCGGAACTGGTAATCGCGATGCAAGACCGATTGGTCGTTGACCGGAGTCGACTGCAACGCGATTTGATAGGTGCCTGTCTCGGTGAGTTGGAACGGACCGGAGTCGGTTGCGTACCCGATACCAGCGTTCACTGATGAGTCATGCGGGCCTGTGATGGTCGCCCCAACAACCGTGGAGTCGAGATTTGCCTGAGAGTGTCTAGCGTCATAGTAAAGCCATTGCCCCGCCCGCCCTTCGAAGGTGTACGCATCGGACTCCACCCAATCAAGCTTCCCAATCGCAGTCTGACCGACTTGGATTTTCGAGCTCGAACTTTGCAGGCTGTGCAACCGGAAACCAAAGTCGTGTGGCAGAAAAATCTGTTCCTCCATGGACGCGACCAGGAAATATTCGTGCGAACTTTCGGGAGGAAACGTCAGCGAATGAAGAGGGATCTGGAACTTGTCGTAAAACGTGCCATTCCATATCTCGCCCTGTTCATCAAAGATTGCCCCTCGTGTGATGTTGGACTCCAGCTTCTCATTGAACAAGACCGTGCCAGGTTGCGCGGTGAACCGGAAATACTTTCGATCGTCGCCGACGGTGAACGTACCTCGCAGATCGCGATCCAGCGCCAGCGGCTTCGATTGTCTCGCATCCAACGAACGCCAATGAAAAGATTGAGCAACATCGGACGCGTCGAAGAGCAGAAACTGCTCAGTGTCTTCTGCGATCACAAGCACTTGATTTTCTGCGAGCTGCCGCGAAATCGGGTCGCGATCCGTGACGAGTTGCTTCGTAAATGTGTTGCTGAAGTCTCCCGTAAACGTGTGCGAGATGATTCGCTGACCGGGAGCCCCGGTTAGTTTGTAAATCGCAGCCTCACCCTTTGCCATGATCCCATCTAGCGAATCGCCAACTGCGACCGACTTTGCTGCAGCCAAATCTAGAATTCGAAACGAAAAATCGGTCGGTCCAAATTGGCTTGCATTCGACGCAACTAACCGAAACTCCCCTGAATCGTTCAAGCGAATCAATCCACCTTGATTGAAGATACTAGTCAAGGTCGCTCCTGATGCGTCGATCAATGTCAGCGTGGCAAAGTCGCGATTCGAATCGGCCAGGACGTGACGATCGATGTAAACCATCTTCCCTACTGGAGCTGTGAAACGAAAAGTCTGCTCTTCGCCTATTTGCAACGTTCCGGAATGGGTAGCCCCAAATCCTACTTTAGGGACAAGCTGCGACGGTGTGGCAACGCTAGCCGTGAAGCTATACGGTACGAGGTCAAGCGAGTTCGCGGCTGGGGCTCGTCGGATGATCACATACTCGCCGTCCGAAGGTGCAATGAACTCATAAGTGGAGGTGCCATAGTCAGCTGCAAATGAGTAATAGCTGCCATCAAGACCTTGCACATACCAAAGTTGTTCGCCGAAGCGATCCGTCTCCGCGATACGCAATCTCTGGTCCCGTTGAAGCGAGATTCGATAGGCAAAGTCTTGTCCAGCGGCAGCGCTACCCGAGGTTGTACCAAGCTGCAACCGTGGCGATTGACCGAGAGATAGCAACTGAACTGTGTATGCCCCTGTGGAAAAACCGGTTGACACATCGACCCGATATTCGCCATCGGAAAGCGATCCTCCAACCCCGGAACTCTGAGACAGGTCATCCGTGCGAAAAACCGATGCCCCGATGTTTCCATGGATGGAATCGATGTACAACAACTCACCATCTTTGCCGAAGAAGGAATAGTGATCGACTTCACCACTGTATTGAATCGTGCCTTGCATCAGTCCAATGATTCCAGGCTCGTCGCCGACACGAATCGAAAGTGAGTCTCGAGTCGTAAGCAAGTTGCCGCGACCATCGAAAGTATTTTTGACAACGAAACCACGTGCGTCCGTAGTTGCTATTGGCAAGTTTCCGTCACCGCGTTGTACGGATGGCATCGCTCCAAGGGTATCCGTAACATGTTCCGGTTGCCCAGCCGGGTCGAGTTCGGCGGACTGGACGTTGCCATTTCCATCGATCGACTGAGCAGTTGCCTTTTCCGAAAGGGAAAACAAGGTGGCTTTCGCATCCAACCCGAGAGTCGCATCAGGCGGAGAAAGCGCTTCGGTCTGAGGTGCGCGAATCGTGTAGAAACTTCCGTCTTTGTGCACTCCTCCCGTGGCCCGACCATGTGTACCGTACTCCGTCGTCTCGCGGCGACCGAGTTTATCGACTTCGCTGACGATATGATGATCCGCGTCGTAGCCCCACGTGCGCGACGTCCCATCGGGATCGGTGATCCTTGTGAGGTTGCCCTGTGCATCGTGCTCGAAACGCGTTTGACGATTGGCTGGATCCGTGATCGAACTGAGCTTGCTGCCGGTGTACGCGAACAAGGTCACAAGATTGACTGGGTCCGTAATCGTTGTCAATCGGCCTTGTGCGTCGTAGGCATAGACTGTTTTATTCTGATTGCGGTCCGTTTCGGACAAGAGTCGTCCGTCAACGTCGAATTGATAGACCAATTGGTCGGGCATTGTCCTTCGGAAGCGGCCATCGCCTAGCCGTTCGAGCGATGAAAAATCGCCTGGCGGTGCAATGTATTTATTGAGTTGTGCGTCGAAGTTGAAAACGAGCTCGCTTCCATCTCCATCGACAATCATCACGGTGCGGTCCGCTTCGTGGATCAGTCGTTGTAACCCCACTATGCCCCAACCTGCGCCGAATGGGCTGGCGATTTCGTTGACGAAAACGAGCGGATCGGAATAGATTTCGGTCGTACCAACCAACGTAGGTGGAGGGGGAGTACATATGTTCCCTGATCCGCTACAAGGTTCCGGCGGACGCACGAAGAACATTCCCGACCGAACTTGGTAGGAGTAAACGCCACTGGGCTGCTGTCGCAAGTCGACTTGCACCGCAGCGTCCGCTGGGCCAGACGTTACAGGTGCCTGCCAGAAATTGTAGTCATCTCCGAGATTGTTTTGCACTTTCAAGTCACGCGACGGCGTTCCTGGCACGGTGTAATGGAAGTCATTGCGGTTGATCGTCACCTTGGCCGCGTACTTCACCGCATTGGACAAAAATGGAAATACCGCACCGGCTCCGGCAAAGTTCTCGATGCCGAAGTGAATAATGGGACGTGGGTCTGCCCGCACGGAGTCATAAACCAACTGAACGCCTCGCGACACGCCCTGCGATTGATACGTTGGCAGGTCATGCGATTCGATGATCGTTCCTGAGTATTGCTCGACCCGCGACGAGGCTTCCGAGTCGTACGCGCAGGCGTTGCAGCCTTGCTTGCCCGTACGTTTTTTACCTCGCTCCGGCGAAGACTGGCCAGGGTTGCTGACGTAGTGCCAACTACTGTTGCGCACGCCTCCTGAGATTGTGTCGATCGTTTTTCCATCGGCGCTGACTTGCGCGTCGCCCACATCTTCGAACTCACCGGTCACCGGATTAATCGACCACAAATCCATCACGATCCCCGGGGCAAATCCGGAACGGTTTGGCAAGGACAGCGGTGCAGGGCGCACGAAAACCATCTCGCCCGGCTGAATCGTGACAACGAGGTCAGGATTCATGCCCTCCGGCAAAGCAGCGGGCGTCAAGCCTGGCGGTACTTCGGTAATGCTCAGAGTGCCTGTAAAGGGCGATCCTTGCTGATTCATGAGTGTGCCGGCCGCGACGAAGACTTCCGCCATTTCTCCGGGGGCGATTTCCTGCTTTACGCTCGTATCCCGCATCGGGTCAACGGCCTTTCCCCCCGCCACATCGAGCTCGGGCAAATAGATTGGCCGATCGATGACATTGTTGTAATGGGTGTATACGTCGTGTTCGAGGATGAACGCCAGTTTTTCGGCGATGAACGGATAAACGGACGCACCACGAAACTGCTCACCGTGTACCTTGATCGTGTCGCTGACAACAGTTCCAGATCCCAGGTCCAACGTGAAAGAACCATCGGCCAGTGTAAGCCCCTGAACGGCACCAATTTGGATCGGCATGCTCGCCAACGGCTGGCCATTGAGTTTCAAAACTTTGCCAGAGACTCGTGTCGTCGTTATCGGATCAGTGACCACGTTCAGCGTCACCGGTCGGGTGGCGCCGAGAGTCCCGTCGCTGGCGATCACATCAAACTGATATACCCCCAGTTGCGAAGGCGTAGGCCGAAAGTCCAGAACGCCCGACGAACTTAGAGAGCCTGTCGGCAATGCGACACTCTGATCTGTCGAAACAAGTGAAAACTGGACAGAGTCACCGTCTGCATCCGTCGCAGCCAGCGAAGCACTAAAGACGCTACCTGGCATTACCGTGAGCGGAGCGATGGGAGCGATGACTGGCGCATGGTTCTGACTAGCAAGCACTGCGGGCTTTAGTAGAAAGGACAATCGCCCGGGATTATCAAACTCGACGACCACAGGCTGCGACCGGGCATTGTGGGGAAGACCTCCTCGCTGGATCGCCGGTTTCAGATTGATATAGGGGGCTCCCGCGGTTGTGATTCCGGAGCGGTTACGAAGCGTGACGCCTGCCGGCAAGCCAGGAAAGACCACCGCCACGTCACGACCAATTGCATCTCCAAGGTTATTCAAGCTGACTTCCGCAACGTAACTACCTGTCGACGAGTCGAATCGAACATTGCTGACTTCCAGTTGGCTGCTTGTTATCGGGGCGAGATTCGAAAGCGTCAGCGGATCGCCCGCACCCACTGGCGAATTGCCATTAGGAAACCTTGGGCTTACCGTTCCATCAAGATTCGCCTGATTTGTAAGCGGCGAAATGGTGACTGTGGACTGGCTGTCGCTATCGTTATTTAGCAGTTGAAACTTGAGTAGCCCTGTTTCGTTCGAGGCCAAATCACTCAGATCAATATCAAGAATAGATCCATCCCAGCGAACTCTCCCCGGAACCAGCTCGGCTTTGTCACCAGCCAACGTAAATAGCGCCGTACCATTCGTACCCCGATCGATCAGTGTCGTCGTTGGATGTAAGGGATCAACAAGATAGACGGCTACCAAGTCCTCAACTACCGCTGAACGGTCTGCGGTATCAAAATGGGTATCGATCCGCACACGGTAATTGCGAGTCCCTGAAAATTGGCCCAAGGTAACCGTAATACTAGTCTCATCTGCAAGTTGTCCAGGTATCTCGCGTAAACCTCGTTGCCCATTTCCGTTGGCGTTCAAGTAGTTAATGACATTGAGCACATCGAGTGGCGAAACACTTTGATCTCCGTCCACATCATAAAACGGCAAGGAGGCACCACGTTTGGTTGAAAGTGGCCCTGATCCGTTAGCGTTGATATAGTTAATGTCAACTAGTGCATCGAGCGGCGAAATAGTCCCATCGTTATCGATATCGATCGCATCAACTGGGTTTCGCCAGTCGACATTGAACAATCGCCGCTGCTCTAGCATTTCAACCAATAGTCTCCGCTTTCGGAGATGTCTACTTTGACTTAGTGTTTTGTGAACTGCTATCTTGTGATACATAGTGGCTCCAACTCGCTTCTAATCTCGATACCCGGAGTTGGATATCTTAGTAACCAAGCGAGCGCCGGTGATCTTGTACGACAAAAAATTCAGAAATAATCGGACATTCCGCGCCGAACTCGATCGAAATGGAGCTCATTGGATCTCGCGTAAACGTTCTTTTCAGCGGAACTCTCCAACACGCCTCGAGCGTTAAGGACAGAAATCAGGTTGATTCGCAACGAGGCGTTCTTTGGGTCCTGATCGAGAATTTCGCAAATGAGCTGCATCGACTCGTTGTTAGCTAACGAACCTTTCGTACCGGCCAACCGGGCGAACCTGGTTTTGTGAACGAACTTTAAATGAACAGCGATTGAAATTTAGGGACTTGGGGCAGGCTCGAAGGCGATCGAAACAATATGTGGCTTTAAACCGAACTGTACAGTGAAAATAAGTTCGGAGCTTACCGACACTGGGGCGCTTAAGGGATTATTACGTTACTCCTTATGACGCAATCCAAATCCATTTGAACCGCTAAATCGAAACAATTTTTCAGCCGTTTGAGAACTTCAATTTGTGTCATTGCCATTGTTGTCTGCGCTAGCCTGGGCCTGACAAATATCTCAGCCAATCGGCCGCTAAAGAAGGCTATCCAGGCCATCGGTTTCGCGTAAGCCTTGTACCCTCCCCGAGCGAAAACGTCATCGGGAGCATTGCCGGTTGGAGAAGAAACGGAAGAGCAATGTTTTGCTTGGTAAAGCAGAGATTCGTTTGTTCCGCTATTTCACCTAGCAGCGAACCGTCGCTGTTAATCTAATGCCAACTTCCGATACGTCTACGAACTCATCCAAATAAATGGGAAAGCAAACTCGCAGTTGGAGATCTCTTAATTGTTCCAGAGTTGACTTCCGTTGGCCATCGAACGCTGAAGCATGTTGGCTTAATATCGAGCACGACTCCAAAAAAGAAAATCTGGAATCGAATAGAAGGAAATCGTCCTCAGGACCACGGGTGAACGGTCAATGGCCGCTGAAATCAACCCTAGACTTAGTTCTGACTTGTTGATTGCTTTGTTAGGTTCGCTGCCAATTCTTGCTCTGCTTCGTCAACCATTCCTCTGGAGCACACTTCATTTCGGCCATTCTCGCTTGCCGTATTTTCTCGGCCTTGTCCGCCTCACGTTTTGCTTTCGCCATCGCTAATCGTTCAAGCCTATCGTCTTCTTTCTTTCGTACGCCTTCACAAATTTCCATGAGCTCTGATATCGTGCGCTTTGGCAGTTCAACTGGCCAATCAACAGCTTGCTGACTCTGCCGAATCTCCGAAAGCAACTCCGCTTTTAACTCGTTAGGATCCTGCGATAGAAGTCGCTGAATGATCTCGACTTGTTTCGAACTGGGCATTGAAGTGAGCCATGAGGAAACCGCATCCTCTTGTGTGGCTTGAACTTGGTGGGCGGGGATGCCGGTCGCTGCAGCGTCGACGAGCAGTGGATCAACCGTGAAGAAGGACAATAGCTCTTTCGCCTGACTAGGAAATGCGGCCAGTCCGTGCGGAATCGGAGGTTCCATCAACTCTGTCATGTCTTCGTTCGAATCCATTGCACAGCACAGCCAGAGAACATAAAGTGCGCGCAAATCTCCAGCGATCAACATTTCTCGCAACTGGACTGTTGCATCCAAATAGTCATCGAACTCCCAAACAGGATCGTTTTCGTCTTCCAAATAGGGAGACACGGAAAGGATGCCCGCCTTTCCCTTTTTATCAGCAGTCCACTTTAGACCCTCACTGCCGACGTATTTGGACCAGACCTGTTTGGGAAATGGCATACCGTTGGGCAACCGCATTCGGATTTCGCGGCAATCATAATTTGAATAGGTAAAGTAGACGTCGTAGCCGTTTCGAAGCATCCCATCGACGTCGCCACGAAAGGAGCTGTAATGGTACTCTACCTCGAATTCCCATTTCGTGAATTCAGCGCGCGACGACTGGCGATCCATGAACTGCATTTGTTTATCAGTCAGAGGTCGATCGACAGCTCGAAATTTAACGATCTGAAATTCGCTCATCGTCGTTGTTCCTCCTTTGTGATCTACACTTCATGAGTTTTGTCCAAAACGGCCTGCAGAGGATAGGTAGCAACGGACATTCATAGTGGGTACCTATGCAACTAAGACCAATCTTCAACCTGCAAACCAGCAACTCTCGCGAATTCTGAAACGTTGCTTGTCACCAAGACGAAGCCATGCCTAAGGCAAATGGACGCGATCTGGAGATCGTAAGGCCCAATGACCTGACCACGACGTTCAAGGTCATGCCTTAGAATAGCGTACTGAGAGGCGTCGACATCATCAAACGGGACACACTGAAACGGAGCGAGCAAGGCTCGCACCATTGCGATGCGTTGGCTTCGATTACCGTATTTTTCGGCTCCATGAAGAAGTTCCGACAATACGATTGAACAAGTGACAACCTCATTCGGTGAAACAGCAGAAAGACGGGACTGGATCGTGCTACCGGGTTTCTTCAGATACACGATCCAGGCGTTCGTATCGAGCAAGTACTGCATTACCATTGGTCCCGGTCTGGTAATTTGCCTTGATTTGGACGCTCAAAGATTTCGCCCGCGAATACGCCCGCAGTCTGCTGAAAATAGCCCGCTGGCCACCCTTCATTTTTTGCGACCAGCCTAGGTTCAAATTCGACCTCGGCCTTTTCCGGTAGATCCACAGATTCCACCGGGCGAAAAACACCGTTCTCGAACACAGCGTGAATCGTCTTGCTCATTGCCGTAAAATCCCAATTTCAAAAGACCGTTTGTCCGTTCCGAAAACTTTTTCGGCGCACACGAGTTATGTATACGCCTCAATTGTACCACACGCGGCGTTTGCTTCGAAGGTTTCGAGAGCAAACAAGTAATGAAGAAGCGAGTGACATTTTCGCATCAATATCCTCCGTAAGCTCAAATCTTGTCTCGCAACTTCGTCATTTCGCCCCCCGAGCGTGTAACCCTCTAGTTAGACGGACAACACTTTGGGGACCAATGCAGCCAATTGGATGAATTGACTTTTTTGGGAGATTTTTCGATCAGAGTTCGTCAAAAAGCCCTGGCACCGTGTAACCCAACATATAGAGGAACGCAGCTTCATCCAAACGACTCAAACCACCCACCTCCCCGATCCGAACGCTCTCTGCAATGAGTCTCTGAGTATCCGAAACCATAAAACGTTTGAATGTAATGACTTACGTGTTTCGTGTTCGTTCTGGTCGTCGAAGCATGTCGTGAATTGGTCACAAACACTGCCCCCTTCAGGTCGTTGCAATCTGTTAACTGGCGAATGTTTTTTGCGATCAAAATCGGTTCTCGACTCGGTTAACAGAACATGGAGTTGTGACGCCCCTCTGAGCATTTTGCAATGCGAATTGGTAGAATGTGCTCTGGTATCGATTCACAACCGTGCCTCGTCCGCTTCCTTCCGCTATGTTTGCCCCAATGCTATCGGCAGCTCGAATCAACTGTTTGCCAATCGTATCTCGAGCAAGGATACTCCAAGATTGAACCATATTCCAAACCTGATCTGATAGTTCTTCCGAAAGTTGATAGACGCGCAAGTCTTCAAAGCCTAATGTACCCAAAATTCGACCCTCGTAACAACTAACAACTAACAACTAACAACTAACAACTAACAACTAACAACTAACAACTGACAACTGACCAATGACCAATGACCAATGACCAATGACCAATGACCAATGACCAATGACCAATGACCAATGACAAACTTGCTAGTGGAAGTGAGACTTTTCGGGGACTTGTTCATGAGTTGTTCGCAGCTTGGTAGCGAGTCCAAATTTCGTCGAGCGCCGCTCCGGCTGGCATTGCCAATCGATAATCTACGACATGCGAAACTGTGGTCTCGCTCGGATTGATTTCCACAGTGACATTGCCCGCCGACTTGGCCATATAAATTGGAGCCTGAATATAGGGGAACACGCTCGTTGTGCCGATGCTAAATACGATATCGAATCCATTCTGAAGCTCGTTTTGCAAATGCTCAACGCCCGGTCCATCAATCAACTCGCCGAACAGCACAACATCCGGCCGCACCAGTGCTCCGCAACGCGGGCACTTTGGAGGAATCGCGATCGAATCAAACTCGTCGAGTGACTCTTTGTATTTGCACTTGGTGCACGACAACGAATGCACATTACCGTGAGCTTCGATCAGATTCTTAGATCCGGCCGTTCGATGGAATCCATCGACATTCTGCGTTAGCGTCCACACTCGGTGAAATCGAGATTCCATTTCTGCGATAACTTCATGGGCTCGGTTGTGACGAGCACCTTGAACAGCCATACCGATCTGCGCAAGATACTTCCAAGTCAGCGCCGGATTATCGGCAAGCATCGAAGCAGAAAGTGCTTCTTCGATTGCAACTCCATCTTCGGTCGTGTCCACATTGTAAAGTCCGCCAATCCCGCGATACGTCGGAATTCCCGACTCCGCTGATACACCCGCTCCTGTAATAAACAAAATGCTCCGCGACTTGCGAAGGATGCGAACCAACGCGTCAATCGTCGAATTATCGGGCTCTGTACGATACGCTGGCCGAGTGCCTTTCCGTCGAAAATTCAGTGGTGCCGCTGCCTTCCCCGTGTTGTCGCAGAATCCAATCGGTGGCTGCCATGCGTCGTGGTATCCGTCGATAAACCACGAAGCGATTCCAGGAACTGATTGGGAATGGGTGTGCAACCCGACTAACAGCGGAGACGCAACAGTGCCGATGGCAGTGAGACCGAGTGGCGTTGAAGGTTGCTTTTCCACTCTGCCACTCCTCACCTCAGACGGTCGTCAGTATCGCACTGACCTTAACAGTCCAACTAACAACTCGTTCTACCGCGATATTTACCTTGATCCTAACTGCACCATCGCGGGCACGCATGTCTTTCCGCATCCATCAAGTGGCACAGTGCCAGAATTCATCGCTGGCGCACCTGAATGCTTCTTGGTTGCGAATGCGAATTGTTTCTGGCCCTGGGGCACGAGTGCCTGCGCCAGTAGCCCGTGGAATCCTCCGGTTGCCAGCAACAACATCATTGGCAATCTCGGCTTCCAGAGGATTGTGCACGACGCGACGCAACCATACAAAATCAGTGGCGGAACGCCCGGCACGAGCCTTATCGATTACTGGACGGAACCATGGACGATAACGATTTCTTAGATTTGTACGTGCCAACGCTCCGGCTTCCTCCGCCACACGGATTCATGCAAGTATGGCATGACAACGTCACAAGAGGCAAGCTTCCAAGAGAGCCGATTTTTACTCCGGGTTCCTCGGTGAACGCGTCGATGAACGCGTGGCACCCGTTGCATTCCTACAATCCCGCCACATGGAGCGAGTCGATGGCCAATTCACTACTCCAGTGCGCTGTTGATAGTCTGCCATGTGGAGGCTGTCGACAGCATGCGATCGACTACACGACTCGCAACGAAGTCGACTTTTCAACTCGTGAGCGTTACCACAAATACCTTTGGCAATTTCACAACGCAGTCAGCACCCGCATTGGCAACAGGCCACCGATCTCTTGGGAACAGTACGAACGAGAATGGTTGTATTGGAAGCCGGTCGACGGATTGCGGATTGGTTTCGTGGCAGGGTGCTACGAGAAGTTTGGTGGTACGGAAACCTTTCACCAGACTCTCGTTCCTCGGCTCCCCGGCGTAATTGGATTTGTCTCGTTGGCAGAGGTCAAGGGCGATGCAAAGCTTCTCAAGGTTCCTGTGGGTTCCGGAGAAGCGATGATTGCGTCGCTTGTTTCACAAAGCGATTTGATCGTGTCATGGTCAATCGATTGGCAAGACCGCATTAGGCCAAAGCGATTGATCACCGTGCACCACGGTAGCCCAAATTGCATTTGGGATACAGGTCACGCGTTACAGGGTGATTCAATTGTTGCTGTGAGCGAGGAAACAGCAACGATGTTACGTGGGCTTACCGACAGGCAGGTTCGCCACATTCCAAACGCGGTGGATCCTTCGCGGCTTCGGACTCGCGATGTAAAAAACAAAAATGGCAAAAAAGTCTGTCTTTGGTCGCATCGATGGTCGGCCGACAAGCGTCCCGAACTCGCCATCAAGATTGCTGAGTTCTTGCCCTTCGACTGGCATATGGTGTTAACAGGTTACCGAGGTGAGCCAGTTGCACCATTCGATGCACAGAGCGACCGAGTGACAATCCTGCCACCCCAACATCCTGGCGACTGGTTAGCAGTCGCGGACTGCTTCTTGTCGACCTCGATAACTGAGGGTTTCGGTTTGGCGGTTGCGGAAGCGAGATTAGCTGGTGTGCCTATCGTCTCGACTCCGGTTGGAATAGCCAACCAGATTGGTGTTGCGATCACACTTCCAATCGATGCAAGTCCAATCGAATGGGCCAAAGAAATTGTGTCGGCACCGAGTCATGAACTGCAGGGCTTGGAATTATTTTCACTCGATGCTCACATTGCTGCTTGGAAGGAAGTCGTTCGAGTCTAGGGTGCCTGGGGAGGATTTTGAAGAAAGTTAAGGTCAGCCTGGTGGAATCAATTACCAAAAGACCTCCACGAGCAGTGTTGTCATTGGATGCGAATGGCAATTGACCAAACGTGTCATCGCCATCGAGACACTCTTGGCAAAGGAGTATAAGATATGTCAAAGAAACCCAAGGAAATCGACTTCCACTTGGAAGCCCAAGATCAACTCAACGCTATCAGGTCTCGAATTGGACAGGAAGTCCCACTCAGCAATCGCTACGTGCGAGGCCAACGGGCGATTCTTGTCTCTGTCGACGGTGAAACCGCGACGCTTCAATTTCCCAATGGAGCAACGCTTGCCAAAGTACCTCTTCGAGATTTGGTCGATGACAGCGGTTACTGGAAACCTTAATCAAACAAAAACTTCGAATTCACTTGGGCATTGACCTAAGTTGTCAACGGCCCAGCTGATAATACATGTGTTGGGATGCGACAGACCAACAATTCCCACACTGCCGCAGCAATCGAACTCAAGGAAGAATCAAAATGCTAGTTCTAAGTCGCAAAGTTGGTGACAAGTTGGTTATCGA
>JANPHB010000139.1:0-45363 GCA_031424235.1 Pirellula sp.
TTTAGGCACGATCAATACAAGAGCCGTGAAACGGCGTCACGATGTAGTGTCGCCGTTTCACGGCTCTTGTATTCGATTTTGGAATTTGTCTGCGGGGCAAGCCCCGCAGCTACGAAATGTCGCCGTTACACGGCTAAACAACAAATCCTGACGAACTCGAATCTCCGCTATCTATTCGTTGGGCTATTTTTCCGTCGGATAGTTGGCTTCCGTCCAGCTTCTCCAGCCGCCGTCCACGCTGACTACGTTTTTGTAGCCCATTCGCTGTAGGTTTTCTGCCGAGAGGGCCGAACGAAACCCGCCGCCACAATACAACAAGATCTCCTTGTTCGGGTCCGGCACCACCGTTTCGATATCTCGCTCGATGACCCCTTTGCTCAGGTGGATCGCGCCAGGAATGTGCCCAGCCAAAAATTCGCTCTCTTCGCGAACGTCGATCAATAGCAGCGGCTCTCCCTGGTCCATGCGTATCTTGAGATCCTCAATCGTGCATTCGAGGACGCGAGCTTTGGCTTCTGCCGAGATGGCGAGGAACCTGGGCGAATGTTGTTTGGCCATGATTTGTGACGCAATTTTGTGAAGCTAGGGTAGTTTGGTAAAAGTTGCTCCAGGTATTCGAAAACAACTTGAATTATTTTGCAACAGGGTGAAGAAACGGACCCACCGCTGCCGATAGTACTTTCGACGGGAAGTACCGACCGTCTCAAGCCACTATCGCTTGAGTCGAGAAGCACGACCCGCCAACGTTCCGCCGGGGGAAACCCTGGCTCGCACAGTTTGAAAACCCTGAACCCAGTGAGCAATTCGTTGGGACGTTTATTTGCAGCATCCTTTGGTTGTATCGCTCTCTCGACCACGATCCTTCTTGGTCTTTTGAGCGACGAAATGCCAGAATCCATCTTAACTCATTCGCTAGCGACGACCGTGGTTTTTGCCATCGTCGGACTGGGAATAGGACAAGTTGCGGATTCGGTGGTTCGCCAAAGTGTTGAAATGAACTATCGGGCCAAGTTTGAAAAACTACGCGAGAGACTCAAAGACGCCGCTTGATCAGGCTCAGACAGCCTCCTTCAAAACTCAACCAGGCTCAAAAGCCCGGAAGCTTGAAGAGCTAGGCAATCTGGAAAAGCCCGAACCCAAACGGAAAAGTTCTTTGCTCAATTGATGTGGAATTAACAGTTCCAACTCGGTAGAGTTCGCGTCCCAGAACGGATTCCTCGCCGTGGATCATGATGATCTGCGTCGAGAACCATGTGTTGCCAAATGGAATGGGTACACACAAGTTCGCTTCGTTCGCGGAGCAACAACCAGAATACACGACCGTTTGATCCCAGTTACCGCTGGAGATCAATCCCCTTGCCATGTCAATCACGGAGGTTCGGATGGCGACAACTGTAGCATCGAGCATCGACATATTTGATGTTTGGACTAGATACAAAGCAGACCTTTCCAACGTCGATTTGAGAAATATTCTCATCGAACGCTACATGCCTCTTGTTCGCTTCAACGGCGAACGACTCAGAGCAAAATTGCCAGAAGGTGTCGAACTAGACGACCTGATCAGCGCTGGTATCTTCGGTTTGATGGATGCCATCGACGCCTTCGATATGGAACGCGGGGTCAAGTTCGAAACCTACTGCGTCCCCCGAATTCGCGGAGCTATGCTCGACGAACTCAGAACCATGGACTGGGTGCCGCGACTCGTACGCAGCAAAGCTAGCAAACTCAACGAAGCGACCAAACTGCTCGAGGCCAAATACGGCCGAGCTCCTACCACTCACGAACTCTGTTCGTACATGGGCATCTCGATCGATGAAGTCGAAAAGATGAAAAGCGACGCGTCGGCCGTCGGCCTGGTCTCGCTCAATAAGAAATGGTACGAAACCGACAGCTACAAGGACGTGCGTGAAATCGACGTCCTCGAAGACAAACGCAGCGAAGATCCAACGCGTCGCGTCAATAAAAGCGACCTCATGCGACTGGTTACCAAAGGTCTGAATCGCAACGAACGCTTGATCATCATTCTTTACTATTATGAAGAACTGACGATGAAGGAAATCGGAGCGACGCTTGATCTGAGCGAAAGCCGCGTTAGCCAAATGCATACTAGCATTGTTGTTCGTCTCCAAGAACAACTCGGTCGCCGCCGTCCGGAATTCGGAACCTAGAAGGCACACGCGGTGTGTCTTGATCTTGGTATCCTGACACATGAGCGAGTATGTGGCCCCATCGGGCAACGCTGTGAAGCATTTTCCTATGCTGAAAACCGGCTTTTCTGTAGCGAAAGTCGTCAAGACTTTCGGCTGCATTGCGCAAACCACCGAAACTCTTGACGAGTTTCGCTACAAAGTGCTTCACAGCGTTCCCCTTAGGGCCGACATGAACCCTATCTTTACTATCAAGCGACGCTACGCGCTCGACGAGATCGAAGGGCTCGGGTACTTCAAGTCGGTCGAATGGGTTGAGTCCATCGACTCAACCAACAAACAACTTGCCCAATCCGTGCGTCAAAGAGCCAAGCATCTCCCCGCTCTTCTGGTTGCGGATCGACAAAGCTCTGGCGTCGGTCGCGGTAGCCATCAATGGTGGTCACCCGATGGCTGCTTGATGTTCTCGATGGCCATCCCAATAAATAGCTCGGAACCAGCCGAAGCCAACGCCTCGACCGAACCGTTGGTTAGTTCGGCTCTGCTCCCTCTTCGAGTCGGTTGCACCGTTGCTGAGTGTTTAGAAAACTATTCCTCTGCGAAACCAATGGTCAAATGGCCAAATGACGTTTACCTGTCAGGCAAAAAAGTCTGCGGCGTTTTGATCGAAGTCATTCCGAAGCAAGCTTCTGCACCGTCGGTCGCCATCATCGGCATCGGGATTAATTGCGCAGTCGATTTCAAAGCCGCTCCCGTGGATGTTCAAACCAACGCGACAAGTCTGCACGAATGGCCTAGGCCAGGAGCAATAGCCCCGGCAAGCACCGAAGATGTGCTTGTGCAGTTCGTCCATCATTGGATTGCATTGGATCATCGCCAGCGAGAGAACCCGCGCTGGTTGCTTGAGCACTGGCCAGAACGAAGCCTGCTCGACGGACAATGGGTGGAAGTGAAGCATCCAGCTGGCGTCGCAAAGGGTCTCTGCCTCGGCATCAACGAAGCTGGAGCAATCCTCATTCAAAACGAACAGCTCAAAGTGACAGAAGTGCTAGCCGGAACCATCCAATCCTTCCGGCAGCTGTAGAGTGTCGAACAATTGTCCCAATTGTTCTCGCGCTGAATATTGGTAACCCGACGCGTAAGGGCTTGTTGACATTATCGTTTAACAGTCAGCCGTAGGCGTACTTTGCGGTCTTTGACAGTACGCCTACGGCTGACCGTTAAACGAAGTGCATTTGGACAAGTATTGAATCAACAAGCCCGTAATCGCGAGCTTGCGACGCCACGGTTCGGCAGGAGCCTCACCCTCCCGAGTAATGCTTCTCATTCGGTCATTTATCGCCTGCGTCGCGCACTGATCTTGCGCCGCATGGGATTCAAACTTCGCTTCTTCTCTTCGACGACCGGATTGGCATCTGATACGGAACCTTCGACCACATCGGCCCCAGGCAATCTTGAAATCACCTTCTTCGCAATTCCAAAGTCCTGCGCAAGCGGGTCGGCAACCAACTGCCGATTAATTCGCTGCTCGATTTCGGTCAAGCAATCCCCCTGGCCCTTGAACATGAACGTGAATGCGATCCCATCTCGCCCCATGCGTCCGGTCCGTCCAACGCGGTGAACGTAGTCGTCCACATCGTCGGGCAAGTCATAATTCACGATGTGGGAAATGGTCGTCACGTCAATACCGCGACCAACCACATCGGTCGCAACCAGAATCTGGACCGAACCACTTCGCAGCGATTTGAACACCGAATCACGCTGGGTCTGGTTCATGTTGCCGTGAATCGTACTGAGCCTCATGTCGCAGAGCTCAGGGATTCGAGGCAGCACCTTTTCAAGCTGATTGTGCAATTTGGCCGTACCAAGTTTGGTTCGGCAGAAGATGATCGTTTGCGGTGGCTTCTCGCGAGTCAGCAGCTCAACTAGCACGTCAAACTTGCGATCGGGCGAGACCGTCAAATAACGTTGCTCGATCGTGTCGACCGAGACATCTTTTTGCGAACAGTCGACCCGAACGGGTTCGAATAGGTACTTTTCCGCCAACCGTTTGACTTCGTCGTCCAACGTGGCGCTCAATAGCAACGTTTGTCGATTTTCAGGGCAGCGACGCAAGATGCGTTCGATATCGGGTCGGAAGCCGATGTCGAGCATTCGGTCGGCTTCATCGAGCACCACGCACCAAATGTTGTTCAACTTCAGCGACCCACGATTGATGTGGTCGATGACTCGGCCTGGAGTTCCGACGACAACTTGCACGTTGCCTTCGAAGGCTCTCAGTTGCTTGGTCATGTGCTTTCCGCCAGCGACCTCCAGGATTTCGGTAGGGCAGCCGTAGGCTAGCTTGACGAATTCACCATGAACTTGGGCGGCAAGTTCCCGGGTTGGAACCAAAACCAGGGCTTGCGGGTAACGTGAGGTTCGAAGTGGATCGAGTTGTTCTAGAATTGGGATGGCAAAAGAGGCTGTTTTCCCGGTTCCGGTCCGTGCTTGGCCGATCACGTCGTAGCCTTGCAGGGCCCAGGGGATGACTTTCGCCTGGATTGGGCTGGGTTTTTCATACCCGAGTCGCTTAATTGCCCGCTGCGTAATGGCGGAGAGTTTTAGGTCGTCGAATGTTTCTGGCGTTTTGGTTTCCATGGTCCGGTCGATGGATGGTGTTCAGGCCAAGTGCAAGCCGTGGCCATCTCTTTCGTAACTCGATCAAACGAGCATTCTACGATACAGTTTGAGTACTGATTAGTTCAAAACACCCTAACGCACTTAATTGTTTCATGGATACCATTCCGTTCGACCTCCCCGACTCGGCCTACGCTTGGGCTGACCTCTCCGAAGCTATTTTGGAGGCTGGTTTCGATGAATCCGCTGGCCCAAGCCGCAATTTGATCGATCAGTGGGAGGAGCCAGACGACCCGATTTGGTCCGTCCTGAGCGCCAATTGGCTATGTGAAAACGCCGAGTCCATTCGCGAACAAATCGACGGAGTGACCCGAAACCGAGCACGGCTCGAGCAGTTTTTGACCTGCCTGATCCGGAACTTCCGACAAGCAATCGCTGTAAAAAACGGGTATTCCGATATGGAACAGCTGCAAAGGCTGGTTCTCGTTCAGCACGTTGCCGAGCTGTACAGCAAGCTCCATGGCTGGGGACTTCAACGATGCGAAGGGAGCCTCCTCCAGGTCCTTTTTGCCAGCGGCCACTCGACCGCCATCCATCTCGGAGTCGAATTGCTCCTGGCCAAACCGCCGATCGATTGGGCCGATGTTTCACTGTCGCTGGCCCCGCTGATGCAGTCCAAAACTTGGAATGTGGAGGACGTTTTTCCGAAATTGCTTCAGAGCACAACCCCCGCCGTCCTGTCTCCGGCTCTCGATGTTGCGAATTTCGTTGTTCGAAACCGTTCCTTGTCCGAACACCCAGCCGCCAGCGAACTGGCCGTTTTGTTGCGGCTGATGGGCGGCTTGGTCAACCAATTGGGGATGCTCGAGGAAAATCCGGCTCAATTCGGAAGCTCGGTGGCCGCAATCCAAAAGATCCTTTTCGACTCGGTTTCCCTGTGCGTTTCCCTGTGCGACACGCTCGGCCTGATCGGCAGCCAAGAGGCTGTTGGCAAACTAACTCAAGCGACCAAATTGAGCCATCGCCGAATTCGAACCGAAGCGGCATTTGCCTTGGCAAAGCTTGGTGACAAGAAAGGAGAGGAGCTGCTCATCGAACTGGCGGCCGATTTTTCAAGCCGACAACGCGCGGTGGCCTACGCCGAAGAACTTGGGATCGAAGACCGTATCGATGAACGCTGGACCAACTCGGCCGCGATCGCAGAATCCCGGCTCGCGAATTGGCTCGCCCAAAACGAACAAATGGGCATTTCACCAAGTCGTATGGAATTGCTCGATCAGCGAACCTTGAGCTGGCCAGGTTTCGAACAGCATCAAGAATGCTTTCTGTTCCGGTTCGAATACGACATGAAAGATTCGGTCTACAGCAACGTGGGCTTCTCCGGCCCAACCTGCCATACCTTCTCACAAGATCTCGCGGACATTTCCCTCGACGATACTTATGCCATTTTTGTAGGCTGGGATATCGACCACCCCGATGCCTATGAGGTCGCGCCAAATTCGTTGGATGCTCGAATCCAGGATCGCATGAACCGACTGTTGGGCTCCCTGCCGGAAAATTTGGAATTGATTGAGACCTTGCTCTGCGTGTGCTTCTTCGAACACTTCGGGATTCTAGCTCGAGTGCTCATCAACGACGAAGTCCGAATCGCGGTCATCTCCGAAGACGATCGCGTCACCTGCGAGCCGTTTACCACGAAGAACAAAGCAGACCCGATGCTAACGTACTGGCTATGGCGTGGACGAACTTTTTTCGAATCGGTTTGATCAATCGTGTTGCACTCCACCACTTACCTTGAAACAATCCTATGCACATCGCCGTATATTTTGCCGGTCAATTAGCCGGTGGGCGTTAGCCCAATTCCACTCACTTTGTTAGCGGAACGGCGCGAGCCGTCCGGTGAGTAGCCAGGAAATGCCGAGAAACCGGAGGGCTCGCGCCCTTCCGCTACAGAAACACAATCGAAAGTGCGTGCCATTGGGCATCAGGCCCCGGTTTCGAAGATCGCTCGACATTCGTCGAGAACCGCCGCTAACGCTGTTCGGCTAATTTGTTCATTTGCCCCAGAGAATTGTGACGACGTGCTATGCATTCCTTTTTCAACCAACTTTGCTGGCTCATTGCAATGGTCTTGATCGAAAGCACTTGCCTAGCCCAATCACAACGCACCTTTCAAGTCAAACTGGGGGCCAACGTCCCGACAACAAGTGTCGCGGGCCGCTTGATCATTTTCGTGATCGCAGACTCTTCCAAAGTACCGAAGGAAACGGCACCTGTAGATGGCCCATTTTGGGATGACCCGCAACCACTCTTCGCGACCGATGCCAGACTAACACCAGGCAATACCGCGACTTTAGACGACCAGTCCGATCACTTCCCAATTCCGCCGAGCAAACTGGCGGCAGGGAAATACCGCGCTCAGGCTAGGTTGGATTTGCAACATAGTAACAGCAACTGGCGTCGCGAGCCGGGCAACCTTTGGTCGGATGAAGTCTCCTTTGTCGTGACCGCCTCGAACAAAAAACAAACCATCGAGCTGATCCTTTCCAACATTGTGGTGAAAGAGCCGTCAGAACAAAAGGATGGAGTGGAGTGGTTCGAGGTCCATTCAAAATTGCTGTCGCAATTTCGAGGTCGCGACGTCATGTTGCGTGCTGGAGTCGTTTTGCCACTAGACTACAATCCCTCCAAAAGGTACCCAGTGATCTACGAGGTACCAGGATTCGGGGGCGATCATCAAGACGCCGAGCGAAACCGACCGATCGCGAAAGATGACAAAAGCGATGCTGCCACTCTTGCGAGGAACTCCTTTCGAATTGTGCTCGATCCAGAAGGACCAAACGGCCATACGCTCTTCGCCGACTCGGCCAACAACGGCCCGTGTGGACAAGCACTTGTGCAGGAACTGATCCCAGCTCTTGAGGCCAAGTACCCACTCATCGCCGTACCATCGGCTCGGCTCTTGCGAGGGCATTCTTCGGGCGGTTGGTCAACTCTTTGGCTGGCAACTCGCTATCCAACCGTGTTTGGAGCAACTTGGTCGAGCGCTCCTGATCCGGTTGACTTTCGCCGCTTCCAAAAAGTGGACATCTATGGCCAGCCCAATTTTTATGCCGACTTCAAGGGAGCGGATCTGCCTAGTCTGCGCAAGGCGGATGTGGTCGAGATGACGATACGACAAGAGTCCCGAGGCGAAGATGTATTGGGGCCCGACAACACATCGGCCCAGCAATGGGACTCGTGGTTTGCGACCTTTGGCCCGAAAAACGCGAGCGGGAACCCCGCAGCACTCTTCGATCCCAAAACTGGTCAGATCGATTCTAAAATTGCTGAAAAGTATCGGCAGTACGACATCAGCTATATCTTACAGAAGAATCCGACTGAGTTCGCACCGATCTATCGAAGTGCGATTCGTTTGGTCGTTGGCACGGAAGACAGTTTCTACCTCAACGAAGCCGTTGCACTTCTGGATGCCGAGCTAGCACAACACGGACGAAAGCCAACGGATCGTGGCTACATTAAGATGATTCCAGGAGATCACGGATCGATTTTCGGAAGCGACACGCTCAAAGCCTTTCCAGGAGAGATGCTGGAGCACCTAGAGGCGGCTGGCCACGTTAGCGCAAAATAGTGTTGCTCACTTTTGATCGTGTTTTTGTAGCGGCAGGGCGCGAGTCCTCCGGTTTCGAGGCATATGGGGGCACTCACCGGACAGCTTGCGCTGTTCCGTTAACACATCGCAAAGCGAATGCTATCAATTAGTAGTGGACCTGTTAAAGATTTCCAGTTGTTATGACTGTATCGAAGGCACCATTCGCGCCGATAGCCAATGAGGGTTGTCAGGTCTTGGGATAGATTCGCGTAAATTGGTGCCAGGAAACTATGCTGCTGCGGTTTCGTCGACATTGCGTTGCCTGCTTTGCTTTGCTTGCATTAGAAACAGCCGTCACGAATTGTGGGTTGTTTGCACAAGAGGTATCTCCCGATAGCCAACGAAATACTCTTCGTCTGGGAGAACCAACCGGAACAACCAAGTCCGCGATCCAAGCTAGCAAAAATGTCAATTCACCGACGACTGACGTCAAAAAAACAGCGACCGCTGTCGAGTCCGCTCCGAAAGCCAACGTTTCTTTGCTTGTGGCGACCAAGGAAACTCCCTCCGAGCTTTCCCTTGGGCCAATCGTGCCCTCGAGTCCGTACCAGGGTGATGTTGACTCGGATGACACAGGTGACCAGGACATTGACGAGATCGAACTCGCGTCACCTTTGATAATGAAAATTGCAACGGCGACCATGTCGCATGTTTCTCCGTTCTTTTGGTTCATGGCTGGATCAACGAGCGACCTTGAAATCGATTCAGCGGAAGTGCCCGAGGAAATATCCGAAGAGATAGCTAATAGCCCCATCGTCGATGGTGATCCGATGGATAACCTTCCAGCCGAACCGCTCCCAAGATTGGCAGAGCGAAGATTCGCTGTCGTTGAAAACGAGCCGCCTCGTATGACGATCCAGGAAGAGCCTGCTTTGGATTTGTCCACTGGCGACGAAATGGCGTCCGATGAGGAGGATGAAGTCACGGTTGAGGAGCCTGAAAAAGTGGCGATCGAGTCAGCGCCCCGCACACCTGCACCGCGTCCTATCCGCATTCCTTTCGACAATGAGGAAGAGGAAGAAAAGCCCAGCCCGAAAAACTCAGCAGCACAAAAGCAAGAAACACGGCGCGACAAGGATTCGCAACGAGACCAAGAGGAACCGCAATTGGATTCTCGCAACAACCGAAGCGAGCGGGATCATCAAGGGATTGATGCCCTCAAAGCCTCGAAGCCAATCGCCAATCGCCGCGAAATACGCATCGACGATCCGAACAACGAGGGGATTCAAGTTGCGCCGATCGTTCAGAGTAAACCTTTGGATCCCGTCCTCGCAAACCGATTGCAGCGGACGGAAGCCTGCCTAGCTTTTTATCTTAACAATCCTGAGTCAACCTCCGTTCGTTCTCCGTGGGCCGTTATGCACGCGCTGCTGGCCTTCGGCGGTGAATACGAAATGGTCCACGGACAAGGCCGAGTGAACGCCATAGGCTGGATGTGTCACAACGGAACCTGTCGCACTCAACGCATGTTCACTCCGACCACCGTTGGCTTTAAACCTAACGTGGGTGACGGCGTCCAAGGACACGAAGGGCAATTTTTAGCGATCCTTGCACAATCGAATGTTCCATTGAATTATCCCATTCAGATTGGCTCTTCGAAGTACACGGTCGAGGACTTGGTTCGATACGAGATGGCAACGTGCAAAGAAAAATCTGAACTAACTTTTAAGCTAATCGGTCTATCTTACTATTTGGACTCGAACAAGCAATGGCGAGCCAACGATGGAAAGATTTGGAGCATCTCGAAACTGATCCAGGAAGAATTGGCTCAACCGATCATTGGCGCCGCATGCGGTGGAGTCCATCGTCTAATGGGATTTTCATTCTCGGTCCGTCAGCGTCAGTTGCAAGGCTTGCAAGTGAACGGCCAATACGCACGGGCCGCGAAGTTCGTCAAGGAATACATCGATTACACTTGGCAGCTTCAGAACCCAGACGGCAGTTTCAGCACGAGCTGGTACGAAGGTCGCGCCAATGAACCGAACGAAGAACGAAAAGTACAGACCACTGGTCATATGTTGGAGTGGTTGATGTACACCTTGTCCGATGAAGAGATCAAGAGCCCCCGGGTAGCAAAGTCTATCGATTTTTTGCTTTCGAAAATACTTGACAAACGCGACCTCAAATGGCCCATTGGTCCACGCGGCCACGCGACGCGAGCCGTCGCTCTGTACCATGCACGAACAAAAGAAATCCTGAGCCAGCCCAGCCGAAGCCTACCCGTCAACTCAGCAGTCAAAACCGGCCCCGCCCCGATTCGGAAATAACCGAGGTGGGTCACTCTTGCCGAGAGTGACCTCCATCAAAACAATCGAAGCTGCTTCATCGGTTGCTCAGCTTCGAACGTCGGTAACTCGACCAGTTCGGGCAACTGAATTCGGATCATTTCATGTAGCAATCGTGCAAGACCCGGGGCGTACGTATCGTCGGGGGCATGAGTGAAGATCCAGGGCTCATACCCATCGCGAATCCAGCTTGCAATTTGGAGGGACCATTTCTCCCAATGGTCAGCAACCTCGGCAGCATTGTTTCGCCCAATCAACCGAAGCATCGGACGACGGCCCGTTGCTGTCACTCGAAACGGACTTTTGGGTTTTCGTTTTTGGGATGTCGACTCAAACTCATCCGCTGCATCCATTGAATTAAGCGGACTCGAGTCGAACAAGACGCGATCCATGCCAAGCGATTGCAGCAAATCGTCGAGCCTTGACTCTTTATCCCCGTCATCAAACCAATCCAAGTGTCGCACTTCGACGGCCCATGGCCAGTCGCTCGGAAGTTTTCTTAAGAACGATTCGAGCTGCGGAAAGTACCGAAATGAAAAGGATGGCGCAAGCTGAAGAAAGGTCGGACCAAGTCGACCGCCATCTTGCAGAATCGCAAGTCGCTCCAGCCATTGCCGCAACTCTGCGTCGCAACGCGATAGCTTCAAGTCATGCGAGATGCGTCGCGGAAACTTGAAGCTGAACTTGAATGTCGAAGCCGAAGTGTCTCGCCATTTTTGAAACGTATCTGGCGGTGGAACCGCATAAAACGTGCTGTTCCCTTCGACAGTAGGGAACATGCTGCTGTACCAGGCAAGATACTCGCTAGATGGAGTACCCGTTGGATAGATTTGGTCCACCCAAGTACGACAGCCCCAAACAGGACATCCAATGCGACACAACCATTTTTCCCATTGTGGATTTTAGTTCGGCGACGTCATTGGTTTTTGAATGATGGACAGTCAGCAACTGCTTCGTAACGGTCGCACCCGGCAGGTGCGACCCACGGTGGGTCACTCTTGCCGAGAGTGACCGTCAGCATGCAAAACATGGATGGGCAGTTAACTACTTTTTAGACGAGATGCAATACAAGTTCTTGTTCGAACGAAGGAAGATCTCACCGTTGCTGATTGCCGGAGTGGCGCTGAACTCTTCGGTTTCGTTGGTGACACGATTGACTGCCAGTTGATTGAATTCCTTGCCCGCTGCGAGAACGTACGTTTCACCGTTTCGAGCCGTGAAATAGATCTTTCCGTCTGCGAGGACAGGCGAACCGTAGTCGATACTGCCGAAACCACCGCCCCCTCCGCCACGACCACCGCGTCCGCCGCCTGGAGGTCCAACAGCACCTTGTCGTCCGCCTCCACCACCGGGAGGTCCGCCAGCGCCTGGACCTGCACCACCACCAGGAGGACCACCCGCTCCACCAGGTCTACCACCACCAAATCCACCACCGCCAAATCCACCCTGCTCAGGTGCCATCTCACCCTTGCTGTCCTTCATACGTCCCTCAAAGATCTTCTCCTGAGTGGTCGCGTCGATGCAAGTCAACTTGCGGCCCGCAACGCTGTAGAGTCGACCTTCGTAGACAATAGGCGAAGCAAATCGACCGTTGTCTCTTCCCTTCCAGACGGTCTTCGTGTCGGTGACGTCATCTTTTCCGCCCCCTTTGACCGCGACCGATCCGCCCCCTCGTCCTTCGATTGCATAGATGGTCTCCCCATCCACAACGACACTCGAGCTAAATTGATCGCCGTTATCAAGATACATGCAGAACCATCCAAACTTGCCGGTCTTTGGATCCATGCCCCAAATTTCGCCTGGGGCGCCGATTACCAGTTCAGTGTTCGATCCCACTTTCGCGATCGCGGGTGTCCCCCAGACGTTGCCTAATTTTTCGGAAGGCAATCGCCACAGTTCTTTGCCTGAATTCTTATCGAGTCCAATGAGTGCTCGGCCTTCGGGACCGGCCGGAACAATTAGCACATCCTCATGGACGATCGGACTGGAGGAAGAACCCCACTGACGACCATCGGAACCGGTCCCCACACTGACTTTCCACAATTCCTTGCCATCCAGATCAAATGCAAGAACCCCGCTTTTGCCGAAGAAGACATAGACATTCTTCCCATCGGAGGTCGGCGTATGCGATGCGTAACCGTGCTGCGGCACGCCCATTCCTTGATACGGATCCTCGGGAGCAGTCGAAGGCAAAGCTTTCTGCCAAAGAATCTTTCCATTCGCCCGATCGACGCAAACGAGGTGACGGACCAAGTCTTTTTCGTTGCCCGGCTCTTCTTGATTGAGACCATAGCCTGAATAGCAAGTTACAAAAACTTTGTTTCCTACCACGATAGGACAGGAGACCCCGGCACCAGGCATTGGGATCTTCCACTTGAGATTCTCCGATTCGCTCCATGTTGTTGGCGTCGGCGCCTTATCCTCAGCGATTCCAGAGCCATTGGGCCCGCGGAATCTTGTCCAGTCAGAAAAACCGTATGCGGAACTTTCCCAACTGAATTGAGCCGCTGAGACAACCAAACCTAGGGCCGCAAGTCGCGACCAGCGTGAACGAACCATCATTTTACCTGTCCTTTAACCTGGATACTCAAAATCGTACCGCCTCGAATAAGCCCGATCTTAACGTATTTTCGAACTCACTCGACCTTGAACCCCACACTTCGGATGTGGTTCCGTTGGAAAGCACACTCTTCTCTCGATAGGCAATGAATTCGTCGGGCGAGTACCCCCGATGCAAAGTCACTCTCGGCAAGAGTGACCCACCGTGAGTCGCATCTGCTGGATGCGACTGGCACGCGAAAACACCGACCAATTTCACTCCTGGCGTTTCCTTTTTTCTATTTGTCGCCAGCCGTAGGCATGCAAATTGCGAGCATCAACATATCTCGCGTCCGAGTTCGCCGAGTTCAGCAAAACGACAACCAACTCGCGATCGCCTCGCTGACTACATGAAACCAAACAAGCCCCAGCTGCGTCTGTCGTGCCCGTCTTGAGCCCCGAGTACCCTTCGATCCCTAAGAGTCGGTTCGTGTTCTCCCACTTCAAATTGCGTTTGTAGCCGCTAGCTCCAGTCACTTCACACCCATGCTGCCGGCAAGTGACATAATCGCGAAAGCGTGGCACCTCCAAAGCCGCGATCGCAAGCTTGGCCAAGTCGTCAGCCGTCGACAAGTGAGCGTTGTCCGTCAAGCCATGCGGGTTAACGAAATGAGTTTGCAGCATCTTCAACTCGAGGGCTGTCGCATTCATTTGCTCAATGAAACGATCATACGATTTCGCATCATCGAGGCTCACGTCCGCCTTGGCAAACTTGCGACCAAAGTGTTCCGCCAGGGCGACCGATGCGTCGTTACCCGATGGTAGCATTAGTCCATACATCAACTCGCCCACAGTCAAGCTTTCGCCAACTCTCACTCCCGCTGTGGAACCGACAGTGTCGTCCGCACGTTTTGAGAACGTAATCACCTCATCGAGGACCTCTAGATTGGAAGCCGCCATCTTGAGAACAACGTAAGCAGTCATGATCTTGGTCGTGCTCGCGATGTGCATCGGAACATCCGCTTTGGTTCCCGCAATCGACGCGCCAGTGGATCGATCCGTAATCGTCCAAGCTGTGCAGGTGACTTGCGGCGGACCAAATGGATCATCGGAGGCTTTCTTCTCGAGCTTTTCCGAGTTCACGATTTTCGGTGCAGGCAATGGTTTTTCTTGATCGATCAACGGCCCCAGAGCTTTCCATGTCGCTGCATCAACAACTCCAGTTACTTCGATCTTTTCTTGTTTCTGAAATGCTTTCACGGCACCTTCTGTGGCTGGCCCAAAGTCACCATCAACGGAGATTGCACTAGGTGGTGACAGCTTGGCCTTCAGGGTCCGCTGAAGAGCCTCCACCAGATCACCCGTCGCTCCGATTCGCATCGCTTTGGCTTGATCTGTCGTTTGGGTCTTATCGATAGACTTTGGTGCCAGCAGTTCATAGACGCTTTTCGCGATGTCCGCGCTCAGTTTGTTTCCTGCGTTATCATCGGTCCAGCGAATGTCTTTGTTGTTGTCGGTCAAAACACACAATGCGATCGTGCATCCGGGCCCCATGAGCAAGCCGGCATCGGTTCGTACTCGAGTGACCGAACCCGTCTTGTGCGCCACTTTAACGGTGCTCGGTAATAGCAACGGAAACCGCGACTTGTCATCGCAGTTCACCAAGTGGTCCAACATCGCCGCGGTCGCTTCGGGAGTTGCCAATTCGCCACGCTTGAGTCGTGTAACCAGATTCACCATATCGATTGCGGTTGTGCTACCAAGCCCATACTTTTCACTGCGTTCAGGAGCGATCGAAACATCACGGCGAAAGACCTTGGAATGAAGCTGCGTCTCTGGATACCCCAATTCCTTCATCGCCGCTATGGTGGAGGGCAATCCGATCGCATCGACCACCAAGTTGGTTGCCGTATTGTCGGAGTAGACGATCATCAGACGAATCGCATCTCGCAAACTAATGGTCGTCCCCGGCGAAAAGTGGCTCGTCAGAATTCCTGAGCCTTGGACCATGTCCTCTTTCTTCAGCTCGATCCTCTGATCCAGCTTGACTTTGCCCGCCGCCACCTGTCGGTAAGCTTCTACCATGACTGGCAGTTTGATGAGGCTAGCAGTGGGCATCACGACATCGCCACGAATCGACCAATGGCTATCGCTTTCGAAATGATAGACTGCAACCGCCACATCCCCTTGATAGTCTTTCAAAAGCGGCAGGACCGCTTCTGAAATCGAGTTCGACATCGAAGTCTGGGCCAAAGATGCAGTCGACGCAACGCACATGAAAATCAAAGAGAGTGCACTAGCAATTGTATAGCGAGAGGGCTTCAAACTTTGGATTATCGCTGACTGCATCAATTAGTTCTTTCTATCAATTCCTACTGAGCTGCGGGCGCTACTAAGCACATCCGCATGTGTTTTTCGTCTTAATTAGCCGATGGGAGCTAGCCCCGGTTCTCGACGAATGTCGAGCAATTGGAAAACCGGGGCTAGCGCCCAACGGCTATTGGTTTGTTTCACTCGAAGACTCATGCCGAAGTGCTTAGCCGCGATACCGGTTTCCCTGAGGAATAGGGTGGTCGCGGCTAGTAGCGCCTGCGGCTCATTGTGAGCAAAGTCAAGGACTTGGCGGACGGCACGTGGAACGTGCCTGCTACCTCGGCTAGACCTGAGCGATGTTAATATACGCATGAACGTGCGGTGCGCCGCGGAAGTGCACGACGGCACTTGGTCCTTCGATGCGCCACATGTCCCAAACTTTATCGTTGCCGAGGTCTTCTTGCTGATAAAACGCGAAGCGTAGCTGTTCGATACCGCCCGTGGCATCGATCAGCTTCATCGCTTCGTCGCCGTCTTCTTTACGATATGGAGAGAGTAACGTGTTGAGACAATCCTTGACCAATGCTTGTTGCTCTTTGTTCATTGCGGAAACAGCCAAGCCAGCGAACTTGCCTTTTTCGCCTTGGATTCGGATCTCGGTTTCCTTAGGAGCGGCGGACGATAGCAACGCTTGTTTGGCTTGGTCTTTGTCCAAGGCCGCAAAAACTTCATTTACCTTCTTGGTTTGGTAGTAGAAGATGTTTTCGCTGGCGCTCGATTCCTCACCGTGGCCATAGACCATACCACCGCCAAAAGCCATCTTAGGCGAGGAATCGCCGTCGGCTCGCAAAGTTAAGTGTCGGCCAGTGAGTAGCCATTGGAAATCGCCCTGGGTGGGGTTTCCAAAAACGGCCACGCTGTAGTCCCCTAGTCCACCGCTATCGTCGTCCATTTGGCGAATCAATCTCGCATGGCCTTCTTCGCTCGTTACGGCTCGGACAATCTTGTCGATCATTTCGCGTTGCTTGACAGTGTAAAAATCGCTACCGATCAGCGGTTTGGTAACGTGCCAATTTGCGTTGACTTTGCTGCGAAGTGGATCGGCAAATGGACGGCAGATTTCCGAGCGCTGTTGTTCGGTGAGGCTAGCGTGAAACTCGCCAACAATTGTTTCGGCGCTACCGACATTTGCTGGCGCACCATGAACCATTCTGGCCGCCAACGGCAGCGCGGCGATACTGGCTGCAACTTGCAGGAAGTCTCTTCGTGCGATGGGTGACCTAGCGGGTGAACTGCAATCAGGACAAGATTTCGAATTCATTTTTAGCGCCTCTGTAGGTTTTGGCCAAACAAACGGGGTGTCGTTGCGTGGCGGGAGGGATCGAACATTTCCGGGCGAGCGAGAGAACACCCCGAATATCCTACACTGGTTGGAGGAAGGCTGCACACATATGCTTTGCAAAAGCTATTGTTTGACACTCTTTTTGCTTTCTCATTCCTGGTCACTTCCAGCGAGGAGTAGTAGCATTTGAAAGCCACGGTTGATATCGATGCGATCCGCGGTAGCAATGTCCGGTCACTGGGCTAATCGCAGGTTCAAGATCGATCGCAAAAAGATGAATTGCAACTATTTTTCTGCGTTCGATCTTTCTGCCCATGGTCTGCATCTCGTCACTGATTCTTCGATCCCGTCGAGGCTGTGAAAAAATGTAGGACGCCCTTTTTAGGGCGTCGATATTGGCCGTTTTTTTGCGGTAACGACGGCCTGAAAAGGCCGTCCTACGAAAAATTTCACAGCCTCGTTGGAATCCCGGCAACGACCGTTCAATCAAGGAAGCTTTTGCCGTTGCATGAAGCGGATGTAGTCTTTGTCGATCTTTGCGATGTCATCGCCAAAGCAATCTCGAAAGAGCTCGATTCGCTCTTTAGGACCGGAGAGCTTTCCCGGTGGCTTTGCGCGAATGCCATCGAGATATTTCACGAAGTCCTTGGGTTTGTTTTTGAGCAAATAGAAAGTTACTCCCCATGCTTCGGGGTAACCTGTTTCCATCGACTCCGCAATGTGTTTGTCGTCGAGCAAGAGTAACTCGAGCGAATCGCTCGTTCGCGATGGTGAATTCGCTACGAGTTTTTGGAAATTGAATTTGTTCAGTTTTCCGATACCGCCCCAACCATTTTGGCTCGTTAAGTCAGGGGACTCAAAGAACATGGCGAGTCCTTCACTGAGCCAACGTGGGTTGTCCCCCAATCGAACTTGAAGACCGCTATTGAAAGAGATCTGATGGCAGGCTTCGTGAACAATGGTTGCGATCGTTCGTTCGGCGCCCGGACGAGAGATCATATGATTGATAAGATCCGTTCGTGTGTATTGCGCTTTGGCTGGCATCATTCCTTGAATGCCCGTTAAATCATAAGAAGCCAATCGGTTGGTCGATTGATGGTAATAGCCTATGGTGTTTTGAGCTCCAGCAAACTCCTTGGAAGCGTATTGAATGTAGTCCTTATCGCTTTCGAAGATCAGAGCGACCAGTGGAAAGCGAGGGGGCTTCAGCTCGACCCCTTTCTCTTTCCAGAACCGATAAAAGCCTTTGTACAATTTCTCATAAAGGTCGGCGTTCCAGTGAGCGTAAACATCGGACGTGTTGTAGCACACGACAAAATGGTCGGTGACCAGGGAGCGAGAGCCTGGGGGCATGAGCTTCAGTACCTTGGTCGCTAGTTCTTTGGCGGGTGTTGGCACCAAGGGAGTCGAAAGCTCTTGGAGACGTTTTAGATTGTTTGGGGGGATGACGGCCAACATGCCATCGGCGTCGAGGATAAGTTGCCCCATGGCTGGGTCCACAGCAACGAGTTCGCCTGTGAGAGTGCGGAGTTGCTTGTCTTCCTCAAAGGCCGCGATCAGGACGGAGCCCACGCGTGGGACGCCGGAGTCCTCGTCGGTTTGTTGCTTGCCAGATTTTGCCTTGCCAGCATTTTCAGGATCCGATTTCTCCTGAGCTGTGGCAATTGCCATTGTGAGGAGGGCTAGGCAAAAGATTGCCCCGATTCGGAACGCGGGGGTGGTTGCCTGTTCGAAAACCGGGGCTAACGCCCGCCGGCTAATTGTTGCATTTGCGTATCCGACTAAATCAACGAGTCTATTGCTAAAACGAAAAGGAAGCGAAGCGGTATTTGGCAATTCAGGACAATTCATACCGCTCTGGGGCTTTCAGTCAGGGTCTTTGCCGTTTTCGATTGGTTTGCGGCGAAAAACCGCCACAACATCCTCAACAGGTACCACGTATAGCTGATTGTCCGGCTCAAAATCGACCGGGATCGCGTTTTTCGGGTGGAAGAGAATTTTGTCGTATTGCCGAAGAGGCACATTCTCATCATGCTCAACTTGGCGGCTGATGGTAACGATTCGGCCCGTAATAGTCGGGATTTCCGACGCATCGGGCAGTGCGATTCCACCTTTGGTCTCCCTTTTTGGCTCATCTTTCAGAACCAAAACCCGGGCGCCAATGGGTTCGATGTAGTCAAACTGGGGTGTTTTCTTTGCCATCAACAAAGCATATGCGACGCCCGGGAAACGGCAAGTACATTTGCACTTGCATTAAGAGGCAAATTCGTCATACTGCTGGGCTTCCCTAGATTTTGAAGAGTCGTACCATCGACTCGTCGACAAACCGAAAAATTGAAGCAGCGGAACGCAGCAGTAATGATTGAAACGATTGAAGTGGCCAAGCGAGATGTACTCGGCTCACGAGCCATGATTAAGATTCGCGAAAAAGGCCAAATCCCAGCAATCCTCTACGGACACGGCGAAGCGAACGTATGCCTGACAGTGTCCCTGGATACCATCAACAGCCTGATCAAACACGGCACCAAGTTGGTTACCCTGACCGGTGGCATTTCGGAAACGGCTTTGCTCCGTTCCGTTCAGTGGAGCAGCATGGGTGACAACATTATCCACGTGGATTTTGCTCGTGTTTCCCAGACCGAAGAAGTAGAAGTGGTACTTCCAATCCGACTGCACGGCGAAGTCAAGAGCGGCCAAGTTCGCTTCATGACTCACGAAATCCTGGTTCGTTGCTCTGCAATGAAGATTCCTGAATACTTGGTTTGCGAAATCGCCACTCTCCGATTGGGGCAGTCACTTCACGTGAGCGAACTATCGCTCCCAGAAGGAGCGACCGCCGTTACGCCAGGTTCGGTTGTGATTGTTCAAATCGCGGCTGCGGCCGGCGAAGCAGCAGCAGATGCCGCCGAAGGCACTGTCGAGCCAGAGCTGATTCGCAAGGAAAAAGCGGCTGACGCTGCCTCGTAATGAGCAGCTCCAGTCCCCTTGACGGCACTGTCGCCCCTGCCGGGATGGCGATGGTGGTCGGACTTGGGAATCCAGGTGCAAAATACGAAAAAACCCGGCATAACATTGGATTTGAATGCCTCAACGGATTGCTTGCAAAAATGGGTTCGGCCAATCTGCAAGCGAAGTTCGAGGGGCAGTTTGCAAAGGGACGGTTTGAGCAACGGGATGTCTGCTTGGTCTGGCCTTTGACCTTTATGAATTGCAGTGGACGATGCGTTTCGCAGTTTGCTCGGTTCTACAAGATTGAAACAAAGAATATTTTAGTGATTTGCGATGACTTGAGTTTGCCGCTTGGTAAACTCAGGATCCGCAAATCGGGGTCGAGCGGTGGTCAAAAAGGCCTCAACGACATAATTCAATCCCTAGGAACACAGGAGGTTCCAAGGTTGCGGATCGGAATCGATCCAACACCTGAACATTGGGACACATCGGATTATGTGTTGGGTAAATTTACGAACTCCGAACGCGCAGTTGTTGATGACGGGATTTCGAGAGCCGTTCAAGCAATCGCGAGTTGGCTTCAAAACGGCATTGATGTGGCGATGAACGATTTCAATCGTGAATCCGCCCCAAAGAACAAACAGTAACACCCAGCTTCATTTACCAGTATTTGGATCAGTTTTCAGGAGTTCATACGTTGGTTACCGGAATTTACGAGTGCTTGTTCCTTTTTGACAGCAATCACTACGCACGTGATGCAAGCGGTGTTGCAGCTTCTGTCGAGTCCATGATCGGCGATCTTGGCGGCGAGATTTTGGTCAGCCGACTTTGGGCTGAGCAGAGACTGGCTTACCCAATCAAAGGCCACCAAAAGGGGACCTACTGGCTTGCGTATTTCAAGCTTGATACGCTAAAACTTAAAGAACTCAACCGTGCGTGCCAGCTCAAGGAGAGCTTGCTCCGATTCATGTTCACACGAATCGACCCGCGATTGATCGATGCTTTGGTCGCTCACGCACAAGAAAAAGTTGTGGTGCCGATCGATGTCGTTTTGGAGAAACAAGCTGTAGGCGTTGGCGTGGGTGCTGACGATGACGAAGATCTTGAGGTCGATGACGAATAGGACATTCTCGCGCTCAATCGCTTTAACAGTGGTCAAGAGGTAAAATCATGGCGAGCTACAACCGAGTTATTCTGCTTGGCAATTTGGTGCGAGACATTGAGCTGCGTTATACGACTAGTCGAATGGCGGTTTGCCAAAATGCAATCGCCGTCAACGACCGTCGGAAAAATGCCAGCGGTGAGTGGATTGACGAAACATCGTTTGTCGATGTGACGTTCTTCGGCAGGACAGCTGAGGTGGTCAGTGAGTACTTGAGCAAAGGCTCACCGATATTTGTCGAGGGACGACTCAAACAAGATACGTGGGAAAAAGACGGCCAAAAACGAAGTAAACTTTACGTGATCGTCGACCGAATGCAATTGCTCGGCGGACGTAGTGAAGGTAAAAACGGTGAAGGTAAAAGCGGCGAAGGTCGCCCACAAGCCAAAACGGCCAATACAGGGAGTTCGCGATTCGTGGACTCCGCACACGACGGACCTGGAGCTATGCACAGCGGAGGAAACTCCGAAATGCACGTTTCCGAGGTAGGGGAAGATGTCTACGTCAACGAAGACATGCCCTTTTAGTAACAGATTATCAACCATCTAACACGATGACTTTTTTCGGATCGAAGTTTTAAAATGGCAGTACCTACCAAAAAGAAGCGAGTCCCGCAGTTCCCACGATTGCCAAAAGGACCTAACGGCGGCATCCAATTGATGCTGATCCAAAACGTTGAGCACCTTGGCAAATCTGGTCAAGTCGTGGAAGTGAAGCCTGGCTATGCGAACAATTTCCTGATCCCCGAGGGATTGGCGATTGTCGCAACCGATCACCACAAGCGAATGGTCGAAAAGCACCGCGCCAAGCTCCTCGATATCGAAAAGCAACGACTCGTTTCACTTCGCACGCTTGCTGACCAAATCTCCAAGCAATCGATCAACGTCGAAGCCAACGCCAATGACGAAGGTCACTTGTACGGAAGCGTTGGAGCCACCGAAATCGTCGCAGCTTTGAAGGCCAACGGCTATCAAATTTCGGCGGATCAAGTGAAGTTGGAAGGGGTACTGAAGGAATTGGGACTGTACACAGTCAAGATTCAGATGCACCAAGAAATCGCGACCGAACTCAAGGTTTGGGTCGTTCCAACTGCATCCCACTAAAGTATGCTGCCACGCGAAGAGTTTATCGAACAAGCTTATCTTTTTCGAGTTCTCGCGGAACGTTTAGGACAAGACATGACGCTCCAAGATCTCTTGGAGCAATGTCGTTTTGAGGTGCTCGCTACCACCAAACTGCCGATGGCAATCGGCTTTCTCTCTACCGAGCTTAAGCACTACGGTATCTTAGCCGAGGGAATGAAGAGGCTCAGCCACTACTTCACCCCCTTTCAAACCTTCGTCGTTGAACAAGCCGAATTGGATAGCGGACGATTCGACTTTCAGACGGCGCTCAATGTGCTTCGCTTTGAAGCCGAGTACCGAGCCAAGTCCGACAACCGCCAAGGGTTCTTTTTCTACCAGTTCGAAGTCCTTTGCCGGAATCGTCTCAACTACGATCAAGGGCTCAAGGCGATGAGCAATGACCCCTTGTATTCACCGGAGTGGCGAGAGTGGATTCTCATTGTCCGACAGCAATTGGGGATCGTGGATATCGCGGACTTGATCTATGGTCGCAGCGAAGAGTTTGTGCATTATCGCAAGCGGCATTTGGGTGAGGATGCGGAGGCGGAGTATCCGATTTTGTTTGGTGAGCGAGAAGGGAAGATTGCCTTTGCCAATCGTCGAAAGGAACCGTTGTTTTTGTTTGCAGCCATGCATCGTCATCTAGGATACCCGACGGTACCTCGCCGCGTCATTCAGGACACAACGATCGAGATGATCCCACAAATGCACCGGCGCATTGAGCGATTGGAGCAAAGGCTCAAGTTCATGGAAGAGGAGCAGCGCCAGGGTATCGCCATTACGAAGTTCTACGGCGACAAGAACAAAAAGCCGCCGATTAATCTCGATGACTTAGATGAGCTTCTCTAAGGCAAGCGGCGGTAGGAAAACGACCGTAGCTGAATTCGTGAGAATTCAGCCAACTAGCCCACGGAGTTGGCACTCGTCCCCTGGCTCCGCCTGGGGACGCGATGCACCGGAGGCTCCTGCCTCCTGAGTGATAAGAGTATGGCAAACGCGAGGCGGAGCCTCAAAGGCGGTGCGTTCCAAGGCAGAGCCCTGGAACGAGAAAAATTACTGAGCCGCGGGCGCTAGCTTCGTTACGGTTTCCCTGGCAAACACGGTTGTAGCGGCTAGCGCCCGCGGCTCAGTGTGCTTAGTTCTTTCGTCGAGCGGCTCCATCGCCATTTGCATTCCGTTTGTCGAAGATCGATGCGTTCCAAGAGACACCGTCGGAGCTGAGCTTGGCTCGCGGTGGCGCGATTTCCAGAACGGTAATTCGATCGATTGTGTCATTAACTTTGAGGGTCTCGGTTCGTCCATCGATCGAGAGCATCACACGCGGCGTATCCACCTCGACAAAACCGATGATATGAACTTCTCGTTTGGCACCTGTTTCTTGAGTAACCGATTCCGTTTGGAACTCTCCCGATAGCTCAAAAGCATTGGTTCGGCCTGGGCTCGGTAGTTCCGACTTAGCAATGAGCTTGCCAGCAGGCACGTCGGCGCTGTCGCTTTCTTCCGGAACTTGGGCATCAGCAACAACTTTTGGAATCAGCTCGGTGATCGGAGCAGAACTCTGTTCCAAACCAAGACCGGAGTTGAAATCGGTCGAGCAACCGCACAAGAGACACAGCCCGATTGATCCCGCCAAAAGTGCCCCACGACAGGTAGACATCGTCCAGTCTGAGTTTTTGCATTTGCGTTGGGAGGGTGAGGCTCCTGCCGAACCTATGCGTCGCTGGCTCGGCAGGAGCCTTGCCCTCCCGACCAAGCGATTTGTAGCTTTTCCAAACTGAACCATCTCGTTAGGCAAGCCAGAGTTAGAAGTTGAAGAAACTTTGGAGTGGAATCGTAGCATGGCTAGAGGCGTGTGAACTTTGGGTGGAAGGTATCGACCTACAAAATGATGCAGCCAATCGTAGGTCATAAAACTGCGCATGATGTCGCTGGAACTTCATATCTTTTCAACGCGGAATCGTATCGGTTGTGACGATCATTTCGACTGTAGTGGATTCAACTATACCATCGCACCGAAAAATTCCGGATTGTTTTTGCACATCGAGGTTCTCTTCTGTTTAGGACCTACTGTTCGTCAATTCGTTCCATTGCCCTTGCCCTCAATCCATAGTGCCGGCTCGAACTGACCGGCGAAGTTCAATATGAAGATACTGCTTGTCACCGAAGAGCAACTGCTGGCGGATCTGATCGCTTTTCGGCTTGAGCTATTGGGGCATGCTGTCGAAACGCGAGGCTCAGCCGAGCAGATGTTTCGATCGTTGCAAGACAACGAATACTCGCTCCTCATCATGGATACACAGTTACCAGACGGTAATTCGCGAGACTCGCTCTCCAAAGTCCGTGGCCGCTGGTCCAAGGAGAAATTGCCGATCCTAATGATCTCGATGGACCAGTCTTTGGAGCTAGTTGAAATCGCGTTTCGATGCGGCGCAGATGACTATTTGCTTGCCCCCTTTGATCCACAAACAATGCAGACCAAGCTCGATAAGTTGCTTAGCGGTCGATCGCTTGTTGCCTGCCATAGTTAGGCCACTTCGCCATACTTGGTCCACACTTTTCAGCCCGACGATTCCTTTTTCTTCTAACAGGCACACTTCATGACTACGATGCGACTTGGCGATATCCTTGTCTCAAACGGCTTCGTTACGGAAGAAGTGCTCAATGCGTCGATGAAGACCAAGGCGCATGGGGTCATGCTTGGGGATTGGCTCATCCAGCAATCCATCATCACTCGCAAGCAACTTGGTCAAGCGTTGGAACGTCAATTTGGTGTCCCCTATGCGGAGATCGATGCTGCAACGCAAAATCCGCAGATCATCCGCCTGATCCCGGAACCATTTGCACGCAGTCGAGTGGTCGTAGCGTTTCGCGTTGAACGCAGGACTTTGCACTTGGCCATGGTGGCGCCAGACGATATCGAAACAATCGCGGAAGTCGAATTGATGACGGGCTATCATGTCGAGCCCTACATCGCTCAAGAGTATAACGTTCGACAGGCGATCGACAGGGGATACGACGACCGAAGCATTGCCCGTCAAACAGTCGTGGATATGAAGTTCGAGGAGCTTGAGAGGCTTGGGATTCTGGCTGACGGAGAAGAGTTTGCTCCCATCGAACAAACCGAGGAAGAGGATGCACCAGTCGTACGGCTAGTGAAAGCGATTCTCACCGGCGCTATTGATGCCGGCGCGAGCGATATTCACTTGGAACCGTTGCAACCGGAGATGCGAGTCCGGTACCGCGTGGATGGCGAGCTGCAACAAGTCATGACGATTCCGGCTCACATCGAACAATCGGTCGTGTCCCGCATCAAGGTGATGGCGGACATGAATACCACCGAAACGCGTCGCGCACAGGACGGCCATTTGTCGTTGAGCGAAAATGGCAAGAAGGTCAACTATCGAGTCAGCGGCATCCCGACCGTCGGTGGCGAGAAAATGGTGCTTCGATTGTTGGATGAGGGGAACAAGATATTCGATTTAAAGAAACTCGGGATCGAACCGCAAGACCTCAAGCTGCTTCAGTCGGTCGTCGAGAAGCCGCACGGCATGTTCATCGTCACAGGCCCGACCGGCTCAGGAAAGAGCACGACCCTGTACGCTTTGCTGAGCAAGATGAACGAAATCAGTCGCAACATTGTGACGGTCGAAGATCCCGTTGAGTACCGCATTCCAGGTATCAACCAAGTTCAAAGCAACAATGAGCATGGCCTCGGATTCACAAACGCACTCAAATACATCATGCGACAAGATCCGGATGTCATCATGATCGGTGAAATTCGCGACCAGGAAACGGCCGGGCTTGCCGTTCAAGCCGCCCTCACGGGGCACTTGATGATTAGCACGCTCCATACCAACGATGCGCCCAGCACGATTGCTCGTCTCAACGACTTGGGCATCGATCACTTTAAAATCGCTGGCGCTCTTATCGGTAGTATTGCTCAAAGACTGCTTCGCCGAGTCTGTGAGGAATGCAAAGAACCGGTTGCTCCAAAGCGAGAACTCCTGCAACGAATGGGAATCGATCCATCGCGGCTAGATGGCAATTCGCTTTATCGAGGGCGAGGCTGTCCGAAATGTCTCGGAAGCGGTTATTCAGGTCGATTACCGATCTTCGAGATCATGATGGTGGAGGATGCGATCTTGCATGCGATCGAGCGTGGTGCTCCCGTTTCTGAGATTCGCGAAATCGCGATCCAAAATGGAATGCGAGACCTCAAGGAAGCCGGTTTGTCTCAAGCGATCGCCGGCAACACGACCTTGGATGAAGTCTATTTCAAATCCGTGAGTTAGCCAGAGTAACAATAACATGAACTTTACGACACCCATTGCGACTCGCAATACAAGCTCCAAAACGAGCGAATGGCTAAACTACCTAACGCAGAACCGTGAGTGGACTCCGGCTACGTGCCGAGCGTCTAAGCGCAATGTCGCGGGGTTGCTGACCATGTTAACGATGCTTCTGGAAAACGGGCTTTCCTTGCAAAAGTCGCTAGAGACACTTGTGAACGATCGAGCGTGCCGAAAGCACCGACGCATGCTTTCAACCCTTTACGCTCGTGTCTCCGCAGGAGAAGCGTTTTCAAGAGCGATGGCGGCGTTTCCACTGGTCTTTACTCCGACGATGTCGCACCACGTTGCCATTGCCGAAGCCTCGGGCACTCTGATCGATAGTTTGGATCGAATCACAAAGAATCTAGAAGAGACCCTCGAACTGCGCAAAAAGCTTGTTCAAAAGCTGAGCTATCCAGCTCTGGTCGTGACAGCTGGATCAGGACTCGTCGCGTTCATGCTAACATCGGTAGTTCCGCAATTTGAAAAGATTTATAGCGAGTCGAACGTCTCTCTCCCTTGGGTGACGTCGTTTATTACGGGATTAAGTCGCGTTGCGACAAGGTATCTCTGGGTACTTCCGCTGGTCATCATTGGAATGGTTGCCATTTGGCGGAGCATTCGCAGCAACGCGAAAAGCTCGGTAAAGCTCGATCAACTTTTGCTGAAGTTACCGGTTGTCGGTAACTTTCTGATGGATCTTTCAGCGCTTGAGTACTTGCGGTCGGCATTGGTACTCACCGAGGCTGGCTTCGTACCATTGGACGCTTTGACTCAAGCGGCCAAAAGCGTTCCGAATCGATACGCAAAGCAGTTGTTAACCAAGGTCGCGACGGATGTACAGCGAGGGCAAAAGATTAGCAAGGCGTTGCGGCCCTGTGAGTTTTTGTTTCCTAGCGCTGTACTGCAATTGATCACGATTGGAGAACAGACCGGTGGGCTAGCGCAAGCTTGTCAGGGAGCTTGTCAATTGGTCAAGTCTCGATTTGAAACACGCATGAATGCTGCCCTCGGTGTTATTGAACCCGCCATGACCATCTCCCTAGCGGCATGCATTGGTTGGATTGTCTTGGCGATTTACATGCCAATGTTTCACATGTTTGATGTGTTGGATTTCTAGGATATGCGCCTCCGGCTTAAGGCTTAAGGTCTAGGGTCTGATTTCGCTTTCGGGTGGGTGGGAGAGCGAGGCGCCTGCCGAGCTGGCGATGCAATGGCTCGGCAGGAGCCTCGCCCTCCCGATTCGTGAATTGGTTGGGCAAGTCCCGAGCAGTGAATTGCTTGGCGAGTCCACTCCCGAGTAATGAATTGCTTGGGCAAGTCCACGGAAATATCGTCGCACAAATCAACACAGAAATGCAAGATTTCTCTTTGCTTGTTGCTGAAAACAAACCTAGATTTCTTCAACGATGGCCGAATCGATCGCAATCGATGGCCAAAACAAAAGGCACTTGGACATTCACTGACGTCCAGAATGTCCCCCTACTTCGCAGATTTATTTCAACTTGAGAGGCCCCTTAAACATGTGCAACTTGTCTCGTAAAAACGCCCGTCGACGCAGCGGATTCTCGCTGATCGAAATCATTTCCGCAGTCGTTATCTTGGCCGTTGTTGCCACAGCAACTGTTTCAACGATTGCTCCGATGCGTGAAAAGTCTCGTACCAAGATTGATGACCAGGCGATGGCAAGGTTGACTGGTATCGTTCAGGCCTACTACATGGAAAAAGGAACTTATCCTGACGCAGCGATGAATCGATTGATCACTGAAAAGTACATAGCGGACGCAACACCGTTGACCACGCAGTATGGTGGCCGCTATCGATTCGACGCGACTACGCAGAAGGTCACCAACCCTCAGCGTCCAGCGCCTTAGTCGTTGTAGACCAGAACCATTTTTTTGGGGCCATGTTCTATTTGGGACATGGCCTTTTTTACTGTGTACTACCTGAGCACTTATGAAAACGAAAAGCGGTTTTACACTTCTAGAAGTCACACTGGGCATGATCGTTTTGACTGTGGCAGCGGTCTCGATGAAGCTGCTCATGCCGGTTCGGGAGTCCCAGGCCCAGCAAGACTCAGTTGAATCAAAGCGACTAGTTTCGGCGCTGCGTATGGCCAGACAGGTTGCCGTCGCAAGGCAAACCCAAGTACGGTTTCGCTTTCTAGGAAACACACAACGAACGACCGGCTTTGTTGTTGAGAGTTTGACGAATGGCACCTACGTTCCGTTCGTTCAAGAGACCTTGGCTGCGACCGTAAACACGATTGCGATTACGTTCTCACCAACGGGCGCGGCGGATACGTCTCTCCATGCAAGCTTTGGAACGGAAACACAAGCTCGAGTGATCGATGTGATTGCTGGAAGCGGAATGGTGCGACGCGATGATTCTTGATCGAAAATTTTGCTCGAAACGAAGGACGAGCCTCTCCAAATGGCGAAGCGACAGGGGACGAAGGGGTTCGTCCCTGTTAGAAGTGATGGCAGCAACCGTTCTTGCCTCGATGTTGTTGATTCCGATGGTCAAGATGCTCATCGACTGCTCCAAATGGTCCAGCCGAATCGAGTACCAATCTGAATTGCTAACGCTAGCTGAAAGCTGCGCTGACGCAGCAAAGTTTCGGCTTGCTGACAAATTCGTGCCCAATCGGGTGACGGGGAACCTTGCGGCTCAGGGGTTCAAGGAGGTGCTGTTTGATGTTCGCTGCCAAGTTCCGGCAGAACGCGATCTGAGGGGTAAATACTTGAACATTGTGGTTATGGTATGGGCCGATTTGGATTCCGATGGAGTCTACGATTCAGGTCTAGAACCAAAGCAAGACCTCACGACGGGCTTAGCCAAGCTCTAGACGGACAGACCAAATGAACCACACATGTTTTCACCAGAAGCGAACGAATCGATTGCGCCGCCGTGGGTCTTCATTCATTGAGGTCATGGCCGGCATGGTTCTGGTTTCGGTTTTGTTTACGCCGGTGTTTGGGATTTTGTCTGCCTCTAGTCGTATTTGGCAGCAGTTTGAAAGCGGGCATGGATCTACTTCAAACCGACAAATGGCCATGCAAGAGATCGACCGACGCTTGAGCAGTGCGAAAGCAATTGAAAGCTACCGAGCCGATGAGTTCACCTATCAAGATGGCGCTGGAATCAAGAAACGAGTCTTTCGAAAGCAACGGGTCAAGCAGAACGGGACCTCGGTCTTTGATTTGGTTTGCGAGTCTTCGTCCCCAACGCCACAATCCGAAATACTTGCAGAGGATATTGGCGTTATTCGTGTTGCACAACTCGCAACGACGCCTGCCGCTGGTGAGCTACTTGAAATCCGTTTAGAAAGCGTCGTCAATCCAAAGGTCACCACGCCGAGAAAGCACTCGTCACGCTTGACCTGGAAACGAGCGTAGTCGCGAAACGGCACTTCGGATTTTGCCGATTTTCTTGGCGAGGCGGCGTGCGAGCGGGCCAATTTGTTCTGATTTTGCACAACTTGGTTGGACGTCGCCAATTGCGACCTATCGTTGTCCATTGTCGGTGCCACCGATAGCCCAATAATGAAACTAGACCATGAGACGCACGAGCCCTAATGCCATGTACTCAAAACAAAAAAAGCGAAATGGGTACGCGTTGATTCTTGTGGTCTTCATTGCTGCAATTGGAGGAATGGCGGTCATTGGAATATCCCATTCGGTCCGCTTCGAGACATTGGAGATGGATGCCAAGCGAAAAGAGTTGGCTGCGAGGCACACCGTCATTATTAATTCGGAAAAAAGCAAAGCACGAGCACCGGCCAAGTAGTTGGCTTTAAAAGTCAAAGAGCCATGATTGCGTCCAAGCGCTTAACATCAATAGAGAAAAAAGCAGCCCTGTGGATCGACCAGCAGCAGCTATTCCTCGGCTTGTCGAATGCAAGCGGTCAATTCGTTGTCCATCGCGAAAATTGGAATCCCGACGGATTCAATATCCAATCGCCAGAAGCCGCCGAACGTCTAACTAACGCTCTCATCTCGGTCACGAAGAAGAACCAACTCCATCGCTATGACGTGAGACTCTGTTTGGACGATGCGCTCTGCGTTACACGTGTTGTTACAGGAGAAAGCGACGCCGTCCAACGCGAGTTGGATGCAATTCAAGTTCGAAGTCAGCTCTACATTTCGCTCGGCTTGGGTGAAAAACTGACTGGGAATTTGCGTGAAACCGTGGATGGTCAGCTCGAGTATGCTCTCACCTCCATCGTCAATTTGCGAACCATGCAGGTAATCTACAATGCAATCATGGCGGCCCGAATTCGACTTGAGTCGATCGAACCGGTGACGCTTTCTACCACGCGTGGCGTTGGACTTTTGGGGGCCGATAAGGACAGGCCAGTCCTTTTGGTTTCGATCGACAAGAACCGATGCGATTTGGCGATCACCCGTGCGGGTCGGCTGATGTTGTCCTATCGAATCAGCGGGGCCATTCAGCCTCAAGCGATCGCGGACCAAATCCTCTCGCACATGACGCGTCTGAGAAGATTTTGCCAGCGTGTCCGCTCTCAACAAGGGGCAAGTCTCGAACAGATTTACATCCTTGGCGATCGAAGTATTGCCGATCCTTTATCCGAAATATTAAAGGCAGCAGGCGATCGCATCGAAGTCGCCAAATTGGATGTCCCAGAAGCGATCCATGCCGCATCCGCGGATCAAGTCCCCGAAGAAGTAAGTATGGCCCTTTGGGCGGCCAGACAATGGAGTCACGACCGACTCGATCTCCTGCCATCTCCCGACCTCCTCGCGCAAATGGCAAAGCTACAACATGAACCCATCATGCGACGCGTTGTCCGAAATTTCTATCCAGTCGCGATTGCAGCAGGATTGATACTCATTGTTTCGCTGATGTACTTGAATGATTGGCAACGGATGGCTTCACTGCAATCGAAGCTGGACGCCGTGTCAGCAGACGTCTCAATCGCCGAAGAAGAGCTTTCGGATTGGGACGCAAAACAACGACTTGTTTCCAGCTATCGCCTACTGCGGCAACAAATAGTCGCAACTCGACTGGATGAACTGGTCAAGTCCATCGCTCCGTGTCTACCAACAAACACGCGGCTGGACAGCTTCTCGCTGAACGATGATAAAACTCTCTCGTTACGCGGAACCATGATTGCGGGTGACCTCACGTACGAACTGCTGTTGGCGCTAAAACAACTCCCCGAGATAAGTCAAGTTTCTCTGGAGTCCGTCAATGCCGTTGGCGACGCCAGAGAAAACCAAATTCAATTTGATGTGCGATGCAATCTGCGACTACCCACACCTGTGTTGTCCGAAAAAAGCCGTCTCGTTCAGACGAAATTTCCATCGCCAGCGAACTCGTTGACAGCCTCCATTCCGAACCATTAATCTTTTTCCAACTCCATGAACGCCAATCCATCTCGACGAAAAGATATCGCCAAAGCACCTGCTGACCCACTTCGAAGTGTTGGCAAGATCGTTTCGATCGCTTCTTTTGGACTATTCGTCATTGTCCTCGCAAAATATGTCGATGGAAGGTATCACTGTGAGGTGGAAACCGCTGCCAGGGCGACACTGACGGCACAAAGCGCCGACCAGCAAAGTCGTTTGGAAAGATATCAAACGGATTCGATTCGCATGCAAGAAGAATTGAATCAAATTGACAACCAATCCATCACTTTCGCCGAATTGACCCAAGTTCAAGACCAGTTGCTAGCATTAGCAAGGAAACATGATTGCACCTTAAAGAAGGCTTCGCCAAGAAACAAGGGGACGGTCGATTTTAAGGCAGCAAAGAAAACCACTGCTAGTCAGGAGAACCTCCAAGACGAGTCAGCCCCTGAATTCGAAATGAATCAAGCAGGGTTGGCGATCAATGTGGCAGGTGACCTCAACCACATCCTTGGGTTCATGAAAGCAATACGAGAACAATCTTGGATTGCCGCAACAGACCAATTGACATTGAGACGCGAAGCGAACGCGGGCGGTAAAATGTCTTTAGAAATGGAGCTAAATTTCATAAGCTTGCAACGTAAAAAATCGGAGTTTGGCGAGATAGTGTCTCCGAAGACATAAAGGATCGACAGCAGCAATATTCGAGCTGATTTGCAATTGGTTCCATGGACGGAAAATGAACTCGAAGCATCGTAAAAAAAAGAATCTCGACTCGACTGGAAGCGCATGTGCGCGCGGTCATTGGAATCCAATGGCTAGTCTATTGTCCTCCTGCTTTGCTTTGTTTGTTTGCCAATCATCCACTTTAGACGCTCAAATCCCATCGACTTCACAACTCAAGGCCGAGTCGATAACGCCTCAAGCGCAAACGATTCGCACGATGGATCAGGTATTGCAGCGCCGCGGGAGTGTTTCTTTTCGGGATACTGCCATCGCGGAAGTTATCTACACGCTCAGTCAGCAGTGGAATGTCAACATCGTGGCCGGAGCCGATGTGACAGGCACCGTCAGCGGGTCGTTCCGGGACGCACCACTTCGTGAAATATTGGATTCGCTACTCAACGTAAATGGCTATGGTTATCGCCAGAATGGCGGCAGTCTTTTGGTTTTGAAGCAGTCGGAAATAGGACCGAACAACCCGAATTTCCGTGTCGAAACCATGACGCTGCCCCGCGATCTCAACGGCGAAGCCTTGAAGGATGTCGTTAGCGCCCTGAAAGTGTTTTCTACTCAATCTGGCGGTCAATTGCACGCCGTTCCGTCCAATAACACTATCGTCGCGAATGATACGCCGGAAAAAATTGAGCAGATGCGACAGATGCTGCTAAGCCTGACCGGCATACCGGCAGGGAATTTCGCCGCACCGCAAACTCAATCACCAGGACCGATGAATTCGACTGGATTAATCGCCAACACTCCTGAACTTGAAATCGTAACTCTTCGGCCCCAGTACATTTCCGTGGCTGAGCTCACCAAGGGAGTGGAAATGGTCATCGGAGCTCAAGGCTCTTTTGTATCGATCGAGGGTGAAGAAGCGTTGGTCGTCTCGGGCCACCCAGAAACCATCCGACGAGCGACGCATGTCATGGCGCAATTGGATCGAGCACGCCCCCAAGTTCGCATCACTGCGTACATCTATGATGTCGCTCTAGGTGAAGCCGAGCAGTCAGGAATCGACTGGTCCAGTCGATTGATGAGTCAGTCGCTCGATGCCAACGGAATTCCTCGCGATGTCATGCGGAACGATAGCGGCTTGCTCACTCGTAGCCAACCAGCCTCCATCGTTGGAAACGCAGTTCCGTTGGGTTCCACGACGACGACAGCGGCTACGGCTGCCGGTGCAACCGGCCCGCAATGGGTCTTTCGTACGCTCTCCAATAACTTTGAACTCAATACCGTCATCCAAGCTCTCGATGAAACCAAAGGAGCAAAACTGCTCGCCGATCCACACGTGACGGTTCTGGATAGGCATAAAGCGACGATCGATATCATCACGAAAATCCCGATTCAACAACTGACGCAAACTCAGCAAGGGGGCAGCATTGGGACAACCGCCTTTGAAGAAGCGGGAATCAAACTCGCGGTCACACCTCGGATATCAAGCGACAATACCATTCAAATGGTTGTCACTCCCGAAGTGAGTGTACTAACAGGTTTCAGCAACGGTAATCCAATCATCGACGCCCGTCGCTCGACCACAACGGTAAGGATTGGCAATCAACAGACCCTCGTCATCGGCGGCCTCCGTCAAAAGACCATGGTGGAAACGGTACGAGGCATCCCCGGCTTGATGAAAATCAAGTACATCGGACGTCTGTTCCAAGCTCACAATACCGAAATGAAAGAAAGCGAGCTCATTGTATTCTTGCAGCCGGAGATCATCGACTTCTGCACAACTGGTCTACCTCGCGAAGAAGTTGCCTTAGAGTTGGAAAAGTCGAAGCTGAGCACGGTTCAAATGGCATGTGCGGGGCCGCATTCACCGGACTGTCGCGATCGCAATTGCCCTCATCACTATCCTCGCACTCGAGTCAATCGAGGAATGGCCGACGACGGGTTCGTCCATTCAGTGGGCTCATTCGATGCCAACCTATCTGGTTATCCTGACTCCTCGGGGCAGAACGTAGTTTCCCCCAGCAATGCCAACTCCGCTGCAAATCCAATCTATCCATCTGAGATAACGAATTCCAAGATTCGCTAACAGCCAGACAAAAAAATCCTAATCGTCGGTCGAAGTCGTACCAACTTACGAAAATTTCGGTGATCGCTTTTCCGCAAATGCAGTGAGACCTTCCTTTGCTGCTTCCGTCGAACATGCAGTCGCCATCGTAGCGGCACCGCTGCTCAAGTTCGAAAAGAGCGACTCTCCAATCATCTCATTGAGTAAGCGTTTGCTGAGTTGAACCGACTCAGCCGCCCCACTGGCAATTCTTGCTGTCATTTCGTTGGCTTTGGCCCAGACCAATTCCGATGGCGTCACTTGATGAACAATCCCTACACGGTGCGCCTCCGTGGTGTCAAAGCTCTCACTACCAAGCATTAATCTCGATGCGACCCCTGCGCCGCAACGAAAGGCTAACAATGGTGCTACTAAACCAGATATGAGACCATACTTGGCCGACGGCAATTCAAACCGCGCGGCCGGACTGGCAATGACTAGGTCGCTTGCGAGCGTCAGGGCCATACCCATTCCGTAAACAGGGCCATCGATGGCTGCAATGATCGGTTTGGGGAACCGCAACATGACTTCGACCAATTCTTGCAACTGGGTAGCCACCTCGTGCCATTGCTCAAAAGGCTCGCTTTCTTTCGCGATCTCGCTCCATTGCTTCAAATCGATTCCGGAGCAAAAAACGGGCCCCGAAGAAGCTAGAATGACAGCCCGGACTGATTTCTCGCGATGGAAATCCGAGAGGGCCTGGATAAGCTCAACAACCATCTCGCGAGACAGCGCGTTGCTGCTCGCGGCATGGTCGAGAATGATGGTACCACTTGGTGATTGCTTTAGTTGCCGAAGCATATACAGACTTTCTACGACTCGTATTCGTGAAGCATTTTGTAGCGAAACTCGTCAAGAGTTTCGGTTGGTTATGCGATGCAGCCGAAAGTCTTGACGACTTTCGCTACGCAAAAGCCTGTTTTCAACAGCGAAAAATGCTCACAGCGTTGCCTTGTACTTAGACAGAGACTTCGGTTGGGATCTCGAATCCTGCCCGGTACTCACGGGTTAGCATTGCATTGGCTGCAGCATTATCGGGAAATGTTTCCGAAATAGGGTCCATGACCAATCTTGGTCCGACCTGCATCGAATAGGATTTCACGTCGTTGGTCGACAAATGCTCGGCCGTTCGCTTCCAGCAGTCCATCATATTGGCCGGTCCTTGAATATCCTTGAGCTTCCCAGGAATGTCTGCTGCGTCTACGCTCTTGCCCAATCGCAACGAGATGTTGGCCAAATGGCATAGTGCGCTCGAAAGATGCCCTTCTTCAACGTCGGCGTTGAGTACTTTGTGGTCACGCTTGCGAACCGCATCTTGGAAGTTCTTATAGTGGTGATGATCGCCGCCACCAGAAAATTGCTTGGCGACATTTCCTTCCAAGTCGAACACTGTCCCCGAATCGTACGAGGACATTACCAAGTATCCTTTGGTACCTTCGACGATGATGCCAACCTTAGCACCCTTATAGTCGTCGGTCGGCAGGCCTCGCACCTCGAACACGAGTTGCTTCGAACCGAATTCATGCAACACCAGTTGAGTATTGGCGGTTTCACCCGCATCTTCATAACCCAATCGTGCGCCTAAAGAAAAGGTTCGATCGCAGAGCTTGTTTTCATTAAGAGCCCAACGACAAAGGTCCATTTGATGGATACCTTGGTTGCCCAAGTCGCCATTACCATAGGCCCATTGCCAGTGCCAATCGTAATGAAACTTTTTTCGCGTGACGGGCAAAATAGGAGCTGGCCCGGACCAAAGATCATAATCGACATTGGCTGGTACTTCGTAATTTCCCTTTGGCCCGATCGACTCGCGGCGTTTGTAGCAAAGCCCTCTCGCAACCTTGACTTCGCCAATTCCACCGGAATGGATGAAGGCCATGGATTCGCGCATGCCTGGATTGGAACGGCTCTGAGTGCCTGTCTGCACAATACGATTGTGCTTGCGAGCAATTTGAACGAGACGTCGTCCTTCGTAAACATTGTGTGAAACGGGCTTCTCCACGTAAACATCTTTGCCCGCTTGAATGGCCCAAATTGCTCCCAACGAATGCCAGTGATTAGGTGTGGCAATACTGACCGCATCGATCGAGTTATCTTCAAGAAGCTTTCGCACATCCTTGACCCAAATCGGCTTGCGACCGTTTTGTTTCTCGGCGGTTGCATCACATGAGTTTTGGCCAGCTCGCTCGTCGCAATCGCAAATGTGCGTGACTTCGGTGCCAGGCTTGCCTGCAAAGCCACCCATATGAGACTGACCGCGACCGCCTGCTCCAACGACAGCAACTCGGATCGTATCGTTTGGACCTACTCTCGGGGATTTGTCATCATCAGCCAAGCTTTCGGCCATGGTATGGCTGGCGAATCGAGATTGCAGCGCCATGGTCGCAGCTGTTGCAAGCATGCTTTGTTCAAGAAAATGACGACGCGATGTACGACTCATGAAATTGCCTCGATATTTGGAAAGGAGAGAGATCTATAGAATCAATTATAGCGACGGCAGAACGCAGAGTGCACGTGGTAGCAAAGCTTTTTCAAGGGTAACCCGACGCGTGAGCGAGAAACCATTGGCCGCACGGCGTTAGCAGCGGTTCGCCCTCGTTCCAGGGCTCTGCCTTGGAACGCACTGCTTTCGAGGCTCCGCCTCGCGTTTTGCTTTCGAGTTGTGACTTCAGGAGGCAGGAGCCTCCGATGCATTGCGTTCCCAGGCGGAGCCTTGGAACGAGTTTAACGATTTTAAAACATATCGCGATTCGAAGCTGAATTCTTACGAATCCAGCTACAGAAGTTCTCAGCCGCCTGCCAAAACATCAAGCGTTGCCTGCATATCCGCTGGCAGGGGAGCTTCGAAGCTCATCCGATCGCCCGTCTTTGGGTGGTCGAATTCGAGTTTGGCGGCATGCAATGCTTGTCGCCGGAGAACAATCTCGGAATCGTTTTCTAATGGTGGCAACCCGCGCACTTGTCGGCGTTGAAGCTGACTGCGCGTCACGGTCGCATGGCCTCCGTATAATCGATCGCACAAAACTGGGCAGCCAATGTGGGCCATGTGCAATCGAATTTGGTGGGTGCGACCGGTTTTCGGTTCGACTCTCAAAAACGCATAGCCAGGAAAGCGTTTGACGACTTCAAAGAATGTCTCGGCGTCTCGGCTCGAGGGATGCCCCGCTCGGATCGCCATTTTGTCTCTTTGGTAAGGATGGTTGCCGATAGGCTGAATGATCCTGTCGCGATCTCGATCAAGCGACCCAGAAACGATGGCCATGTAAGTCTTGTTGACTTCACGCGATTCAAATTGGGCGCACAATTTAAAATGCACTTCATTGGTCTTGGCAATGACAATCACGCCACTGGTGTCGCGATCGAGTCGATGCACGATCCCAGGTCGCGTCGGTCCGCCAGCGTCGCTCAAGTTCTGGAAGTGATATGCTAGTGCGGCTGTGAGAGTACCGGACCAGTGTCCCTTGGCAGGGTGAACCACCATGCCAGGAAACTTGTTGATGATGACGAAGCAATCGTCCTCGAAAAGAATATCTAAAGGGATGTTTTCGGGGATTGGGCCGTCTTTGGGGGGCGGCGGTAGTAGATTAACTTTGATCGTCTGGCCCGTGAACACTTTAAAGGCAGGCTTGACTGGAGTACCGTTCACGCAGACCTTGTTCTCCATCACGATACGACGAAGGAAGACACGGCTGTAGTTGTCCAACAGCAATGCAATGACCAAGTCCACGCGTTTGCCAGAGTATTCTTCGGTAACGACGAATTCAAAGTCGCGAAGCTCAGAGCCGGAATTGGACGGAACAATCTCAAGATCATCGGCTGGAATCGGTTCGGTTTCGTCCAGCGGAAGATCATCTATCGAATCTGCGTTTGCCATTGACCTATGTCATTTCTCGAATTGGTAACGCAGAGGAAATGAAGTTTACGATTACGGCTTCTTTTCTGCGGGAGCATCGTCAGCTTTGGGCCCATCTGTCACTGGGACTTCGGGAGTCGCGGCTGGAACTGCTGGAGTGGTTGCTTCGGTTGGTGTTGGAACTGGCGTCGCAGCAGGTGCTGCTTCAGCCGGAGGTGTCGTCTTGGTTGGATCAGACGCGGACGGGGTTGTCGGAGTCGCTGTGGCCGGATCTGCTTCCGCTGGTTTGGCTGCAGACGCGTCACTTGGCTTTGCAGGGAAAGCGATGTCGGGATTGCTTGGCAATGGAGCGTTGAGACCTGGGTTTGCGTTGAGGACTGGCGCCGAAGCTCGATTGGCTTTGAACCAAGCGTAGAATTCCCCACCCGCGTCGCTTTCTAAAAATGCAACACGTTTGGTAGCTTCTGCGATGAGCTCGGTTCCCATCCCTTTGTTGGCGATGACTTTTCGGTAGTAGGAGAGGGCTTTTTCGTGATCTCCCATTCCTTCGGACGCTTGAGCCAAGCCATAATTGGCCCGTCCGACGAGAAACGGATCGCTGCTCTTTTCGGCAACCGTTTTGTAATCTGCGATCGCTTCTTTGTAGAATTCTTCAGCCAAATCTCGATCTAGGTAGACTTTTTCCAGGGCTCGCGACATATTCGCATCCGCCGAAGTTTGCTTGGCCCAAAGACCAGCCGTCGTGCCGCTAAAGTCCGTTGAAATCGCGGTCAAGTCCGAAGCATCTGTGTCAGCAAAGTAGAGTTTTGTCCAGCCTTTTGCGGACTCCGTTTCCTTGACCGAGGTGTAAAAACCGTAGGCCAACAATCCTAAAACTACAACTGTCGTCACAGCCAAGACTGCGGGCATTGCTGTTTTCAGTTTAAAGGCCATCTGCTCGATTTTGTCGGCCAGCAGATTTGATTCTTGAATCTGTTTACGTTCGCTTTTCATAGCTTCGTGTGGGAAAAGACTAGCGATCAGGAGGAAGGTAGTAATCGGCCAAGTATAGACCTGTCCCCCCATTTCCTCAATAGTGTTATTGCCACGTTAATTCGATAACCGAGGATGACAAATCGTCGATACCCTGCCATGATTTGCGGTTCGAAATAGAAAACAATCCATTTCACCAACCTAATTGAGGCAAACCATGACCCCTCCCGTCATGACCACTCAGGGGGCTAACTCGTTTCTGAGCCGAATACCGGTTCATTTTGGGGCGGTTCTCAAAACAGGATTTCACATCCGGTTTCTCGTTTTTGTGGCTTTCAGTCTACTGGCAGGACTCGGAAGTATTGGAAATGGATCACAATCAAACACGTCCGAACCCGAGTCGGCTGCCTGGGACGAAGTGTTGGCACCTGGGATTGCTCCAGGTAGCCACCTGCTGCCTGAGTATGTCGTTGCCAAAATCGCCTCGGATTCCAAGGCTGCGGCCATTGCTGGCAATAACGCTTGGCTCATGACCTGTTCGGCACTCGTTCTTTTCATGATTGCGCCTGGTCTTGCCCTGTTTTACGCTGGCTTGGTGCGCAAGAAGAATGTTCTCAGCATCTTCATCCAAGGTCTCTTTCTAACATCGGTGATGTCGGTAGTTTGGGCCTTGTATGGCTATTCGCTGGCCTTTTCCAATGGAGGCTCCCTCAATCTCTGGATCGGTGGCTCCGAATATTTGTGTCTCAACGGAGTTTCTCGGACATGGGACAACTTGAAGCATGCTCCGGTAACTCCGATGTGGTTTTCGGGAGCGACAGAGACTTCCGTGACACGGTTCTCACACATGATCTTTCAGGGCATGTTCTTTTCGATATCGCCTGTGATCATGTGTGGAGCGTTGGCCGAGCGAGTCAAGTTTCATGGGATGGTTGCCTTTAGCGTTTTGTGGGGCACTTTTGTTTACTGCCCGATCGCGCATTCGATTTGGGGTGGCGGCATCTTGAGCTACCCGAATGGTCTCTTGGGCGGCAGCATCGATTTCGCGGGTGGCTCCGTGGTGCACATCAGTGCAGGAGTCTCCGCATTGATAGCCGCTCTCGTGCTTGGGTCGCGATTGGGATTTGGAAAGGATCCGATGCCACCTCACAATCTAACCTACACCGCGATCGGAGCAGCTATGTTGTGGTTTGGCTGGTTTGGATTCAACTCAGGTAGCGCGATGGCGGCTGATGAAGTTGCGACCAGCGCCTTTGCCGCAACACACTTAGCTGCTGCTGCTGGGGCGATCGGCTGGTGGTTGCTTGAGTGGAGATCGCGGGGCAAGCCGACCGTCCTCGGCGTCAGCTCGGGACTCGTCGCTGGTTTGGTTTGCATCACACCAGCTGCGGGGTACGTACAACCGATGCCAGCCTTGCTCTTCGGCTTTGCCGCAGGCATTGGATGTTACTATGCCTGCAGTTTGTGCAAACATTTGGCAGGCTATGACGATTCCTTGGATGCGTTTGGAATTCATGGCGTGGCAGGAATACTCGGCGCAATTCTCACGGGACTCTTTGCCACGCGTGCATGCAACAACATCGGCCAAGGCAAGCCACTCGGATGGCTCGAAGGAGGAACGCTTCTACCAGGCCAATTGGCATCCATCGCCGTCGTCGTGGTGTACTCAGCTCTGACCAGTCTGGTGTTGCTCAAAGTAGTCGATTGGACGATCGGCTTGAGAGTTTCCGCATCCGATGAACGCCAAGGGCTCGACGTGCAGCAACACGGTGAAGAGGGGTATATTTTCCTGTAGGAAAACATGTGCGTTTGAATTCAACATGACCCGCCATGCTCTTTTCCACTTCCAGTTTTCGACAGAGAAATGGATGGCAGAAAAATGGCAGGGTTGATTTTCCTGTCACTAATTTTCCTGTCATTGGTTTTTTTGGGCTGTGGGTCCGTCACAGATAAACGTGGTGCTCACTTCTGAACAGTTGAGAACAACTGTTCTACACTCGTTGTTCCTCAAGCACCGCCGAATTTTGACGTGGCATTTGCTATATTGGAGCTAGTTCAACACTCGATAGCCCCCTAAGCGGAACTCTGCAGTGACGAAGATTTCGACGCTCGATTCTAGAAACTATACCTTTCTCGGGACAACGCAAAGTCTATGCCCGGAATGTCTGAATGTGGTCCCTGCCAAAATTATCGCCCGAGGCAAACGAGTCTACTTTCGCAAACGATGTCCAACTCATGGTCTACGCGAAGATTTCATTTGTAGCGATCGACGATGGTACGATCGCTACGACTATGCTCTACCACCCAAGCTTCCGAAAACAACCTTTGTTGAGGCATCGAGAGGTTGTCCGCTGGATTGCGGTTTGTGCACTGAACACGAACAGCATACCTGCGTTGCGGTTCTCGAAATTACCGACAACTGCAATCTTTCATGCCCACTGTGTTACGCCAACAGCCGTCCTGGCCTCAAGCACAAATCGATCGAGCAAGTCTTTACGGCCATCGATGCGCTTGTTCGCGCCGAAGGCAAAGCGGACGTGCTACAGATCTCAGGCGGCGAGCCCACAACCCATCCCCAATTCGAGGAGATTCTAGACTACGCTCTCTCACAGCCAATCGACTACATCATGATCAACACCAACGGCATCCGTTTTGCCAAAGATGTTGCTATGGTTGAACGAATTGGACAGCACCGCAATCGCGTGGAGATCTATTTGCAATTGGATGGCGTGTCCGATGCGGTGAATACCGCTTTGCGAGGCGAAGCACTTGCCGATATGAAGTTCAAGGCGCTCGAAAATATCGGCAAGGCTGGCCTGCATGCGACCTTGGTTTGCGCCTTACAAGCCGGAGTGAACGAGCATGAAATGGGAGACTTGCTGAAGGTCGCAAGGGAACGGCCTTGGGTTAGCGGCCTCAGTCTTCAGCCAGCAACCTATAGTGGCAGACATTTCTTACCTGAGGAGTTGGAGCAGCGAATCACCACTCCCGACTGTATCGAATTGTTCTGCAATCAATCCGAAGGACTTTATCGCGACGAAGATTTTTTTCCGCTACCTTGTGCGCATCCCAATTGTCACGTTCTCTCATTGGCATTCCGGCATGAAGGAGAAATTGTGCCGCTGACCCGTTTCATCGATGCCAAAGTAAACTTGGATTTGCTTGCGAACGGGTTGTCGTTCACTCGCGATGAAGGCAAGCGGCTCGTACAACAATACTTGGCTCGAAACAATTGCTGTGGCCCATCTGGATGCTGTGACTCCCCGAGTAGTACCCAGACCAACAGCCAGCCGAGCGTTTCGCTCGGTAGTCTTCCAGTTCTCACCAGTTCCAATCTCGAGTCAAAATCTGCCGAAACGAATTTTTTTGAACAGGCATTGCAAAAACAAATCGGCGGCGAGCAACTTTTTCGCATCACGATCACTTCCTTTCTCGACGCTTACAATTTCGACGTCCGACGCGTGATGAAGTGCTGTACACATCATATTCTCCCGTCAGGTCATATCATTCCGTTTTGCGCCTACAACGTCTTGTACCGCAACGGCCATGTTCCGCTGCCTCCATTGATGCAACCCAATTTTGCTGCAACCTAAGTTTGCAGCTTACAGAGATTGAGGCGCTAGCCGATTTCCCTCAGCGCAACTCGGCTAGCGCCTCGGGCTCAATGTGTTGGATAGGCAAATCTGAATTTAATCTTACAGGACGAAGAAGCCTGAGCAAGTAAAGGAACTTTGATGACGGTGACATGGCGAATGCTATATGCAGTGGTGATGATCGTCTCAGTCGTGGCATCGTTTCGTCTTATGCAGACACGTCAGAAGCGAATGAACCTGACCCGTTCGCAACGCTACCTCATCGGAATAGCCGCCTTCTTGGGCTCGATGTTGGGTGCAAAGGTTCCGTTTCTCGGGGACGGAGGCTGGGAGGCGGTTTACTCTGGGACCGTTTGGTTCGCAGACGGAAAAACGATCTTAGGCGGAATCGTGGGTGGGTACGCAGCGGTCGAACTGGCCAAATGGATCGGTAACATTCGGACTCGGACGGGCGATGCCTTTGCTTTACCCGTCGCGGTTGCCGTTGCGATTGGACGTGCCGGTTGTTTTGTGGCTGGTTGCTGCTACGGACGAGTGACCGCGATGCCATGGGGCGTGAGTTTCCCACTCGCTCAGGATGCAGAAGGAATTGTCCGTCACCCAACTCAACTTTACGAACTAGCATTTCATTCCGCGGCGGTTTTGGCCTTGCTGGCGATGGATCGAAAACGATGGCTCGTTGACAATCAACTCAAAGTGTATCTCATTGCGTACATGGCGTATCGATTCTTTTCGGAGTGGCTTCGCCCGGAGTCGCCGGTATGGCTAAACTTGACCGGGTACCAATTGTCGTCCGTAGTTATCGCTGCCATTTTGATTATGCTTTGGGTGCGAGACGGTCGGTACCGGGCGCCCATAGTCGCTGAGTCGAACGTAGGAAAGGAAGTTATCCATGAATAAACCTGTTGTCGCACAAGCGGCCTCGTCGGAGGTATCGCAGGAGGCTACCGCCAAGTCTTGGCATATTGCAAGCCGTTGGCAGGAGTTCGAGGGGGAGATGCGATCGGCCGTCTTGAGAGCCCTGTTGGTCGTCGTTTTTTATGCGATCCAACTTATGCACTACCTAATGCTGCAAGCGGTTGCCGAACCGGATCGGGTTTTTCATCGTCAAGTTACGATGGCAGCGATCGGGTGGCTCTTTCTGTCCATTTCGATCTTGATCGCGTTGCGAGGTGGCTTCATGCCGCCAATTCTGAAGTACATTTCGACGGCCATCGATTTGAGCTTGGTCACAATGCTCGCGTGGTTGAGCCATGGCCCAAGTAGCCCCTTGGTGCTTGCGTTGTTTTTGGTGCTGGCCATCGCGGCGCTTCGTTTTCGTATTGGTCTCATCTGGTTTGCGTCGATTGGCGCCATGGCAAGTTATATGTTGTTGGTTGGGTCCGTGGATACGAGTTGGTTTGATGCCAATCACGCGACTCCGCTGCTGACTCAAGCCATCACGCTATGTTCGATCGCAAGCACCGGAATTGTATTAGGGCAGATTGTGCGTACTCCGAGAAGGATGGCGGACGCGTTTTTGAGTCGGGTTGGCCAGGACCGGAAAGGAGAAACAGCATGAACACCCCACCGGTGATTGTTACGCAAACATGTACTCATTGCGGAGCCTTATCGCAAACGAAAGGCGGAAAGTGTTGGTTGTGTTATGAGAGCATGAACACACCCAACCTCTTCGCCGTTTCGCTACCGACCTTATCCGAACCAGCTCCACCGTCACCGATGTCCGCTTGGGATATTGTTTTTGGTTGTCTGCTCGGGATATGTGTTTTATTGACTTTGCTGATTGGCATTGGCCTCGTGGTCCAGGACGTTGGCATGCTGATTCCATTTGCGATTTTGGTTGGACCGGCTTATTTGGTTACTGTCATTCGCGGCTTCGTTCCAACGCGGTCGGGGAATGCTCGGCCAGCATCCCTGCTCTTGACCTTTGTGGTATCGCTATTGGTGACCGTGTCGATAGCGATCCTTTTGTTGCTTGGCACGATTATCGTGTTATTCCTAGTTTGCCTCGGACAGTTTCGAAACATGTAATGGTGTCAAACACCAGTGTCGAACACCAGTGTCGAACAATTGTCCCAATTGTTCACGCCCTGCGTCCCCATTTCAAAGCACAAAAATTGGCAAGTCTTCAATGACCTGGCGTACGTTTGTGTCGGGTTGAATAATCGCGGTAACTAACTTCAGAACAGTTGAGGACAACGAATCCTGTAAAGCCGTCATTACCTTGCATTGAGTAGAGCTTGAGTTGCGACGTGTCTTGAGCCGTTGAACTTGCGTTTTGGCCTGGGTTTTGTTGGCCCACGAACATGCTTTCGATATCGTTTGAGAT
>JANPHB010000140.1:0-1733 GCA_031424235.1 Pirellula sp.
CATCTCGAACGTCACGCGACGACCGGAGTTCGTTGAACCCCCTTCCCCGTTGAATAGGATCGGCGTCGGCCAAGTGGAACAAACGAACGCGGCGGATGCGGGATCTTGCTTAAAGTTCCACTCGCCCTCTTTCAAGTTTCCCTGTGGCGGGTACATGCCGCCCATGATGTCGAGGCGTTTCACCTTCTTCGCCACGAGCGCGACCCCGTCCAACGGACTGACCTCGTCCGGCTGTGATTGAAGCAGGTTGGCGATGTTGCGAAGCGGTCCGACTGCGAGGATCACTACGCTTGCGTCTGCTTGGTTCATCAGGATTCGACGATAGGTGGCGACCGCATCGGGGTAGTCATTGCCGCTAATATGCTTGCACGGATATTGCTTGGCAATCTGGACTGCGAACCCTTTGTGATCCATGAAGCCCTTATCCTTCAACGTAGCCACCGGGATACCAGGACGTCCAAACCAAATGTTAATCGCGTCGAGGCAAGGGGCAATTTCGTCAGTGGACGTACAACCAATGGTCGCCAGCAACTCCGCTTCGCCTCGCTGCACCGAACCGTGCAACATGAACAGCGCGGCGATGTCGTCGCAGTCGTGATCTACATCGGAGTCGAAAATAATCTTCACCGGTGTATCGGCAGCCAATCCTGTCGGAACCGGTAAGTTCATCGCTGTGGTCGCGACCACTAGTAGACGAAAAAGAAAAACCATGTTCACGGCCGTTTCGTATTGGTGTTCGGATGGATGGCGTCGGGATGCGTTTGTACTACTTGCCAGACGGTTTTCTGAATCGTCTCGGCAAGCGCCGGATCAATCTTCCCGTACGGCGCGGTTGGCAATCCTACCGGCGACTGCTTGAACAGCGTGGGGAAGTAAGTGCAGCCGACGAGATATGAGCCGGCTTCGTTCAAGTGGATGCCGTCTTTGTAGAACTGATAGATGCTTGTGTAGCCGGGCACCTTGCCCGCCTTCATCTGCGTGTGGAGTTCATTCATCACATGGCCGACCGGCACCAGCAGCGGCGGCTTTTTCAGAAACGGCGTTTCCTTGCGCACTTCCCGCAGCAGCGTGTCGAAGTAATCGCGAGTTTCGTTCGAGTTATCCCAGCCGCCGGAATACTTCGCCTCCCAACGTGCCGTGAAGTCATCCACTTTCGAGAGGTCATTCCCGCTCCCGGGCTTCGTCGGATCATAGTCGTTCTTGTCAAAGTCCGTGCCTTTGCCACCGCTCGTCACTCGCGGCCAGCGCGCATAAATATAAATCTGCACGTCTGGATTTTTCTTCGCGGCCATCTTTGCGAATTCTGTGATTAACGCCACGTCGCCGAGGTCTTGACCTTCCTCCTTTTTGTCATGCAATTGGCGATCGAAAGGTTGTAGCGAAACTGCATCCCATGCAAAGTCATTTAGCGCCGTCTTCCATCGTCCGTAAGGCTCTCGCTCGAATCCATCATCCGGATGCGTGTAAATCCATTCCAATGGGGCACCCGGAATCATGGTACGCCCCCAGTCCAGCTTCACATCGCGTGCTGCAGCCAGCTTCGCCAGTTCACCGTAACGCACGGTATCGGTAACGCTGTTGCCGATGAAATAGACTCGTTGCGTCTGAGCTTGCGAGACGTTTGAAAAGCTCGATAAGTAAAGCAAGGTGGATGCGAGGGCCAGAACGAGAGTCCGGCGGCCGATGATTGCTGGTGTGAGTGTCATAAAGTGTCTTTACGAGGAATGGGCAGA
>JANPHB010000141.1:0-23987 GCA_031424235.1 Pirellula sp.
TTCACCACCACCCTGGACAATTAGTAATCAAGTAGCCCATTTCCGCTAATCAGGTTTCCCATCCTGGGGGTGTGCTGACTTCGGTTCATCGACTTGTCCGCAACACTTGTTGCGACTTTTTACCGATGCGAAATTTAGACGGACGCGCGTCCTGGGTTACATATCGGGATGAATAGCCTTTGACGCTTACCATCGTCCAAATCGATTTTAGAGCGGTTTTAGGGGGTGCCGAAAATGCAGGGAAAACGAAATCGGGAAACTTCCCGATTGTTTTGGGAAGCTTCCCGAAATCTATGGCAATTAGTGGTTAGTTCTGTATAATCCTGACATGCCTTCCCGGCAGTGAAAACAACTGTTTTCCCTGATAAAACGAAGCTTTTTTGGTCTACTGCCTGCTATTTTGGGGTGGTAGAGGTCGTGGGTTCGAATCCCGCCGGCCCGATTATCGAAAACCCTGTAGATCCTAATAGATTTACGGGGTTTTTTCGTTTTCCAGCGGCATCTTGAGGCGAAAACCAAACCGCATCTCCCAGACTCCAATCGCTGCTACTTGCTCCAGCAGATGTAACCATTGATGTAACGAAACTTTTTCCCAGCGGAAGCGATGGCAACGATTCGACCGCAGCCGCTGTATCAAGCAATCTGGCGTCCGTATACGTGTTCATCGTTAGGCTGATGTTGCTGTGTCGCGTCGCAGCTTGGGCAATTCTGGGTGCTGAGGATAAAAAAGGGAACCTTTGGTTCGCATCGCGGGGAACAGATGATCAGAATGGTGGGCTAAGCCTTTTCGATGGAGACTCTTTCAAATAACTCTTTACGGTGATTCCTCTGCGAACGTGACCAAGGATGGTCCTTGGAAAGGACAAAATCAAATTGAGGTCGCTCTGCACAGTTGCTCGGAGAGCCATTCCCAAGCCACAGTCTTGACAGGGTACGAATGATGGAGTCTTTCGCTTTGGCAGATCAGCGTTTTCCAAATTCGACCTACCTGACCCGACTGAAGAGAGCCAGTCTCATAAAGTAAAGGATGGTGCCTTTTCAAAGACAAGAAGGGAAACATTTGGTTTGGTCGATACGGTCGTGGCGCTTGCCGATATGACGGCACGTCATTTACCCATTTCACCAAAAAGGTTGGGTTATGCAGTAACAGGGTTCACGCAGTTTCCGGAAATCAAAGGACTTGCCGCAAATGATATTTACTCGCTCTATACGACTAAGGCGGGAGCGATATGGATCGGTGCTACAAGTGTTGGGGCGTATCGCTATGACCGGTTTGACGCGCGTTTGACGCGCGTTTGACACGAGTAGCATAGACGCTCAATCACTGTTACCATGGAGTTGGGTTGAGATTGTCGATTTCCAAGCCGGTTATTGAAGCCAACTCCTTGAACCCAAATCTCTGCCTGGAACAGAAAATCAAAACCATGAAGCCAGATGCCCCGACCTCTAGCACCTTACCACCTAGAGATGCTCACAAACGCGGGCTGCACCGGATCATGACGTTAGGTGGGGAGTATGGCACTCGCAATTACACCATCAAGCACCTTCAAAGCTTGAAGGGAAAGACAGTTCTCACAGAGACGATGCCCTTTACGACAAGCGAGGCGGTGGCAGCGGAAGAGGCGGGAATCGATACGCTTAAAGTCAAATTTGATCCAAGGAATCCGGCCAGCGCGATCGCGATTCGCAAAGCTGCTCCGAATACGTTCATGACATTCTGCATCGGGCTGACCAAGATTGCGACGGTGCAGGAAGCGGTCCGAGCGGGCTTCGACGCAATGGAAGCCGGTGCGGATGGAATCATGTGTCAATGGGGACCCGAATTCATTCGGGCTGTTTCTAGCGTTGGTATTCCTGTTCAAGCTCATGCTGGACTGGTGCCCCGCTTGAGTACATGGACGGGTGGACTCAAGGCGGTTGGAAAGACCATGGACGAGGCCATTTGGGTGTTCGAGCAGATTAAGTCATTCGAAGCAGCAGGCGCTTGGGCCGTCGAAGTTGAAGTCGTACCGGCCGAGTTGCTTACGGAGATTTCCAGTCGCACTTGCTTGGTGACTTCGTCGATTGGTGCGGGTAGTGGCGGTGACATTCAATTCATGTTTGCCGAAGATATCTTAGGCAATCATGCTCCACCGTATCCACGACACACGAAACAGTATCGAAACCTTTTCAAGATGGAACAGGCGATGCAAGTGGAGCGAGTCGAAGGATTTCTCGACTATATCAACGATGTCAAAAGTAGCAGGTTTCCAGGACCCGAACATGTCGTCAAAGCACCAGAAGGACTTATTGAACAATTCCTAGACAGGCTCAACGGCAAATAGGTTAAGCGTGACTCCAGATGATCCCGAATCCGCCAGGTTGTGGGAGGCTTGGGCGGATTGGGGCTATTGATTGGACTTGCAATTGGAAACATACATGGGTTCGTGGTGCTACGCTTATGTAGGAAATAGAAATCACAACACTTCAAAGGGACATCGAATGAGCAATCCAATTCAAGGCGACCTCAACAACCCTACGACGCTGACACGGTACTCCAGCGAGATCGAAGCGGCTGCCATACTTGCCGCTTTGTCCGAAAGCGGTATCGAGGGTACCACGACAGGTTCGTTTACAACCGGCTTTCAAGCCGAAGCACCCGGAGATATTACCGTTGTCGTTAGGCAAAGCGATTTGTCGCGAGCACAGGAGGTTCTGGCTGAACTTGAAAACATGAAAAAGGACATCGATTGGAGCTCTGTCGACGTCGGTGAGCCAGAAGCATAGGCGAGGCGGTTGTAGCTTGGCATGTTTTGAACATTGGATGTGCTATTAGCGATCCCTGTCTACATGGACAATCTGAAATGAGCCGACAGCGACTTGGCAAAAAAATGAAGGGCGAAAAATTATCTCATAACTGCGTTTCATCTTTTTGCCACCCAATTTTTTTTGCCAAAAAGCGAGCCTCCTCCATTGAGCATGAGCACCAGCAGTGTAAAACGATACTGGTTGCCTTCGCCAAGAAAAATCAAAAACCAACGCTTTTTCTTCAAAGGTTTTTGCAAGTCGTCCGTCTAACCCGACAGTGAAGATTCCTTTGTTTTCCGCAACTAGATCGGTCTGCTTTGTCTCGGCCTGACTTTGAATTGATTCATGCTTACCGAAGCACGGGCGAAGCGAAATGGCTTGACGAACTGGTTGCTAGACATATTGCTCGGGTGCGAAAGCTGATATACCCCATGGTTTGCAATGATTCGACAGCGGATGACCTGACACAGGAGACTTTCGTGCGTGCATTGCGATCCTTGCATCAATTCAGATTTCGCTCGGAATTTGGGACATGGCTTGGTCGAATCGCGATCAATACTTGCCGCGACCATTTGCGAAAACCGCACTTGGTTTTGATTCAAAAAGAAGGGCATCTGGCTGACGTGGCCAGCTCCGAGCCTGAGCCAGCGGATTCGGTGGCTAGCCGAGAATTGCTCGGTGAGATCGAAGCCGCCATCCTAGAACTGCCTCTCAAGTTGCGAAGTGCCGTGACGCTCGTGTGCATCAACAGGGTTGAGCCGGTCGAGGCGGCCGCGATGGAACAATGTTCCTTGGCGACAATGTATTGGCGAATTCATCAATCTCGCAAGTTACTTTCCAAGCGATTGGCGAAACACTTATGAACCCAAACGATCCCCCAAATCCGCTCGATCAACTACTCAGCCGATGCCTAGATCGTCGCGAACCAAGCGATGAGCATTTGGCAGATTTGACGAGTCAAATACAACTGAAATTGCGAAGTCAAACTACTGCGACGCGTTCCTCGGAATCTTTTCAACTTCCGGCTTGGTCGGGAATCCTGACGATAGCAGCTTCACTCTTGGTCGGTATGTTCGTCTGGAGGAACTCGATGGTGCCTCCGACCCAAATCTCGAGCAAGACGTTCGAAACTAGCCGCCAATCTGTAAGCTTTGATACCAATGCGGCCTCGCCAACTGCGGTCGCGTCGTTTGGTGTAAATCAAGCATTGGTATTCGAGGAGATGCAACGCGTTTTCGACCAGCGACTTGCTTGGGTTGCGGAAACCGGCCAGGACATCCTAATGGAAGTGGATTCGGAGGAGTCTGATTCCCAAAGGCCACTGATGTGCATTCGATTGTCGCTTGCCAGTAAATCAAATAGCGAGTCCGGAGCAGTGGGGCGTAAAGTATGGGAAATGGATGTGATTGTTCGAAGTGAACAGACCGTGCGCATCGGCACCGATGAATCTACCCCACAACTTGTACTGTGGCCCTTTCTAACCGACGACGGAAAAGTGTTGGTGGAAACACAATTCAATCTGGCAGCACCCGATGGAGTAAACCACAGAAGCACCATATTGCTTTCTCCAGGTTTGACCGAAGACCAGGGAGTTGTGGACGCCCGTTTTGTATTTTCACAGAAAGTCGTTTTGCTCAAAGAGCCAGCAATCTAAGAACATCGGCATGAGTCTTCGAATGAAACAAACCAATAGCCGAAGGCAAATTATTGAGCCGCGGGCGCTAGCCGCGTTACGGGTCACTGCTTGGCTTGTCGGGCTTGTGATCTTGTGCAATTCCATCGCGCTATCGCAGCCAAATGACGATCACGATCAGGTTTCGATTCGCGCTGTTGGAGATTTCTCCGATTACTTTGGAGGCAAACCGACAACTATTGAGTTGGAATTATCGAGTGACGCAAACCGAGAAATAGAAGTTCGATGGTCCATCAAGCTGAACTCGCTAACGGTGATCCGTAGGTCAGCGACGCAGAACGTAACCGCGAGCAAGCCCCATCTTTTTCAAATCGAGTTTGAGGCACCAACAACCAAGGACGGCGTCGTTTTGCCATGTACTTTGGAGGTTGATGTTTTTGGGCCAAAAAACGAGCGTCTCGCAAGTTACACGAAACAGATTTGGTTTTTTGCGAAGGACCCATTCTACGAAAATATCAGTTGGCTTAAGAAGCTTGATATCACGCTTGTCGATCCAATGGGTGAAACAACCGAGTTGCTAGAGTCACTGGAGGTACCCTTCCGGAAAGTGGTGGCGTCGCAGGGGAACATAAGCAAAGGAATGCTCATTATCGGAGTTGGGGTTCGTTGGAACGAAGTCATTGAACAATTGGTTTGGCAAGCGATCGTTGCCGGTCAACCTATATTGTGTTTTGCTCCTAAGAAGGGTGAGTTGCGGTTAGGCACTTTGCAGGCGCGTTCTTCGATGCCCGAGGTTTCCTTAAGAAATCTTTCCTTTATAAGCCAGCTTGACAAACGACTCAGCCCAAGTCGATGCGAGTCGAACGGTCGTTGCAATATTGCGAATGGCGGAGGCAAGTTGATCGTGACGATAAGCGACAAAGACGACGGTTGGCACTTCCTTGAGCTAAAGGATACGAAGTCCAGCGGACATTTGATTTTATGTTGCAACTCATTTGACGAACCGACCTCACCTACCCCACGCTACTTGCTTGCAATGCTTTTCGAACGGCTTTTCCCTAATACAATTTTTAATGCGGAGTTATCAAAATGAAACGAACCTATTTCCAGGGTCTTGTTTTTCTATGTATTGGAATACTTTCCGAGATTGGACTTTGCCAGTCGGAACCGGAGACTTCGACAACGATTCCCGTTGCAATACTCCGTTTTCAGGACTTGGACGGACAGGGGAAATCGGCAAATCCAACGCGACGCGTCGACGACGGTCCTCGCATCAAGGAGGACGAAAACAAGAGCGATTTAGGGCAAAAGGTAAGCACGATGTTGTTTGCCGAGCTCGCTGCGAGTCCAACCTTGGTTTTGGTCGAACGCGAGGAGATGGACAAAGTCATTGAGGAGCTCGAGCTGAGCTTGTCCAGAATCATTGACCCGGCTAGCGCCAATCAGATTGGGCGCATGACAGGCGCGAAAGTACTGATTAGCGGTTCTGTCATGCGAGTGGAATCCACACTGTACGTGATTGCCAAGATCATTGGCACCGAAACATCGCGAGTTTTAGGAGCATCTGCCAAAGGGCCAGTTGAAGACGGAATAGCGCCACTCGTCGAAAAAGTCGCGAAGGAAATAACCATCGCGATCGAACAACGCTCCCAATCGCTTTTGCCTAAAGTAAAATCGGAAGCTGAGCGGATTGAGTTGATTCGGACGAAGATCGAAGGTATGGAACGGCCAACGGTTTCGATCAAAATCTCGGAGCTTCACTTCTCACGAAGAGCGATCGATCCGGCTGCGGAGACGGAACTGAACCTGATTTTCAAGGAGTTAGGATTTACGGTTTTGGATAGCGCGACGGAGGAAGGCAAGAAAGCGGATGTCGTTCTAACCGGTGAAGGAATGGCTGAGTTCGCAATCCGCCGAAAAAATTTGGTCTCTGTCAAAGCCAGGATAGAAATCAAGGCAACGGACAAAAGATCCAAGCAGGTGTTGGCCGCAGATCGACAGTCAACCATGGCTATTGACCTCACGGAGGTGATCGCAGGAAAATCAGCTCTACAACAGGCCGCGTTAGAAATCGCGGAACGAATGATACCGAAGCTGATGGAAGCAAAAAAGAAGATGACCAAATAGGAAGTGGAATAAGGTGGAAGCCAATCATCTTTACTTTCGCCCAAACTGGTGCGCTCGTTCTGCCACACCGCGAAGGTGTTCGTAAAGCGGCTCCCATTCCGATTGATCGCTACCTTTAGTGTGCGAGAAATGATTGGTCAAGTTGCTATTTCCCTGCAAGTGCCGCGTTGTCTTTTGGATAAGGCCACATGAACTCAAGTTTACGATTAGCCGTGATACCTCTGGTCAAAACGGCAATAAATTTTGTAAGAGTAACTGCTTTGCAGCGGTTCTCGACGAATGCCGAGCATTCTAGGAAACCGGGGCTAGCGCCCACAGGCTAATTGACCGGTAAAACTCAGACTGTACGCTGAAGCCGCACACATGACTACTCTTTGCTTTTAGTCGGCAATACATACAGAATCGACAGGACATCGGCTTGCCATTTTGGTAGGAGCCAGGTGATAGCTGTCGCTTCTAGGTTGGTTAGTGTCACCAAGAACATCGCCACTCGAAATGGCCAAATGGTGTAGTCGAGCAACAAGCAGACTGTTCCTGCCAATACAAACCACTGCGATATTTTGGCTCCTCGGGTGTGATAGCTCGGAATCCGACCATATTTCCAGAGGCCGGCTCCCGTGGTCAACAAGTAGCTGAGTAGACCAACGATCCACCATGGTGCTTCGTGAATGAGCACGTCTCCGCGAAACCAAAACAGTCCGAAGAACATCGCTCCGTAGAGTACCGAATCCGCGAAACTGTCCAATCGAGCACCAAAATCGGAACGAAGATTAAACCATCGAGCAATGCGACCATCCACCGTGTCGCTTAAGCTAAGCGCGACGAAGACCCATGTGAACAAGGAAAGGCGATCTTGCACCGCAACCCAAAAAAGCCATATCGACCCGATCAAACGTATCGTGCAAATGATGTTGGGAATCGTAACATATTTGTGTTTGGACATGCCCTTGCGTTCGATGGGATCCGAGTTGGAGTCGTCCTTGGCGAGCGTTGAACGCGTGAATGACTCACTTGGTTTCATTCGGTTGCTCATTTCTAGTTGACGTGTCGATTCATTAAGAGCACAGCTTTGACGAAGTAGTAAAAAACTGGTGCAGAAAACGTCAAGCTGTCGACCCGATCCATCATTCCACCTTGGCCTGGAATCAGTGTTCCACTGTCCTTGATACCCACATCCCGTTTTATGCCGGACTTATTAATGTCCCCCAGAAAACCGAATACCGCAATCAAGGCTCCAGAAAACGCCGCAAGAAAAGCGTCTGTCCCCCAAGAGTTTTGCATCAAAGACGTTAACCACGGAGCCAGTAAGACCGCAAGCACCGTTGTTACCAAGATTCCACCAACGAGTCCTTCGAGTGATTTATTAGGCGAAGTAACGGGAGCAATCTTGGTGCGGCCTAATTGGCGTCCAATGAGCGCTTGAGCGATGTCGTTGGTTTCAGTCAATAGAACCAAATAAAGGATCCATCCAAGGTTCCCCACCCAAGGTTCCGGCAAGCTAGGCAAAGTCAGCAGGAAGAAGACATGAGACAAACAATAGACAAACAAAAACATTCCCCATATCGTTGCGGCCGTGACTGCGATGAAGTCCTCGACTAGACCGAGCCAAGCTCGGAATGCTCCCAGTACCAGAACAAACGCGACTGGTGCGATAACTTGCATTTGGTCTGCATAGCCCAGGAGCAGCGACACGTAATAAATTGCGGCTAAGCCAAAGACAACGCAAGTCGTTGCCTTGCCAACGCGTTTCCATCCAAGGATGCGCAGGAACTCCCCTAGACTTAGGGTTCCAACGACTGCAAGCAGTGCGAGGACACCGAACTTCTCAAGCAGCATCGCGACGGACAGCACAATGGCCAAGGCCCACCAGGATCGGAGACTGGCGAGGTGCGACTGGGTTTTTGCGTCACTGTGCCCACGAAGAATCCATACTCGAAAGCATGTTCCTACCCCCAACATTCCAAAGAGGCATGCTATCGCCCAAATCATGTGTTGCGAGGGAATGAACATCTATCCTCCGTGGTGAACGGCACATGGAATGTGTCTACTACTTTGATTTTTGTCGGCAATGCCTCTCTAGAGCATATTGCGTACCGAAGGGCATCGGACGTTACTCGGGAGGGTGAGGCTCCTGCCGAACCTTTGCACCGCTGGTTCGGCAGGAGCCTCGCTCTCCCATTAGCCCGTATTATTCACAGCGCTCGATTTGAGCCGCAGGCGCTAGTGCTAGAAACCGGAAGTTCCTTCCGGTTTTTTCATTCGACTTCTATTGAGCCTGAGGCGCTAGCCGAGCCACGCCTCTGGAAATCGGCTAGCGCCTCAGGCTCAATATGCTTCAAGCAAGTGGAAGGGACTTAAGACTTTTAGCGCTAGCCGCGCCCCAGTATTTGCCAGGGAAACCGTAACGCGGCTAGCGCCCGCGGCTCAGTGTGAATAATCCGGGTAGCTCCCCTGGCGGGTAGTTTTCAGTCTGCCGCTCGCCAAAAGGCACTTGATTTGCTTTTGAGAGGAATGCAGCTACTCGGCTGGAGATAGCATGCCTATGCTTTGGGTGAGAACTGCCCGAATCGCATTTCCCCGCTTCCCAATGAAGTAGCCCTTTGTTCGCATCTTGCAAAACAGCCCAAAATGGATCGCACTGAAAAACCCATCCGACTGCTTCAAATCTCCGATCTCCATTTTGGACCTCCTTTTGTGGCAAAGGTTGGTGAAGCTGCGTTGCGTACCGCCTTGGCGGAACACTCTGATGCAATCATCATCAATGGCGATTTGACCCAACGTGCCACGAAGGAGCAGTTTCAAGCCGCCAAGGAATACATGCAACGACTGCCACAGGTGCCTCAGTTGGTGGTCCCAGGAAATCACGACGTACCGCTCTATCGTGTGGCCGAGAGGTTTTTCTCTCCTCATCGACTGTATCGAGAGATCATCTCCGCAGAACTCAATCCGGTGCTCAAGATCGATGGGGCGGTGATTGTCGGTTTGGATTCGACTGCACCGCGAACGGCGATTAGCAACGGAAAGATCTTCAAGTGGCAGCTGGACCTGTGCGACCGCGTGTTTCGGGAGACACCGAGTGGAAATGCAAGGATTGTGGTGGCGCATCATCATTTTGCTCCAGCGCCGGACCTTCTTCACGACAGCAACATGCCACAGGCCAAACGCGCGATCGAGCGATTCTCCGATCTCGATGTGGATATGATCCTCGGCGGGCATCTGCATCGGGCATACATCGGAAACTCGTTGGATTTCTATCCAGGGTCGCATCGAGACCGAGGTATCATCATCGCACAATGTGGCACCACAACGTCCAGGCGAGGGCGAGGTCGTGAACAGGAAAAAAACACCCTCAATCGAATCGAGATTTCAAAGGAATTGATCACGATTACCCATTTCATGTACTTTCACGAACAAGATGCGTTCGAGGTCGTAAGTTGGCATTCGTTTCGTCGCAGCCAGAACGACGGGCATTAGTCCTGCCTCTTTTCGACTCAATGCGACGCACAATGACACACATCAAAAACGACTTTACATCCGAGTCCAGAATTTCGGCAAGTACCAAAACAAACTCGGATGACGCTTCTGGCGGCGGCAGCGCTGGCATTTATCTTGCTCTGAGATCGCGACGTTTCCTAATCACCTTGACGCTCATTTTCACAGTGTTGGTGATAGGGATTTGTGTTAGGTATCTGCCGGACTTGGAGTGGGTTGCCGAACGTGAGGATTGGCTTCGTAGCCAGATTGTTTCGGCCCCGATCGCTTGCTATTTTTTAGGGCTCGTTTTTTACATTGGCTTGTCCTTGATTCCAGGAACAGCTGGCAAGTCGATCGTCTTTGGCTGGTTCTTCGGTTTCGTAGCGGCTTTTTTTCTAGTCGAGATCGGTTTGACCACAGCAGCTGTCGTGTCGTTTCTGATCGGACGCTTCGTTGTTCGACGCTTGCTGCATCGTCGTTGGCAAATCTATCTGCGTTGGATCAGCAAGAAATTTGAGCAAGAGGGGGCCTTTTATCTACTTTGGCTGCGAATGGCGCATGCGCCGTTTACGTTGGTCAATTACGGCGCAGGTGCGACGAACATTCCGTTGACGACCTTCTGGTGGACAACACATGTTGGGATACTTCCTGCCACGATTGTTTACACCTTTGTAGGCTCTCGAATCCCCAATATTCACACGGTTGCTGAGCAGGGCGTATTGGCTATTGTTGATCCATGGCTTTTGGTCGTCCTCGTGGCCATCGCATTCTTTCCTTTGCTGTTTCGTTCTTGGTTTCGAACCGTCCGGCACTAGATTTGCAACTTCGGTTTTGGGGTGACCAGCAGTAACTACTTGTCCAAACAGTCAGCCGTAGGCGTACTGCAAAGACAACAAGTACTCCTTCGGCTGACTGTTAAACGACTAAACCAATAAGCCCTTACGCATCGGGTAGGGAAAATGCCGGGTACCATTCGGCCAAATCCCCCAGGAAACACTTTAGGAAGAACGAGGAGAGCGAAATGTTGAATTGGTTGAAGAGCCTTCCGAAATCGCACGCGTTGGGTTGGGTCGGTGTCGGTTTGCTTGCCATCGTCCTCGTTCTGGTTTTCGTCCGTCGACTCGTTGGAATGGATGGATAGGAGCACCACAATGAAAATTCTGCTTGCAACCGATGGTTCTCAATTTGCCGAAGAGGCCGCTTGGCTCTTAGCTCATTTGCCGCATGCTGAAAGGCTTGAGCTGACGGTACTATACGTTAGCAACATACCGAACTTGCATGGCATAGCCAATGCAACTGAGTTGGCAAAGAGTCTGCAGCTCGCCGACCAGGAAAAAGCGAAGTCCATACGCGTGCATTTAAACAGCATATTTGATGGGGCAAATGCAACCTTAACGCTTGTGATAGGCGAGGGCCATGTAGGGACACAAGTCATCCGCACTGCAGAAGCCCAAAAAAGCGATCTGATTGTTCTGGGGGCAGTTGGCCACTCTTTGTTCGAGCGCATGTTCGGTAGCACCAGTGACTTTGTGGCTACGCACGCGAAGTGTTCAGTGCTTGTCGTTAGACCGACCGGCTTGAGAAACGCCAATCGTCCAATCAACGTCTGCGTTGCATACGATGAAACCGATTCTACGTCGGCTGTGTTCGGCCAGCTTGCCCAATTTGGCTGGGGAGCCAATTGTAAGATGGATGCAGCGAGCATCGTTTCCGCACCCTATACATATTCCGAAATCCCAATCCCCTTTGACATCAACGAGATCATTGCGACGAGGAAACAAATCGTTGAGTCACAAGAGATAAAACTCCGCGAACTTACCCCAGTCGTCACAACCCATGTGATTGAGTCAAGCCACGTGGGGAATGGTCTTGTGCAATTCGTCAAGGAAAACAAAAGCGATGTCATTGTTCTTGGTAGCACTGGTGGCGGATTGCTTCTCACACTACTGTTAGGAAGCGTGTCGAAGTACGTTTTGAGACATGCTGTTTGTTCCGTTTGGATTGCAAGAAAAAACGGTCTAGCTCAGACGCCAAAACAATGAAACCGACTCGCCACATACTGTAACCAGCGTTTGCAATCGGGGTTACGAAATCGATAATCGGGTTGAAAAAGATCCCAACACTCCGCCCGAGGTGCTTCGCTCGCTACAGGTAGACCAGATCAAGTTGGCATCGAGAAAATTCTTGCGTCGAATGCCAATACTTCCCACGATATCTTGTTCGATCTCGCAAAACGTGAGGACAAATGGGCAAAAAATATTCTTGAATCCCTAAAGGAAAATCCACGATACGGCCTGTTATTTTCTGAGAGTGAGAAAACTCCAGGCAAGTAGGTCAACGCAAAGTTCGAGGGTTCTCCTTGGCTTCGGTCATTGCCGAATAGACACAGCCGACAAAAGTCAAAGTTAAAGGCACATTCCATGCGCCGTTCACCAGAAATATTGTCAATTCACTCCAGCGGACGGCACGACGGAGCGTGCCTGCTACTTTTGTCGGTCTTGGATGAATACTTGGTTTTGGTCTAGCGCACTTTTATTGCCGCACGCCACCTTCGCGGAGCGAAGGGCGACTTTGTCGCTCGTCGCTCCGCGTCGATTGCGTAAACGCGAACGGGATGCTAGAGCGTCAAGGAGACAACGTAAACCAAATACTCATTCCTAGCGTGAATCAATTTCCAGGATGGTTTAGCGTGAATTCGCTTCTGCGAACATCGGATGGCTTCTGTGAGGTTATACTCTAGGTCGAATCCTTTCCGTTTTGTATTCCTTTTGAGGCTGCTATGCGCTCTCCTTTTTGGCTCGCGAACTTGATCGTCGCATCAACTCTTGTTTGGCTCTCGTTCGCGGCCCCCTGCGTCTCTATGGAATCGCCAGAGTCGGCACCAGCGTTTCGGGCGGGAGCTGCTACTGTCGATATCACGCCGATTACGGAACGTTCTATCGTGGCCGGAGGTTTTTTGGAGGCTCAGTCCTCTACGATCCATGATCGGCTCTTCGTTCGCAGCATTGTTCTCGATGATGGGACATCAACGATCTGCTTGACGGTTGTCGACACTTGCATGATGACGCAATCGCTGATCGACGAAGCGAAACTTTTGGCCAGCAAGCAATGTGGCATTCCTAGTTCAAACATAATGGTTTCTGCAACACATACTCACTCGGCGCCCGCGGCCATGGCTTGCCTGGGTACGCGTTTGGACAAAGCGTATGCGGAGTGGTTGCCAGCCAAGATTGCGGAATCGATTGTGGCGGCTCATGCGAAACGTGAGCCTGCCCGAATTGGCTGGAACTCGATCAACGATTGGGAGCACACGCACAATCGTCGATGGATACGCAAACCAGAAAAGAAGATTGTCGATCCGTTTGGAAACGCAACTGGGTTGGCGCACATGCATCCTGGCTACCAAAGCCCTGACGTAATCGGCCCGTCGGGGCCAGTCGATCCCGAGCTCTTCCTCATTTCGGTTCAGGCCACCGATGGACGACCGCTGGCGGTGTTTGCCAACTACTCACAGCACTATTTTGGCGCGCAAGCCATCTCGTCGGACTACTATGGGCTGTTTTGCAAATACATTGCTGAGTCTATGGGAGAATCCGGTGACGGCAACGGCCCTTTTGTCTGCGCGATATCGCAGGGGACTAGCGGCGATTTGATGTGGATGGACTATGGTGTTCCAGCGAAATCGATATCGATTGCGGCATACGCGGAATCGGTTGCTCGTTATGCGGAGCAATCGCTCCAAGCCATCGCCTATCGAGACTTCGCTCGTCTAGGCATGGTAGAGCGGACATTGGCTCTCAACTACCGCGTTCCCGATGCGAAGCGACTCGAATGGGCGAGACCGATTGCGGACCGCATTGAGAATGATCTCGCCAAAAATCTGCAAGAGGTTTACGCCAAGGAAGCCTTGATACTTCACGAGCGGCAATCAACGCAGTTAAAACTTCAAGCGATTCAAATCGGAGATGTGACGATTGCGACTCTCCCCAACGAAGTCTATGCGCTTACAGGGCTCAAGCTCAAAAGACGCTCGCCGTCGCCATGGCACTTCAACATAGAGCTGGCCAATGGAGCGGAGGGCTACATACCTCCAACCGAGCAACATACGCTTGGCGGTTATACGACTTGGCCTGCCCGGACTGCAGGGCTCGAAAGCGAAGCGGAGCCAAAAATAGTTGAATCACTTCTCCAATCGTTGGAAGAAGTAACAAAACGATCGCGGCGATCTATGGAAGACACCCACGGTCCCTATGCTCGAGGAATCTTGGACGCAAAGCCCATTTCCTATTGGCGATTGGATGACGCAGACGGGAGCAGTGCACGCAATGCGATCGTGGGTGGTGACCCCGCCCGGCTAAGCCCCGGTTACGCTTGGTACTTGCCAGGTGTGGGCAGCGGTACCGGTATCGGAGCAGGCGAAGAGCTATCGCCCTCAGCTTTTTCCGGTCCCAGTCAGATCAACCGAGGGCTGCATCTGGCTGGAGGGGAGCTTGCATGCGAATTGCCTAAAGGCTCAAAAAACTATTCCATCTCCTTTTGGTTCTGGCTCGGCGAACGCAGCGGCGCGAGTGAGCGACAAGGTACGCTCTGCGTCGGACCCGTGGGAGAATCGCTTGTTGCAAAACAATTTGACGATCATACCGTGCAGCTTGTGCTCGATGGTGTTTTTCGGAGCGAACGACTCGCGGCAGATCAATGGCACATGGCGACATTGGTTCGAGAAAATGGGACGGTTAACCTATGGGTTGACGGTGGAGCAGAGGCGTTTTTGAGATCGACCGCGACACTCGTTGGTAAAAACAGGCAACTGCGATTTGGACAGGGATTGCAAGGCAAAATCGATGAGATCGCGTTCTTTGGAAGACCTCTTTCAATGGAAGAAATTCAGTCCTTTTGGAACCTGTCGGCTGTCGGGAACCAGGGGCAAGTCGACATCGCCAAGCAAAAGCGATTTGAAGAGCGAGGCCTAACTGGTTCTAGTACCATCACCTTTCCGTCTCCGTATGCGGACGCGATCGCATCGCTGAAACCGATTGGGTTGGAAACATTCGCGGCTGCTCCCAAGGGATTGGAAACATCCGGAAGCGTTCACTACGCGGCCAGTTCTTTCGCAGCGTTTCAATCGGGTCGGCTCGCAACGACATACGAACCGATTGGCGATACGTACAGTGTTGCGTTTTGGTTTCGCAACCAAGTACCGAATGCCTCACGCCCCGTGACGGCTTATCTTTTTTCACGTGGTCCGGACAAGGACCCGCGAGCATTGGGCGATCATCTCGGAATCGGTGGGACATACGACCCTAAGATGACCGGCAAACTGTTTTGGTTCAATGGCAACGATCGCAATCAGGTTGCAATTGGTCGTACCAGCATTGCCCCCAACACATGGAATCACGTGATCGCGATTCGCGAGAAGAATCATATTAAGCTCCTGCTCAATGGCGAAACGGTCCCTGACTTGGATACCGATATTGAGGTGACAACCAATGGGAGCAAGCAGTTTTTCCTCGGTGCTCGGACGGATCAGTTTGCACCTTTGCAGGGCCAGCTTGCTTATTATGCAATCTTCAATCGAGCGTTGACTGCCAACGAAGCAAAGGCGATTCACATAGCATCCGGACAATCGGTAGGCACGCCGGTTCCAGGTCCTGAACTCGCAGACAAAAAGCCGCTACCACTGCCACATAGCGAACCGCTGTCGGCGGAGCGTTCCCTCGCAAAAATTCATGTTCCCGAAGGCTTTCGAGTCGAGCTCGTTGCATGCGAACCGCAAGTCATCGATCCAGTCGCTTTCGATTGGGACGCCAAAGGTAGGTTGTGGGTTATTGAAATGTCGGACTACCCGATGGGGATGGACGGGCACGGAAAAGCAGGTGGCCGAGTTCGTATCTTAGAGGATCGAGACGGAGATGGTCGCTATGAATCCAGTTCACTCTTTGCCGAGGGGCTCAATTTCCCGAATGGACTTTTGACTTGGCGGGATGGCGTTTTGGTTGCTGCGGCTCCTCAGATCTTGTTCCTGCGAGATACGAACGGCGACGGAAAGGCCGATAACAAGGAAGTGCTGTTCGAGGGCTTCAACGAAGGCAATCAGCAGCTTCGGATGAATGGTTTGAGATGGGGTTTGGACAACTGGGTGTATTGTGCCAACGGAGGACACCATCCCAATCATGGATTGAAAACCGAGGTGAAGTCCAATCGCAATGGTCTTGCGTACGCCATTGGAAGTCGCGATTTTCGAATACAACCGGATACTGGCGAACTTGTTATCGAGTCGGGGCCATCGCAGTTTGGTCGCAACCGAGATGCATGGGGTCACTGGTTTGGGACGCAGAATGCCAAGCCGCTTTGGAACTACGTCCTGGCCGACCGCTATCTCTCGAGGAATCCATACGTACCAGCGGCAAGTGCCATTCAATTTGTCCTGCCACCCAATAGTCCAGAAGTTCATCCAGCCAGTCGACCTGAAAAACGCTTCCATAGCTTTCAGGAGGCAGGGCACTTTACATCAGCATGCGGAGGCATGATCTTCGGAGATAGCCGATTGTTTGGTCCAAGCGAACAGATGCATGCATTCACATGCGAACCATTTCACAACTTGGTCCAACATAATATTGTGACCGACAGTGGTGTTAGCTTCACGGCGGAGCGTCCGACTGGCGAAGGTAGGTTCGATTTTTTTGCCAGCGAGGATCGATGGTGTCGACCGGTAATGGCGCGCACAGGGCCCGATGGAGCGTTATGGATTGCCGACATGTATCGCTACATGATTGAGCATCCAGACTGGCTACCACCGGAAGGCAAAGAGGAGCTCTTGCCTCACTATCGCTTGGGGGACGACCGAGGGCGTATTTATCGCGTCGTGCCGACGGAAAGGCCATCGACCGCAACTACTTGGGAGCTGCTTTCGGGCGGTACTGCCGCGATCGTCAAAGCGTTAGAGTCTCGAAACGACTGGCAACGCGACAAAGCGCAGCAATTGTTGCTTTGGTCTAATGATATATCGGCTATTCCGATGCTTGAACAACTAGCAACCTCAAGTGCAAGTCCGCAAACGCGGGTTCAAGCGTACGCAACGCTCGACGGCATGCGTCGGCTATCGAACGCCATGAAAATCAAGGCCTTGGCCGATAGTCACTCGCGAGTTCGTGAAAACGCAGTGCGAATGGCGGAAGCATCGACGGACGCTGCGGTTCAAGCGGCAGCCATTCGTCTGGTGAATGATCCGGATGAAAAGGTATGTCTTCAATTGGCATTCACGCTCGGCCAATGGCCTGGAAAGGTCAATGGCGAAGCGTTGGTGTCTCTGGCAAAGAGATTCTATCGAGAGCCGATGATCCAATCCGCGATCATGAGTTCAGCATTGGAGCATGCGAGCACCTTTGCGATTGGGATCGCTCAAAGCGAGTTGCCGCTTGTTCAGGCTTTTCGGGAGCCGATCGTGCGTCAGTCCGTGGGGCTCAAAGACACCAAGGTATTAAACGTGCTGTTAGTGGATGCATTGAGTTCTGCGGGCAAGGACAAGACGTACAAACTCGACGAATTGCTTTGGACACTACAGCGTGTGGGAGTGAGCTTCGAGGATTTCCTTGCTAATGACACGGATCAAAAGCTGCTTGCCAGTTTGAAACAGTTGGAGACTGCATTGCAACAGTTGTCTGTGGAAGCGAAAAAGGATCGATTGGATTGGGGCGATCGAATTGCTGCCGCGAAGCCTTTATGCCGGACAAAAAAGCATAGAGAGCAAGGCCTTTTGATACTTTCGCAAGGGTTGAAGCCGAGCGTTGCATTGGAATTTCAGCAACAGATTCTGGCGATATTTCTTCAAAGTGGTCATGACGAAGCTTTAAAGTATCTAGCGTCCGCATGGCCGGAGTTTTCGCCAACTCTTCGCACGCAAGCGATCGATGTTTGGATGTCGCGGGCGAACTGGGCTCGGGATTTACTCGACCAAATCGAACATGGTGTGATTCATGCCAGCGGTTTCGAATTTGGGCAACGTGATCGGCTTTTGCACTATCCTGACCCGACCATCGCAGAGCGTGCTGCTAAGCTGTTTCAATCCAAAAACACTGCGAAACGGCAAGACATTGTCGCAGCCTATCGGCAAGCGTTTGAGCTTCGCGGTGATATCGCCAAAGGACGCGACGTGTTTGAGCGAGCGTGTGCGAGTTGCCATCGGAAAGACAAGCTCGGCAATGAAGTTGGTCCCAATATGGCAACTGTCGTCGAACATGCCAATGAAAAGCTTCTGGTTAACATTCTCGATCCCAATGCAGACATCCAACCAGGTTTTCAGGCGTATAACGTCTTGCTTGAGAGTGGGGAAGTTTTGACGGGTTTGCTTGTGGGTGAGACCGCCAACAGCGTTTCCATCAAATCGGCCAAAGGTATCACGCAAACGGTTTCGCGTCTCGAAATCGAGCAATTGCGCAATTCGAATCTGTCACTGATGCCCGAAGGACTTGAGTCGATCCTGACCCAGCAAGATCTTGCAGACGTTATTGCCTTCATTCGGCAGCCTATCACCCAGTCGCCGTAAGTCCTTCTGGGATTTTGGTTAGCCGCAAAGAACGAAAGAAGTTCAAAAAAAGAGCTTGCGCAGATGTAGTTTCTCGATTGGGTCAGGATTGCGAAATTCATCAGCGATGGAATCTCTTGACCATGTATGAAGGCAAGCGTTAAGTGACCGACAGGTGCTGTGCAGTAAAACAGCCCGGAGGGCGAAACATCTCTGCCGGCGGCGTGAGCCGCCGGAGCCCAATCTTGCGAACTGCAAAGCCCGGAGGGCGACACAATGATTATGATATTCGCGTACTCATTCGGGGCATATTCAACAGAAAGACCAGCAAGCATCTTTTGAAACTCATTCAGAAAGCTCGCTTCAAATGGCGCTCACTCTGGCTGTCTTTGTGTCACCCTCTGGGCTTGGAAACAACCGATCAGAATCCGGCGGCTCACGCCGCCGGCCGAGATGTTTCGTCCTCCAGGCTTGCTAATATCACAACTTCAACTCCCTCCGGTTTGACACGCCGGTAAGTCAAATTGGTAGAAGTAACAACAGGCGTTTCCGAATGGTTTTTGATGCACGGCGAGGCAGTAGTCTACACGTCTAGCCCGCTCAGGGAAACGTAGGCAAAGCCGTTTGAAGCTGCCGAAATCACTTTTCAACTCGATCCTAATTGTCGATAATACGCTAGAATTGGTCCCGACGCGGTCACGGAGTTCTCCGTGATTGAATAGGTCAGGAATACTGGTTAAGGAGCAGAGAATGAGCGTTCAAACGATTTCGCCAAATCAATTGGGGGATCTAGTCAAAAGTGGTCGGTCGGTTCATGTCATCGATGTACGAACGCCCCTAGAATTTCGCGAAATTCATGCGACTTGCGCAAAGAATATCCCACTCGACAAATTGGATCTTGCTGAAATCGCTAAAACGCGGAACGGCTCCAGCGACGCACTTTATGTCATCTGCAAGTCAGGTGCTCGAGGCAAGCAGGCGTGCGAAAAGCTTGTGGCCGCTGGACAATCGAATGTCGTCAATGTGGACGGAGGGACTGCTGCATGGGAGCAAGCTGGGCTGCCTGTGGTTCGCGGTCAGAAAGCAATGTCGCTTGAAAGACAAGTCCGTATCGCCGCCGGATCAATCGTCTTTGCCGGAGTCTTGCTGAGTTTCTTTGTGCATCCCTATTTTATCTGGCTGTCAGGCTTTATCGGCGCTGGCTTGGTGTTTGCTGGCTTAACCGACACGTGCGGGATGGGCATGGTGATCGCCAAGATGCCGTGGAACCAAGTTCGCGTTTGATCCGTGGGTCGCATCTGCCGGATGCGATGATGTTGGTGGGTCGCATCTGCCGGATGCGACTGATGGCGTCTATAACAACAAGCTACTAATCGGAGAGACGCGTGTCCAAATTCAGTTTGCTTTTTTTCGCCCTTCTGTGTTTTTCACAAGGCTTACTTTCAGCCCATCAACCTGAAGATGAAGCGTTAGCACCGATTCAGACGAAGCGAATCGAAGGCTCGTCCGTTCAAATCGAGTTGTTAGAATCATCGGATTCCGCAACCTTTTCGGTAAAGGGAATTCGTTCATTTGAACAACTGCAAAAGCTGTCTCCCGCCGACTTGCAAAAACGATTGACCATTCGGGTTCAAACGCAGGCGACCACAAGCCTTCCGCCGTTGCTGGGAACGGTTTCGATCATCGATTCCGAACTTCGATTTATCAGTCGCTTTCCGTTGAGCCCATCTGGTGCTTATCGGGTCGAGCTATCGCCGATTCTCACCGACAATCGCCAAGTTTCCCCCATCTCGTTTACTGCTCAACCACGCAAGAGCAGTCCACCAACAACCGTAGTGTCCGTTTTCCCGACGTCTGACGTTTTGCCTGAAAACGTGCTTAAGTTTTACATCCATTTTTCAGCATCAATGAGTCGCGGTGAAGCGTACCAGCGTGTCCATTTGATGCGAGGCACCACGGAAGTGCCAACTCCTTTTTTGGAGTTGGGTGAAGAGCTTTGGGATTCAGAACAGAAGCGATTTACGCTGTTTGTCCATCCTGGTCGGATCAAAAAAGGGTTAAAGCCGCGTGAAGAGAGCGGAGCCCCGATGGTCGATGGAAACGAATACGTTTTGCGAATCGATGGCGATTGGTTGGATGCCCAGCAGAAACCGTTGCGAGAACCGTTCGTAAAAAAGTTCCGCGTGGCCGCTGCGGATGTCATTCAGCCTGATCCAAAGAGTTGGAAGATTGTTCCGCCCAAAGTCAGTTCTCGATCTTCCGTCACGGTGGCATTCGATGAGCCGCTGGATCATTCTTTGTTGACTCGAGTGATCAGGGTACTCGATGCTTCGAATTCAGAAGTTGCGGGAACGGTTTCTGTTTTGGAGCATGAAAAGATTTGGGCATTCGAACCAAAGGAACCATGGATGCTGGGTCAATACACACTCGCACTAGCGTCGACATTGGAAGATCTCGCAGGCAACAATCTTGCGAGACCGTTTGAAACCAAGGAACGAGAGGACAATGTGATCGGGGCCGTCGAGTCGGAGGTCTCGATTTTCTTCAACGTATCGAGGCCATGAAGCGACAATAGAAGGATTTTATTTGACTCTTTTCTAGTCACCATCGCTCTTGTCGCACCACCCAATGAATCCCACAGGTTTACCCTGTGGAAGTTAGGGTTTCTCGCTACCGATCTTGGCGTTCCTCGCTTTTCCGCCGGATTTGCCTATGGCAAATCCGGCGGCAAAGCGGACGAGGGATACGTTCTGCGGGTAGCGAAAAACCTAACTATCCGCAGGGCAAGCCTGCGGGATTTGACGTGTTTGCTTACACCCTTGACCGACTGATAACCACGATTGATTTTGGTTTCAGCGAACGAAGAACGGCACAGGAGGCAAAAAGGCATGTTGCAGGTAGATACTTGCGGTTCCTTCCCAAAGCGCGAATTTGGCTATGTACAAGATTCCCAAATAGACCAAGACAACTACGACTTGGGGAAACCAAGCGCAGTACCTCCATACCCAAAACGCAATACTATCAGAATCGGGTTTGCGGAATTTGCTTCGTCTCAGGGACCACCCCACGCAAAGCTTCGCTGGAAACATCAGGATGACAAAAAACAGCGATAGGATCCACCATAACTCGGGCGGTATCGGTTCAATTCGCAACAAGTAGAGAGGCACGGCGAGCGCAAAGGTAGCCCAAGTTGCGAGACACAAAGACCAGGGCGCTCGATGAAAAGCGTGTCTTGCAGATAGCACATCGAACACCGATAAAAATCGCATTTCGCGAGCCATTTGGATTTGCAGGAACGGCAGAATGAGAAGCACCCACCACATCATTAACGCACCTTGAAATCCGGCCAAAGCGGTCCCTGCGTTTCCGTTGCTCATCAATCCGATTGCAATGTAGCTGCTGGGCAACACGAGCCAAACAAGTGCTCCGATGGAAGCCATGACGCCGAGCCACAGAAGTTTTGGCAATTGAAGCGAACGAACGAAATCCCACAAGCGGTCCTCGGCTTCGCGCCAAACGCTCGGTCGAAAAACGCTTCTCAATGCCAAGACTGGGGCCGGCCACAAAAAATGTCGAAACTTGCCGCCGCGGAAAAGAGCCCACAAGACCCACACGACCCAGACCACAGAGATCGCGCGAGCTCCCCGTCGCCAGTTCCTGGCCACGTCACTGCCCTGTTGAACGAGCTCTGCCGTATAGGCCATGTCGGCAATAAACCAGACTGGCAACCAAGACAAGAAAACGAAAATCAGGATTGCAAACAACCGACCAGCAATCGCCGTCCCAGGAAAACAGTTTCGGACTGGCTCGCCGCGTGCGATACGAGCCGATACTTCCAGCATATAGCCAAAGCTGGCGAACTGCAGGATTGGAATCGTAGCGACAATGCTCAAAAGGACGATGAGGCTGGTCGTTCTCCAGAGAAAGGAGGGGATCGAAAAAATCCAGCGAATCCAGTTGGGCATGCTTGATTGGATTCCTATAGGCTCGAGTGGGACAAGATCGGTGAGTGAGCACATCCTATTCGGCTCGAACCATTTCAATATTGGTAAAAATGGGGCAAAACGCTGATTGTGTTTTGCAATCGCTTGCTTTAATGAGTGATCTTACCACGTCGCTCTTCTGGAGGACTTCAGATGAGGCAGAAAAATCGAACGCAGAAAAATGAGTCGCAACTATATTTCTGCGTTCGATCTTTCTGCCTATTTTCGTTTCGAATTCACACCTGCAGGAGGCTTGTTATCAAACTTACAACTTTTTCCGTGATCTTGTTATGATAGTTGTCGGTTTCATCGTATGTGCCAAACGGTCACCATTACGAAAGCTCATTGCATTCCTCCCCAAAAAGCCATGATTATCCCAACCCCAACCTTCGCCGAATGGATTAAGCCCCCGATCGAAGACGCGTGGTTTTTGACTGGCCCAACCGCGTCTGGCAAAAGTCGTGTCGCTTTGGACTTGGCCGAGAAAATCGATGCCGAAATCATCTCGGTGGACTCCATGGCTGTCTACCGAGGTATGGACATTGGGACGGCCAAGCCGACGCCGGGCGATCGAGAACGGGTGCCGCATCATTTGATCGACTTGGTGGAGCCGACTAGCGAGTACAGTGTTTCTCAATTCGTGGTTGATGCACACGCCAAAGCGGACGAAATTCGCTCGCGAGGCAAGCGAGTCCTTTTGGTCGGCGGCACGCCTCTCTATATCAAGACTCTTTTTTGTGGGATGTTTCTGGGACCACCGGCCGATTGGGAGTTTCGTGCCGCTGTCGAAGCAGACGTGGCGGAGTTCGGTATCGAGGCGCTCCGAAAGCGGCTTGAGCAAGTGGACCCTCTGTCGGCCTTTAAGATACTCGATGGTGACGTGCGGCGAATGACCAGAGCCTTGGAAGTTGCGAAGATCACAGGCAAGCCGCTCAGCCATTGGCAAAACCAATTCGAACAAGTCCAAGGACCGACGAGCTGCAAGTGCTTTGCACTATCTTGGGATCGTTCTCAAATGCATAGTCGGGTTAACCAACGCGTCGATGCCATGTTCCATCGCGGCTTGCTGGACGAAGTCAAGTCGCTTGTGGAAAGGTTCGGTACCTTGGGAAGGACAGCCGCGCAAGCGGTTGGCTACAAAGAGCCGATCGAGTTCTTAAAGGGAGCGGTCAACGAAAAAGAGATGGTGGAGAAGGTCAAAGCCCACACTCGTCAATTTGTGCGTAGGCAAGAAATATGGTTCCGATCAATGCCAACCATCCAACGCGTCCCCGTGGCAAGCGAATCGGATCTAGACCAAGCGGCCACCCAAATTGTAGAACAGTTGTCCTCAACGAATCCTGTAAAGCCGTCATTACCTTGCATTGAGTAGAGCTTGAGTTGCGACGTGTCTTGAGCCGTTGAACTTGCGTTTTGGCCTGGGTTTTGTTGGCCCACGAACATGCTTTCGATATCGTTTGAG
>JANPHB010000142.1:0-20176 GCA_031424235.1 Pirellula sp.
GACAAAGCGGAGCGGAAGCAGTACGACCGAGCAAAACGCCTGCTGGATGCGAAAGCAAAGCGCGCTCGCCAAACGTAGCCCTCACCATGCGGCCCCCCGCGCCGCTACGCAAAATCACACTGGTTGTCGTGAACGCTTACCAACGAATTCACATTGTCTGGCGCACAATCTCCTGATGTGTTTGTGGCTGCGTTCGAGCAAGCAAGTGGTCCGGGTGGCGAGGGTATTTTTGGATTTTGATGGCCAGGGATCGCAATTCTAAACTGAGGCAATTAAAACGAAGTCAAACGGATTCCCAGGGAATTGAGAATGAAACCGATTAGTAGCACTAGAATAAACTCCGCCGCCAGCAAAAGAAAATATTGAAAGACAAGTGTTGTCAACCCAACAGTCACGGCAGAATCCGAAAAATTGCTATCGTGGCGAGTAAGAGTTTTGGATTGCTTTGAACCAGCGAGTAATGCTACAGCTACAATTGATACAGCAAAGTAGATGCTGTAAAGGACGCATTCAGGCGTGCAAGACCAAGGAATGGATATCCAGTTCGGGGCGAAGTCTCTCACTACTTGATGTACGAATAAGCAAGCAAGAAATGCCAATGCACCGACGGAGCCGTTCAATAGAGGCCCAGATTTCCGCACCGACAGTGAGAACCATGAATGTGTAGCGTGTGCGACCCAGACGACGAATCCTATTCGGATTAGAAAAAGCCAAGAGTAAGATTCAGAAGTCAGAGACGAAAGTGTTTCGACTGCACCAGTAAAGATGCAAGAAAGAAAAACCCAGCCTACAATGAACGAGGCATGGAAGCAAAGGAAGTGTTTGACGAAGTATCCTGGCAAACTCTGTTCTGCATCGATTGTGCAAGGAGAGGAAAACAGAGGAGAGCAGTACGGATTTGTGGTTTCCATTTTTTCTGTCATTCGGATAGCGATTTGCAATCGATCCCAGTTGTGTTCGTGTTGTCTTTGATTATTGTGATCGCTCGGAGTTAACGCCCATTTTCCTGACATTTGAATACCTGGATCGTTTTGTAGCTACTCCCTTTCCCCTCTTGGATACCGAAATCTACGCCAGCAGGTGGTACGACCAAAACGATTCGTAGGGAGAGCAGTTTTTCCATGTTAGATGGATTTTTCATTTCAGAATAATCCTTGGAATGAACCGTCCGGTGCGAGCCATGTAGTCGAGGCTCTCTAAGCCGCCAGCGATGACACCATCATTTGGAAATGGAACAAGACGATTCCGCCAATCGAGCCAAACGTCAGCAGAACTGCCCCACAAGTTTTACACATAGGACGGTAAAAAATGAGGAGCATGATCTGCAACAACAATACGGCGAATCCGATCTCAGTGACATAGTTTAAGGATCGATGCCCAAGGGCACACAGCACACCGAACCCCACAGCCGATGGTAAGGTGGCAATGAGCATCACTGGCTTTTGCGAGCCTATTTTCGTCTTTGCTGCTAGTGCGATAGCGACGATTACGAGGATAGCGAGACTGCCAATCATCCAAAGCTTGATCGATAGTGGTAGGTTCTCAGGAAACCGCCAGAACAGCCACTCAGTACATCCCCAGTAAAGTGATGCTTCGTTTAGTACCAACGACGAGATTGCCGCTACAAGCGTAACCCAAACGCTTTTCTGAGGCACACTTTTGGCATTTGAACCTGCCGAGGTTACATCGTAAGGATTCTGGTACTTCATGTATCATCACGCTGCGATGCCGACAAAGCGGAAGTTGCTGATCGACAACAATCAAAACAGTCCATTGGTTACTTTTTGTGCATCGATTGGTTCGGTTTTCCTGGACACAATTGACAGCAGAGCAGTTACCCCACACGAAACAAGCATACCAATCGTCGTTATCGCAAACAAATGGAACCAATTTGGATCACTCATGTTTTCGGTCAAGTACCAGCCGACCAGACAGGAAGTTGGTCCAAACAGCAGAGGCAGCAATAAAACGTATTGGCGTTTCCTGGTAATTCTCGCAAGGAGAAGTAGCGTTCCAGTTACAAAAAGCATATTGATTGGGATCGAGTTATTTAGCCCATTGAATGCGTCAGGCATCGAAGTCCAAGGCACGTTTTGCTTTAGGTACGCCTCGATATCAGGTTTCGCAGCAAAGAGACAAATCGAAACGAGCGCAGTGAAAATTGCGAGTCCTTGGGTCAATCGTAAGAGCACGAATGGTGTTCTCATTTACGTGTCTCAGATTTCAATTGACAGTCATCGGTACTGACTTTGAACTCGCTCAGAACGGAGGGAACGCCTTCAGCGGTAACTTCACTGATTTTACTTTGAACAGCTTCTAGTCCTTTGATGTCCCGTGGATCAAGCGAGGCAAGATTGCCTTTCAACGCACGCAATCGAGCTAACAGCAATTTTCCTGCTAATTGCAAGACGGTTTCCATATAGGCATTACGTTCAGCGGGCGATTGTTTCGCACCCAATACTTCAACAGCGTGCTGCAACTGTTGTTCCTGGTCTTTCACCTTTGTGAGATGAGTATGTCCGGAGAATTGGCCGAGCCATTGTGCCATCTGAATTTAGCCTCTGAGGAAGCAAATGCTTCCCTGTTTTTCGGCCACCGGGGTAAGGAAACGATTAGTGTAGCCAAGTTCAACGCTATGGCGATTGCTTTGACTCATCCATCGGGGACCGCCATTCTGGAATACGGACAGTCTGATTTCCAAAATGGTGTACCTTACCGTTCCTGTCCCTTACCATATCGATTGGCCGGTCATTCCCATATGCGATGTGCCGGGAAACCCGGACTATCTCTACTCTCCTATCATCAACTAATGATTGCAATCCGGAATTTGTGACCTTAGCAGAAGTGAGGTTGAGAAGCTCAAGTGAATGGATTCGCTTTTGCAGATAAGCGATTCCTGCATCCGAGATACCACCATCGGTTTGAAGTTGGTCTGACAAATAGGTCAATCCCACGCTGGCTTCGGGGCGTATCACAATATGCTTGAGACTTGGAAGTCCGCAAATCGCATCAATCATTGCCTTGTAGTTGTCATCCGTTACATTTGGCGGTGGATACCAGATTACAGTCGTCAAAGTAAAGACAAAATCGACACCAAGAACATCAGCTATCTTCTCGGAAATCCACCATTGCCGCTGGCGCATACTAGCCATTTCGGGATCATGCGCATAGAAAACACTCCCGCCGAGTTCCAGGATTCTCTTCTTGGAAAAACTCTGCTTCCTTGCTTGGTTGCAAAGGTAGCCAATCAAGATAGCAGTCAAAGTTGTTACGACTAACAATAGCCGCAGTGAAAAACGCAGGTGTCGCATCATGCACTTCCTGTTCGCAATAACACCACATTCAACGAGCGGCGTCACGTAAAGTTCCTTTCGTTTAGACTAACACTGATTAGGCTGCGATTCTAGTCGATCTCTCAACCGTTAGGATACACCACATGGGGAAGGCGGAAGGGCAAGCCTGTGCGATTGCAGTGGCGTTTCGGTGTGATTCCCGTGTGATTGCAGGGGCGTTTCGAGGGAGAAACTGTGGCGTTGCAGGGGTAAACGGCATTGTCTCAAAATCTCAGACTTAGCAGGAACATTGGCATTGCGATGGGCGAAAAATCGCAGCCATTTGCTACCCTCCAATCTTCCCCTCCAGAAACCGAGCCAGATTTTCAGCATCATCAGTACCGATACGCAGAACTCCATTTTGCAGATGTATTACCACGCAATCCCGACCCCAAAGATTCCAAACCCAACCTCCACGGATACTCATGTGGATGCCCCATCCATCCAGTAGCAAAGTGCGACCAGTTTCAACGCTTTTGATTTCGCAATACGGTACAGTCTTGCGGAACAATGGGATTGGCCCGAAGAAAACTGCCATTTCATCGCCTTGATCTACAACCGAAAGGTGATGAATCGAGGCTGCGAGTACAAACATCAATAATCCGATAGGCGGGAACAGCCATCGAATTGGCGGTGCATCTTGGATGAACCAACCCAACGCAAGGAATACGGCGGCGAGAGCGTAGATCAATAAGCAGAGCGGGGCTTTTTGCGTGTGGGAGTAACTTGAAGTGTTTGTGTCGGTCTTCATGATTTCACCTTCTTACGGCTCTCAGCCTTCTTCGCCACGAACTCTGAACCGTCGCCATTGTGGAAGAAGATCATGCCGTGGAGTTCTTCGTCCTTTACGATGGCCCAACCTCGGCCTTGCGCTGGGTCCATTTCGTCGTTGCCGTCCCAGGTCCATGCAACGGCTGTTTCACCGTCTCCTGTCGTCAGGCGGCAGTCCATCTGCCCGTGGACGTAGCCGAAGTGGAACTGTCCGTTGCCCTTTTTGTCGAACTCGAATTAGCCTTCTTCCTCTTCGTCAATGAACTCCTGGTCCCAGGCACTCATCGAAACGATGCGCCAGCGGCCAGTGAAGGGAGATGTCTTGATGGTCATTCTTCGGTTCTCGTTCGTGTGTTTGCGACGCACATTGCTCTCCGTCTCCTTTTTCGTGACCGTGGGCTGGTACTTGATCTCAGGGATTCGAGAATCCCTTTTGTTGCCCATCCTTTTATGCCCTCTATGTCTTCACTTCTGAGATCACCGTCGCACCCAATTCGGCGAGCAGCTGCTTTGTTTCGTCAGGAATGGACTTTTTGCAAGCGATGCACAAGACATCCTTGGCCCGGCTGAAGGCAACGAAGCCGACACGACAAGAATCGGTTCCGTCTTCGGCTCGTCGTGATCCGTCTGTTTCAATCCATTTGCACAACTCCGCTGCCGTCCTCGCCACGACTAAGACGGCATCTGCTTCCAGTCCTTTTGCCTTATGAATTGACGAACATCTTTCATTTTCATGGCGGCAGGAATCACTGCGAATAATGTCTAAGAGTGTCGCAATCTCGGACGTAGGCGTGTACTTCCTCTCCACTTGCCCAGCAGCAGGCAGCGCCGCATCCACAAATTTCTGGACCTGCTCTTGAGTGGTGATTCCTCCTGAGCGAAGCTGCCGAAGAACCCGAATTCCGAGCTTGCGCCATTCAAGAATGTTGAGGCCCCAGAGATCACGAATCCGGGTCTGACTCATGCCAAGCAACTTTGCTACGACATCAAGAGTGTCGGACAATGCCGAGCGGTGTGACACGCTGCTGTTGCTGACAGAGACTAAGCCGTATTGTTCACGTACGTCGTCATAGGTGGCGTTAGCAAGGCCGAGGTACAAGCGGGTAATAGTGTGCTTCCCACAATGCTGTTTGTCAGAAATGTCTCTAAACCGTTCAACGATTTCCGGCATTGCAGTGTCAGGCAAAACGAACACCCGTGGGCAACCTCTTGAACCACTCAATGATTGTTGAGTCAGATGAGAATGAAAGTTGTTGGTAAAGGTTACGATCTCCGAACATGACCGATGGTTCTCGCTCCACTCTGAGCGATTTGCCTTTTCTGCGAATCGAAAGAACGGGATTTTTAGGTACTTTGGGCTTGGGACGCACCGTTGCCCATAGGTGAAGCCGGAGATGTATTGCTCTGGATCGCCTACCGCAAACATCACCGTGCGGCCTTCTTGCCTCATGCACTCGAAAACACGAAGCTGAGTCGTGTCCACGTCCTGAAACTCATCAACGAAGAGAAATTGAAGGCGAGTGCCAATCGACTTTCGGATGTGCGGCTTCTCAATCAAAGCCGCAGAAATGGCCCCCATCTGGTCATACGGCACGATCCCTTTCTTTACCAAGGCACTGATGATGACGTTCCGAGTGATCGCCTTGTTCTTTCCGGTTTGTGCTTTTCCTTTGGATTTCCCCAGTGCGTCCAACTCGACGGCCATAAACAGAGAGTCTTCAGGCAATTCGCCGAGAAGCGAAGCATATGGCCCCAAGATGAACCTGCTGAGGAAGGAGTGGATCGTGCCGACAAATATGTTTCGAGATGGTTGAATCTGCCGATAGAGCCGACTCCGAATAACCTCTGCGGCAGCATTGGTGTAAGTAATTGCCGCAAGAAAGCGGCTGGAATTCAAGCGGGGAACACAGGCGACGATTTCCTCAACCATTCGGTGAGTCTTACCGGCACCTGGGCCGGCAACGATAAGCGAAGGAATCGGGCCGTTTGAGCGTTTTGCCATTTCACACCAAAAACGAAAAGGCGTTCTGGATATAGGTGGGCAAAATGAAGCCCGTTGAATCCTTGTCGAGCCGCTTAGCTAAATTAAATGCAAACTCGGCCTTGTAGTCGGCGATTGCGTCAAAACACGCATCGACATCGAGGCTACCTTTGCCTGCTTTTGCCGCAATGTCCTGACCGATTTGCGGTCTTGTTGCTTTCAGTGCGTCAAGGAGAATGCTCTTACCCTTGCCTGACACATTCGCCGAGATCACTTCCTTCTCAAAGGTCGCAGTCGTGGTAATCTCAACCTGAATTACTTTCCCGTCGTCGAATTCAGACTTTAGATTCGTCGCACGGCTCTCGGTTGCGGTCCCGGTGTCCTGATCGGTAAGAACGACGCATTTGCGAAAGAATCCGTTCTTGATGACGGTCAGAAAATGGCGAAAGGCCACGCCATGAACATTGAGTACAGTCGCCCCATGTCGCTCAAGGCTCTCTCCCTTGTGCAACTCAAAAAAACGTGGAACTAATGTCTGTTCCGCAATGCCTTCGACGAGGATGAGCCTGCGAGCAAAAAACATTCGAGATTTCGTTGCGTCGAGGTAAAGGCTGAGAAACCTAACCGCATCTTGCTCCTTTGTTATGTCGATGCCGCTCAGAATATAGTGGGATGACAGCCTGCCAGTTTCAGGGTCGGCGAAGAGAACTACCGTATTTTCCAAGTCGAGCTTGGCCGCAATGTGCGTCGAATGCGAGGTAAGAAGTAGCTGGATGGCGTCGGAATGCTCCGAACGAATCGCTTCGATGTTGCGAGCAAGGTGGTCTTGAAGATGGGGGTGAAGATGAGCTTCTGGCTCTTCGATTCCCACGACACGGAAAAATGTAGTCGTCTCGCTATGTGATGTGTCGGCAGGGTTGAGTGGCTTGGCGATTTGCGAAAGCACTAGGGAAATGTAGAGAAGGTTATTTCGTCCAAGCCCGTTCCGATTCACATTGATCGGATTGGCTCCGTAGATCATGCCGATCTTCTTCAAAAGTTCAGCCGCATCAGGTGATGAAAAATTAAAGTCGATTGAGTTGTCGGCATCTTCAGTTTGAAGTGAAACTCGTTGGAGTAGAGTTGTAACCTCGTTCTTGATCCCCTTCAAAGCAGCGTTATTGCGAACGCAGTCTTCCAATTCCAGCAGTCGATCCTTCAGGTCGGCGTACTTTGAATCATGGCCTTGTCGAAGGATGCGATAAAGGAGGCGATACTCCCCGCTTGCGATGAGTTCACGTTGGGCGTCTCGAAGCGCATCGAGCAGTTCAACCTTTAACATTCGCAGAAAATGTGAATCGCACTCATTGGTCGGCTTTCCACCGCCGTAGATCAGATAGCGGTAATCCCTAATCGGAAACTCAACCCGTTTCCAGATCGCATGTGTCTGCGGGGCTTGCTCTGTCAACAGTGAAGGCTGTACCGAGTCTACTTCAACGGCCAGCAGTGCAGGTGTCGGTATGGTCGGAATTGAATTCAGCACGTCTCGCTGCTGTGCGATCCATTTCTCTCGATTGAATGAAGCACGAAGCGAAAAACGGTAAGTGACCAATGCCTCTGTCAATGCCGCATCTGAAAACCAATCGCCCACTACCGCTTCCTGGTCCTCGTTCATGTTGGCTAAAAGGGCTGTAACTTCGACTTCTGGGAATACAACCTGATCGTGGGAAACCGAAAGGTCCGCAACTTGCTTCCGAAAGCGAGTGACCGCCTCATAGTTAAGATCGTCCAGTTGGAGAACACGAGACTGAGAGATGGAAATCTCTTGACCAAAAAGGAGGCAGAGTGCGTTGAGCAGATTGGTCTTGCCGATATTGTTTTCACCAAGAATCAGCGTGAACGGCTTCAGCGATAGCTCAAAAGCTGGATCGCCGAAGTTGCGATAATTCTTGATGGAAAGCTGCTTGATGTACATGATGCGCCGTGGCTCCACTCTCTGATTGGCAGAATAGTCGTTCGATTTCCTTCTCCGTATTCGTGGCGTTATCCTTTCACCTTTTCTGCAATCGCAGTGAACTGCTCCAGTGCCGTTTGAAGGTCGTCTGCAATTTCTTGGGCCAGGATATCAGGAGCAGGCAAATCATCGGAGTCTTCGAGGCTTTGGTCACGCAGCCAAAAGATGTCGAGATTTACTTTGTCCCGTTTAATGAGTTCGTCGTAATCATAGGATCGCCAGCGTCCATCAGGATTTGCTTCACTCCAACTTGGTTTGCGCAAGTGCCTCTTGCCTGGACGATAGAGAGTTACGAATTCATCCAAATCCGACCGCTGAAGGGAATTGGTCTTTTGCGTAAAGTGCATGTTGGTTCGCAAGTCATAAACCCACAGTGTTTTTGTCCAAGGTTTCTCTTGAGCAGGTTTTGCATCAAGAAAAAAGACATTGGCTTTTACGCCTCCAGCGTAGAAAATGCCGGTAGGCAATCGAAGCAGCGTGTGGACATCACATTGCTTCATGAGATTGCGACGAACCGTTTCACCTGCTCCACCCTCGAATAGCACGTTGTCTGGTACAACGATTGCGCAGCGACCATTCACCTTGAGGAGCGTTTTGATGTGCTGCACGAAGTTCAGTTGCTTGTTCTTAGTTGTTGTCCAAAAATCCTGGCGTTCGTAAGCGTTGTCATCCTTCTCTAAATCACCCGCTTCGTTGACAATGGAGATGCTACTCTTTTTTCCGAAAGGTGGATTGGCCATTACCACGCTAAATCGTTCACCCGGATCACTGGCAAGACTATCGACACCCGATTTGATCGGACATGGATCAGCGTCGATCCCGTGCAAGAAGAGATTCATGATGCAAAGACGGGCGGTATTCGGCACTAACTCCCAGCCTTTTACAAACTTTGTTCTTAGGTGTTTCTTCTGATCCTTGTCCAACGTCTTTCCTTGGTGCTTCGCCACGTAATCATATGCAGCCAAGAGAAAGCCTCCCGTGCCTGCGGCGGGATCGCATACTGTGTCATCTACGGTCGGTTGCACGCAATCGACAATTGCCTTTATGAGTTCACGAGGCGTGAAGTATTGCCCAGCACCTTTTGGACTTTCGGCAGCACTCTTTGAGAGCAAGCCTTCATAGATGTCCCCTTTGACATCGGCATCCATCGACGACCACTTTTCAACGTCGATCAAATCGACGATCAGTCGTCGAAGCGTTGCTGGATTTTGGATTTCTGGGCGAGCCTTCTTGAAGATTTCTCCAAGCATTCCAGGTTGCTTGCCAAGTTCCTCTAGGATGTGACGATAGTGAGCTTCAAGCTCATCACCTTCACGCTTGAGTAGGCTTTCCCAATTGTATTTGGCTGGAACAATCGAAGGCTTGTTGTACGGCGGTTTCGTCTGTTCATGAGCCATCTTGAGGAAAAGCAGAAACGTGATTTGTTCTGTATAAGCCATGTACGAAAGCCCATCGTCACGCAAGACGTGAGCGAAATTCCAGGCTTTATTTACTATTTGTTGTGAGTCGTTTTTGCTCATTATTCGGACACGTCCAATTATTTCTTCGTTGTAGGGCGACCACGAGTAACCGTTTTAAGCGTTGCCTTGCAGGTTTCTCTATGCGATAAAGAACTAACATGTAGTCGTTCCAAAAGCGCTTTGGTCAACTCGTCCTTCGGGTCTTGGTGGACCAGCTTTCCTTCAAATGCTTGCTTCAATATGCTTTGTCGCAATCGAGTGGCCCGAACTAAACTTTTTTCGATGCTATGTTCCGCAGCCCCAATCTGAGACAATTTCTCCTCAAGTGCTTCAACAATTGCTGCCTGCTCTTCTACTGGCGGTAAAGGAATTGGAAGCCGACGACTGTTGCCAAGCGAAATGTTGTATTGTCCTGCTGTCGCACGTGCGGTTTGGATGATCCAACAAAGGACAATATCGCACATAAGACACGCCGCAAAATAGTGGGGCAGAACGGCAGAACTTGCTCTAAATATCACCACTGCCTGATTTGTGTTCCACTCTGGGAATGTATCGGGAACCACGGAAACCTTACCCAAAGGAGGACCAACGATATTCATCAGTACATCATTTGGGAGAATTTTCGATCGTCCCAAAAGAGTTTCGTGAGTCTGGCGAGACACAAAGGTAGGATTTATCGAAAAGTCGAGAGTGCCGAATTTGGTAAGGTTGTAAACCTTTATAAACGGGACCTCTCCATCGCCATCAAACATGTCTTGCGATGGTGGTGTATTTCCATTTTCGACAGCCTCGCATATTTCTAGGGCTGTGGCCCATGTCCAGGAATCTGGTAAGCCAAACAGCCCACTCTCACGAACTGGTTCGACATACTTTTCTTTCCAGTTCCTCGGCGGTTCCTTCTCGGATGCGGCGAATTTGGCAAGTTGATTGGCTTCCCACTTCTGTCTTCTTTCTTTCAGAATGCGAGTAAGAAGTGTCGAGGCGGATTCTTTCGCAGGATGCTTGGCTCGCCACTCTCCTGTGAGCTTGCCTTCGACTGCGGCTTTGAGAATGGCTGCACGGTATCGCTTCAAATTTGCCTTCGCCCGCTTCAATGCTGCAACACCAGCATCGAGGTCGGAGAAAAGTTCTTCGATCTTTGACACAATGCGATTTTGCTCGTTAGTTGGCGCTATTGGCAATGGCAATAGTCGCCTACACATGCTAACACCAATATTGGATTGACCTGCGGTGGCCTTTGCGAGTGACGTAACTCGCCTCATGATCGAATCGGTTAAGAATGCGTAGGCGAGGTACTTGCTAGATACGCCATCAAGCGGACGAAATAAAACAACCGCTTGATTGATGTTCCACTGGGGATGATCGTCGGGGACAATCGCTACTTTTCCAAGCGGTGGTCCAACGATGTTTATGAGAACATCATTCGGTATCGCTCGTGAACGACTCATTGGCCCGATATGCGTGGCGAGATCAATAAACGTGGGCTTAACGGAGAAATCCAAAACTCCCCGATGGGTCAGGTTGTAAACCTTGATAAATGGCACATCTCCAACCTCGGAGTACATCAAATCTGGCTTTGGTGTGCTGCCACTTACGATTGCGGAACAACAATCCGCTGGTATGCACCACGACCACGATTTAGGAAGCGGGGGCAAAGTGCTGAGATCAACTGTCTCTTGAATGGCTGTTTTAGCGCTCACGCCGCCAACCTCACATTCAATTCATCCAGGATCGCAACGAGCTTGTCTCCGAAGAGTTCATAGGCTCGTCCCAAGCCACCAATTGAATTGAAAGGCACTTCCTCCAAATCGTCTTGTTCTATGTTCAAGCTACTAGCAATGTGATCCTTGATCGCATCGAGCCACTTTTGTTGATCGGAAGTGAATGTGACACCCGCAGACTTCTTGTCTGCCAACCATTGTTGATACCGTTCCTCCACTGTCATGCCGACTGGTGCCAATGGAGTATTTGGATCAATGGCATGTCGCACTAGGGCAATCACATCCACAAGTTGCTTACCGCCTTTGCCTCGCACTTTTTCTGGTTCAACTACCTCATACGCCTGCCAAAGCCTTGCGAGCGACTCTGGCCGATTCGGATCAACGAAAAATGGTGAATGATTGAGCTTGCTCGCAAGTTCCTTGACGTGACGGAACTTGAGTCCTGCACGATAGGGTTGGCTGTACAAAACTTGCAATGCTTCGATCTCATCCTTGTTGTCTTCGATAAACTTCTTGAAACTCGTCAACATTGACTTGGCTTTTTCCAGTGCTGCTGCGTCAAAACCTGCTCGCAACAATTGGTCTGGAGTCTGCTCGTCGATAATTTGTTCCAGCGACCGCTTCGCATCCAAGATTGCGCCACGCAGTTTTGGATCGAGAAACGGTTTCAATGCCAATGCCATTTGTTCCTGTTCTACCTTGTCAAATTGCTCGTCAGTCGGCTCTTGGTCTTCAGGCAAATCAAACTTTGCAATTGCCAACTGTGTGCTAACATCGGGATCAATACTCTTGAGCAGAATTGCGCTGAGTTCCGTAAGAGACTTCCCGCCTGACGCCTTTTTTATAGCCGCTTGTTGGATCGGATCAACTTCTTGGTCTAGTCGGGAAAGTCGTGACGCCAATGTAGACACAACATCATCACTTGCACCACCCGCAGCGACGAAATTGAGAATCTTGTCCAGCGGCACTGAAGGCTTACGGTCCATTGGTTTGGTCGCAGACTTGTCATCTTCGCAAACGCCCACTGCATCGACAATAACAAAGTGTGTTTTGTGCTTTGCATCCGGTGTTACGCTTTGAAGAACATCAGGATCGACGACCCGGCAACCTCGACCCTTCATTTGCTCGAAGTATCCAAGCGAACGAATATTCCGCATGAAGATCAAACACTCTAGCGGTTTCACGTCGGTTCCAGTTGCGATCATATCGACGGTGACAGCGATGCGAGGGAAATACGAATTGCGGAACTCGGACAAAAGTTCGTCCGGTTTCTTGCCCGTGCTTTTCGATGTGATCTTTTGACAAAAATCGTTACCCTTACCAAACTCTTCACGAATGATCCTAACGATGTCCTCGGCGTGTAGATCGGTTTTGGCAAAAACGAGCGTTTTTGGAACTTCGGTCCGCCCCGGAAAGATTTCTGGTAGCTTGTCTCGAAACGTGCGAATGACCAATCTAATCTGATTCTCTGAAACAACGTCTCGATCAAGTTGATTGGCGGTGTAAGTCAAGTCGTTATCGAGTTCCTTGTACTTTTTTCCTTTGGTGCGACGATCACGGTGCGGAACAAAGATGCCCGGCTCACGGGTGAGTTTGGCACCATCTTTTGTGATCTTTGTTTCGATTCGATAAACGTCATAGCCTACATTGACGCCATCAACAACCGCTTGCTCATGCGCATAATCCTGAACGAGATTGCCACCAAAGAACCCGATTGTTTGTTTTGTAGGCGTAGCAGTCAGGCCAATCAGGAACGAATCATAGTATTCGAGAACTTGCCGCCAAATGTTGTAGATGCTGCGATGGCATTCATCGACCACGATGAAGTCAAACATTTCGATGGGAATCTTTTGGTTGTATACGACTGGCAATGGCTCCTTGAAAAGTGTGTTCTCCGCCTCGAACAGCGAGCCTTCTTCGTTCTCTTCCTCGAAGTCGTCTTCACCCTTGAGCATTGAATAAAGTCGCTGGATCGTAGTGATGCACACTTTGGATGCCGGAGCAATCGTGTTCTTCTTCAAGTGTTGAACGCTGTACTCTTCGGTGAACTTGTAGCCATTCACAGGACTGACAAACTGTTGGAACTCATTGAGCGTTTGCTTGCCGAGGTTGTTTCGATCCACAAGGAAAAGAATGCGTTTGGCTTCTGCATACTTGATGAGTCGGTAGCAAAAGTTGACAGCGGTAAATGTCTTGCCACTGCCGGTTGCCATTTGAATCAACGCACGGGGACGATTGGCAGCAAGTGACTCTTCAAGGTTCTTGATGCTTTCGATTTGTACCTTCCAAAGATTACCCGTATTTAACTCCGGCATCGCTTTAAGAAGCCCACGGACCTGCTTATCGAGGTTGACTAGACGGATCAATTCTTCTGGGCGGTGAAACGTGAATACAATGCGACTACGAGCATCAGGTTCCTTGCGATTGGTGAATCGACACTCAGTTCCAGTGGACTCATATGCAAATGGAAGAGGGACTTCCCAATTCGGGAGCAATTTTGGCAGACCAATCGAATATTTTGCCGATTGCTCGGCAACTCCCATTAGCCCAAAACCTTCAGGCTTCGCTTCCACACTACCGATTGCTTTTGCATCAGCGTAAAGCATGTAGTCGGCGTATCCCGTTGTGAGCGGAAATTCACGCACGGCAACCCCAAGCCCTGCGGTGATGTGCATCTGCCGATAGTCCTGCACAATCCAGCCCGCTTGTTCAAGCTGCCGGTCGATCTGCTGTCGTGCTTTCTGTTCAGGTGTCATGGCTCTGCTCATTCTGAAAGTTCTGACGAGATTTCTCACGCAGACTTGAGATATTTTCTCGTATGCAACCAGTTGAACAGTAGTTTTACAATATCTTCCATGATTTCCATTACCGCTTGCTCAAGGTCATTAAATTCATCTTCTTCAACTCCTAGTCTTGTGGCTCCATGCGCCACACTATTTCTTTTGTTCAGGAGCTTGTGAACTGTTCCCTCGTGTGACTGAAACAAGTTGTGCGGAAAACCCAAGCGAAATAAGTTTTTTCTAATTACATCGGGCTTCAAGTTCGATTCGGGATTCACGACCTCATCGGGAATGTCTAACTTCGTTACACGAAAGTCAGGAAGTCGTGCCAGAAATTCGACTTGACGATGAAACATGTGAAGCGTGGGATCGTCCGGTGGAGTCCAGTTCAGGAACGTCGCCTTCTTCTGACTCGCAAGGCTTGCAAGCAAATCGAAGTGCGTAGCAGCAACGAGACTATCAACTGCGTCTTTACACAAGATTGCTTCAGCATTCAACGCTTTTACGTAGATTGAAAATGCAGCCTTCCAGAATCCCTCAAAATGTGAATAAAGCATTACTACCAAAGCACGTCGAAATCGCTTGCGTTCGACATCACCCCGTAAATCGCCTAGCTGATTTTTAAAAAAGCGGAGTTCTTCTGATCGCCATCTTAATTCATCTTCAAGTTCCGCTCGAATGCCAGCAAGATTCATAATGCCTGCCCAATTCGATCAGATACGAACTTCAGGCGTTTAGCGAGGGAGCCTTTCGTGTTTTTCCCGCCTCCGGTTGTCAGTCGAATGAACTCATCGTCATTTTTGATCGATGTCGCAGCCACTTTCAGCTTCTCCATTTGAGCCGCATCGCTGGGATCGATGTGGTTTAGGTGCGGCTGAATACCTAGCGTAAAGGCTTCGTAGTGGAGAACACTGAATGGATATTTGGATTGCGTACCAGAACTTCGTCTAACGACCATGTAGAAAGATTCACTGCCAAGGCACCCACGAAGAACACGAAATGTCTTCTGGAAGATATTGCGTTCTAGCTCATAATCGAACACGACGCCTTTCTGTGTGTCCGTAACACCTTCCATATATTCCGTGAGAAAAGAACCAATTTCGTGTGTGTAATTTTCGGACCAGTTCTTGAATGCAAAAAAACGAAGCACAAGTTCTTGATCGAATTTTTTGTCGATCTGCTCTGATCCGACGCTAGCGATGCACTCAATGTAATTGTCGTCCTGGCTACATTCAATAATGAATTGGTTGAACTTGTTGTCGAGAAGCCGAATTGTGCAGTTGCGAAGTTCTTGTTCGCTGAGCAATGCCCCACCAGTATTGAGTCGCTTAAACATGTGGTATCGAAGTCGTTTATCGCTTTCTTTGCGAATTATTTCTACCCGTACTGAGTGCCGTTTAAGTTTAATTCGGAGTGCTTCGGGAAGCTCTTCATATGTGTTGCCATTTAGAGCGTCAACAATGTCGCAGTCGGAGAGGCGCAGGTAATCACCAATCTTTATTTCCCGATGGGGGGCGGCGAGCTTTCCTCGATAGTGAAAATATGACGAAATGCGCTGCAATCCATCGATCAATTCGTATTTTCCATCTTCAACCTCAATTACGAAGATCGGAGGTAGCGGCAATTCTAGTATCAAGGACTCAATGAATCGAGATTCTTTTTCCTCCGGCCATCTGAAAAGTCGCTGATACTCTGGGTTTATAACAAGCTCCCCTTCGTCGTGCATACTGAGTAGCTCATTGAAGGAATAATCCTTCCCTTGCGTACGCACCTTAGCAACCTGCTCATCGGCAGCGGCAATAAGTGCTACAGGATCGGCGGTAGACATATTGATTCCTTTTACGAAGCCTTTCTGAACCAAAGAACGCTCTCGGTTGCTCCGGTAATGGGGCGATACTTCTGAGCCTTTGGGTTTAATCTAGCCATCAGCAGTGATGTTTCATAATCAGTCCGGTGAACAAGTCCCCAGCCAAGTTGAGAAACCATGTCGGAAATGTGTGATGAGACATCTACATGGATGTCCTTGTAGTAGGAGTCTTGGACAACCAACACGCAATCCGCATTTGGCATCGTTACTCGATTGATCTCGCAGAGTGACAAATACATCGAGTGGTAGTATTGACCGAAGATTTTGTAGTAGTAGTTGGCCGAACCCTTTGTGGGGTGCGATTTGATTGCTTCAAGTAAGGTCAAGCAATCTTGTCCCCATTCGTCTTGTAACTCAATTTCACGAGTTGAGATTACGGGACCACCTATCATTTTACGTCTTAGCGCCGAGAACTCATCCCCAAGCGGACAACCAAGAATCGCTAGTTCGGGCTTCGTAGCAACCGCATAATCGATTCGGGTGCAATAAGGTGGAGATGCAATTACAGCGCCCACGGTAGCGTTTTTTAGTGGGAGATTGCTTGAGGCAGCCATAGCTATAGTGGTATTGGCATGTGCTTTAACAGGTACAATTCCTCCTGCCATTGAACTCACGTGACGTGCGAATTGCTCTGCGATTGCGTCCATCGAGGTTCTCAATCGGTTTGAAGGAATTTTAGGTGACTTAATCCACGTAGGATTGCTTGCCTGGAAGCGTGCCATGAAGGATCGAGTGGTGCGGAATAGTGCGACAAGAAAAAATGCAGTCAGATCGGAAACATGAGCGATGGATTCTGGCTGATATAGTGTATGGGAAGCGGTGACGGGCGTTGTTAGAGTGCAAACTGCCTCAGCAAATGCTCGAAGACGCATCGCACTTGACGGACTAAACCATTCTTCAAGAGGCTCTCCGTCAACTTGAAAAACGTCTAAACGACGTGCCTTCTCGGAGATATCTTTTGCAAGCGGAACAAGGCTCTCAGTTATGCCGGGTGTTAGCAGCTTTGCCCTTGCAACAACTATCATTGCAGGATTGATGTCGACGCCAGAGGAATCCACTCCATGCTCATGGGCAGCAGCCGTAGTTGTTCCGCCGCCATTCCATGGGTCTAGCAGCGGTCCTTGAATATTCTGAAGATTACGAAGAACATCTTGCACAAATGCAGAAGAATATCCCGCATAGTAGTCAAACCATGACTCCTTGCGAGACGATGAATGCCTCGATCTCTTTGGGTTGATGAACATGCTATCTGATTCTATTTGTTGTGTTGCAAAAAGCTGCGCTCGCTCAGTGGTCAACCACGCCAACGACCATGTTGACGCAAATCTGCAACCATCCTACAATTGGAATGTGAAATCAGCAAGCGGGAATCAGACTATGACGTTAGGTGAGCGAATCAGAGAACTTCGCACGATAAGATCGCTTACTCAGCGAGAAGCAGCAGCAAAGGCGGGCATCGACTTCACGTATTTGAGCAAGATAGAGAACGGCAAACTGGACCGAAGTGATCACCCCAGCGAAAAGCTAATACGTAAACTCGCAGATGTACTTGGTGGTAACACTGACGAGTTGCTTCTGCTCGCAGAAAAGGTTCCAGATTCAATTCGGCGCAGGGCGCTAGAGCGTCCCGACGTATTCTTGGCCATTGCAAACTGCGATGACGACATACTTGACAAATTGATGGAAGAGATCGGTAAAGCAGCGACGTTGCAGAAAAAGAGAGCAAAGTAATCAATACGAACCATCTTTCCCCCAATTGCGTCCTTACCTTGGGCATTCATCAAGGAGCCAACATGACCAATCGCCGAGAATTTCTACAAGCCAGCGCAGCAATCGCAGGAGCATCATTCGTCCCCCACAACCTATCTGCCTCCCCCACCCCCACCCACCACTTCATCCACACCAACACTCTAAACTCCTGGCCCATCACCAATCCCGCTCAATGGTGCTTGGATCACAAACATGAGACAATCCTTGAACGAGCCTTTGACGGCCTTTGCAAACTAACCGAAGAAGATTCTGATCGCATCATAAGACTCGCAGTAAGGCGTTGCGGATTAAACCTAGTCGAGACTCAGCCAAACCAAATAACGGTCCATTATTGGTCCCAGCAAATTGCTGACCTTCGACCATTTTTCAAAGATCATCGGCTAACGAGTCCTGATGTCCATGTCACTCTCCTTGAGCGTAAGAAGGAAGCAAACACGCATAAGACCGGCGATGACTTCCTATATGGCCTGCCAATAGCCCACGACTTCCCCATCGAGCTATTCGTGAGCAAGTGGACCAATCCTTTCCAAAGAGACGCTGATGACCATCAGGCAGCACCAATGACCAACTCTGGATACTATTGGGCAGGACTTGAAGCTGGTCAAATCCCTTGGGCAGCACTCAAGAGTGCATGGCAGCGGTCGCAACCAACGTCGTGCTTGAATTGCTCTGGTGAAACCATCCTGGTCAACTTTGGATTTCGTCAGGTAGGTGTTTTTAATCGATTACCAAACTTCGTTTGCGTTTGCCCACAATGCCAACGCTCGTTTGTTGATGAATCGATCAAGGATGTTGCTGGTTGGATGGCGGCGAATCTGGAAACAGATTTCTGTTCGAGCAGTGAATTGGTGTGGGGGAAGAGGGTCGAGAGGGTGATCGCATGAGAACGCTTTTCCTTGTCCTTGCTTTTGCTGCTACCCTCCATCATGGCGAATCACAAGATAAGCCGTTGGTTGTTCTTGAGGGGGAAGGGGATGCAGAACTTGCTCCGCACGGCAAAGGGAACATCTACGCACCTGATGTTTTGTGGGACGGCAAGTTCTTTAAGATGTGGTACGGCGGGCAAGGCAAAGACGGCCATGACCGTATTGCTTACGCCGAGTCGATGGATGCAAAGAAGTGGATTCGCAAGGGTGTCGTATTGAAGGACGACACGGCCAACCACGTCAATGACCCGTCCGTGGTCGTGGTTAAAGGTAAATACTTCATGTACTACACCCGGACAGAGAAAGATGAGGTGGATCGGATTGATCTTGCGATCTCCGACGACGGCATGAAGTGGGAGCCGAAGGGTGTTGCTCTTGCCGCTGGATCAGATGGAGCATGGAATGCTTTATCGGTCGGTCGCCCCACAGTCATTTTTCACGACGGACTTTTCAAGATGTGGTACGACGGACGCAAGGACTTTCCGCCCAACGCCCCCGTGAAAGACGTGCCGAAGTCCGACAAATCGCAACGGAGCGTCGGATATGCCACATCTAACGACGGCTTGAAATGGGAACGGCATAAGGTCAACCCGGTCTTTGGTCAAGATGCAGGTGCAGTGGACGTGAAGTTAGGCGGCGACGGATTCATCATGCTGTATGAGTCCCGTGAAGGAACAAAGTTTGCGAGTAGCAAAGACGGAATCGAGTGGAAGGACGGTGGTATATTTACACCGAAGTCTGGAGCAACAATCGACGCATTCGGTCACGTCACACCGTTCCTTTTTTTAAACCCCAATAAAAATATATTTCGTCTATTTGTTGGAGCCGCCAGTGCGACCACCTGGGATCACAACTGCATCGCCGCATTTGAAATCGACCGTGATGGCTTGAATCAGCTTTTACCCGATCCAAGGAAGTGAAGCTGCCGTCGTCAAATGAATAAAGGACCAGAGCAAATGAACCGATCCGAATACCAAATCAAACAACTAGCCGATGAACTTCCAATTCCCGCAGAAGGAAAGCAAAGCGTTGTCTTGACCGACAACGCTAAAACCAAAGTGATCTTGTTTTCGTTTGCCGCTGGTGGAGGTCTTGCAGAACACGTTGCTCCATTCGATGCCACGATACAAATCATCTCAGGAACGGCGGCGATGACCGTTGGTGATAAATCGGTCGAGGGTAAACCGGGAACATGGATTCAGATGACAGCCAGAACACCACACAGCATTAAAGCGGAAACGAATGTGGTAATGGTGCTGACGTTGGTGAAGTAGGGGGAGTTGGTCAAAATGCAAAGGTCTGTCAAGTAAGCACCTTCGCCCCAACCAACAAATCCTTTTGTTTCCTTGGGAGTGCTTTGATTGCCAACTCTCGTTTTAGAGCATCGCTTTTGCTGGCCCGCATCTCCTGATAAACCAATTCGACAGGCAAACGACTTCGTGTGTATCTTGAGGCTGTTCCAGCATTGTGCTGATTCAATCTTCGGGAAACGTCATTGCTGATTCCGGTGTACAACGATCCATCTGCACAAAGCATCATGTAGACGAACCAAGTTAAATTTGGCTCCGAACTATC
>JANPHB010000143.1:0-8004 GCA_031424235.1 Pirellula sp.
CTAGTGCCGGAATTGGTAGTTGGCCTTTGATGGAAGCGACATCCTGCCTATTTGCACAATAGTGCTCCATCGCAGGTCCAGCGGTATGGTTTTGCCATAGTTTCATTATAGTAGTCGATGAATCGAAGTATACGATCCTCGAGATTGTCAAGCGAGCAAAAAGAATCGTAGCGAGTCAATTTCCTTCGCAGCGTTCCGAACCAGATCTCAATTTGATTTAACCAACTGCAATGCTTCGGGGTGTAAACAAATCGAATGCGATGGCTCTTGTCAGTCAAAAATGCCTGCCTTGATGGCAACGACTTCAGAATTCCATTATGGCCTTTCGAACCAAGCTCCGTTTCTATTCCGCAGTGGTCAGCAATATAGCGTACCAAGGATTCGCTGGCATGTGTGTTTAGGTTGTCAGTCACGAAAAGCCATTTAGCGTTTGGATCGGTGCAGACAAGGGAGTCAATGTTTTCAAGGAAATCTTCCTCGGTTCGTGTCTCCCGTATCATTGGACATAGAATCTTACCCGTCGCGACGTGCAAGTTACCAAATAGCCCAAGCGTTCCATGGCGAATGTATTCGTATTCCCGGCGAGCAATCATACCGCTTCGCGGAAGTAAATCAGCGGCGACTCGCTCTAACGCTTGAATGCCAGTTTGCTCATCAATCGAGACGGTGTGAATGCCTTGCGTGCGGTAGAGTTCCATGGCATTGCGGTAGGTGTCGCAGACTTCAAGAACCTGAGTGTTCCAAACTGTCGGATTATCTATCTTTGGAAACAGCCAATACTTATTACGATGCGGTTGAACATCGGCCCGATTTTAAAAAAGACCACACTGTTGTGCGTGAAATGCTGGGAACAATTTTTCGTTTGACCGCTTCATCAGCGATTTCACGAGCGGTGAATTGTGAGATCGGACGCTCTGCTTCTTGGTCCGGATTCTCGCAGGCGATCGCCACGATTGCGGCTTGCTGTTCCGTGGTGAACTTGGAAGTTCGACCTTTTCGCGGCTGGTCAGCAAACAGAGTTTCGATCTCTTTCTGCAAACTGGAGCGAGGTTCGTTGCATTCGACTAAAATGATACGCGACCAATCGTCTCGCCATCGTTTTCGCCAAACGCTGGCTTGCTGGGGATTGAGTCCAACGTGTTCACCAATCTCTTCGTTATTGTGCTTCGCAAAAGCAAGAAGAACGATCTTGGCCCGTTGTACCAAACGCACTGGAGCAGTACGGCTTGCCACGATCTCGTGGAGGATCTCAAATTGTCGTTCAGTTACCTGAATCTTCGCTGCCTTCCCTGGCATGTTGTCGCTCCCAAGCAAAAGTGAGTCTGGCTAATTGGCGAAGAATACTGTCAAAGGCGATTCCCAATCAAGGTTGATTCGGGATTACGGCACTAGCTTGCGCGTCGTGCTAAAGAAATCATTGTAAACCAAAGGCGGCAAAGATTCTCGCGAGTCGTTCGACGTTGAACGCTGCTTTTAAAATCGAACTCCTATTGCAAATCCCCACAATTTCGTGTGTTTTGTGGTTTGGCACACGCGCAACTTAACCGAAAGTTGTAATGCCAGAATCGGTATGTTAGAGTGCTATTCAATTGTCAGCCACGTCCCCAAATACTTTGCACGCCAAGTAAAACCATGTCCCCAAATCGCCCGTATCGCAAATGTGGATTCGAATTGCTTGAGAGTCGACAGCTATTGGCGAGCGACTTGACACTTCTAGCGGATATCAATTCGGATCTTAGCACCAAAGGTATGTCGGTTCGAAAACTGACCCAACTGGGCTCCGACGTCTACTTCCTCAGCGACAACCCAACGGTCGGCGAAGAACTCTGGAAGTACAACTCCGGTTCTCCGACGTTGGTCAAGAACATCAATCAGGGAAGCCCATCTGCCAACATTGGACCTCTTACCGTTCTTGGTGACAAACTGATCTTTTCTGCCACAGATCAAGAACATGGCAATGAGATTTGGGTTAGCGATGGCACCGAAACAGGCACCCAGTTGTTGCAGGACATCTCGGGCGGAGGTGGCAGCTCCATCCCTTCCAAGGCAAATACCGTGGGTAATCAATCGCTGTTCTTTGCCTACGGCCGAACGATCTATGGAAGACTTTGGAAAACCGATGGGACTCCCGAGGGAACCACCATGGTGAAACAAATCGAATCGGATTCGCAGTCGACCTTTAATACCAATCTTTCCACCGCTGTCGTCGGAAATAAACTCATGTTTGTCTTTGATGACGACGTGCATGGGGCTGAGCTTTGGGAAAGCGACGGCACTGCCGAGGGAACACACATCGCCTTTGAATTTGCCGAAGGTGCAGATAGTTTTCAGCCAAATCATTTGATCTCGCTCGGCAACTTAGTTTTGATGGAAACCAATCAAGGAATCTATGCTTCAGATGGCACGCTTGCTGGCACGATTCAATTGAGCAGCGAGCCGCTTTCGTTGGGACTTGCTCGCGTTTTTCAAAACAAAGTTTACTTCACCGACAACTCCAATTCCCTTTGGGTATCCGACGGTACTGCCCTCGGTACCAGCATCGTCAAATCCGTCGAAGGATCGATTCGAGCCATCGACGTGACCAGTGGGGGACTGTTGATGCGAGTTGCTGATTCGCTTCCGTATTCGATTGTTACCAGCGATGGTACGAGCGAAGGAACGACTCAACTTTTGGATGCAAACTCTCGTCGTTATCAAACTTGGAACGTTTTTCCTGCTTCGACCGGCTTTTACTTTACTAGCCAAGGCATCGATGGTCCTGGGCTCTATCACTCGAACGGGACGACCGAAGGAACGCGATTCGTCAAAGCGTTTTCGTTCCCAATCCTCAACGGTGGAGAAGACTCCGTTTTCGTCGAGGGAAAACTTTTCCTGCCCGTTTACCAGGATCAATCCGATCGGCTGTGGAGCACGGATGGCACCGAGGCTGGAACAAAATCCGTTGATGAGCCGCGACTTCAAACACAATCCTCGATCCCCATCGATCAAGTAGCCGTTGGAGATGTAGCCTACGTCCTTTCGGCAACTCGAATCATACCGGACGGCTCCCTTCAGCTTTGGAGGACGGACGGAACTCCGGACGGCACGACTCGATTGCTCGATGATTCTACATGGCCAACCGACATTCGAAAATTCGAGAACCAGCTTGCGTTCTTCACGGCGAATCCAGAGTACGAACGGAGTATCGGACGCAAGGTCGAGAGGCTTTGGACAACAGATGGCTCTTTAAGCGGTACGAAGGTTGTAACCGAGTTCACGGATCCAGCGGACACACTCTTTGTTGTCGACGTACTACAAGTTGGCGATAAATTGTATTTTTGGCTCAATCGAACGATCCAGCAGACAGTGACGGGAGAGCTTTGGACAACAGATGGCACGCCGAAGGGTACCTTGCGAATTGCGACGCTTCCTGACCCAGCCACGCCTCTTTCGACTACGCCGATCGTGAAACCCATTGCCAATGGCTTGGTGTTCTTCAAGACGACGCATAACAATGAATCGGGTGTTCAAACACAAACTCTGTGGCGAACAGACGGTTCACCCGCAGGTACCTATCCGATCCAGTCTTTTGCTCAATACGATTATCCTGACTTGATCGGGACCATCGGCAACACACTCTACTTTTCAATCGCCACCAACGATGTGTTCTCGATCTATCAAACTGACGGAACCGAACTTGGTACGATCAAAACGATCGATGCGATCGATGACTTTGAGAGAGCGATCGTTTTTCAGAATCGGATCGTCTACACAACTGGCTCAGGGGTTTGGTCTTATGATCCAGCGACGGGTGGCCCTGGTACCGTTTTGGCTTCCGTTGTCATTCGAAAAGACATTGGTCCGAATTTTGCCGAAGTAGGTAACAAGCTATTTTTTACGGCTGAGACGAGCCAAGAATTGTGGGTGACGGACGGTTCTGCGACGGGCACCTTCGGCATTCGCAATATCAATCCGTCGGGCGCCGGCTCGATGCCTCAGGAGTTGAAGAATATCAACGGCACACTCTACTTTTCAGCAATCGATAGCGTGCATGGTCGAGAATTGTGGAAGAGTCACGGAACCGAGGCCTCAACCGAACTGGTGGCCGATGCAACTGGCGACTCAGGGGACGGGATTCCTATTCCATTTCATGCTGGGACACACGTGTTGGTCGTCGCCAATACCAATGAGTATGGACGAGAGATCTACGCCGTCGAGAAACCCGTGTTCAACCTTTCGTTGCTGGGCGATACGATCGACGAAAACAACACGGTTGACGCTGTTGTGGGCGACTTGCGACTCGGCAACTTTACGGGCCTTGGACTAGCATATGACATGGTCGAAAATGTTCTTGACAACAGCAAATTCAAGATCGTAGGGAACCAACTACTTACTCGCGAGTCTTTCAACTTCGAGGCTAAAGCGAGCTATCAGATACGAGTACAAGCCAAAACCGCATTCGAAACGATCGGCGAAAAAGATTTTGTCATTTCGATTGGAAACATCAATGAATCCCCAGTCATCGAATTGAGTGGAAGTGAGATTGCGGAAAACTCGCTGGCGGGAACGTCGATTGGGAATCTTAGTGCGATCGATCCAGACGCGAATAGCAGCTATGTTTTTTCGCTCGTCGAGGGAGTTGGGGCGCTGGATAACACCGAATTCCAATTGGTGAATGGCGTTCTCAAGTCGCGTCAGCCGTTCGATTTCGAAACGACGGCGAGCAAACGTGTTGTGGTCAAGGCGACGGAACAAGCGGGCGATGCTTATTTTCGAACTTTCACGATACAAGTAAAGAATGTGAACGAAGCTCCCTCGTCCATCTCGCTTGACAGCAATACCATCGCTGAAAATTTGCCTTCTTCTAGTACGATCGGGAGCTTTTCTGGAATCGACGTCGACTCCAACGTTTTGCAATTTGCTTTGGTGCCAGGAACGGGTGCCACCGACAATAGTGCGTTTACTTTAGTGAACGGGAGCCTCAAGAGCGCGGCCATCTTTGACTTTGAGAGCAAGAGTTTGTATTCGATTCGTGTCAAAGCTTCGGATTCCGACGGGCTATTCAAAGAGTCCGTATTTGAGATTCAAGTTTTGAATCGAAACGAAGCGCCAACCGACCTGCGACTTTCATCGAATTCGATCGTTGAGAATTCATCCATCGGTACCCTGATAGGCGATCTAACGGGAACCGATCCAGACCAAGGGGATACTGTGACGTTTAGCCTGACGAGCGCAGCGGAAACGCTTGACAACGCATTTTTTGCAATCCAAAATGGAAAACTCCAAAATGCAACGAAGCCAGATTTTGAAACCAAATCGAGCTATTCGATAAATTTGCGAGTCAGTGACCTCGCTGGTTTGTCATTCGATAAGACGCTCACGATCTCGGTCCGCAATGTGAATGAAGGCCCAGTTACGGGTGGGCCAGACCAAGCCATTGTGGATCGACATTATTCCACCGTGCTGACTGTCACGGATAACGATTCATCGCGTGAAGGAATCCTAGATCCAGAATCGGTGGTGTTGGTTCGACAACCTATTCACGGACAAGCGGTGCTGCGAGAAAATGGCAGAATTGAGTATCGACCAAATGATACCTATGCCGGCACCGATTCTTTTGAGTATCGCGTCTCGGACAAGGATGGTTTGACGAGTGATCCGATCCTTGTTTTGCTGGATGTCCTCGCTTCCTTCCACCAAAATCCGTTGAATGCCTTGGATGTTGACCTAGACGGTGAAGTTACGCCATTGGATGTTCTTAAGTTGATCAACGACGTCAATGCGAATGGGGTGCGAACTCTGCCTCAGCGATTTGCTTTGATAGGTCCTTATTTGGATGTGGACGGTGACGGTGGCGTTGGTCCTCTCGATATTCTCATTGTGATCAATTACCTGAATCGTCAGTCCGGAGCCCGCGCTGAAGGAGAAGGCATCGAAAATTCCGTTGAGACTCTCGATTTCGTGTTTCAGATGTTAGATTGGGATATCATGAAGCAACGCAAAAGAAATTGAGCCGACGAATTTCTTCGACGTCAAGCAAGCTTTTTGTTACTCGGGAGGGTGAGGCTCCTGCCGAACCGTGGCGTCTCCAGCTCGGCAGGAGCCTCGCTCTCCAATTGTTATCTCAACCATCAGCCGAACGCAAAACCCCTCCCGTTTTCCAGAGCCCACCACCAATGAAACCTTATCCTTGCGGCAAAGTGCTCTTCCTTTTCGCACTGCTAATGGCTTGCAGCCAGTGCGGTGCCACGGCCGAATCGAAGATCGACTACAACCGCGATATTCGTCCGATTTTGAGCGAAAACTGTCTCCCTTGCCACGGCTTTGATGAAAAGGCCCGCAAGGCTGAGCTGAGAATGGACGTCTCAGCGTCCGCTTACGAGGAGCGAAATGGGACCACTGCCATCGTGCCGGGAAATCTCGGAAAGAGCGAAGCCTGGACTCGTATCACCAGTCAAGACGCTGAGCAAGTCATGCCGCCTCCCTCGTTTCATTTTCACTTGAGCAACGCTCAAAAAGAAAAACTGAAAGCGTGGATCGAGCAGGGCGCTCCTTATGCAGGTCACTGGGCATTCATCGCTCCTAAAAAAGCAGACTTGCCGACTGGAATATCCGATGGCTCAATCGATGCATTTGTTCAAGCTCGATTGACGGAACAAGGGCTGCGGCTATCTCCAGAAGCGGATCGGGCTATGTTGATCCGACGTGTTACATTGGATCTAACCGGACTGCCACCATCGGCGGAAGAGGTTTCGGCATTCGTTCACTCCACATCGAGCAATGCTTATGGTGAACTGGTAGACCGCTTGCTCCAAAGCCCGCACTTTGGAGAGAGGGTCGCAATGGAGTGGCTCGACTCTGCTAGGTATGCCGATACCAATGGCTATTCGATCGATGGAGGACGACATCTTTGGCTTTGGCGAGATTGGGTCATCCAAGCCTTAAACGACAACATGCCCTACGATCGCTTTTTGATTGAGCAGCTTGCTGGCGATCTACTACCCAGCCGAACCGAGTCGCAGCTAATTGCGACGGGCTTTCAGCGCAACAACATGGTGACGCACGAGGGTGGAACCATCGCGGAAGAGAACCTCACCAACTACAACGCCGACCGAATCAAGACGCTTGGCGAGTCCATCCTTGGCTTGACCCTGGGCTGCGCACAATGCCACGACCATAAATACGATCCGATCACACAGCGCGAATACTATCAGATGTTCGCCTTCTACAATTCGCTGAGCGACAAAGGACACGATGGCGACGGCGGTGTGAGTCCAGGGCCACGCATCCAATCCCGAACCGTCCTTCGCACGGGCGAGGAAAGCGATCTCGAACATCAAATCGCAACACTGCGATCGAAACTTGGCAGAGCCGACGATCCGATTCTCGCAGCTTGGGAAGCTCGCGAAAAAGCCATCCTCGCAAAACGGGGGCAAGGCTTCTCTGTCCACCCTGTGAAGACGGTCAAGGTTTCGACGCCGAACCGGGGCGCGGGTTTTGAAGTCGAGGGAGAGAGCCGCGTTCGATTGAAAGAGCCTGGCGGCATGGGTGCTTTCGATATCTCGACCGTTCTTCCCAAGTTAGACCAACCCATTACTGGCTTGCGAGTCATCATGCATCCGATCGCGGAGCTACCCGGCGGCGGTTGGGGCAAAGGTCTCCCTGAAGGCGAAAAACCTAAACCGAAAAAACCAAAAGATGCGCCCGAGCAAGCCGCCAGCACAGCAGCCGAAAAATCAACCAAAGGTTCGTTCATGTTGACGGCGATTGCCGCCACTGCCGACAAAGTACCTGGAGATCAAATCAATCTTTTCAAGATGCTGCAGATTGCGAGAGTTACCGCAAACTCGTGGACGACAGGTCGTGAACCGATCGGTTGTTTAAATCGAATCCTGTAAAGCCGTCATTACCTTGCATTGAGTAGAGCTTGAGTTGCGACGTGTCTTGAGCCGTTGAACTTGCGTTTTGGCCTGGGTTTTGTTGGCCCACGAACATGCTTTCGATATCGTTTGAGATCGGCCTGCA
>JANPHB010000144.1:0-26956 GCA_031424235.1 Pirellula sp.
TTGGGTAACAAACGCATTGGCCATACCGCACATCCGATGCAAAAAAGACTCCTGAAACGGCTACCCGAACGTGGGGTACCCGCCCAGCCTCCTACTGCAATCATTGGACCATTCGGAAATTAACGTGCGATTGCCGTGCTCGACGAACTAGTAATTCTCAGGCGCATGCGCCTGTAAACGAAAGTTCATCATAGCCCATTTAGCTGGTCAAATGGGCTAACGGCATTCCTGACGTGGAAGTCCAGGCTGGATCATCTGGATATCGACGCACCGGCGTGTCAAACCGGAGCGAGGTGAGGTCTTGTTAGCTATAGAGGCAGGCGTCCGGCGAAATCCGACCCTAAGCCGATCATGGTTACGCCGATTTGGCACTCGCAACAAATCGCAGCGAGATCGCCGTGGAGCTGTTTTACAGGTCGAATGCGGCCACAATCATCACCAGTACAATGAGCATTACGAATACGGTTAACCAAATCCACAATCGCGATTTTGGAATCTGTTTAATATCACGGAGGAACGTAAGCAACAACGCGAATGCCCAGCACAGTATTGCCAGAGGTCCCATCACGGCCAGAAAAACGTTCAATTTACGAAAACCATCACCGATACTTGCGCGATTCAAATCAGGAATGAATTCACTAACAACAAAATATGCGGGAATAGCAAACACGAGCGGAGCAATCCAAAGCAATCGCACAATGTTCCGTATGACTTCCAAGGCTCGATTTTGACGTGAGCTCAAATTCCGGTCTACGGGATCTGATTCATCGGACGCGGTGTAAGGGTTCGTAGTCAAGCATATCCTTTAAAGGTGTACCTAATTCTCCGGCGCGGCGCCGGTGAACGCCTTCTCAATGTACCCCATCTTCCTGGATGGATGGGCAGCCGAGCTAGATTCCGAGTAAACACCTCGCACCGGCGTGTCAAACCGGTGCGAGTTGGTGGCTAGGTTGTTGCGTCCTTGCACCAAGCTTGCCTCCCGGAGATGGACCGCCTATTGTGGTCTCGCAGGCTAGCCATTTAGCGTGGCACAGGTCCGAAGAAATCCGTCACCTTTGCCGACGTGTTGTTCGTCGCGTCTTAAGTTTGCACGCCGAGCAGATGTAGGAACCAAGGCCCTGCGATCGCAACAATGAACAGTAGCGGAACGATTCCGTAACGTACGAGTGTTAGGTCAAACCACGATGGGTACATTGCACGTCGGAATAGTATGATCCAGACCATCGCCCATTGGCAAAGAAACGCAATCCAGAATGCACGATGGGTTTGGCCGAAATCCAGAACGAGCAAGGTTATAACCGCGAGCGCTGTTTGATTCAAAAGCGCCGTCTTAAACGCTGCGTTGTATTCAGGCGAATAGTAGGGCCCGTTGGTTCTGGATTCCGGAACACTAGGCAGGTTTGCCGGTGATTCAGGGTTTCTGCCGGATTTCTTAGTGTCAGACTTAGGCTTGTGGCTCGATTCCATCGTTACAAAGTTCCTCCGATCCAGAAATGGTACCCAATGCCGATTGTGGCAATCAAGACGACAGCGATAATCCATCCTACAATCGTCATTGCGACAATGCGTTTCAGTGTCCAAAGCCTCGGCGATATCCAACTGAAGACGGAAAGCAATAAGAGAGGTAAGATTGGTGAACCAATAAACGCCCAATCGTATTTCCCTAAATCTTCAGGATATCGAAGTACTCGAACACTGACCCAGTCGAGCACGAACCACTGAAGCAGTATTAGTACGCCAGTAAGCAAGGCCCCAGTTACCGTGACTCCAACGACCAACGAAAAAGATGTCCGGGGTACATGCATGGTCGCGTCTGGCCTTGGAGTGGTTGCAAGCGTCGAGCGTGAACAATCGTATGGATTCAGCAATGACTTCCTTTCTTTTCGACAGAACTAGTATTTCTCCGGCGCGGCACGGGTAAACACATTCTTAATCGAACCCATTTGGCTGGTTGAATGGGCAGGCGAGGTGCTTGGGGGTGAAGGTATACCTTGGCGCCGTAAATACCGACGCACCGGCGTGTCAAACCGGAGCGGGTTCGTCGACCATTGACTCCAATCGATTCGACCGCGGCTGCGGGACCAGATGGACTTAGGTTCCCCAGTTGGAACTTCAAAGAACTCCGTCGCCCTTGAAGGCCCCGCAGCAATCCGAGACCCTACCCCGATTTTCTTTGTTCGTCCGCGTATTTCTTAAATCTCAATTCTCAAAGTTGTTGTGGGAACTCAATCTCGCCGTCAATTTCAGTGGATGATATTGAGTACTGTATCATGTTGGTTACTCCACCCGAATCACCCGCTAAAAGTAATTTTGCTGAAATTTGTTGTCCAAGGGCAGTGTGGAACAGAAGCATGTAGAAGTCTTTTGATGCCTTCGGATGGAATGTAATTGCATTGCATTCGAAAATGAACTGCGTTAGTGATGTGCGAGTACTGGGCGGTTTGGTAGAGAGCATTACCTGATTTCCCGGTAGTCCAAACGTAAGTCGATACTCGTCATTCCCTGCAACGAAGTCAAGCGAAAAGAACCCCTCTTCGTGATAGTCTGTCGTATATGTTGCCTTCATCAATTCGCACGCTCGCGCAAGGGCATCTTGTGTTAGCTCCAAAGCAACTCCCTTGGGTATCAAGTCTTGGTATTCGGACAAACTAGTAACTCTCCGGCGCAGCGCCAGTAACCACATTCCAAATGTACCCGATCTGGCTGGTTGAATGGGCAGGCGAACTACCCGGAGGAGAGTGTTTGGCTCGGAGCCGGGTAAAAGCCCATGCTCCGGCGTGTCAAACCGGTGCGAGTTGGATGGTGGCGTCCCGCCTCGCCAAGTAGCCCGTCACGCGAGAAGTCGCAAAGGACCTTGGCATATGCCCAAGGCGATTTCCGGTGGAGTCGGCATGACCAACGCCCGGGGGCCTGAGCCTAAAGTAACACTTGGCAGAGCTTGCTCAACGTCGTTGAACTGCCGTATGCGGACTCGATTGAACTTTGGGGAGAGCTACTCGGAGGTGAATGTTTGGATTGGAGCCGAGCGAACACGGACGCTCCGGCGTGTCAAACAGTCTATAAAGCGGTGGTACCGACAGGCTATACTGCGTTAATTGGCTACGCCCGAGAGAGTCACACCCAGTTAAAATAGAGTTGGGCTTGACTTGGTTCGAAATGCTAAAAACCTGGAGAAATAGTTATGCTTCGTTTTTCGGTACTCCTGTTTGTCATTGTTGGCACCCACCTGAAGACATCGGCGCAGGACACAGTGAAAGCTACAACCGTTTACGACCAATGGGCTCAGGGGATCACTCGAGATCCAAAGTTTTTTCCTCTCGCCGTTTGGTTACAGAGTCCTCGCAACGCGAAGCGTTATAAGCAAGCGGGCATCAACCTCTATGTCGGATTGTGGAATGGACCCACAGAGCAGCAGTTAGTAGATTTAAAACGAGCTCAGATGCCAGTCGTTTGCTCGCAAAATGAAACGGGAATGAAATCTTCCGATGCAGACATCATTGTTGCCTGGATGCACGGTGACGAGCCCGATAACGCGCAGTCGCTCAAGTCAGGTGGCTACGGACCACCCATCGATCCAAGCGTCATCGTAAAGGATTATCAGAGAATTCGCGAGCGAGACTCGACGCGACCAGTGCTATTAAACCTCGGGCAGGGAGTCGCTTATGACAACTACGTTGGTCGTGGAGTTCGACGAAATCATCCAGAGGATTACCCCTTGTACATCAAGGGTAGCGACATCGTCTCCTTCGACATTTATCCTGCCGTACATGATAAACAAGAAGTGGCTGGCAAGCTTGAGTTCGTTCCTCGCGGCGTTGATCGACTCAGACAATGGTCAAATGGTGAGAAGATCGTCTGGAACTGTATTGAATGCAGTCGCATAAGCAATGCCTCGGTGAAACCGACGCCGCAGCAGATTCGATCTGAAGTGTGGATGTCTTTGATCAAGGGCTCACGCGGCATTATCTACTTCGTGCATCAGTTCGAAACGAACTTTATAGAAGCTTCCCTGCTGGATGATCCGGAACTCCTGGAGGCAGTCACGCGGTTGAACCGCCAAATTACAGAACTCGCGCCCGTGCTCAATTCTCCGAGCCTCTTGAATGCGGTAGTTATCGAATCGGATTTGGAAAAGACACGCCTCGATATCATGTGTAAACGCTACGCCAACTCGCTATACGTATTTGTTGCCAACGTGGGGCCAGAGAATTCTGTTGCCAAGTTGCGGCTCTTAAATCCAATTTCGGCCTCCGCTCAGGCCCGCGAGATCGAAAACGGAAGCGAGGTGATGATTCGCGACTCCATTATCAATGTGGAAATGGCAGGTTACGGGATTGTTTTGTATCGCATCGATGGTTGACGATCTCTGTAATCTACGAAGCATCTCAAAGGGAATCGGACAGACTCGCAATCCAGCCTTGTGGGAAACGAATCTGGAATCGAGCTTGCGAAAAAGAAGCCCCGCATGAAGCGTTCTTGCAACGCTCGGCTTTGAACAAGCACGAGCGACGAGCACCATCACGAGGGCCAAGATACAACTTCGACTTCACCACAGACACACCTAACTGATTAGACAAACACACCACATCACTGAGCCGGCGGTGATGAATTCCTATTTGAATCCCGCCCGGCTTCGGGTTCCAGTGCATTAGATTGTTCGACACCTCGGTCATTGACACGATGTAGCACGGTGAGCAATTCGGTACGTGTGATCCTTTGCTGCTCTGATCGAGTGATCGTAGCATAACCGTCAAATAGCTGATGGCCGTAGTGTCCGAATTGGGAGTGATTGCCGCCTTCAATTTCCACCCAGCTGGTATTCGCTGGAAGCAACCCCTTGTTTTTCATGATGCTGTCCGGGGTGGCAACACCGTCATTTGAACCGAAGATCTTGGTGACGGGTAAAGTCAGGTAGTTCAAGTTGTCTTGCTTCGGATGGGTCGTACCAATGAGCACCATTTCCGCGAATGCATTGGATTGCTTCTGGACTGCGCGACATGAAAGGGCTGCGCCTAGTGAATGCCCTGATAAGACCCAACCAGAATACTCCGGATGGGCGGCAATTAACCCAATTGCATCATCTACTGCGGATTGTTTGTGCGATTCCAGCGGAGCGAAACGAAAGGGCAGTTTCACAATGAAAACCGCATACCCATCTTCGGCAATAGGACGCAGTAACGGAGCGTACGCGTGGGCCGAAATTCCAGAGCCGCAAATGAAAATAAGAGCTGTTTTGCAATTCCCAGTTGCGGGCACGAATTCCAAAGTGAATTCTCGATCTGCGACGGAGACTTTGGGGCTGCTGCGCAGCGTTGCAGGATCAACCCCTTGAGTTCGGACAGAGTTTGCAAGCCACAATGTCGAAACGACAGCCCACGTCAAGAAAGCCCGATGGATCCAGAGGCGAACGAACGAGGGGTTTCTTTTTTTCGATCCTGACTCTGATTTCAATGCGTATCCAATCTTGTCGTACTAGACTAGTAATTGTCGGGCGCAGTAAATCTCAATTGTACCCTCGAAAGGGTTTTCCTTTGAGATGTAAATGCGTGCTGCGGCCCGAAGTTTGTCGTGGCGTAATTCGGCGACGGACGCCAGATGCTGTACTGCCTCACGAAATATACGGAGCTGATGGTGGAAATCGGCATGATAACGTCCCCAGGCGTCACGACGGAAGTCCGTTGCTGAACTGTGGATTAGTGGACGTCCAGGCTGGATCATCCGGATATCGACGCTCCGGCGTGTCAAACCGGATCGAGTTGGACGGTGGTGACTGGCCCTCGCCAATCCGCTGCCAGCATAATGACTATCGCAACGCCCTGCGGCCTGTTGATTCCCATCCGAAAGCTGGTCAATCCAGCCCATAACTGATTCGCTGTCCATGTTCGATGACTCAGGAGTATTGCCCATACACACAAAGGTAAATCGCAAAACCTCTTTGCACCAACAGCGGAAGCATCAAAAGGTGACTTCCAAGTGAAAACTATAGGCAAATCCCAGTTTTTCGTTGAACTCGCAGAATATTCATTTGGCAGGGTGTCGGACTTCAGTCTCGGTTGAACATCAAGATTGTGGGGCCGGATCGGTTCAGTCGGCCCGCAACAAGCCACTTCAGGCATCCTTTCAACCAACTCGAACCGCCGGAGAACAGAATGATCAGAACACTGAATCTTGCTGCTGTCTTTACTTTCACTGCCATGTTCGCCGTGAACGTGTCTGCCGACGACATGGTTGGCCCCGGTCAGCCTCACAAAGAGCTCAACAAAAAAGTTGTTCAATTCTGTTTGTCGAATGAGGGCAAGACAATAGACCGTGGAGAATGCTGGGATGTAGCGGCTGCAGCACTCAAGTATGCAGACGCAAAACCTGCGGACCATTTTGATTTTGGTCAGAAATACGATTGGCGCAGTCAGGAAATCTGGCCTGGAGATATCATTCAGTTTGGGGTATCGAAGTTAGAAAGCTCCGGGCAAATGATTCAGCACACGGCTGTTGTCCTGGAAAATCAAGGCAACAAAAAACTGAAAGTCGCACATCAGAATGTTGGAGGGAAAAGATTCATCGTCTTCGAAGCAATGGATTTTACTACTGCTACAGGGCAGATTGACTTTTCCCACCCTGTCCTCCCGAAGGGTGCTTCACCAAGGCCCGCCGCGACGCCGACGACACCGGGCATACCAAAGATGCAGCCACAGAAGCCGGATGCGGCCAAGGCTGGTTTTCCCGAGGGTTACTTCCTACTGACGACAAAGTCTGGAGAAAATCAGAAGCTCGTTCTTGAGTCGGCACCTGTCACCCTGTTACCAATCGGCAACTTCACTGGGATGTGGTGGAAGGCCACGCCAGTTGAAAATGCGAACGGCTATTTCTACCTAACGTCACAGTACCTTGAGGAGAAAAACCAAGTTCTCGAAGGAAGTAATGGCAACGATCCGGCAGTCATGGTTCCCAACAAAGACTACAGCGGAACGCGATGGAAAGCCGTTGCAGCCGCGGATGGATATTTCTACCTGGTATCCGCACCCACAGAGTCGCAGAATAAAGTCCTGAATGGCAACGTCGGCAAAGACGCTGGGGCTAGCGCAGTCTTCCAAGGCACGCCGTATATGGTGGATAAGAACTCGGCGGGGCCAGACGCCCTATGGAAGTTTGTTCCGCTTCCGCGTTAGTGAGAGAAATGAGTGCTCGAAACCGCATTTTCTTGGAGTGAAGAATCCGAGAATGAACAGAATCTGAATGGCTAGATCAATCGTTTAGCAGCGCGGGCATCGCCCCGCGCTTGACAGGGGCGGTTAGGTTGAGCTAGTTGCGGACGGTCCTTGGGATTTCGCTACCCGTTGGGAACGGTTAAACGCCTTAATCGCTAACCCGACATCATCTGGCCTTACGTTCGCTTGTTGCGTCGCTTTCGTCTTAGCTTCGACGAGTCTTCGCGTCGAGTTTTTGAAGGGCAAACGCATGCAACCTCGCGGAAATATGTTGCCACAGTTCTTCGGCTGCCTGTTTGCGCCCATTGGCAAGCTCCGGCAGGCCAATTCATTGGATGTTGCAACTTTGCGCTCAGTCTTCGTCTGACGATCAGTCAAATGTCATGTCCCTTTTTGAAGAGAATGTTAGGGTCACCCAGCCCGAGCGAAACGGCTCTTCGCGAGTCAAACGGCCAACCGGGCTCAGTCAGGCAGTCACAAAAAACATATGAGGCCTCGTAATCCAAAGACTCTCACGTTCGTGCCTACTTACTCAATACTCTCGCGAATACGTCGGAGTCGACGTTACCTCCGCATAGGGGTAAGCCTATGACTGTCCCGCGCACTCCACTCATACCGGAACGGACCTGTTTCAATGCTGCGGCTAAGGGGGCCGCGCCGGCTCCTTCGGCGACGTTGTGTGTGTCCGAAAAGTAAATACACATCGCTTCAGCCACCTCTTCGTCTGTGACCAAGACAACTTCTTGAACGCCTCGTCGAATGATCTCTAACGCATCGACGTCCGGTTTCCGACATGCCATTCCATCCGCAAGCTTCGTCGTGGCTGGCGCCTCGATCACCTTGCCCGCTTCGATCGAGAGTGCATAGGCCGGAGCGTGCGCCGAAACCACACCGATTACGTCGACCTTCCGTCCCAACGCATCGCGAGCAGCCACCGCCGAACAGATGCCAGAGCCCATGCCTATTGGTACATAAACTCGCTGCAGGTCCGGCGCCGACTCAAAGAACTCGAGCCAATAAGACGAAACCCCAAGAACGAGATCCATGTGAAAACTGGGTACCATGTGCAACTGCTGCTCTTCGCTCAACTGCTGAGCATATTCGCGACTCGCTTGAAAATCGTCGCCATTTTCAATCAGCTCAACACCGAGTGCTCGCATCGCCGCGTTCTTCTCAACGCTGTTTCCTTTCGGGACCACAATCGTAGCATGGATTCCATTGCGATTTGCAGCGATCCCCACCGACTGGCCATGGTTGCCTCGCGTAGCACTGACCACCCCTCGACAATTGGGTTCGCGTTGCTTCAATCGATCAAAGTAAGTCAATCCGCCCCGCACCTTGAACGCTCCCGCAGGGGTATGATTCTCATGCTTAACCACGACGCGAGTCCCCAATCGATCTGCCAATAACGGCCAAGCGTGAGCAAGCGTCGGTTTCATGTACCGGTACACAATCTCCTGGCCGGATCGAAGCTCATCTAAGCGAAATGGAATCACGGAAGAACCCTGGTTTGTCGGAATGAATTAGTAGACGAGTGATTTGTAACCAATGCAAACTGGTTTTGTAAGCCGACAAGATAGAGAGGCGCCAGGTTCGCAGATGCAACTGGTTCCCAGGCTACTGCCCTCACACTCATTGGTCTTTGAACGCTAATCTTCGCTAATCGAACACTAATCTTGCGTAGCTCAATCAATTCAAAACCTAAGGGAGAGCGAGGCTCCTGCCGAGCTGGCGACGTAATGGCTCGGCAGGAGCCTCGCCCTCCCGACAAATGAATTGGCTGGGTAAACTCGTGAAAACATATTTGCAGTGGAGGGTGGAGCCTCTGGCTCTGCCTCGCTTACGCTTCGGTTTACCATTGAATTACTCGATCGTTAACTCTACGCCAGAATCTCTTTGACCACCCGCCCCGCTACGTCCGTCAAGCGATAATCTCGGCCGGTGTGCCTGTAGGTCAACCGCTCGTGATCTAGGCCCAACAAATGCAAAATGGTCGCGTGGAAATCATGGACATGGACCGGGTCCTCCGCAACGTCGATGCCATACTCGTCGGACTTGCCATAGGTCATGCCTGGCTTGACTCCGGCTCCTGCTAACCAAGAGGAAAAGACCCAATGGTGATGCTCGCGCCCCGCAGCACCGGCCGCTGCATTGAAGGGCGTCCGCCCAAACTCCGTCGTCCACACGACCAGCGTATCCTCAAGCATTCCTCGTCGTTTCAAATCCCGAAGCAAACCCGCGATCGGCTGATCCACATTCTTGGCTAACGGCGCATGGGCCATCATGTCACCATGCGCATCCCAGTTGTTCGATGAGCCAACATCGATCAACTCGACAAATCGAACCCCCCGTTCCGCCAATCGCCTTGCGACGATACACTGCCAAGCAAAACCGCTAGTGCTGCCGCGCTGCAAACCGTACAACGCCAATGTCTCGTCGTCCTCCTTGGACAAGTCAAACACTTCCGGCATCTCGGTCTGCATTCCAAAAGCCGTTTCAAACGAAGTCATCCGAGCTGCGAGTGCGGCGTCATGGGCTCTCGACGCCATGTGCCGTTGATTCATCTTTGCCATGGCAGATAGCTCGAGCTCTTGCAGCCGACTGCTCGAGGCGCGACGCTGGATGTTTGCGACAGGCTCGGGGCCGGGGACGACCAAAGTGCCTTGATGTGCTCCAGGCAAAAAGTCGCTTCCCCACACTTGGCCGCCAGCATAAGGAGAATGCGGCGCGATGACAACAAACGACGGTAAGTTGCGATTGATCGTGCCTAGACCATAACTTAGCCAAGACCCGATGCTCGGACGAGCGAAGGTAAAAGATCCCGTATGGATGCCAAGAGTGGCTTCGTAATGATTCGTATGATCTGATTTCATCGAACGGATCACGCACATGTCGTCGACGCACTCGGCCATATTTGGAAAGAGCGAACTGACCTCTGTTCCGCATTGGCCATACGGCTTGAAGTCCCATTGAGGGCGTTTGAGGAACATGTTGAATTCCCCTTTTCGCCCTTGGAATTCGTTGACCGGAATGGTCTTGCCCGCGTCTGCAACCAGCTTAGGCTTCGGGTCCCAGGAGTCGACATGCGAAACGCCGCCACTCATGTACAAAAAGATCACTCGCTTGGCCTTAGCCGGAAAATGACTCGGCTTGGGCGACAAAGGATCCGTCGAAGTCGATGCGCCCTCTTCGGCTAACAATTGGGAAACAATGCCCGGCATGAGCATCGAGCCACCAATCATGGATCGCAGGGCGCCGCGTCGTGACGGGTCGAATAGTCGTTTCGGTTTCATGATTGACTCTCAGTCCACATGGAGGAACTCATTGCTCCCAAACAGGGTTCGTACAAAAGCGGCCAGAGATCGAACGTCGCCTTTGTCTTGGCCTGCCGCGAGCAGCTCTTGACGATAGGTCGCCAAGAAGTCGACTGCGTCCGATTTCTCAGTAGTCGACGGCACTCGAGAGAACGCACCTCGATAGACTAGTTCAATTCGACTTCCTTCGTCCGTGCTGCTTTCCAGCAAACGTTTCGCCCACGCTTCGGATTTCGCATAGACAAATGGATCGTTGAGGAAATACAAGGCTTGAGTTGGGACCGTCGTCTCCAGCCGACTCGGGGTTGAGGCGTTGGGATCGGGGCCGTCAAACAGAGCTAAGAAAGGATGCCGCTTTAGCCGCTGGGTCATCAAGTAGACACTGCGTTTGTTGTGTTCATATACGGCCGTAAATGGACCGTGCTGCGAGAACCCGTAACTCAGCGGCGACGGAAACGGATGTTGCAAGGCAGGTTCACGATCTAACTCACCGCTCATGAGCAAGATTGCATCGCGAATCTCTTCTGCACTCAATCTTCGTCGCGGGAAGGACGTAACCATGCCGTTGGTCTGTGTTTCATTTGGTAGTGCTTCGTTGAATTGCGACGACTGCTGATACAACTGGCTGTGCATGATCAACCGATGCATGGCTTTCATCGACCAACCGTTTTTCATGAATTGAATCGCCAAATAGTCGAGCAATTCCGGGTCCGTAGGCGGAAGACCTCGAACTCCGAAGTCGTTCGGCGTCTTCACCAGCCCTTGGCCAAAATGATACTGCCATATGCGATTCACCATTACCCGTGCGGTCAAGGGATTGTCGGTTCGAGTAAGCCAGTTCGCTAGTTCTAGCCTTCCACTACCGGATGTTTTTTCTGAAAGCGATTCATTTCCCAATGCCTTAACGAACCCGCGTGAGACCAAGTCGCCGGGCTGAGAAGGCTCGCCTCGCAGTTGAATCGGCACACCATGCGGGGTTCCTTCGGCCATGCCATAAGCCATAGCAAAAGGGCCATCGACCAACATCGCGTTGAGCTTTTGCGCCAAGTCCTTGGCCGATGCCTCGATAGCAGCTAGTTTTTGCCGAATCCCCTTGGCCCGTTCACGTCGAGTTTCGTTCCCCGCAACATCGGCTGCCGCAGGCTGAGCATCAAATGCAGGAAACGGAGTTTCTCGAATCACATAATTGTCGGCATCCAGCGACGGTCGAACGCCGCCGATATGGCCATAGCTATCGATAAACGAGTAGTCGATGGCACCATCCCATCCATTCGCGAGTTCGCCACGAAACTCTTCTCGCTTTGTTTGTGACTGAAGTGTGCCGCGAAACGTTCGGCTCTTCATGTCGATCGACATTTGAACCTGATACCACTCGCCGGGTACGAGGCTGCAAACCGGTTCTTTCGCATCAGCACTCCGACGGTAAAACTGCTTGCCGTGGAAAAAGAGTTCGACCGCGGCCGAGTTACCGGGCCCGTGCCCAATGTAGAATCGCCAAGTACCATCGTCGCCAGCTGCTATGTCAGCGCATCGAAAATCAAAACAGGCAAAGAGAGGTTCTGCTTTTTCGGCATTCCATGTCTTTGGAAGCACCAAACCAAAACCGTCGTAGTTGACCCGATTCGGCATGTAGATTCCGAAGTTCCCTCGCGGAACAAGATTTTGGTATGGACTTTGAGACCTTTCGGATACCTTGACCACGCTATTCGGGCCGGCATTAAAGGGACTCGCTGGCGGCTGGCCTTCGCTTTGCAATTCGAAGTCACCGCTCATGCCACCCAGCGTTTGTAGCTCACGATTCAGCTCGTCGATCGAATCGGAATCGGTGCTGCCGTTTGTTGCGAAATCTAAAGTTTGAGGCGACGGGATCGGCTCCTGCTGGACTCCCAAGTTATCGTATTCAATGATAGGGCCAGCTTTTGTTCCGTTGTCGACCGATTCCAAGGAAACCAAATCGATCTCGCCTGTCCAAGAAGAAAGCAAGGGCTTGTTTGCAAACGTAGCCACAATCGAGGCTGTTGCATTTGGTCCAGAACTGAAAAGAGTGCCGGAAACCGTGCGATCTGCCAAGTCAAGCTTCAGCAGCAAATTATGCCACTGATTCGGCTTCACATCGCCAATCCGTTCGGAAAGATCATTGGTCGCCATCGAAATAGCATCGGCTGAAATTTCAAACGAGAGAGCTTTCGAATTAGAAATCGAGCCGACCCAAAATCGATGACTACCGCTCGTCTTGGCATCGGCAGCAGATATGCGGAAGTCCAAGTTAATGTGAAGAGATCCAGAATCCTTAATTGACCTGCGAGGATAAAGCGATTGCGAGATCCGATACTTGCCCACGTCAGCTGCGATACTTGCTCCCACTTTGCCGCTTGCATATAAATTCTTGAATGGACTTTGCGCGGCGTTGGTTACGGAGATCTTGCCTTCATAGAGCCAGGGTGGAACAAGGACTCCGTTGCTTCCGCCGTTGGCTGGGGCCTGCATTTCAAAGTCCCCGTCCATATCGTTGAGCGACCGAAGAATCGCATTCGGGACAGGCAACTTGGCCTTGATGAGCTTGGACGACATGGAGGCGACTTGCTGGTCAAATTCTCGCCACTTTTGAATCGACTCACTGAGCGGAACGAGCGGGACCATTGATCGCACCCTTTGCTTTTGTTCCGAGCCTGGAAAGGAGTAGCGGCTACTATCAAAGATTGCATAAAGTCCGTAGTAGTCGACCATCGAGATATCGTCGAACTTATGATCATGGCAACGAGCGCAGCCCAAACTCAAGCCGAGGACCGATTGCCCAAGCGTATCGATGGTGTCTTGAATGGTCAGGTGGTGATAGTTTTCCGAGTCGAAGCCAAAGCGTCGGGAGATGGCCAGATATCCTGTGGCGGTCACTTGTTCCGCGTATCGTTCTGATGGCCCATGTGCTGCGAGAATGTCGCCGGCGATCTGCTCTCGCAAAAATTGATCGTAGGGTTTATCGGCGTTGAAGGCATCGATCACATAATTACGATATCGCCAAGCCTGCGAAACAGGATAGTCCGCGGTTTCACCAGCCGTGTCTGCGTAGCGAACAACGTCAAGCCAATGTCGCCCCCAACGGCGACCATAGTCCGGTGACTCCAACAAGCGATCGATCAGGGCTGCATATGCATTGGGTGAATCGTCCTTTTCGAACGCATCCACCTCAGCTGGCGTTGGAGGCAAACCGGTCAGATCAAAGGTGGCTCGTCGAATGAGGGCTTGCTTGGTTGCTTTGCTCGCAAGTGGACTTCCTGTTGATTTCTGCTTGGCTTGAACAATCGCATCGATCGGATTTTCAACTCGATCACCACCAACGTTTGGCGGCTCATAGGACTTCACTGGCTCAAACGCCCAGTGCGTCGTCCTTTCGAAAGTCTTACTCAATTTTGGCCAGTGAGCGTCCCCCAAAATCCAGGCCTCAAAGGCTGCGATTTGGTCAGTACGAAGGGCTTTGTCCTTGTCGGGCGGCATGGCCGAGACATCGGAATGACGTTGGATCGCTTTCATGAGCAAACTGTCGTCTGGTTTGCCCAACACGATGGCCGGTCCAGATTCGCCCCCCTTCAGCAACGCATCCCGGGAATCGACCCGAAGCCCGCCGGACTCTTTCGTATCGCCATGGCAACGGAAGCAAGATTCGACTAACACCGGACGAATGCTATTTTCAAACAATGCGTCTGCGCTATCCTCCGCCAAAGATGTGCAATTGCCAGTCAAGCAGACAAGAACGAATCCAAACACAAAGCGTCGATCAACCACCGGGAGGAGCGGTATTGGTCTCATTCTATTTCCATGATCGTTGAACGTTTTCCAATCAAAAAGTCGTAGGCAAATTCCATGCGCCGTAGACCGAACGACCCCTCCATCCGACCGCAAACTATTTTACTGAGTCAGAGGAAAGGCGGATCGAGTCTGTTTTGGGAAGCCCTTGCGATGCAGCTCCCAAACTATCTATTGTACTGGCTTTTTAGAAGGCAACCACGAATTACGGTCGTTCTTTGCTCTCAATTTTCGTGAATCGTTCGAGATAAGACTCTGCAAGAAAAGTCCCCAACCAAACGATGCCTCCAGTTGTGATGACCAGCTTTTCTTGCTGCGCGGGAAGATCGAAGGCTTTCCAATGCAGGAGCAATTGGTCCGCGGCTGCAAGTGCGGCGAGCTGCTCCGTGACGTCAATCTTATTGAGTCCCTTCTCATCGGTGGGTCGTTGCTGACTGACAAACCACTGCAGCGAAGGAATCGCTAAGTCTTGGCGGCTTTCGGAAACGGTCGACTGCAACCATTTGGCTGCGGCATTTCGATACGGCCCAAAGGCCATGTCGTTTTCACCGAGGTGGTAAAAGATACCGACCAATTCGACTTGATGTCCCCTGGCTTGAAGGTCCTGGATGGATTCTTGGACAAAGGCGATGAATTGCGGGTAGAGGTTCCGTTCTTTGGCCTTCGTTCCTTTTGGAGTCCAATCGTTGATCTGAGAACCACTGTGAGTGAACTTAGCGATAGCGATGTTGTCTGGAATCTTGTTTTGCAGGGTTCGGCCGAAGCTGAGTTCAGGGCCGAAGGTATCATAGAATCCAGCAGGCCCCAAGGGTTCCCAGCTATTCGATGTTTTGAAACCGCCACCGATGCGGTATTTGAATGCAATCTTGTCATTGTTGATTGAGAGAACCTTGTCATCGCCGAGCGTTTCGAGTTCCTGTTTGAACGCTCGTTCTCCCTCCATATTGCGATGACCAGCGAGGACGAACAACTTGACAGTGCTTCCCTTTTCGTAAGGCCAACTCTTGAGTGGTCGGTCGGCCGTTTGCTTCTTTCCGACCGTTCTTAGATAGGCGTCGGCATAGTTTACGCCGTGCTCAAGTTGCCCTAATGTACCATAGTGATAATGGAGTCCTTCACCACCGCCGATCTCGACTGCATCATGTGAAGTCGGTATGTACTCCGCCAACGGATCCGATTCGGTGACCGCCTTTTGTCCCTCACGAATGGCGTACATGTTCTCTCTATTGTCCATGCCCCAAATCGTTTTCGTGCACATTTCGCCGATGTAGAACTTCAGATTGGGAACCTTAAGGTCGCTCCGCCATCTTGCTAAGAAATTCTTTAGGTTCCTGCCGTAATTCGGTTTGAACTCGTTGCTGAACATGTCGTTCTCGCCTTGATGCCACATGAAGCCTTCGATCCGGTAGGGCAACTTTTTTTGGTCGAGCTCGGCCAGAGACGATTGAATCAACTTCAAAGCCTCGGGGTAAAGCTTGAAGCCGCTCGGTTCGTCTGGATTCCAATCGCCTCCCAAGGTAGTCCCGCCCGCTGCGCATTTGATGATGGCAATGGGAGCTTTTGTCTCTTGCGAAACCTTTCTCGCAAAGCTCAATTCGGGGCCAACGACTTGGTCAACTGGTTGCAAGGGTACCCAGCCGTTGGAGGTGCGTTTCTCCTCTCGCCCAAGGTTGTACGAAAACAAAACTTTCTCTTGAGTTTTTTCCAGGCCAACGAAGGGCGGGAATCGCACAATATCTTTGGCCTTGGAGTCAGAGCCAACCATGTTGGACTGTCCTGCGAAGATAAATACGCGAACCGTTTCGGTATCGTCATCGGGTATTTCGGCGTGCGAAACCTGCGGAGTGACCGTTGCTACCGCAACGAGAATCAATTGCAAGACGATTGCTGATTTTTGTGTCATGCTATTTCAATTGTTCTTTTTCAGTTGATTGAGTTCTGCCATCGCCTCAGCCAGGCCCTTGCCGATACCGCCCAGAATCTTGGCTGAGCCAAGATAATGAAACTCGAGGTTTGAGATTCCCTTTTCGAGAACGAGTCGCTCGCGCTGAGTCATCCCTTCGTTTCGCATTTTTTCCTGCAATGCTCGTTCCTCGGTCAGATTCAATTGACTCTCTTTGGCGAGCTTCTTTGCATTCTGATTGATTGCGTTTTCCTTGGCCTTGGCGTCGGACAATTCGCGATCCCAGTACTTCTCTGCCAAGACTGCAGTTACGTTGCCTTTGAACTCGGGTAACTTAGCGGGGGCGGCCATGGCCGCGCGGAAATTATCGTGCGTTGCCTTGTAACGTAATTGGTCGGGACCATATTCTGAAGTCGGTCCACCGACTCCGAGAACGCCGATAACGAATGGGAGTTTCGGAACATTGAAGTCCTTTCGCACATCGCGGATAAAATGAGCCATGGCATCGCTGTAAGCGTCGTATCCGCCTGGCATATCCCGGCTTGGGTAAGTGCTCGAATCCACCATATCGTTCCAACCTTGGAACCAAACGAAGCCAGATAGTTCGTATCCTTGCGAGGCATCGTAGCTGGGAACAACCCGTTTGATATCGCTAAGCACATAATTCACATGATCGATCATTAGCCGATAGTTGACGCCGGTAGCCATCTCTTTTTCCGCCTTGATGGCCGCGATGTCTTTCCCTTGCTTTTGAAAAGAAGCCAGTTGTGTTTCGTTGAATACGTATGGGCCGGCGCTCGGTGAGCGGAAATCGGTATTCAAACTTTTGCCGCCCCACGAGGTCTTGATCAGAAGGATTGGGCCATCAACGAGCTTTTCCATCGTGATGCCAAAGGTATATTCTGGTCCGATTTTCGGACCGTTTTGGCTGGCTCCGAAGCCTGTGGTGAGTTTGCCGGTTTGCTCGGTGTCGGCACAGCCAATGGATGAGATCCACACACGCTCCAAGATTCTCGGTGATCCATCGGCGTTCTGCATTTCGGCGAGAAGTGGCTTTGATGCCGGGTCCATGCCGATATGCTCGAACGTGCGAACTTGAGCGTGGCCCTGCATGTTGGATTGGCCGGCCAAGATAAAGACTCGAAGCGGATCAGCATTTGCGGTCGAGGGCATGAGCAAGGCCAGGATAGCAAGAACGAATGGACATTGTTTCATGGTGCGAGGGGTTGCTTAGGGAAGGAGCTGGGCCCTGGAAAGTATACTCGGCCTAGCCGCTTAGTATTGCAGGCCTGTGATTGACTGATTGAATGAATCAGGGATTTCGTTAGCCGAAAAAAGCGAAAGAAGTAAAAAAAGGGGGGCCAGCTTTCCGTGTTCATCATTGGAAGAGTACACGCCATTCAAAACCGAATTTATCTTGATCTTTTGTATTCTTTGCGATTCTTTCGGCCATCGTCCGCACCCGCGAAATCGAGGACTTAGTCTAGCAATCCGCGAAAATGTCCGGTCTAATCTTCGAGTCCATTTAAAGCGGTTGCTTACTTTGAAAACTGCCGCTAGTCATACCATTCGAACCCGGAGCTTCCGTGTCCAATATAGAAATTGATATTCCGTCCGTGAACCGATGGCTTCCGACAGGGACGGACGATGATGCCAATCCGATCGTGCTAGTGGACTGCCGCGAGCCGAACGAATACGAAATTGCTAAAATCGAGGGCGCTGTGCTGATGCCGATGGGACAGTGGCCACCCTCTGCTGAGAACCTTTCTTTGCTTGAAGGGAAACGCGTTATTGTTCATTGCCATCATGGTGGCCGCTCATTGCGAGTCGCAAACTGGTTTCGGCAGAACGGTCATCCCGAAGCCACCAGCATGGCCGGCGGAATCGACAAGTGGAGTTTAGAAATCAATTCCCAAATACCACGCTATTAAGGCAAAGCCGACAAAAGTAGCAGGCACGCTTCGTCGTGCCGTCCGCTGACGTGAATTGACAATGATTCCTGGTGGACGGCACATGGAATGTGCCTACTACCTTGACTTTTGTCGGCAGTGTCAAATAAGACGCCGAACACAGCCTGTACCAAAGGAACTCCTACAAGTGCCCTCAATCAGAAAACTCTTCCGTTCGATCTCGTTTCTTTTCTTCATCGCGGCCAGCGGCAATGCTGCACTACCGGATGATTTTCTTCCGCCAATCAACAATCTAACTCAAGTCAGTATGAATCAGGAAACGCAAGTCGGGAAACTCGCTCAAAACAAAGCCACATGGTCGATCGCCATCCACGGAGGTGCCGGAGGTGAACCGGGACGTTGGAACGAACAGCAGATTCAAGATCGCCTCGATGGCTTGAAAGCTGCCTTGAAGAAAGGGACCGATATGTTGGAAAAGTCTGCCTCGGCAGTCGATGTCGTTCAAGCTGTCGTGCAGATCCTCGAAGACAATCCAAACTTCAACGCAGGACGCGGCGCTGTTCTCAATAGCGTCGGCGAAGTGTCTTTGGATGCAAGCATCATGGACGGCTTAGACCTTAGCTGTGGTGCGGTCGCCGGAGTGACCACGGTTCGCAATCCAGTCGGTCTTGCTCGGGCCGTCCGGGACAAGACACCACACGTGTTCTTATGCGGTGAGCCAGCCGACGCATTTGCGAAAGAGATGGGACTGCCCCTCGAATCCCCAAGCTACTTTAAGACCCCAGAACAGATCAAAAGCTGGGAGACATGGAAGCAGAAGCAAGCCGCTGCTGGCGGGAAAACTTCGAAAAATGACCATGCCAAAGCTGAAGATCGATTGTTCTATTTAGGCACAGTCGGCTGCGTGGTTCGCGATCCACAGGGGAACTTGGCCGCCGCCACAAGCACAGGCGGTCTGTTGGGAAAGAAGTACGGCCGCGTTGGCGATTCCCCGATCATTGGAGCTGGAACTTATGCCAAAAATGGAACGTGTGCTGTCAGTTGTACTGGAGTGGGTGAACTCTACATCAAACACCATATCGCTTCGGCCGTTTCCTCGCGAATGGAGTACTTGAACGAGTCGCTCAACGCGTCGACGAAGTTCGCGATTCATACGACGCTACCGGTCGACTCGGGCGGGCTTATCGCGGTCGATGCGAGCGGCAACATTGAGTTGCAGTTCAACACACCGATGATGGCTCGCGGTCAAGCCAAAAGTGACGGTACCTTCCAAGTCGGCTTGCAAGACTGGGCAAAGTGATGTTGGCATTGATCTTCACGCGATTCGCGACTATTTCTTTGGTCGCATTTTGCCTGTCCCAATCTGTGACGCTGATGCAAGTGGATAGTGCCACGGCTATCGCGGCCGCATCGGGGGTTTCACGTCAAGTGTCGACCCAAGAGTGGTTGGGGCCGCTATCGGCGATTGCCCTTTCGCCTTTCTTCGGTTTAGCGTGCCTGTCAGGTATTGCTACTTATGGGCCAGACAGCATCCAAAGCCGTAGTGCACTGTTTGGCGAAGAAAGCCCACTCAACAATCCCATTCTATTCTGGCTTATGGCTGTTCTCACGATTTCCACAAGTTTGCCTCGCTTTACCAAAGTTAGCAAACCGCTTGGACTGGCCATTGAAAAACTTGAAGCTTACTCGGCTATCATCATACTCATCTCGATGAAGTTCTTAAGTGGCAATGCATTGAACTCGGACTCAAGCATTGCATTATCGGAAGGTATGGTGATGACGGCTGGGATAGCAACTGTGCCGTTTGACGTTGGTCTAAGTGTAGCGGCAGCATTGAACATTATCGTCGTCAATACGATCAAGTTGGCGGTTGAGGTTCTTGTTTGGCTAATTCCATTCCCAACCGTAGACGCGTTTCTTGAGATTGGCAACAAGGCGATGTGTGCAGGCCTGATGGCGGTGTATGCCTACAGTCCTTGGTTGGCTATGTGTTTGAACATGTGTATTTTGGGAGTATGCGGCCTCCTCTTTTTTCGAGTGAAGCGACGACTGGCATATATGAAAGAGTTGCTGCTGTTACCGCTCTTTCGGCAGATGATGGGGTGGCAAGCGGACAAAGGAAAGTTCTGTGGATTCCTAACAACACCCTGGAACGGCTTGCCCGCAAGCTCCGCCATTTGGATCACTCGGGATGGAACGAGCAATCAAGTTGCAATGTTGTATCGAGGCTGGTTCAGCAATCGAACCTTTTCAGGAACTCTTGATTTGCCAAACTACAAATCAGGCATGATTTGCGATCAATTGGTCGTTCGCGTCGAAGGTGCGGAAGTGGTGTTCGATGTGCCGAAGGGAATTGAGTCGCGAGGAGTTGCTGTTGTAACGGTGTGAAGTCGGGTGGGCGGTCTAGGAAACACTCTGTAGCGAAACTCGTCAAGAGTTTCGGCCGCATTGAGAAGCATCCGAAAGTCTTGACGACTTTCGCTGCACATTGCGGTGGCTGTCTCAATCGATGTTTTGGACAGTCTGTCGTTGCCTTCTTCTTCACCAGACTTCGGCGAATAGCCTCTGTATTTTTAGGCGTTGAGTCGCAGGGATTTTCTCGCAAAATTCCTGAAATGAATTTCGGTTCAGTGCTGCAATTTGTTCTCTCAACTTCCGGTCTTCGCCTTCTGAAAACACCAGCAAGGCATTTGCTTCTTGCGGATCAAGTCCAAGATAATCCTTTATTTGTGTTTGTCGGAACGGCCAAGAAAAGTCGCGGAGAATCAATTGTTCGTTTCGTATCCTGGCCAGCGAAATAATCTGCTGGTCCTGAAGAATATCTTTTAGCTTACCAAAATGGGTTTTCAGTCGCTCTTCCCCACCCATACGATTTGTGATGCTCTGCCTCAACTCAGCAAGTTGCAATTCCTGTTTGCTCGAAATTCCAATCTGTGATGCCAGAGAGGAATTTGGGTTAAGCAGCTCACGTAACGTATAGGATTGGATTGCCCATGAGGGATCGAGGAATGGAACCTCTCCAATCTCGGATTTCGGATCTGGCGACAGCAAAATGCCGGACATGTACTTGTTACCGAGGAACTGAGCTAGAAGCACTCTTTCGCTTTCAGACAACTCCGCGAGGAAAATGGTTATTGCCTGTGTCGTTAGTTGTCGTTTCTTCTCCTCATAACGCTTATGTTTTTGAATCAATAAATCATCAAATTCACGATCAGCGACAATGCCGCACGAATCGAGAATCGCTTGGTCGCCAAATGGGCTTAATCCAGTAGGGTATCTCATTGCAAGTGAAAACCGCTTCAAGTCCAGAACCTGCTTCTCGCTGAGGAAATTGCCAACTGCTTGGCGTAGTTCTAGGTCAATCACCGCAAACGGAATGTTATTGGCAATCGCCGTTCCGGCTTCCGATCGGCGATTCGCAAGCCTCGCTTGCTCAAGGAGCAGATCTTGGATGTCTTTTCCAGACATTAGCTCTCTTAGTTTTTGAAGTTGGATATCGGTAATTTGCAATTTCTGCTGCAAAGCGGAATTATCAACAAGTTCATCGCACATTTGCCAGAGGCTTAGGTTTTTGACAACCACATCCGTGTCTTCAGCTTTAAGAACACCTAGCATCTGAAAGCAAAGAAAAAATAAAGTAAGCAGTCGCATTTTTTATCCATTCCAGAAACGGTGCGGCATTGAACAAGGAGTAGCTTATCATACTCATCACACGGGTTGCGTAGCTTGCGAGTTGTCGACCTCCCATTACACAATCCAAAAAATCCTCAGGCTGAACAAAGGATCTGTCTGCGGCATAATTGGATTGCCAGTTAGCCCCTGTAAGCGAGAAATGGCATTGCAATCGAAATCAGAATCCCAAGCAAAACACAGTGCAAAACCCCTCACCTTAGCCCCTCTCCCCTAACAGGGGCGAGGGGAGCAAAGTCAAAAAAATATGGGATTTGACAAGGCTAGCGCCCACCGGCTAATTGAGTGGTAAAACACATCGGCGACGTGCTTAGTACGTCAATTCTAATCCGCTGTAGAAATTCACGCCGGGACGAAAGACGTCCGTTCCCGTTCGATAATCTAGGTGTTCGCGGTAGAACGTATTCGTAAAGTTCTCCACACCACAAGTCATCAGAGCCCGGTTCTTGAATCGACGAAAGGTTCGAATGTCACCGGTTGTAAAACCATCCGTTTCGAGTTCCTGCAATGTAGAGGCCACTCGCGTTTGGCTCGCGACCATTCGTGCGGACAACTCTACGCCCCATTTGCGACTTGGCGTCGGGTCGTGCAGAATCAAACCTACGCGTGAATCAAGAGGGGCGATACCTGGTAATGCTTCTCGGTCTACCCCAGTTGTACTGCTTCGCACCGAATTGCCGGAACGCCGACCTGGTTTCTCACGCGTTAGATCCTCGCCTTGGGTGTAACTAAGTGTTCCGAAGAGGGAGAGGCGTTGCGTAAATTCAAATTTGCCAAAGGAATCAATCCCTTTCAAAATGGCCCGGTCTGTGTTGACGAAATCGGCCCCCTGGGGAAGACCACCGTCTGGGCTTGGATCCGTAAAGAGGTCATAGGTGATGAAGTCGCTGATCCAAGCGTGGTAGGCATTGACGCCACCTTGGAAGCGTTCATAACTGCCGACAAATCCGAGATCGATTTGCTTGAGTCGTTCCGGCTTGAGCTCCGGATCGCCATCCAAGAACGTCAGCCCGCGTTGCAGGGTGCCAATAAACGCGTTGTCGACATAAAGCTCAGTCAACGTCGGTGGACGCTGGCTAAGGCCGAGGCCGCTCGTCACCGTCCAGTGGTCTGTCAGTAAGATATTGGCGGTGCCATAAGTGGACCACAACAAAAAGTTTTGGTCCAAGCCAGCATCTTTGATGTCCGATAGAGCACCGTCGAGGCCAGGCACAATGTCTTTCGCTGTCGTGTGCATCGTGTCGACTCGAGCGCCAACGTTGGTCTTCAGCCAATCCGTTTGGAACTTAACTTTCTCGAAGTAGAAGCCGACGTCGACCGATTTTGAGGGGGACAATGGGAAGTTATTGTCGTTTGCCGGTAGCGAGAGCTCGATATCGTTTAATGCTTGCCGTTGGATATTGAGGTCTGTACCGAGTGACCAATGATCGAGGCCGAGGTCCCCGTAAATAGCTTCTGTTCGATAGCCGAGCGATTGTCCGCTCGCGTCGGTAATTGCGTTACCGTCCGTGAGTTCGATACCGTCTGGTCCTAAGTTACCTGGGTCTAACGGGATGCTCGATTGCTTGCTCTCATTGAAGGTGTCGCCCGTAAAGCTAGTGCGGTTGTACCAAACTTCAGAGAATAGGCGATCGCAGAATGCTGGATCGGTCCCGGTATACTTGATCTCGTAGCCTTCTGTTTTCAATTTGCGAATGTCGTAATAGAGGCCAGGGAACTCGAGGTTCTTTTGGTCCAGTCTTAACAAGTTGAATTCCACGCGATCCTCCGGCGTGAAGTCTTTGCCAAGGGCCACGTTGAGGTCGCCTGAATTGTAGCTACTGGCGAATGTCGAACCATCACCGGCCGTAAAGTCACTGCCACCGCGGTGTCCATAGCTTACGCGATAGCCCCAATCTTCTGAGCCACCAAACACGGTTTGCCGTCCGTACCATTGACCACCATTGCTTTGGAAGTCAGCGCTCGAAGTGCCGTGAGATTCTGGGCCGTCAGCGTATCGAGGCGTTGCGAGCATATCGATATCGACGAAACTGAAGCCAGGGCCATAGCGGGGGCTATACGGCCCTTTGATGATGAGCAAACTGTCGATCAACCTCGAGTCGATTTTATTCATCATCGTATCCAAGTCCATCCGAACGGGCGCCCAAAAGGAACCCGAAGCGAGCACTTGGCCGACGCGTTGACCGCGTATGCGAGTATCGGTCACGATCGGTGTTCGTTGCTGAGAGGATACTCCCCGGACAGTGTTCGATTTGCTAATCAAGTTGCCGGTGTCTGACGTTTCTCTCAGTTGCGATTCATTACCAAGCACGGCATCGACGGAAGGCAAGCCTGTCCGGGACTTGCGAACATCGGAAAGCGATCCGATCGAACTGACGTCCCCCAAGATGGCTTCGAGATCATTGGTTGGCTTTTTGGGGGGCGGCGAATTTGCTTTGAGTGGCTCTGTGTTGCGGTCTACCGGCTCAAGTGGAGCGGGTTGTTGTGCAAATACGGAGGCGGCTGTTGAAACGAGTGCTAGCGAAGCAAGGAAGGACCTTAGCTTGAGCGAGGGCTGATGTTTTGAAAATGGACCAGGGATTGAGTGAATCAAGAATCGGTGTCCTTACCGCAGTTCGATGTCGCCGTCCATGGAGACTCGAGGTTGATAGTTAGGGGACGTTGTTCAATCCCCATATGATTTCCGTATCGGCCACACATTTGTGCAACGTGCAAGCTATCGAGCCATTTGTGACCAGATTGTTATTTTGGCGGTAAAAATAAGCAGTAAGCAATGAGTTCGGTCATTTTGCATGTAAGAGAGTTAAATCGATCCGTCAAGAAAGCAGTCTGCTTTTGGAAACCAAGCCCGCGGCATAGTCCGCACTTATGTTTGCAAGCTAACGAAACCAGAGCTGGGATTTCCGTTACTTTCCACACATCCACTACCTTCGATACAGAACGAACTGGATTTGGTTTGTGAAGGCAATGTTAAGAAAAGTAGAGCCGTTCTTAATGATCTTGGGCCGAAAACGTCATCAAGCTGACAAGGATGTTGGCATCAAAGCAACTCAAGGAAGAGACAAATGCGCATTTCTATCAATGCCTTTAGGCGGCATTTCCTATTAACCAATTTCGCTGTCTTCTCGGCGGCTTCGGGCTCGCTTCTCGCTCAGGAGCCATTTCAGCCTGAAATCCCTTATCATCCACTCGGCCAATACGTGCTGAGCGAGGAACCAGCGAAACCAGCTTTCAGCATTCCTGCTTCCTACACGCTCAGCGAGCCGGAAGGCATCTATGAAGAAGACGTGGCCAAAGCCAAAGGGCTGTCGGAATCGGATGTCAAAAAGATCATCGACAAGCATTTGAAAGACAAAGAGACCGAGAAAGAGAGCAAGCTGACCGCCAAAGAAAAGAAGGACCGTGATTTGGCGATGACCGCCAAATGGAACGATGGCCCCGAGTTTTCAACCAAAGACAAGCACTTCCGAGTTCACGTCGGTGGTCGAGTGCAGTTCGATAACTCGTGGTTCGACGTTCCTCAAAACGTCAACCAAAACATCAACGCCCCATATGGCGACGGTGCGGACTTCCGTCGGGCACGTATGCGACTTGATGGAACGCTCTATGAAGTCCACGAATTCGCATTTGAGTACGACTTCGTCAATTCCATACGAGTTCGCAATCAGCCAGGCTCTACTGGTTTTCTTGACGAAGCTGTAACGTCGCCGACCGACTTGTGGTGGACGATCAAGGAACTGCCAATTGTTGGCAACCTCAAGATTGGAAATCAAAAAGAACAGATTGGCTTCGAGCACATTGTGAGCAGCCGATACTTGCCGTTCATGGAGCGATCCTTCAATCAGGATGCGTTCTATGGTGGATTGTTCAATGGATTCCAAATGGGAGCTTCGATTTTCAATACCTATGACAATGAGCGAGGCGTTTGGAATATAGGTGTCTACAAACCGACGAACAATGTCTTCGGCAATTCGACTGGGGACGGCGACTTTTCCGTAACAGGACGTGTCACTCGGCTTCTTGCCTATGAAAACGATGGTGCACAACTTTTGCACGTTGGTGTGTCCGGTCGACAGAGTACCGCCGTTTCACAGGCCGGCGTGCCGGGACGGTTTCAAACGTTCCGAACACGTGACGCAGTCCGCTCCGGTCTGTCAGCAGCATGGCCAACTCCTGCAAACATAACCCTCGTCGGAGATGACCAACAAACAGCCAACGGCGAACTTGTTGGGGTATGGAACTCCTTTACGTTCCAGTCCGAATACTTGGTCAATTCCCTTCAGGACGCGAGTGCGACGCTTGGCGGCCCAACCACCAGAAGTGCTGTCTATCATGGTGGATACGTTCAAGTACTTTACTTCCTCACAGGGGAACATGATCACTACAGCAAAAAGAATGGAGCCTTCGAACGGGTGCGACCTCACACACAATTTTTCAAGCCACGCAAGTGTGATGGAGGTATAAGCGGCATGGGAGCTTGGCAAGTTGGTGTGCGGTACAATCACCTCGACCTAAACGATCAAGGACTCAACGGCGGTATTCTCGACAACTTGACCGCCGGTCTAAACTGGTACTGGAATCCAAACATGAAGTGGCAATTCAACTACTCGGCTACCGATCGAAATGTCGCTGATGTTGCATCGGTTGCTGCTGGAAGTGGCACCATTCACGGGTTTGGAACTCGATTGGCGTTTGATTTCTAAGGGCGAGAAGTCCAATGATTAGACGAGCGGCGAATCCAGTGCGCATGATATTCTAACTCCCCTTCTCCTCCTCAGGATCCTCAGGAGGAGAAGGGGTTGGGGGATGACGAGGTGTACCTGATTTGAAAAGTCGGTTAGATTGGGTAGCAGGTTTTACTTCTACCCACAGAGAATTCCAATGTATTCTGGGGTACTAACCATTTGCCCGCAACATGCACTTTTGCGGGCTTCGCGGCACGGGTTCGCCGTTGCTCAGAAAGACAACCTGGGACGTTCATTATGAAGTATCCGCCAGCCTCCTAGTATCTGTTCCGTTGACAGTTTTAAGCGAATTTAGAAGCTTAGGACGTTGATGTTGTCAAGTTGCCTGCAGCAGCTTGTCAACGCAGCCACATAGATCGTATTTACTCCACAAGCCCCAAACGGGAGT
>JANPHB010000145.1:0-2688 GCA_031424235.1 Pirellula sp.
TCATCGTGATTGCAAGACGATTCTCGTTATGCCTGCTGCTACCAACGCTATTTGCAACAGCTTGCGTCAGAGACGATGCCATCAAGTACCAAACCGATTGGATATTTCCGTTGATTGAGATCGATGGCGAGAAGACAGGTCTCCGCAAGACAGCGATATGCGCAATCGACTTAGAAATCATCCCTTCGGAACCGAATGGTTGGAAAGGAATGATTACCCTCTACTCGGGCGTGCCTACCTTGGATCGATTTGGTGATGCGGACCGATCGACCTTGCCTTTAAGGAAAATGCCAGTGACGTTCCGGAAGCTCGAGAATGCGAAAGCTCCAAACGAATTCCTTTATCCTCAAGAGGCGACCGCGGGCGAACTTTTCTTTTCCAAAGACGATACGACTTTGTCGCATGTCCGGCTGGTGCTAGACTCAGAAAAACCAAGTGACTGTCGCATCTTGATCATGGATTCCGATGGGCGTATTAGCCGAGTCTTGCCGTTGCAATCTGAGCGACGTCAGCTTCTATCTGAGCAGACGCCGAAGAGCAACCCGTCGATGCTAGAACTGTTCTCAGGTCCAATCGTTCGTGATCCGAAGGTGAATCGTATGTGCACCCTCAATATCAAACAATATGAGGATCAGATCTCGTTGCTAGACGACGGCAATCATTTAGGTCTGGACCCTTTGGGAAACATCCAAAGGACCACGCTAATGGGGTTCTCTCCCGAAACATTGAAGCTCATCGATTTGAACTTGCCAGATGCAACCGGCCAGGAGCGTCGCGTCTTTCGATGCGACCGAGAAACTAGAACTGATGATAGCCGTCGCGACGATCAGGAAGCGGAGTCCGATATTGATCGATTTTTAGTTCTTCATCCACGGGAAGGGGGATGGCATCGCTTCATCAGCATAAAGTCTGGACAGGTTGAACTAATCGCACCCCTGCATTCCGGCCAACTGGAAAAATGGCTTCGCACCAGTTCCCAGATTACGGATGCGACGGAACGACAAGTGTTCGAGAAGATTTCAACGGAGATTCCTTACTTCAGTGGATTTTCATTTGAGAATAATCGGATAACGCGAGTCACGATCTCTATTCCCAGGAGAAAGGAAAACCTACTAGAAGTCGTAGCAAGACTACCTCACCTCACTTCACTGCAAATCATTGGAGAGCTTGCCGACGGATCATCTCTTGTCGGATTCGAATCGCTTGAATTTTTGAGTCTCGATCTCCTTAGGATTACTGAGGACGTCCTTCGACACGTGCGGCAATTGCCGAAGTTGAAAAGCTTGTCATTCAGTACTGACCACCTGGATTTCAATGGTTTAAAGCAATTGTCGGGATTGCAATCGCTCAATCACCTCCGTTTCCCTAAAATCAATCCGGGTAACTTTGCGAAGAACTTTGACGAAAGCTGTGTGGTGGTTTTCTCTACACTACCGAACCTCGAGATTTTGGACCTGAGTGCACTGCCTCTCACCGAGGTCGGAATTAAGCTATTACCGGTTTCGGAGCGATTGGCGAAAGTGTCGTTTTGCGATGATGCTCCGATTCCTGCAGTTCTGAACTATGCAAAATCCAACCCACAAGCTGAAATCAACATTTCATCCTTTCGTATGCGAATTGCGGATGGGGTTGTACGGCTACCCTCGTCGGTCACTGATGATGACCTTGAATTTTTGGCGACGATCGAGGGTTTGCGTGAATTGAGTCTCGGTGAAATATTAGCAGGGAATATAACGGATAAGGGCCTCGCCTCCCTAAGCCAGCTAAAGCTTACGTCGTTTAAATTGAACCATAACGAAAACATCACGGATACTGGAATTGGGTCGTTGGCAGAAATCCAGTCGCTAGTGAAGCTCAATTTTTCGTGTTGCAAGAACTTAACAAACCAGTGCATTCCTGACCTTGAGAAGCTACCGAACTTGAAGTGGATAGATATCGGTGGAACGAAGATCGATCCCAAGTTGTTGCATGAGATCATTCCCAACTGTGAAATCCGACATGAATAGACTTGGTTGGTCCTGATTCGCATCACGTTGCAAAGAAACCGCGAAGTTCGAAAAGAATTTAAAAAGAGTTATGGAATGCGTGGGTGCAGTCGGCGAGGTAACGAACAATTCCTAGGCCGCGTAGAGTCTTGGGGTGGGGGATTCTCTGCTTTGCTTTCGTCCGTTAATGAAGTTCGGGGCTTTGCCAACGAGTCCACATCCTCTTCTCCTGCACGCCGTTCTTAGACCGACAATGCTCTACTTTGTGTCCAACGCATTCCAGTTTCGAGAGCAGCAACACCGATTTTGCTACTCAAGCTGAGCCAAAAGATGCTCCTAAGTTAGTTTGACGGGCTGCCCTTTGAACGCAGGGGGAACTTCGGGCAATTCATCGTCGATCCGAAGCTCCGGCGTGTCAAACCGGAGACGTCATCTGAGGATTCGTAAGTCTCGAGCCAACCAACTGCAGCGAACGTCTCCGGTAAGTCTTCGTGCGCTCTGTGCGAGCGCATGAGTCAGCGAGTTAAATTCGTCTGCAGTTGGCTCGAGGTTGAAACCGAAAACAATTTCGGCTAAAAGTAGGTTATTCAAACTCGGGGTAAAAAACGCCGCACCAGTATTATTTTGGCCTACATTCCGAGCTCCAAATGGGCTCCCACTTCGGCCAACTAATTTCGTGTGCGGGTCACAATAAGCGAGTTGG
>JANPHB010000146.1:0-8684 GCA_031424235.1 Pirellula sp.
TGCGGGCGCTTGTTTTGCGAACTGCCCTACGATTTTTGCTATCATTGCCAGTCTCCTCGTGCGATGGAAAGGTTACCCTTTTCATCATACGCACCGATGGAATGACGGCTTTACAGGATTCATTGTCCTCAATCGCTTGGCCGGCACTTAGCGCCCGATTTGCCAGAACGGCCTCGAAGCGATTGGAACGTTGACTGACTTACCTATTTCAATCTCCAGGGCGGAAACGATTGAGGACAATCGTTTTACACTGTTGGCTTCGTTCGCTTACACACCGGGTTACCAAGGCACAAAAAAACCTAGGTTGCTAGACCTAGGTTTTTTTCTCTTAATCAGGCATACCCCGAACTATGCTCGTGCAGCAAGTTGCTTCTTGCGTTCAGCGATAATGTCGTCTTGCAAGTTTCGAGGCACTGGCGAGTACTTGGCCAATTCCATCGAGAACGTGCCTTGCCCCTTGGTCATGCTTCGCAAATCGGTCGAGTAACCGAAAATATTTGCCAATGGCACTTCGGAACTTATATAGGAGACACGGTCACGCGAGTCTGTTTGTGTAACCAAACCACGACGCGAGATAAGGTCACCTACCACGGAACCTTGGTCATTTTCTGGGCATTCCACATCACACTTCATGATCGGCTCAAGCAGCAATGGATTGGATTCGCGAATGGTTTCGCGGAAGCAATCGCAAGCAGCGATATAGAACGAACGTTCGCTGGAGTCCACATCGTGGTAGCTACCGTCAGTCAATTCCATTTTCACACCGACCACAGGAAACTCAGCGAGTGGCCCCTTGAGGAGCGAATCGCGAAATCCTTTCTCCACAGGTGGAATGAAATTCTTTGGAATACGCCCACCAGTGACGCTGTCCTCGAACTCAAACGTCACTTCGCCTTCCGGATCGATTGGCGTCATCTTGCCCACAATATGAGCAAATTGTCCCGAACCACCCGTTTGCTTCTTATGCTTGTAATTGAAATCCTTTGGTGCGCCAGGTGCTTCCCTGTAGCTGACCTTAGGTGACCCCACGGTGACTTCGACCTTGTACTCGCGTCGCATGCGTTCGACGTAGATTTCCAAGTGCAATTCACCCATCCCGCAAATGATGGTCTCATTCGTTTCTTCGTCATTGTAGACTTGAAACGTTGGATCCTCTTTGCGGAATCGATTCAACGCTTTACTCATCTTGTCAAAGTCTGCACGGCTAGCTGGCGTAACAGCCATCTTGATAACAGGCTGCGGGATGAACATGCTTTCGAGAGTGCAATAATCTCGGGTGTTGCTGTACGATTCACCGCTTGCGCAATCGATACCCATGATCGCGACGATGTCGCCTGCTTCTGCCGTATCAACTTCTTCGCGCTTGTCTGCGTGCATCTTAACGATACGGCTAAAGCGTTCTTTTTTGCTGGTACGTTGATTAATGTACATTTCGCCCTTGGAAATCTTTCCTTGGTAGATACGCATAAACGTAAGCTGACCAAACGGATCTTCCAAAATCTTGAACGCCATTCCAACGAACGGCAAATCCTTGTCTGGCTTGAGGTCCAATTTGACGGATTCGTCCCCGACCTTACGAGCTTTGATTTCTCGATCGAGTGGGCTTGGGAGGTAACGCAACACCGCATCCAACAGCAACTGAACCCCTTTGTTCTTATAAGCACTGCCGCAGAACACAGGAGTCATTCTCAGTTGTTGAGTCGCTTCTTTGCATACCCGGTAAACCAATTCCGATGGAACTTCTTCTTCGCTGAGCAGCAATTCCATCATTTCGTCGCTGTACATCGACAACGACTCAAGCATCTTCTGACGCATTTCCTTGGCCTTGTCGAGCAGGGCTGCTGGGATTTCTTCTTCGCGAACGATTTCGCCGTCTTTGCCTTCGAAGAACGAAGCACGCATGGCGACCAAGTCGACGACGCCTTCGAATGTTTCACCAGCGCCAATCGGAATTTGCATCATGATCGCGTCTGCATTGAGCTTGTCGCGAACTTGTTGAGTCACGCGGTAAGCGTCCGCGCCGGTTCGGTCCATTTTGTTGACGAATGCCAAACGAGGCACGCCGTATCGGCGCATTTGACGATCAACGGTTAACGACTGACTTTGAACGCCACCCACTGAACAGAGGACGAGAACAGCGCCGTCGAGCACGCGAAGCGAACGTTCGACTTCGATGGTGAAGTCCACGTGGCCAGGGGTGTCGATCAAGTTGATGACGTGGTCTTTCCACTGAAGCTGGGTCGCGGCGCTGGTGATTGTGATTCCACGCTCTTGCTCCAGCTCCATATAGTCCATCGTGGCGCCGTCGCCGTCACCCTTAACTTCTTCGATCTTGTAAATTCGGCCAGCGTAAAACAGAACTCGCTCGCTGAGTGTTGTCTTGCCCGAGTCAATGTGAGCACTGATGCCAATATTGCGTAGTTTGGTTAGGTCCATACTCCACCCAGCGTTGTGCGTCCCAGATTTCCCGAAACGCAGCCTAAAAGGAAACAAAAATCGCCCAGCAGGTTCCAGTACCAACGTTGGTATCAGACGGCTGAGCGGCAAAAACTGTAGTATTCAAGCAAAAGTGTACAAAACCCAAGCTTTTACGGAAGAGCAAAAAGGAAATCGGCACCCTCCGAGCACGAAAACTAGTGTTTTCCGACAATCCGCACTCGTCCCTCCGCCCCGGTTTGGAACAGGCGTCTGCGTAGCGAAAGTCGTCAAGACTTTCGGCTGCATCGCCTAAAAACCAAAACTCTTGACGAGTTTCGCTACTTCATGCGTAACAGCCTGGGTTGCAGCGCGTCCCCGGCTAAGTCCATAGACAGAGTGTGAAAGGGCCTTAGTCAGCTCAAGCCTCGGATAGAAAAACTTATTCCGCCAAAGCTTTTTCGATGACAGCTATCATTTCTTTGGAATCGGGCTCTACCCCAGTCTTGAAACGGCCAACAACATTGCCTTTTCGGTCAACAATAAACTTCTCAAAGTTCCAGCCTACAGGCCCCTTGCCGGCAGGTTTTGCATCCTGTGCCGACAAGTAAGCGAAAAGCTCGCAAGCCTTTTCAGACCCAGCATCTTTGACGTTCGCTTTTTCTAGAAGATCAAAGGTCACATGGTATTTGCTGTTGCAAAACTCGCGAATTTCTTTGCTGGTGCCTGGTTCTTGTCCACCAAATTGGTTGGAAGGTACCCCCACAACAACAAGTCCTTTTTCCTTGTAACTCTCGTACAACTTTTCAAGAGCTGCATACTGAGGCGTTGCACCACACTTGCTAGCAACATTGACAAAAACAACAACTTTTCCAGCATATTTGCTGAGGTCTGCCGTCTCTCCTTCGAGCGTTTTCGCTTTGAAAGAAAAGACCTTTGGCACTTCTGCCTTCGGGGCGTCCGCTGCCTGGGCGGAAGAAATTGGCGAAAGCGGCTTGTCGCCGTAGCCTGAAACGATTGCCATTGCTGCAATACCTGCCATAAGGGTTTTTCGATACATCGACATTCAAAGGTCCTCAAGAACGGGGTTGGAGGGACTGTGTGGAATCAAGAAAATGGACCCTTCCATTATAGCGACTGGGCAAGCCGCGGCGATTGGCAAAAATCCATTCTCGTTCCCGTGTTTTTGTAACGGCCGGGCGCGAGCCCTCCGGTTTCGCGGCATTTACTAGTCACTCATCGGACGACTTGCGGCTTGTTGATTTCTTCGTTTAACAGTCAGCCGAAGGCGTACTTGGCTTCTTTGACAGTACGCCTTCGGCTGACTGTTAAACGAAATGCGTTTGGACAAGTACGAAATCAACAAGTCATTTGCGCCGTTCCGCTAACAAAGTGAGTGCCATTGTTCCATTTGTCTATCAGCCTTGACTTAGTCACCATTTGCTTGCTACACGTACTGAGTTCTGGCGACCTGATTGTGAATTGAGGCGGATGGATCCATGCAACGAACCAACAACAAGGGCACAAGAGTGCTTCTCCCAAGTTGGCTCAAAACCACCCTAATCTTAACGTGCGTTTTGTTTCAGGTTGGTTGCACACGTCCCTTCAAAGATCCGACCACACCAGGATTCCTCGCGGCAAGTCGAGAAAAACTTTTCCCCAAGAAGGAGATGGGGCCAAATCGGTTATGGCGTCCCGATCTTGCGATCATGCCATTTGCCGAGTTCCAGGATGAAGATATCGTCATCAAGCATGTTCGCAATTGTCGCTATCGCACCGAGACCGATTACGACGTTCGACACTATGACATGCGGTTTGCTCTCGCTGACGTGAATCGTATCGATTTCATCATTGTTCCATTCCAAAACAATTCTCTCTTGGCGCATACGATGTTCAGCTTCGGCCTTCGAGATGGACGCCACTTTATCATTTCCGTCGAGGCACGACTCGACTACGGTGCCTCCTATTCTCCGATTCGCGGCATCACCAACAAATTCGAATTGATGTACTTGATCGGCGATGAACGGGACTTGATCCCATTGCGAACCGATGCCCGCAAGGTCGAGGTGTATTTGTATCCAGGTAGGGCCACGCCAGACCAAGTACAGAATTTGCTGGTCGATATGCTCGAACGGGCCAACCAACTGCAACGTGTTCCCGAAAACTACGACACGATCAACAACAATTGCACCACCAACTTGGTGAATCACATCAATAAACTGCGTCCCGGAAGCATTCCAGCAGACTGGCGCGTTTTACTCCCGGGACATTCCGATCGCCTCGCATACGAGCTCGGACTTCTGGATGTGGTTGAACCGTTTGAGATCGCTCGCGAAAAAGCTCGAATCACGTCCGTCGCAAGCTTGTACAAAGACAGCCCAGACTTCTCTGCGAAGATTCGCGAGTATATTGGTTATTAGATTCGTAGCTGAATTCGTAAGAATTCAGCTGGTTCTGCTAAGGTAGTCTTTGGTTCTAAATTCTTACGAATTCAGCTACGGCAGAAACGATCACGCATAGACTACAGTTTGCCACAGTAGTCGATGGCGGCCGCGATTTCAGTCTTTAGCCGCCAGCGATCTACGATCCGATCGATGTATCCGTGCTCTAGCAAGAACTCGCTCGTTTGAAATCCTTCTGGCAACTCAATTTTGAGGGTCGCTTTGATGGTTCTTGGACCGGCAAAGCCAATCAAGGCTTTGGGTTCTGCAAAAACCAAGTCACCGAGACTAGCAAAACTAGCTGCAACGCCACCCATCGTTGGGTTGGTCAGGACGCTTACATACAAGCCTTTGTTTGCGTGGTAACGAGCCAGCGCTGCAGAAACTTTCGCCATTTGCATAAGAGACAAAATGCCCTCATGCATTCGAGCGCCTCCTCCCGAGCCACTTACAATGATCAATGGCAACGAATGCTCCGTCGCTCGTTCGATTAAACGCGTCAGTCGTTCGCCAACGACCGAGCCCATGCTCCCCATGATGAATGCCGAATCGGTCACTGCGATGGCGACGCGGCGTGCGCGAATCATCCCCGTGCCACACATAGCCGCATCTGTCAGCCCCGTCCGAACTTGCTCCGCAACCAAACGCTCCGAATACCGTTTTTTGTCCGAAAAATTCAACGGATCTGTCGGCATAATATGCTCATCGCATATTTCAAAAGTTCCTTCGTCCAGCAACTGAGCAATCCGCTCTCGGGCCGATACGTACATGTGATATTTGCATTTCGGACACACATTGAGATTGCGTTCGACTTCTTTACGATAAATCGAATCTCCGCATCCAGGGCACTTGATCCAAAGCCCTTCCGGCACACCTCGTTTGCTTGCGGTCGGCACCGCGTCGGGTGTGCTTGGCAGTTCTACAGTTGACATCGCGTTTTACTTTCCTATTGGGCGACCGAGGGTGAAGAATTGGCTCCAACCCGGTTGGCCGAGACTAATTGTGTGCCGATGGTATCATGCGTATCGGAATCGATCATTTCCCACGAACCATTGTCGCATTCGGATTTCCAAAGATCGCCCAGATCGGTTTCCTTCAGCTTGGCTGCAATCAAACTGGCCAACGGTTCCGGTATAACGACCGCGATGGTTTCGTTGGAATGCTTCTTGCAAAGTTTCACGATGAGCTTTTCGACCCGAGCTTCTGCTTCGGCAACCGTCTCTCCTCCAGGGGGACAAAACGAGCGAGGGTTCTCTTGAAGCTGCTTAAAGAGTCGCGGCTGCTGACGCCTTAATTCTTCGATCAGCTTGCCTTGCCATAAACCGTGGTCCAAGTTGCGAAAGCAGTCGCAGACTTTCCATTTTGCCCGCGTGTGCTCCGCGATCTCCTTAGCGGTGCTTTGTGCCGATTCGCATGGTCCACAATAAACCGTTGAAATCGGTAGCTTCGCAATTTCACTTGCGATCCGATGGACTTGTTCAATTCCCGAAGCCGATAGCGGCATGTCCAGACTACCTTTGATTCGCTCTTGCTCATCGAAAAGTGTCGAGCCTGGTCGCACTACAACTACATTACACATAAACAATTGTTCCGGAGAGTCATCGATACGATCGTGTTGGGATGCATGATCAAGTCTGCATTTCCCGACGCAATCGAGTCATCGCTTGACAGTAATCTGCCTCGCGAAAAATAGCAGAACCCACAACAAGCAGGTCCGCTCCACTGGCCGTGCATTGGCCAACTGTCTTTATATTGACGCCACCATCTACTTCCAAAAGTAGATCGGGGCCATGGTCTTTTCTCAGTGCCGATAAACGCTCCAAAGCGATCGGATGAAACGCTTGGCCGCCAAACCCAGCCTCAACACTCATGACCAAAACCAAATCACACTGGCTTACCCATGGTAATACATGACTCATTTCGGTCGAGGGATTGATCGCCAATCCCGCAGCGACTCCCTGCGAACGAATCTTTCCAAGTAAATCACTTGGCTGCGGCAACGCTTCGATATGGAAAGTAATCAAATCCGCGCCCGCATCCACAAATTGCGATGCATAAGTATTCGGGTCCCGGATCATCAAATGAACATCGAGCGTCAAGTCCGTCACCTTGCGAATCGCAGAAACGATCGGCATCCCGTAACTGATGTTAGGCACGAAATTGCCATCCATAACATCTAGGTGAAGACAATCCACTCCCGCTTCTTCCAACAAACGAACTTCCTTTTCCAAGTTGGCGAAATCGCACAACAATAAGGATGGAAGGATAGTTGGCCGTACACCGCGCATGGCAGCGATGGTCTTTTGAACTCGAGAACTAGGCTCGGACATAGGGGAATTTAGCGTGGACAAAGGACTGGTCTGGTCAAAATGACGGCAAACCGCTTCTGAGCTGCAACTAGGATAGGGACAGTCAGGGGCTTTCGACAAGAGCCAATGTGTTTATCTTGCCACGGATACGACCTTCCACATCCACTAGGCTGGATTCACGGAGCGATGGCAAACGAAACAGGATTGGTGCAAAAACCGACTAACGAGTCACGTTCCGCCTTTAGGTTTTGCTTGAGGTGGTTTCGTGTCCTTAACCATATCCCGCGCTTCTTTTGGGGGAGGAGTACTGCCACGCCAAAACCGTCGCAACTTCGGTGCGAGTCTCCCAATACCATTTTTCAAGCAATATGGTTTTGGCGGCATAATCGTACCCGCGTGAGCCTAGCACGACGCGCAAGCTAGTGAAATTGGATAGCACGATGCACAGGCAAGTGATATCGGATATCAGCACGACGCGCAAGTTTTGAAGTTGCACTATTTGTATTTAGGGCCGAAGGCTCGACACATCCTTTGCCGGTGCCGTGAGGCACCGGACTTGCGAATCCGAAGGATTTCAAGGCCCGAAGGGCCGACACACTCCGATCATGTGTCGCCCCTTCAGGCAACGCTGTGAAGCATTTCAGGACGGCTGGGGCTTGACCCGGGACAAGCCCGAACCGGACAAACGACGAATATCAAAAGTCACTGTCGGCAAAACTGACGTGCCAAAAGTCGCACGTGCCGGATGCGACTTGTGAGGCGCAAACTATTGTTTTCGTTGTTAGAAATGCTTCACAGCGTTGCCCTTCAGGGCTCGTCTCTCGATTAGCCTTCGGACCGTGGCTTATCAGCCACGGCTAGGGATATGTCGGCCTTTCAGGCCTAATTTGTGCAACATCAAAATGCACAAGCTCGGCAGGAGCCTCGCCCGCCTCGCCCTCCCGAACTACATTTTCGTTGCGAAAATTGAGGTCAAAGATGTTTAACGTCTCTGCTGCAACCGGTTTCTTACGAAACCAGCTACGGAAGTCGCTAGTTTAGAAGCTGAAGCGTGCGTTTCTGCCGTGCGCTCTGATAGGCCGTGTCGACGATGCGTTGACCTAATCGGCTCAACGCTGGTGATAGTGGGCCTTCGATTGGCAAGTTATTTTGAAGGCAATGAACAAGATGCTGCACCGGATTTTGATTCGGCGCATCGAGTTGATCGGCTGCGACTTGCACACCGGCTGGGTTCGCACGGTCTTGAACTCGCACCGTCGACTCGTAGTCATAGGAGCTGATCGTGCCTTCGGTTCCAACTAAAACAAAACCGCACTTCGGCTGTGGTTGATGTATCCACGGATCGGTGAATGTACCCCAGCGGGTTTCGAACTTGCTAACACCGAATTCATAGCGGGCGATAGCTATCGAATGCTCGTCAACCTCAAGTCCCTTGGGTTCATCGCACACGCAAGTCACTTCAATCGGTACTCGACCGTCGAGAAACCAGGAGCCAAGCGTCACGCCGTAGCCAAGGTAG